>DATKZT010000082.1:0-111222 GCA_035527845.1 Sedimentisphaerales bacterium | reverse complement strand
CAGCCCGAAAATCCCGATTGCTGTATGGGGGTAAGGGGCTGTTGTGCGCCGAATGTGTCAAAACAAGCCTGCTGAACCAACTTTCAGCCAAAATTACCCGTCGCCGCTGATTTTGATTCCCCTGTGAAATATGCGGGTTAGGGGGTACGAGCGAGGCGGCGGAATGGGCGAACAGGGCGATGGGGTGGTTTATGGAGGAGGCGGGTGGGGGAAGGGCGACGGAGGTCCTTTTGGGGGCGGCGGTTGAGTTTGCGGATGATGTTGCAGGGATGCGGGAGGCGCTTTCGGAGGGCGGGCTTGAGGAGGACCTCTTGGGGAGGTTTTTGAGAAGGGTGGGGGACGAGAGAAAGGATTAAGGATTATTGATTCCGCCACAGGCGGACAAGTATTGATTAACGGGAGGGAAGTCGCCGAATCGGCGGGGGCCAGATCCTTCGCTTCCTCCTTCGCCAAGGCTTCGGAGGACAAGTCGCTCAGGATGACAATGGGGGTTAATCCATAAGTTTTGTGAAGGCATTGAAGAGGTATCTGGAGTCGTGTGCCCCGGTTAGAAATCCCTCGTGAGATAGGGTCGGTGCCTTATAGGCACGTAGGATCAAGGTGCCGGGCCAGGAGGCGGCTTATTTCTAACGGGGTAAAGGGCGGGGGGCTTCAAAGTGATTAAGGATTATTGATAATTGATTAATGGGGCGGTGGATTCCTGCCTGCGCAGGAATGACCCGCCAAACGACGTGGCGGGCAAGCAAGGGGAGCGTCGGCGAGACGGCGACGGCGTTGTGAAAGAAGGGACCGCCGGCAGTGCCGGCGGCGGACAGATGGGGGAATGAATCTCGAACAATGAACAAGGAATGTGGAATGTCCAAGTGTGGATTGCTGCGTGCGCAGGAATGACAGAAGGCGGATGGCGGAAAAGTTCGTGGATTTTGTAAGATGCGGGATAGAGAGGTGAAGAGGATACAGGATTTGATTTATTATCAGTATGCGAAGGTGATTGCGGCGGCGGCGGGCGAATTGGTTTGGTGGTGTGATGTATGGGGCGCTGGTTTTTGTCAGGGATCCGTGAGATATAAAGTATGGCATTCGGTCTGTTTGCGAGGAGGTTTTCTGTGTTTTTGAGGCAAGGCCAAAGACAAGAGAAGCAGCTCACCACCAGTGGGTGGGATAGTTGTCGGGCGGGAAGCGGCTCTCCATATCCTTGAAAGGCCGCCAGTACACGTGGCAATCGGTGAACCCCACGCTGCCGCCCAAACACTCACTCTCGCTGCGCAGATGGCTCGTCACGTCGTAGATGCCGTATCGGCTGTACATGCCGCCCGAATTTCTGGCGAAATTTCCGTAGGGATATTGAGGCGGGCCGTAATCCCTCTGATCGCTGAGCGCGACGTCGGTGACCAGCTCGGCGCCTACCGCATCTTTGCCTGCTATCGAGGTCAGCCATTTCTTGTTCCCCGAGCCGAACGGCTGCCAGCCCCTGGGCGGCGTGGTATCGGTCATCCAGAAATACCCGGTGACATGATAGCCGCCGTGGTAGAACCAGTATTTGTCGGCGTGCATCTTCTGCTGTTTGTTGGATGGGCAGTAGAAGGTCTCTCGCACCGCACCGCTTCGCAGGATATAATCCACGGCGTCGTTGTCCATGTCCCAGAGCCAGTTACCGCCGATTTGCCGGGGCGGCAGCTTGCTGTCATTTTCATTGGCATACATCGTGAGCGCGTAAATATGCTGGCGAATGTTGCTTGCGCACATCGCGCGTCTCGCCTGCTCCTTCGCCCGCTGCAGCGCCGGCAGCAGTATCGAAAGCAACAGCGCGATAACCGCTATCACCACGAGCAGCTCAATCAGGGTAAACGCCTTGTCCAGCTTCAATCGAATCCTCGTCTTGGCCGATTCATAGCCGACGCCTTTGGTACTCAGGCGTTTCGACACAGACCACAAGCGGCCATTATATCACACTACACGGCCAATGCTCGACCCTTTTTGTCCTGCCGCCTGCAGGCGAGTTTGGTTGAATTGCGCAGGCCAAGGCTTAGAATATGCGATGAATTGTATGAGACGCGCAAGTTTATGAAAATCGTTATAGCCTTCGACTCGTTCAAGGGTACCATTCGTGCAGGTCGGGCCTGTCAAATCGCTGCGCAGGTCATTGCCGAGCATGCGCCCGCTGTTCGTGTGGTTATCAAGCCAATGGCCGACGGCGGCGAGGGCACCGCCGAGGCCATGCTCGCCTCCGCGCCGGGCCGGTGGCTTCGCCGAAGAGTCACCGGACCCTTGCCCAACACACGCGTGGAAGCCGGATTCGCCTGGTTTCCAGGTACGCGGACCGCTCTAATAGAGATGGCCTCGGCCAGCGGCCTGCAACTGTTGTCACCGCGACAATACAACCCCATGAAAACCACCACCTACGGCACAGGACAACTCATAAAAGCCGCCATCAAATACCAACCGAGAAAGATACTGCTTGCCGTAGGCGGCAGCGCGACGGTCGATGGCGGCATCGGGGCCGCCGCCGCACTCGGCTGGACATTTCTGAACAAGAAAGGCACCCCCGTCCCACTGACCGGGGCCGGCCTGCCCCACATCGCCTCAATCATCGAACCGAGAAAACCAATTCCCACCAAAGTCGAAGTCCTCTGCGATGTGGACAATCCCCTTTGTGGAAGACACGGTGCCGCCCGAATCTATGGCCCACAGAAAGGCGCAACGCCCAGAATGGTCGAAAGACTCGAAAAGGGCCTTGAGAACTTGGCCCGCCTTGTCAAAAGTCAGATCGCAAAAGACATCGATGTCCCCGGAGCCGGCGCTGCCGGAGGGCTCGCCGCCGGCGCGCTGGCCTTTATGAATGCCGCACTCGTCTCCGGCCCGAAGACCGTTATCAATTTCACCCGCCTTGCCGACGAGCTTGCCGACGCCGATTGGATTATCACCGGCGAAGGCTGTTTCGACCGCCAAAGCCTATATGGAAAAGTTGTTTCCGCCGTAGCCGAAGCCGCCGCCCACTTCCATGTCCCCGTCGCCGTCATTGCCGGACAGGTCCGGTTATCCAAAGCCAGCTATCGGAAAATGGGTATCCGCACGGCCATCGCCTGCAAGCCGCCCCGCATGTCCCTCGACGCTGCCCTCGCGAACAGCGCTGACCTGCTCCGCAAAGCCGCCAAAAGATTCGTACGTCAGAATCCAATCTGAAAACGTGTTGGCTCGGTCATCGCCGAGGAGGTACCACACTGTAGCGGGCGCATGTCTGTCTGTGTTCGCCCCTTGATTACTTCTTCGTGGACTTATAGAGCAGCTCTATCTCCTTCTCGGTCAGGGCGCGGTCATACAGCCGCACGTCATCGAGAGCGCCGCTGAAGCCCTTGCCGACGCTAACATCCAAGTCGCTGCCCGTCTGAATCGGATACAGGTCCAGAACACCGATATCGTGAATCACCGCCGCATCCCCGTCCAGAAACAGCTTCACATTGTCATACAGGTTCGGCAGCGCCGCCTCCTCGACAACGGCCGCCACGTGGTGCCACTTGTTGTCGGTCGTACTATCCTTCATATACAGATACCCACCCTCTGGCGTCACCCCGACCCGGCGCCGGCCCGGCACAAAGCCGAAGTTGAACATCGCACCGCCCTCCTCGCGCCCCCACGACAATATCTGGCCGTTATCATGCTCCGTCTTAATCCACGCCGCCACCGTCCGCGGCGCAGTACCCGTCACACCCTTGTATCCGGTTATCTGGATGTAAACGCCTTTGCCCTCCAGCCTGAGCGCATTGCCCACCTGGCCCTCAACCGAGTTATTGTCAAAAGAGACGTTGCCCATAAGCGTACCGTCACGCCCGTTTCCAGATGAATCCGCCGCCGTTGTGCCGGAATCCTCATCAAGCTTCCACCAGCCCGCCAGTCCGCGATTTGGGTCCGGCTCAACCACTTCCTCCTCTTCCACCACTACCGGGGGACTAAATGCCTCCCGCTCCCTCACAGCCGGCTCGGCGCCGCCTTCCACATCACCGGGGCCCGAAGGACCGCCCGACTTCTTCTCGCATCCGCCGACAAACAGGGCGACCTGAGCCGCCAACACCAAAATCAACACACGCTTCATGACCATTCTCCTTAAATGTCTCTTCGAACCGCGCACACCTTACCACATCGTCGGCGGATGTGCAATTGCGGGCATGCGTCTTTTTCATCTTTCGGTGAAATGTGGCGGCAGGGGCGTCGGAAAGAGGAAGAGTTCAAGGAATTGTCTATTGCCGCTGCCGCAGCGACTTACGCCGCCCGACAGAGCACTGTTCGATGGTGAAATTGCCGCCAAAGACGATGAATCGGCGAGGAAATATTATGGAGTGTATGCTTTCTCGGGTTTGTGGCGCAATTGACAATAGATCGAGCACTTAGCGCAGCGCAATGCGAGATAGGGCCGGCGACAGTCATGCTCAGCGTGGTCGAAGAACTCTGCCCCCCCCACTGCCTCTGAGTCCATCTGCTGTGGCCTTGCTATGTCTGGCGCCAATCCTCCGCAGCGCTTCAGTAGCTATGTGCTCTGCTTCCTTACTGCCCTTATCGGTTCTTCTTGGCCAGGCCCCACCCGCGGCCAGGATGCTGCTGCGAGGCGTGCTTGGGTTTGTACTTGCCGCGAAGCCCCGGCGGCAGCGTCTCGTCACCTGCCGCTTTCCAGCCGCCATCAAGGCTCACGCTCACTTGCCATCCCCCGTTGTAAAAGCGGTAGTAATAACCGTCCAGCCAGAAATGCCCGTCCATGCCTACCACCACATAGACCCCGCAATCGGTGTCGAGAACAACCTCCACGCCGGCCGGCAGCTTCCGACGACAACCGTGCGCCGGTGCGTGCGGGGGAGGCCCGTGGCCTATCTTGTTGCCCGGCGATGGGTACACCACCCTCGTAGTCGAGCACGAGGCCAGCATCAATACCACAAAAGCCGCCACGACTGTCCATGACAGCAGACTCTTGATTTTCATAATTGGTTCCCCCGATGTTCAGACCATCATTATTTCCACTTAATAAAGTATAAGCAACGTCCCCGTGCGGTCCAAATCGGCCCGGCAAAGATTGTGGAATATCCACCCCCCGCAAGACCCGATAAAGAAATTGGCGCGACTGCGACAATGCCACGTGACCAGCCGCCCCCGAACGATAAGTCCGCCGTGCGGCAAACATTTACTCGGGTTGCGCTTCCGCCTCGGGTACGATTCATGTTATTTCCTGCCTTGACGCCAAAATTTCTTTCTGATACTCTTTCTTCAGAAAGACGTATGCACCGGCGAACGGATACTTGATTGGCATGTCTGCGTGGGTCGCCGAGGTGCACATTCCGGTAAGCGGCAAGAAACTGTAAGCTGTGTCGTGCACACCATTATGTGCTGCACGACCCCAAGGGCACGGAGTCTGAAAACAAAGTTCTTATTCAGTAGTCACGCAAGCAGTAGCTACGAGGATAGAAAATGTCATACACCATCCAGGCAATAATCGGTCCTGTCGGAGTGCTGGCTGCTTTGCACGAACCCAATGTCATGGTTGTCGCCATACCGCAGGGCTTCGGGATGATACCTCTCACAGAGAGCTTGCGCCGGGACTTGGGCATCCCACTACTACCTTTTACGGGCCAGGAATCAACCGTGATTCCACACCCCCTGGAGGTACTCATTAAGAAGGTCTCCAAAGGGGGGACGCTGGCCTACATCGAGGCTGAATTCTTCGGCGGTCTTGGAACGCAAGCCAGCTTCGTTGTGAAACAGGAACGATTTGAACAACGACTGGTGGTCGGCCGTGACGCTATCAACAACGCCCTGCGTTGCCTTGGTGTAACGAAGGGTGGTGCGTGCGACGAATTCGACGCTCTGAAACTTGGTGAGAACCGATGTACAGACGATTGGATCGGTTTAAACAGCCAACGATGCCCTGTAACCGCTGGCACAAGTCCGGCGCACGCGCAATCTTCGAAGGTCTCTCTTGTGCGCGCTTTGCTCAGTCCTAAAGCCATCGCATGTCATATATTGTGCATCGCCTTACTGATCGCATTTATATCTGATCTGCTTTCAGGGCAAACGACCAGACCAAAGAGTGAATTGATACGGGGGATTATTGCCATAGGCGTCGCGTATCCTCTCGTGCTTATACTCATCTGGCTTCAACATTACTTGGAACGGCGTGAGGTGGAAAATGAAATGAAAAACCCTACGGCTGCAAGTATAAAACGTAACCAGAGAAAACGCTGGCGCAGATTGAGTGTCGTTTATATAATTTGCGTCGGAGTTGCTCTCATCTACGCTGGATACAGGGGATGGAAAATTGATTTCCTTCCTGCTCAATACATTGGTTTCCTTCTTCTGGCTTTTGGTGTTCTCGGTACGTTCGGAGTGAACATCTGGTACAAAGGTCCCATCGACCCCAGATTCGACCCACAAGATGGTGACGCCAAAGAACAAGAAGGCTCTGCCTAAGCAGATGAAGACGACCCTCGGAGCGTTCGGAATGGTTTCCACAGTAGCGCTTTCAGCTTTTCGGGGAGGCGCATAATCAATAGTCACGGCAATTGGAAACAGGAGCTTGGAAATGATTCTATCAACGACCCCCACTATTCAGGGCAGAGCAATCAAGCAGTATCATGCGATAGTTACAGGGGAGGCCATCCTCGGCGCGAACATCTTCAAGGATTTCTTTGCCGGCATACGCGATATCGTCGGCGGGCGCTCGGCGGCCTATGAAAAGGAGCTGCGAAGGGCCCGCGAAATAGCCCTGCAGGAGGTCGAGCAGCAGGCCGCCCAGCTCGGTGCGAACGCGGTCGTCGGCATCGATCTCGACTATGAGACGGTCGGTGCTCAGGCTGCGATGCTGATGGTCAGCGCCAGCGGCACAGCCGTCACTGTCGAATGATTTCCTGCCGCGCCTGGGCGCCTGAGCAAGCCGTCAAAAAAGTCGCGGGCGGTCTCGAACATTCTAAATTCGGGATTTGAGATAATCACGTACTTGGTGCTTCAAATTTGGAGTATTTGCGTCGCGATAGGCTTGACGCTCCGCGAGATACCAAGCCCGGTTACGGCAGAAGGTCCTTATTCCTGCGGATTCATTACCACCACCGCCACCTCCTTCAGGCCTTCTATCTCGCAGGCAGGCTCGACCGTTATGTCCCACAGCAGCGGATTTTCAGCGTCCCTTCTGAATTTGCTTACGATTGCGGCGACGGTGGCCGTATCGAGAAACCCCGGTTTTTTCTGCGCGTAAACCACGGCGCCCAGTTCCACCTTGTGTTTTGCCGGAACCAGCAGCACCTTTGCCGAATTCTCCCCCGCGCCCTGCATTATTGCCTCGGCTTCGGCGCCCAACTCCGCCTGATTGAAGCTCCCGATGTCCCTGCCCTCCGATATCTTGACCGCAATCTTCGATGCGGGGTCGGTTATGAGCGTTACCTGTGCCGTGCGTGAGTCAATCTCTGAAATTGTGCCGATGATGCTATTGTCACCGAGAACAAACTGTCCCACGGCCAGGCCGTCGTTCGTTCCGCGATTTATAACGAGGCGGCTTCGGGCGCCGTTGTGTGCGGCGGTGATTATATCCGCCAGCACAAAACTGACACCCTTCCACACCGACCTGTCGCGCAGACCCGAAAGTCTTTCAACCTTCTGGCGCTCAAGGGCGAGCTGCTCCTTGATGTTTGCCAGCTCATTGCGAAGAAGATTGTATCTGCTCGTGTTCGCTGTCCCGGCGGATACCCCTCTCATCCCCATCGGAAGCGAAAGCTTCCTGCCCAGACTCAAAGGCGCGGCGAGAATGCGAGAAAAGGAGAATTGCAGCTTGTTGCCCCAGTGCTGGGGCGTGAAGAAAAAGATGAGCCCCGCCGACATTAACCAGGCAAACAGTATTGGGCTGGAGATTGCGTTTTCTCTTCTTGCCATGATTGTGTCTTGCTCAGTGGCGCCCTGGGCGGCCCCTGATCAGCCTCCATGCCGGGGGCGTGACCGCCTATTCCCATCCGTAGTCGCCATCCTCTACGGCGTCTTTCCACAACTCGAGATTTTCAAGGTAAATACTCGTGCCCTGGGCTACCGAGATCAGCGGATTCTCCACCTGCTGAACCTTCAGGCCGGTCGCGTTTGCCAGCATCCTGGCCATCCCCCGCAGGAGCGACCCTCCCCCGCAGATGTGGATGCCATTGTCGATGAGGTCCGCCGAGAGCTCCGGCGCCGCCCTTTCGAGCGTACGAGTGACGGCATCTATGATCGCCGAGATGGGGTCGCGAAGCGCCTGGCGGATCTCCTCGCTGGTTATCGTGATTTTTCGCGGCAGCCCGGAGATAGTGTCTCGGCCGGCGACCTCCATCGTCAATTCCTCTTCCAGCGGCGCCGCCGAGCCTATTTCCATTTTCACCGCTTCGGCGCGCCGCTCGCCAATTTGCAGATTGTATGTCTTCTTGAGGTGATTTATTATGGCCTCGTCCATGTCATCTCCGCCGACGCGGACGGATTCACTTACGGCTATGTCCGCGAGGCTCATTATGGCCACTTCGGTCGTGCCGCCGCCGATGTCCACAATCATCGACGCGGTTGGGTTCGTAATGGGAAGTCCGGCCCCTATCCCGGCGGCCAGCGGTTCATCCACGAGGTAGACCTTGCGGGCTCCGGCGCGTTCGGCACAGTCGATGACGGCACGGCGCTCCACAGCCGTGATCCCGCTGGGGATGGCAATCACGACGCGAGGCTTGACCAATACTCCTCGTCTTGTGCCGCGAACCTTTCGCATAAAGTAGCTGAGCATCGCTTCGGTGGTTTCGAAATCGCTTATCACGCCGTCTTTCAACGGTCTTATCGCACTGATTGAACCGGGCGTCTTGCCCAACATCTGGCGTGCGACCGTACCCACGGCCTCGCCGTCATTGAGGACGACTTTCGTAGCTTTGTTAATCGCGACTACCGAAGGTTCATTCAGCACTATCCCCCGCCCCCGGGCACATACCACGGTCGTGCACGTGCCAAGATCAATGCCCATGTCCATTCCCAGCCAGCCGTCGAACCACCCAAAGAGTGCGTTCAGCAATAGTCTCGGCTTCTTTAACATTTCTCGGTCCTTTCCCAGGTATCGGTTCTTCCAGACCTTCACCCGTGCGCCACGGTCCCTTATCCGTATCGGCCTCGGCAAATCCCCACTTAAGGCGGATTTGGCTGTTAATATACTGCGGCAATATAATCACATCCGGGGCGTTTTTATGGGATGTTGTCGTTCCTGGCGCGCAGCCAAGTTTGTCAGGTCCTATATGGTGACGGGCTCTGCTTCTGTCCGGTGGGCTTAGCCTACTACCAATCGTCCGGATAGCGAACCGATTCGCGTGCAATATCGAACTTGCCGCGCAGCTGCTCCACAAGCTCCTCGACCCTTTTTATCTGGTAGTCCGTTGGCGGGTCGATTTTGCCTGTTGAGATAACGCAGATCCGGATGGTTTTCTCGCTGCCCTTCCATGTGGACTGCGGCACGGCGGACCATTGTCTTTGCCATCGTTCGGTGGATTGTATCCGGCCGTCTGCTCCGCCCAGACCGTTGTAGATGACAAAATGGCAGTTAAGCTCCTCGACGCTTGCCAGCCCTCGCAGCGATGCGAGCTGCTCGATGTTTCCACCCTTGCTGCCGCTGTAGTAAACTTCGATCGCGTCCCAGCGACCCGCGTGTTGACTGGCTCGGGACCGAATCACATCTTCGACCGCCTCCAGGCGCCAGTAGCTGTTAAGGCAAAAGGCGCCCGCCGAAGGTGGATTCTTACCCAATGCGAGCATCAACAGCGCGCAGACCGTCATTGAAACCAGCAATGTGGTGAAGACCCTTGCTTCTCTTGATTGAAGCGACATAAATCACCCTCTCTCTCTGGCCCGTGTCTCGCAGCCGCGCAGGCCCTGCTTCGGTCTTTTGCTCGCGAAAAGGCCCGCACGGCAAACGTAACTAACGGGAAACCTTCCCTTCATTGTTCTGCTCTTGCAGCACGAACACACAAATTAAGTATCGGCTTGTCCACGCAACAACTTTACGTGAATTTGGCTTTTCAGTACTGTTTTTGCTACATTTGCGCAGGCGCCAGCGCCTCTTTGGCCCTGGACGGGCGCAACCGGCCCGTGCCGCCCAGCCTCTGTCGGTGCGGCAGAATTGCCTGCACTGAAACTGAGGCGGTCTGATAAAACCAAGGCCGGCGGTTGTAGATTGCCGTTGTTTGGGCGAAAGGCGTGTTCCGGGTAAAGCTGATCTCAAGGGCCCACACTTCTTGCAGGCGTCCTGCTGCAAGAGGCCGGGACGAAAAAGCACCCCCGAGGCTTGGGCGGCACAGGTTCGGTGCGATTGGGAGTCATCTGTGCCGTCGTCCTGCCTGTGGGCCTTCCATAAGGGCGTCCGGCGCAATGAAGTCGGGCTGGCAGACCAGAAGTTTCTCCGCTCAAAATCCTGAGCTTTCCGGGGTTGCGAGGACCTGCCTGACCGTTTAAGATGTGCTTAGTAATCTGGAAATCCATGAGTGGTCGAAATACTGTATCGAGCGCTGCAAATATCTGTTTGAAAGGGCGTACCATGAACAGGCTTTTCAGTCTCATCGCGGCATTGGTTGTGCTTTCTCCGTTTTTTCGGACGCCGGTCCTGTCGCAGACTCTTCAAAGGTCGCAAGCTGCTGCCGCGGACACCTGGAGGCTCGAAGACCTCTATGCTTCAGACGAGGCGTGGCGGCAAGCCGTGAAAAAGCTGGTCGCTCAATTTGATGACGTTTCAAAGTACAAAGGCGCATTGGCGAGATCGCCGTCCGAGCTGCTGGCCTGTCTGGAATTCAACAGTAATCTTTCGAGGGAATTTGGCCGGCTGCACAGCTACGCTTCGATGAAATACGATGAGGATACGCGCGATTCGAAGTACCTGGCAATGAAGCAGGAATTGGAGCAGCTTATTACCGACTACAGCTCCAAAGCATCTTTTATCGAGCCGGAAATCGCAGAAATGGAAAAAGACAAAATCGACGAGTTCATCGCGAAAGAGCCCGCTCTCAAGGTTTACAGAATGTACCTGCACGACATACAGCGGCGCAAGGCCCACAAGTTATCTGAAAAAGAAGAGAAGATACTGGCGGAGGCAAGCCTTCTGGCGGACAGCCCGGCGTCGATCTATCTTGTCTTCAGCAATGCGGAGCTGCCCTTTCCCGAGATCCAGCTAAGCGACGGCACAAAAGCGCGGTTGAATCAGGCCGGCTATGCGCGTTATCGCGCCTCGCCCAATCGCGGGGACCGCGAAGCAGTCTTCAAGGCATTTTGGAACATGTATGCGGACTTCAAACAGACCTTCGGCGTGCAGCTGTATGGCAATGTTAAGAAGCATATATTTTACGCCCGCGCCCGCCATTACGAATCGTCCCTGGCAAGCGAATTGGACGCCGACAACATCCCGACAGAGGTTTATCATACCCTTATTGACAATGTGAACAGGAACCTCGATTCGTTTCACCGTTACCTGCGTCTGAAAAAACGCATGCTGGGCGTCGATACACTGAAGTACTCGGACCTTTACGCGCCCGCGGTCAAAGGCATCGACCTAAAATACAGTTATGAAGAAGCGAAGAAGCTCATTATCGACTCGTTGAAACCGCTGGGCCCGGAGTACCAGAAGGTTGTGGAAAAGGCATTCGAAGACCGATGGATCGACGTTTATCCGACGCCCGGCAAGAAGATGGGGGCCTATTCCAACGGCAGCGCATACGACGTTCATCCGTATATCCTCCTGAATTTCAATGGACAATACGATGATGTCAGCACACTGGCGCACGAGCTGGGCCACACCATGCACAGCTATTATTCGAACAAGAATCAGCCTTACGCCACGGCCGACTATCCGACGTTCGTGGCCGAAGTCGCTTCCACTTTCAACGAGGCCCTGCTGATAAACAAGATGCTGCAGGAGGTGAAAGACGACGATACCCGGGTGTCCCTGCTGATGAATTACCTGGAGGGAATCCGGGTCACGGTTTTCCGGCAGACCCAATTTGCCGAATTCGAGCTGAAGATGCACGAAAAGGCCGAGCGCGGCGAGCCGCTGACGGGCGACGTCCTGACCGAACTATATGGTGACATTCTGACAAAATATTACGGGCAGGATAAGGGCATCTGTCTTATCGACGATTTGTACAAGATCGAATGGGCGTACATCCCGCACTTCTATTACGACTTCTATGTGTATCAGTATTCAACGTCCTTCACGGCGTCCACGGCCTTATCGGAAAAGGTGCTGAGCGGGGGAAAAGGAGAGGTGGAAAAATACATCCAATTCATATCGTCGGGCGGCTCCGACTATCCGATTGCGCTGTTGAAAAAAGCCGGCGTGGACATGACGACCCGCGAACCGTTCGACAAGACCATGACCGTCATGAATCGAACCATGGATGAAATCGAGACCATTTTACAAAAACAAGCGGGGGGCGGCAAATAGGCGGCTGTGAACTCTATCTTGCCCACGTATATTGCTGCCGGCCTTGCAGCGACAGCTCGGGTTTGCCTGCGATGAGGCGCTGCACTTCCATTTTGGTCTGCCAATTATGAGCATCCAGCTCCTTGCATATCGGGGGCTTCGACCTGCTCCTGGCTTTCTTGTTGAACCACAGTCTCATCTTACGCCTCCTTTTCCTTACAATCACCTGACGCCTTTTTTTTGTGCAGACGGATCACGGCCGGTTTACACACCCAAATAACCTTATTTCAACCTCCCACTCCACATATTAAAGGCGCCTGCGCGAGGCGAGGTAACGGGGATTCGTCAGATTGATACAAGAACCCATAAACGATTTTGCGTTCATCCGGTCAATGCGTAGGTGAAACGGTCAGGCCGGGGTCTTGGAGCTATTTCGAGAGAAAAATCGTTTGGGCAGAGGCGCAAATTTGGGCAGGCGGGGGGAAATTTGTGCCTCTGGGGCCCCGAACGGTTTTTCTCGGGCGTTTGGAACCCCGAATCCACCTGCCCATTATTCGGAACAGCCTGTTTTCAAGACTTGAATTGCGGCCTGTTTCCCACGGACACAGACAGGCTTTTAGGCAGAGAAAATCTCATCGGTCATGTCCTGACCGACCTGATGGGCATAGTACTGCTTCATGGCCCCTTGTCCCTCCGACTGAAACTTGCTCATCGAGCCTAAGATACCCACCTTTGCGAGAAACAGGATGGTAATGCAGGCGGCCGCATTTGCCGCCGAGTGCGCGTACTTGCCGCACTTTTGCGACAGCTTCGGCTCGGGCCGAAATCCGTAAGCTGCGGTTTGCCCTTTCAAACGGGCTGTATTTCTGCGGAGATTTTATCTGGTTCTCTCGTGCTAACGGAAGGAACGACAAGAACTGCGACAATATAGGCCGCAACGCTGAAGAGCATTATCAAACACGCGCGAATCAGGGTGGAGTAGTTGACAGTATCGGCGCTGGAGGCGCCGAAGCAGCCGCAGCTAATGTCAAGGCCTCGGTACAGTGCGGAGGCAATGACGAAGGTGAACATTGCCGCCATTGCCGCGCTGGCCAGCAGGGCGCCGCTGACAAAGATACCGCCGACCAGACATATACCCACCAGTAACTCCAGCCACGGAAGCGTCATCGCGACCAGCATACCCAGCTTGGGGCCCACCAATTCATATTCATACACGGCGGAGAGAAAATCATAAGGCTGGCGTATTTTCGGCAGACTGCTCCATAGAAAAAGACAGCCGAGGGCCAATCTTACAACGACCGAAAAACCATTAAGTAGCTTTGTTGCCATTAGTTTATTGAACTTCATAACTGCCGCTTGCCTTACTCAATGTTCTTTGGCTGCCATTGCTGCCAGCCGCCCGTCAATATGGAGACATTCGAGAAGCCGTCTTCAATAAGTCTGACGGCAACCTTCTCGGCAAACCGGCAGCCGGCGCTTTCACAGTAAACGACAATGCGAGCGTCTTTGGCAATATGGGTCATTGCCTTTTGGCGCTGCTGCTCATTGGCATCAGCCGGAACGTTGATGGCGCCTTCCAAATGGCCCGCTTGGAAATCGCGGGCGTACCGAGCATCGACAAATATAGCGCCGCCCTTATTAAGCAACTCACCAACGTCTCGCTCGTCTGCCTTCGGAATGAAATTTCCGAGGTGCGCCTGCTGAATGGAGGACGTGGCGTTTGCGTGAGCAAGGAAGCCTTCCTCGTTGGCGAAATGATAGACGAACGCTGCAAGTAGGGCCACGATGCCGAGTAGGGCACCTTGTGCTGCGGAGAGCGCGAGTAATTTACGCCGGGAGTTTAGCAGCATTTGCGGAAACCATCGCCTCCCCCAACGCACGATTAGAATAATGGCGAGAGCCGCCGCTGCGTACATTGCAAATCGTTTTCTTGCGGGAGCGAAGATAGTGCCGAGTTGAATCGGCTCGGTAGATATAATCAACCCGGTTCCATCCCAGCACGAGGCGAGTTCATGAAACGCAATTAGGCTTATCGGTCTGGGCGGATCGAATAATTTGGCCTGCTCGTTTTCTGTTCCGAGGAAGAGGACGTAGTGGTCGTACCGTTTGCGGCCGGGGTCAGATTTCACATGGAGGATTATCGCGTGGGGTGATTGCCGAAGCTCCCTAATGCTTAGTCTCTGTACTGGTTTTGCGTATAAACCATGGTCCTGGACGGCCTTGCGGAGCTCGGCCAGCGAACTGCCGTGTTCGTGACCGATATACTCAGGTTTGAGCAGGTCAGCAAAGGCTGTGTCTGTGCACGCTATCTTGAGCGCCGCGTAAACACATCGTAGCCCGCAATATGGGGCGTAGGGCCTGAAACTTGGAGGTCTGTTTGGGGCATTTTCGACGCGCTCTTGACCACCCGATGTTGTAAGCGAACCGGTCAAAGCAAGTACAGATACAAGCACGAAGAAGGTCAAAGTCTTAGGGGGGAGGCTGTGATGGTTCATTCTTACGGTCGCCTTAAAGGAAACGTGCTGTTTTGCAGCTGCGGTTAGATCTGCCGTCTTCGCCAAGAAAAGAAAAGGCAGCAAGCCATTGCAAGTGCTATTGCTATTATGGCCACAATTCGCGAGGAAGTGAGAAAAGCCCGAGATCGTGGCATTGTTTCGAGGCTTCGGTCCCCCGCATCTTCGTGTTTGTCCGAGATTGCTGGATGTGCACGTGCCTTCGTTGCGCTGTCGGTGTGTTTTTCGGAAGTTCTGCCGCCTACCTTGTTGCTCACCTTTTCTCTGGTCTGCAAGAGAAGTCGGGCCTGCTCATCGATGTAGTCCATTACTACGTGGTCAAAGTAAGGCCTTATCCTGCCAGCTCGCCATTCATATCGAACCCCTGGCTCTTGGTCGTTTCTGATGTAAGCCCCTTCCGGCAGGTCGATTCTGAATGCACCCAGGGCCTCAAAGTCAGGGTTCCAAACAATGTTTGATCGATGAGCTGAATATTGATACCGATATTCCTTGCCCTTATATACCTCGTGTTTCTCGGCTCTGCCGCCGACGGGAAACCACACTCCACCCACATTCTCAACCTCGATATTATGCACGGTGAACTCCAAGAATTGCGTTTGATCAGCAGACAAAGGCTTTTCATCATCGAAGAGGTCACCGACTTCTTTTCGCATGGCAGCTTTACGAATGTTGTAACCGCGTGTGGGGTCGATCCATATTTTGTACTGGCCATATTTTCCTGTAGCCTGCACGACATAACAGGGTACACCATCTACTTCTTCCAAGTGCTCTTGCAGGACCAGATGTGAACACTTGCGCATGGTTGAGGTGACATGCTGTGTACCACCGGGAAACAAGCCGTCAAGGAAAGAGCATCCAGAATCGTAGCTCATCAAAACCCCTCTCAGGGATTCATCACGCGAGAAATAAGCAACGTTTGTTGCCCCGTTTTCTTGCAGCTTATTCCTGTTAAAGAATAGAGAACCATCCCAGAATGCACGGGATTCTATTGCAGGAACCTCCTCTCCGTCAATTGTGTCAAATCGCACGTTCAAAACATCCGCCTTTTGATTGTCCTGCCGGAACTTAGCAAGATAGCGCTGTTTTGTGACCGTGTGCTCCTCACCATTTCGGTGAGCGTAGGTAATAACGACTTCGCTGTCATAAGCCAGAGGCAAGCGACCACTAAAATTCTCTTCCGTTGTGCGAAGTAACGCCTCAGCCGTCCAAGGCTTATTGTTTTCGTATGTGGCACCTCTTAAGCACAGGAGCGGCAAAGATATTGAACACACTAATGCGCAGAGTACACTATGTCCTTTTTCTGGTGAGCAAGCCATATTACGGTCTCCTTAAGAGGGACCTTACGGTCTTTTGCGCGCCGCATATCCAGGTTTAATGGCCGATTACGCCCATTCTGTTGTCGCATTCGCAAAGGCTCAAGAACAGGCCTTTGTGGCCTATTTCCTGCGTTCGCTGCATCGTTGATGAGGAGAAAGCGACACTATACGGACAATGCGTTTAATACCAGACGCACCTTCACTTCACCAACTAGGGATCGGCGGACCTATCGCCGATCCTTATAACCGATTATTTAGGAGTCAGTACTAGCAAGTAGTACAATCATTGCCTGTCCCGGTCCTCCTGCCATCACAGGCTCCGCCACTTCCGCAAGGATTTGTTGTACTGATATTACAGTTGCAGCTTGCCCGCCTCCCGGTGTTGCTAATGGCGTAACTATTTGTACCACAAGCAGTGCCTAGTCCGGAGCAAAGGTAAAAGCTGCAACACGTGCATGTCCCAACACCTCCAACTACTTGCGCAGCGGAGATCTCAAGGTCTGATGGAAGGAATTGGGCTCTCCCACAGAGCAGCACAACAGCCAAGAGAACAGAAAAAGAACCCGCCCGGTATATGTTCACGCCTATCATGATACACGTCCCTTCAAAAAGGTGAAAAACAATAACGAAGACTTTAGACCCATATTCTGGATCCCTTTTACCAATCGTAGAACACTCAAATCATAGGCATCACCTCAATTCCTGCTCAGAACCTCTTGCCGATACTTTCCGTGTGCGGTAAGCGCACACGCTCTACGTCCTCTATTTCATCCTCAATCCAGCTACATACTTCCGCGTCTTATCAGTGGGCGTGGTCCCGGCTGCCTTGGCTCGTTGTAAGCGTCAGCCCGGCTGAAAGCCGCGCTCAAACCTTCCGACTATAAGAAGAACTCCCGCCGGCTTCCAAGAAGACACAACCATGGGGTACGGCACGGCCCGAAGCCTTCCTGTCGTCAATCTAGAGATGATTGTGAAGCAAACCACTATTCTTGTCAAGCAGGGAAATCAGGAATTTTCGATTTTTTTTTTATAGAATGTGCGGCCCGGAGAATCTCAATCGCGGGCGGATGTGTAACCTCTTTGCCGACAAGTAGTTAAGAGAATCACAGGTGCGCCGAGCGCATCGCCGCTATGATTGGAATTGCTGCCGTGGAGTTGAAAGAGACGCAGGACTTTTTCAGGCGGAGAAGATTTGGTCGGTCATGTCCTGGCCCACCTGGCTGACATAGTACTGCTTGACGGCCTCCTGTCCTTGCGACTGGAACTTGCTCATCGAGCCTAAGATGCCAACCTTGGCGAGAAACAGGATGGTAATGCAGGCGGCGGTATTTGCCGCCGAGTGCGCGTACTTGCCGCACTTTTGCGACAGCTTCGGCTCGGGCCGGGCTGTCTGAAGCTTCTGAGCCTTCGGCTGCTCGCGCAGGCCGTGCTGCAGAACACCCACCGCCTTTGTGTTCGCCCGCATCAATAAATCCAGACTGTGAGGCTGGGCCTTTATCATCGATAAGGCCAAGTGAACCCTGCTCACCGCCGCCAACCGCCGCCGGCATCTCGGACAACCTGCTATATGCCTCTGCACCCACCCGGCGTCCGGGCCGATATGATTGGTCAAACACTCGAACAGCCAGCTCTTGATTTTCCTGCACCTGTTGTATTCGCTTTTGCTTGTCATATTTCTTTCTTTTCTTTGCTCATCCATGCGGCGAGCAGTTGAATGGCTTTGCACCTGTAAACTCTGGCGGTCCCTGCCGACAGGCCTAATATATCGGCAACCTGATCATACGTAAGCTCGGCGAGATCGCGCAGAGTAATAACATTCCTTAGATTTTCCGGAAGCTGCGTTATGTAATATCTCAGTGTTTCCTGAAGTTGTTTGGCATCGAGATCATCGGTAGGCGAGCCTGCCCGATGATCTGCGGATATGCTTTCAAACGGGTTTGTGGCGAATTTGCTCTCGGCCACCGCTTGCGAAAGTCTTCTCTCGGCCATTCTGCGTCTCAGCATTGAGATTGCCGTGTTGCTCGCCGTGCGGAAGATATAGGCCTTTATGTGTTTTGGCTTTTGTCTGGCTTCGTGATGGGCAAGCTGCAGGAACGTATCCTGGTAGGCATCGCAGACATCCTGTTCGTTGCCGAGTATTCGCCACAGCATAGTCACCAACTCCGGCCCGTGCCGCTGCATGGCAGACAATATCCACCGCTGGCTTGCATCAACAGACTGAGCGATGGGAAAGTCCCACGTCAGGCCACAACTGACCGTCTTATCGAACATAACCACCTGTCTTGGTTTTTCGTGCTTCTGCTTCTAAGACGCAGTTCTCAGTAATATGTTAACCGAAATCCGCACAAAAATGTTGAAAAAAGTTTGATTTTCCGGTTAACGTTCGGTGGGGCTTGCGCGTCTTAGCTACGAATTACAATCGTCTCCTGAACAGTATTATAGGCCGGCAGGCGTGACAAATATGAACATAACTTCTTCTAAGAACAATGGTTATGACATTAAGCCGCAGGCAGGCGATGTCGTGTCTATCGTAGATGACTTGCTCTCAAAGGCAGTGGAATCGGGCGCCAGCGACGTACATTTCGAGCCGACAGGCGCCGAACTGGTGGTCAAGTTTCGCCTCGATGGGGTGCTCGAGGTGGTCGAAAAGCTGCCCAAAGCGATTTGCGACAATGTGATTGCCCGGCTCAAGGTGCTTGGCGGCCTCTTGACCTATCGCAACGACATACCGCAGGAAGGCAGGATTAATATTGCCGGGGGCCGCGACCGGCTTACGGACCAACGACTGGCTGTCTTTCCCACGATACACGGCCAGCGGGCGGTGGTCCGGCTGTTCTACCGCCACCAGGATCTGACGGAGCTGGAGCGACTGGGGTTCTCGAAACACATATATACATCGCTGCAAAGAATCGCGGCCCAGAACCAGGGCGTACTGCTGCTTACAGGCCCGGCGGGCAGCGGAAAGAGCACGACGCTGGCGGCTCTGTTGCGGCACATACTCGAACGCTTCAGCGGCAAAAGTATTGTCACTCTCGAAGATCCCGTGGAAATTCGAATCGAAGGCGCTACGCAGGTGGAGATCAAGCCGCACGGCGAGATGACATTTCCCACGGCCCTGCGCTCGTTGCTGAGGCAGGACCCGCAGGTATTGATGATAGGCGAGATTCGGGACGCCGAGACCGCCAACATTGTCATCGAGGCGGGCCTGACCGGACATCTGCTGATGAGCACTATGCACAGCGGCAGCCCCGCCGGGGCGCTTCTGCGCCTGCTGGAGATGGGCATCGAACCTTATCAGGTGACATCGAGCGTTTCGGCGGTACTCAACCAGCGGCTGGTAAGGAAACTCTGCGGCAAATGCAAGAAGAAAACGCAAGGCAGTGAGTTCGAAGCAGTGGGATGTGAGGATTGCTTTAACACGGGCTTCAAAGGCCGGGTCCTCATTGCGGAAATGGTTCAACTGGATGGGCCGCTGCGAAAGGCAATTCTGGCAAAGGCCGACCTCGAAGAGCTGGAGGCACTGCTTATGAGCAGGGGACATACGAATATGCTGACCGATGGGCAGCGCCTCGTCAATGAGGGCACAACCACGCAGGAAGAACTAAACAAAGTCTGTGGCATTGCCACTTGATAGGGGATTTCGACGAACGTGTAAGGGAATGAAGGTGTCGCCAGCGAGACATTACGGACGGACGGCTTGCAGCAGGCTCATTCTTTGGAACAAGATGAACTTGTTGGCGAGTCTATTTGGTTTCCTTATGGCTGCCGGGTGTGCGGCGCCCCAGAGATCCGGTCCTTATCAAGTAAACATTCCAGAGCACTGGCAGCAGGACTTGTCGGTAGGCAAGCTGACCATGGTTGACTCGGCCTTCTATGGCGTTCCGTGGCATCTCGGGTTGTTTCCCGTGGTCAGGCTTAATCTGCCCGTCGAGAATCTGACGGCGAAGCCTCTGTATTTCAAGGTCAACTACAGGACTGAGGGCAAAAAGAAGGGCTTTGGCAACTCGGGGATGGGAGTCTACTACACGTTGGGTCCGCGTGAAAAACGGGAAATAGACACGATTGTACCCATCGGCTCGGCCACGCGGCCAATCAGATTCATGTTGAGGATGGGCCAGCCGCATCATAGCCTGGAGGCGTCACCCTCGGCGCGAACGGTAGTCGTGACCATAGACCCCTTCATTGTGGGTGAAGTATCCGCGGGGGACATCGAGCTTACGAAGGTAGATGATGAGCGTTTTGAAGTTGAGCAGGTGCAACTGGCGCATTCCGAAGACCGGGGCAATCAGGTACTTCTTAAGGTGCATAATAAAACAAACGAGGAACTGATGCTCGGCGCTTACGTGGCGGTGAATGACCCCAGTAACATAGAGACCAAAGGAGTATTGGCTCGGCCGCGTGGATTCTTCTGGAAATCCGTCGAGACAATATCTGCCGGGGACACGGCGCTTATCACGGTACCTTACAACATTCCTCCGGTCGGACCTGAACCCGTTCTGGTTTTCACGCTATTTGAGCCGCACAGAGACACTGCTAATTTTGGTGAGCATGACAGGCGCGAATGGGACGTCGAGCTTGTTAGCTACGGCTCATTCAATCTTCTACGGGCGGCGCAGCATGGCCAGTGCGTTATCCCGGCGCACCCGCCGGTGGCCGAGCGGGCCAGGCTGACCGCCCAAAGGCGATCGGAGCACTTTTTGTTCCGGTATAGGCCCGGCTCCTACGCCGAGCAGAATATCGAGAAGATTATCAGGGAACGGGAGCAGGCCTACGACCACCTCAGCAGGGTATTGCAGATGGAGCTGCCTGATGCAACCACGATTGACTTGTACCCGGATATGGAGGCAAAGGCACTGGGAAGCGGCACGAAGTGGACGCCGTGCAATACAAGGACAAACAAGCACGTCTGCGAGGTTTACGACCAGTCCTATCAATGTGACACATACCACGAGCTGGCACACATATTCTCTTATCACTTCCCGGACTATCGCTGTAACCGGGGCGGGCTCGTGGAAGCTTTTGCAGCCTACTTTGAGCCGCATAATATGCCGATACCCGAAACGAAGCAGACTTTGAGACGCACTCTGCGCCAGGGGAAACTGAAGCCACTGGGTGAAGTATTGATGTCGGACAGCACCAGTGAAGAGCTTGTGATAGCGATTGATTTTCTTCTCAGCAAGGATGTGGCCAAATTCAAGAGACTTTATGTCCGCGCCACGTGCGCAAAAGAGAGAAAGGATTTGGAAAAAGCGGTGCACGAGATATACGGGATGGACGTGAAAGGTCTGGACGAGGCCTGGCGCGAGTTTATCAATCGGTCTGAAGGTATTTGATTATTTTTCATGAGGTGCGGTATGAAACGGATTGTCATTTGTGTTCTTATCATTTCTCTGGGCCTGGTTTCTGCCGGGGCCGGGAAGGCGCCGACGAAGGGTGGTGATGCGGCGGCCCGGCCGGTTGAGCTGGCGCTGGGCCCGGCCGGCGTGCCTGAGCCGAATGACAAATACCAGTTCCTGCCGCAGGGCGGTGAGCAGAGCGACTGCAACGCCGTGTCGTTATACGAAGATGCGGTCAAGGCCCTGCCAAAAAACGCAAAGGACATTACTCGCTGGCGTAAGATTCCACCCAGCGAACTGCCTATCAGGGAGGTCCAGGTCGAGCTCAAGAGATTCGAGCCGTCGCTGAAACTTGTTGAGCAAGCCGCGCGATGCAAAACGTGCCAATGGCCGGCTGTGCAGTTGGGTGCAATGCCGGCTAATCACAGTGAATTCCGTGTGATTGCTCAGGCCCTTGCGTTGCAGGCGCGTCTTGACATCGCTCAGAAGAAGTATGACAGTGCAATTCACACCGTGCAAACCGGTGTTGGTATGGCCCGACATATCGCGGAAGGACCCACGTTGATTCATGGCCTGGTCGGCGTCGCCGTAGGCACGCTCGCACTGAACGAAGCCGAGTATCTAATCCAGGCGCCTGATTCGCCCAATCTCTATTGCGCTTTGCAGGCTCTGCCGAGACCGTTGATTGACCTGACCGGCCAAATGGATGCAGAGATAGCCAACATCAAATCACAGTATCTGAACCCGCTGGCGCGAATAGCAATGAAGCGGCAGTTGGAGCCGGCACACGACCGCGCCCGCGTGCTGACGAAGAAACTTGATCGACAGGCGGCGGCGCTGCAGTTGATAGAAGCTCTGCGCCTGCATGCCAGCGCACACGACGGCAAATTCCCGCATCAACTCAGTGATGTCACCACAGTGTCCGTTCCCGCGGACCCACTCAGTGGCAAGCCGTTTGTTTACCGGCGCAGCGGCGGCAAGGCGGTTCTGGAAGCGGTCCTGCCCGAGACGGCGACGCCAAAGGACACGCTGAAATACAATCTGACCCTCAAGGAATGAGGGTTGGGGCGTTTTTGTATGCTCTTCAACTGAAAAAGGATAAAAGAGATGGCGACGTTCGAATATAACGCACTGACATCGGCGGGAAGGCTTATGCGAGGCACGCTCGAAGCCGGCTCGCGTCAAGAGGCCGGGGACCTGCTCGGGCAGATGCAGCTTACGGTAAATTCCATCGAGCCGGCCAAACCCGAAAAGCCAAAGACGGCTATCGGCAGAAACGAGTTCATGCTGTTCAATCAGCAGCTCGCCTCGATAGCCAGGGCGGGGATACCTCTCGAAAGAGGCCTGCGCGAGCTGGCTGCCGATGTCACTTCCAGATCCATGCGCCGGCTCATCGAAGACATTGCCGACGAGCTTGAAGCGGGCGTGAGCATCGAGGAGGCGTTCGCAAAAAGGCAGAAGCGTTTCCCGCCCCTCTACGGCCGGATACTAAAAGCAGGCGTCGAAACCGGAAGGCTCAGCGAGATGCTCACCAGCCTCAACAGGCACCTCGACGTGGCCAGCCAGACGCGAAGGATAATCTTCGAAGCCGTCAGTTATCCCGCCATCGTCCTTGTACTGGCCCTGGCGGTGGTGACACTGCTTTTCGCGTTTGTGATACCGGCCTTCGGACCCATACTTACCGACATGCTCGAATATCGGCAGTTGCCCGCTCCAACCCGCCTATTACTCGCGGCCGCTGCCAACATAGTGCCCTTCTGGATAGGCGTGGCCCTTGTCATTGCGGCGGTAGCGGCGGTATTCGGCATACTCTCGACCTCGGCCGAGGGGCGCCGATTCAAAGAGTCGGTTTTCCTGCGGGTCCCCGTCATTGGAAGGGTCTTCCACAGCAGCATTCTTAGCAAGCTGGCCGAGGCCATGGCCATGTTGGTGGCCGCCGGCTGCGATATGCCCACCTGTCTGAGGCTCGGCGCCACCGCCGCCGGCAGCGAAAAGCTGCTGCTCGAAAGCGAGGTCCTCGCCAGCCAAATCGAGCAGGGAAACAATCTCCTGGAGGCCGGACAATTCTGCCGTGTAATACCGCGGCTGTTTCTATATTCGATTCAATTGGGCATACAGCGTAACGAGCTGCAGGACAACCTCTACAGCCTCGGACAAATGTACTCCGAGCAGACCAGATACCGCCAAACCAGGCTGCAGACGGTTCTGATGCCGGCCATGATATTAGCGGTAGGCATATTTGTGATGTTTTGCATCCTGGCGATATTCCTGCCGATGATGCAGGTTCTGACAAGCTTGAGTGCTATCTGATGTGTCAAAGCGTGTTGGCGAGCATTAAAATATTGGTTGCGTTCTTGTTCTCAGTAGTAGGTACTGAGGCCTTGGGCGTGTTGACCGGGTCCCGAAGCCGAGCCTCTCATTTGATTGGCATGGACGACGAAGCCCTTCTGCTCGTTGCCGGCTTGGCCGTTGTCGTGGCCGCGATAGCAATTTCAGCGGTGGTCTCCCGGTGGTTCCGAAAGTTGGCGATGTGGATACTCATTCTTATCGCGATATGCCTTGCAATAGCCGCGGCAATGGCAGTCCTTGGCCCCTGGAGCTTCCTGATATTCATACTCGCTTTCTTCCTCATTGCGCTGCTCATCAGTTATGGGCTAACATCGCGGCACACCACCGCCGTGCACGTCATCTCGACGATTGGCGCATCGATACGGCAGAATCTGCCGCTGCCTATGGCCCTCGAATCGGCGGCCGGCGGGCGGACGGACAAGCGGGCGAGAATTCTGCGGTCGATAGAGAGATGGCTCGTGCAGGGCTATTCGTTGAGTGAGTCCATCCGGCGGGGCTATCCGAAATGCCCCGGTCATGCGGCGGCCATGATTGCCGTGGCCGAGAGGATTGACCAGCTTCCATACGCGATCAAGGCCATTGAAGCAAATATGATGGCCCGGGCCGAGGAAAGACGGCGAATAAAGCCCGTCTCTCCCTTTTATCCGCTCGTATTGCTGACCATTATGTTTCTTATCGTATTGGGGCTGTCCATCCGTGTCATTCCGAAGCTGCATGCTGTCTTTGAGGAAATGTTTGAAGGACAGGCGTTGCCGGCGGCAACAAGGTTCCTGTTCGGGGTCACGGGCTTCATCGCGTACCGGTCGCCATTGCCTTGGCTGGTACCTCTGATCCTGATTTTGGTTGCCGTCGTGGCGATACACGTCAGGCTCCGGCCTCGCCGGCCGCAAAAGCCGCACCTGCTTTCGCGAGTGGGCGATTTCATCAAGTGGCGCCTGCCCATTCTGCACTGGTTCGAAAGGAATCATTCGCTGGTTCAGGCGGTGGAGGTGTTGCGCCTGTCGCTAAATGCCGGATGCACCGTCAACGACGCCATTGCCAATACACTCGACCTGGACGTCAACAATTGCTTCAGAAGCCGACTGCGGGATTGGCTGGACAGGGTAGAAGCCGGCCGCGACATCTCCGCCTCGGCAACAGAAAGCGGATTAGGCTCCTCGCTGGCCTGGGCCTTCGACCAGAACGTAAATCAGGGCAACACCCTCAGCGTCCTCGAAACGCTCGAATCGTTTTACCGCTCGAATTACAGCTATCGTATCAACCTCGTAAGGTTCATACTGGAGCCTCTTGTAACCATCAGCATGGGTTTGATGGTGGGATTCGTGATGTACGCGGTATTTTCGCCGCTGGTTGCAGCAATCGACCACCTGGCAATTTTTATAACACCGTAACGAAAGTTAGTGGGGCAGAATGGTGTCCGGCAAGAACGCAAAATATCACGGCTTCTTCATGAGTGAAATGGTGATGGCCCTGACGATTCTGGGCGTCCTGAGCATCGGTTTGGCGCTGTCGCTGGACGGTCTGGGGCGGTTCAATCGCTATCAGTTAATGAGGCAGCGATGCACAGCGGCGGCGCAGGCCCAGCTTGACAGCCTGACGGTTACGGGGCAGCCGATAAGTGATAACGACTTCACCAGGCTGTGGCCCGGACTCGGCGTCGCCATAGAGAAATCGGAGGGTACCGGCCAGTGGCAGGGGATGCTGCTGGTTAAGGTGACGACAACCGGCAAGAGCCTTCGAAAAGAAGTTAGAGTGAAGATGAGCAGGTATATATTGCAGCATCAAATTACCGTGGAGCCAGGCTGATGACGCGCAGGGGTTTCTCAATAACAGAGGTTCTCATATTGGTGGTTGTTCTTGCATCGATATCGATTGTCTTTGCACCGCTGTTCAGCACGCTTTTCAATCACATACCTCGCTCCTACCGGGTCGCACAGGAGAACACACAACTGCTGGACATGCTCGGGTGGATGCGAAGGGATATCGAGGCGGGCGAGCAGTTGCCGGAATCTTTCGGCGGGCATAAAGCGAATGATAAGTCGCTCCTGATCGAGTCAGCAAAGGGCGTGATCTGCTATCAACTACAGGATGGCAAGGTGCTCAGGCTCAGATTGACTGATAATGAACAGCGTGACGGCGGGAATCCGGAGGTCTGGTCGGTTCCGAATGCGGCGATAGAATGGGCGGTCTGGAAGAAGGCCAATAAAGGTTATGCGGTCGAGGTGAGGACATACATAAACTATGCCGTGGGCCGGCACGTGGAAAAGAAGATGGATAATTCTCACGTCTATTTTGCGGGTATTTTTCGGGAGGTCTCAAACCAAACATGAAACAGCCGTTGCCTTGTCGGACGTTGTTTGAAGAATCGTCATTGCGAGGCCCCATCAGGGGGCCGCGGCAATCTCTGAGGTGTGATGATAGATTGCTTCGCTGCACTCGCAATGACAGCAGCCATTTGAAGTGCGACCAACCAGCCGGACATGGTACTAATCCAACGCGAAAGGCAGGACGGCCGGTACAAGACGGGCGCCAAGGCTTTGTGCTGGTGCTTGTGGTGCTGCTGATAGCCGTCATGGGAGCCGAGATGTTCGTTCTTGGGGGTTTGTCGAGGAACATGCTCTTCGAATCGGATAGCGCTTACCTCGAAGCGGCCGAACGCGACCTTGCTCTGACGGGATTGGCCTGGGCGAAGGGCAACATCGGCAGGCAGAATAGCGAGGCTTTCGCCAGGAAAACGGAGCTGGATACGGCAAAGATGGGCATATCCGACGCAAGTTTGAGCGTTGTTCCGGGTGTACCGCAGGACGGAGCGGCGGAGGTTGAAGTGAACACCTCGTGCAGCCGGTCAGGCCGGATCCTCACACGCAGCCACACCTACAGTGTGAATTTATCGGCAACGGCGAGGCGTTAATGCGGCGTCCGGGGTTCCAATCGGCAGGTCAAAAAAAAATTTTCAATTTTGTATTTTTTTCGCTTTACTTATCGTGGATGGGGTGCTAAAATTAACATGTTAAACCTCCTGTCTTAGCCCCTGCTTCATCAGACTGATGAAAGTAGTAGCAGGGGCTTCTTTTTTGACCTCAACACCGTGTTCCCGTGACTGCTGATTTTCGTTTTGACCTTGAAATGACCCCGCTGGGGTCCGATTTTGCCGGTTTCAAGGGTGGGGCCGCAATTTTTTGCTAACGTCCCAGAGTTCAGGGGTTATTGACAGGCTCTAAATGCCGGCATTTTGATACTCTCCAGCGCATAGTGATTCTCTGAAGGGTTTTGCAGACAGGACAAATTACCCGGCGCAGAGTCAGCTAACGGCGGCGCATTCCCATCGTCGTCGCTTTTCGCTTCCTCAGCTAAAGAGCGCTTCGACGAAGTTTTCGGGGTCGAATTCTGCGATGTCGGTTGGTTTTTCGCCGAGGCCGACGAATTTCACGGGTATATCGAGCTGGTCCTTAATGGCGATGACGATTCCGCCTCGTGCGGTGCCGTCGAGCTTGGCCAGGAAAATGCCCGTAACGTTGATGGCCTCGGTGAACATCTTTGCCTGGATGATGGCATTCTGGCCGGTTGTGGCGTCGAGGACCAGCAGGACCTCGCTGGGGGCGCCCGGGATTTTTCGGGCGACCACGTCGCGGATCTTTGTCAATTCTCTCATCAAGTCGGTCTTGGTGTGCAATCTGCCTGCGGTGTCGAGAATGAGGATGTCGGCGGCTCTGGCGACGGCGGCTTCACAGGCATCGAAGGCGACAGCGGCGGGGTCTCCGCCGGTCTGGTGCTTTACGATTTGGACGCCGATGCGTTCGGCCCAGATGGTCAACTGCTCGACGGCGGCGGCCCGGAAGGTGTCGCAGGCAGCGACGATGACCTTTTTGTTGTCGCGGCTGAGGGTATAGGCGAGCTTTGCGATACTGGTGGTCTTTCCTGAGCCGTTGACGCCGGCTACGAGAATGACGGTTGGCGGACTCTCAGCCAGGTGTAATTGTCTGTCCTGACGGGGCCAATAGTTCTTCATGTGCTCTTTAAGGAAGGGTATGATGTCGTCGGTGGCGGCGATTTGCCGGCTGCGGAATGCGGTGCGAAGGTCCGATATTAGCTTCTCTGTGGTTTCGACGCCGATGTCGTCGCTTATGAGGGTCTCTTCCAACTGGTCGAGCAACGCCTCGTCGATGTTTCTGCCGAGGCGCAGCACGGATGAGAGTGAGGAGCTGATTTTGTCGCGAGTTTTGCCCAGCCGGTTCTTGAAGAATTCGGCGGTTCTGGTAAATATTCCCATAGTCATTCCTTGCAGCCGAGAGATTTTCTTTGGTGGAGTTTTGCAGATTCGGGTGGAAATTGCAAGAGGATTTGCATCTCTCGGGCGGCAATGGGAACACGGTGTGGGAATTGCAAAGCAATGCTCTTTTTCATCTGCCTGCCCCGGCGGGGATCAGCAATTTTTCGATGCAGGGCATTTTTGTTTGACAAATGGAAAGGTCGCGTTTAGAGTTTTGCTGCCGCGGATTTCCGTTTTGCAGGGATTCGCAGAATGGTTTCGCGTTTGTCAAGGAAGAGGTTTTTCAGGCGCCCGTGGGTTGTCGGACTGGAAGATTTTGTTCGGCTCCGCCGGGTACTTCGTTTCGGTCCTAAGTGAATTTCTGACAGGGATGTTTTCGGCGTGCTGTTGTTGTTTGGCAACGAGGATTGGGAAAGGAGTGGAGTTTGGCAGTCCGACAAGTTGAAGAGGTTTTCGCCGATATACTTGACCGCGCGAAGGCGCTGGATCCTGCAAACGCCCGTCAGTGGTTCGAGAAGCTGACGGTTGCGCATTTCAGCGGAGGCTCGCTTGTGGTCGGGTGTCCGGATGAGGCGACGGTGCTGTTTCTGCGTGACAACTGCAAGGGGAATTTCACCCGTGCGGCGCAACAAATAACGGGGCATCTTGTGGCCATAGAGTTCAGTGTAGAGGCCAGCAAGGTCCCGGCGAGGACTTCGGCGGGCATCAGGGGAGAACTGAGACTTCATCCGGACTATACGTTCGAGAGTTTTGTGGTGGGGCCGAGCAATCGGCTTGCGCACGCCAGTTGTGTGGCTGTGAGTCAGTCGCTTGGCACGACTTATAACCCGCTTTTTCTCTATGGAAGCAGCGGTCTGGGCAAGACGCATCTTCTTCATGCGGTGTGCTGCGAAGTGAAGGAAAGGTTCGACGGGGCGGTAATTCAATTCCTGAGTTGCGAAGAATTTGTAAACCGGTTCATCAGGGCGATTGAGGAGGGCGACGTGGCCGGTTTCCAGAGCCAGTTTCGCACGGTCGATGCACTGGTTATCGATGATGTTCAGTTCCTGCGGGAACGTGAGCAGAGTCAGGAAGAGTTCTTCCACACGTTCAACGCGCTTTACAACAACGGCAAACAGATAATCCTGAGCGCCGACAGTCCACCGGGGAAGATTCCGTCGCTTGAAGAGCGCCTCATCAGCCGCTTCAGCTGGGGGCTGGTGGCGCGTATCGACCCGCCGAGCTATGAGACCCGGGTGGCAATCGTGCAGAAGAAAGCGCATCTTCGAGGTATGAATATCAGCGACGAGGTGTCCGAATACGTGGCGCGTAAGGTACATGCAAATATCAGGGAACTGGAAGGCGCTTTGACGACGTTGTACGCCCTTTCAACCACTGCGGGCAAGGAAATGACGCTGGAGCTTGCACAGCGGGCGCTGGACGGTCAGATTGAGCTGGCGGCCAGGCATATAAGCATTACCGATATAATCGAGGTGGTGACGCGGCATTTTGATGTTCGACTGGCCGACCTGCAGAGCAAGAGGCGCAGTCAGAGTATTACCGAGCCGCGCCAGATTTGCATGTACCTGGCGCGTGACCTGACCAGACACAGCCTGGAAGAGATCGGGGGGCACCTTGGGGGGCGTGACCATACGACGGTTATGCACGCCTGCAACAAGATCGGCCAGGCCGAACGCTCCGACCCGAAGATGCACGCACTGCTGAGCGAGCTGAAAAAGCAGGTCACTCACGCATCTTAGAGTCAACCTCCTGGAGCGGGTTAGCCGCCGAAGTCATTTTCCGAATTCCATGCAGGGATGCACGTGTATGCTGCAATAGGCAGGGCGAAGGTGGGCGAAAAGGGGCGGCAAATAGGGGGCGATTATGGCTCTCGAGTCGGCCAATCGCAGGCAAATAGTCCCTCACAGGCCAAATGATGGACGTCATTGCGAGCGCAGCGAAGCAATCTATCATGTCATGTAAGGGATTGCCGCGGCCTGCCTTGCAGGCCTCGCAATGACCAGCCCTCAAAGCATCTTCGACAGAGCGTCAGTCCTTATTGCTTTGATTTTCTCCGCATAAGGAGGCAGCCGAATCCAAGCAACAGGACGGTCGCCGGTTCGGGGACGCCCTGATAAAGGTGTATTTGTCCGTCACCGGCGCCGATGAGCACGTCAAGGTAGCCGTCGCCGGTCCAGTCGCAGACGAAGGGTCTGGAGCGAGGGTCGCCAAAAAGGTCGATGGGTATTCCGCCCGACTCGATAAGGTAATAGCCGGAGAAGAGCGGGTCAGCGTTGGTTCCGACGTTGGGGTAGAGCAGCAGTTTTCCTTCGGTGTTGCCGGTAAGGAGGTCCTTATTGCCGTCGCCGGTCAGGTCGAGAATATCGGGGCTCGACCGGCCGTAGGTAAGCGGCGGCACAAGTAAGGCCGAACCGTTTTCCGAGGCAAACGTCTCAGCCGTAAAGTCCGGTGCGGCATCGCTTCCTGAGTTCAGGAAGATGTGTATTTTCCCATCGTAGGCGCCGATGACGAGGTCTTTTGCGCCGTTGTTGTCCCAGTCCACGACGGTGGGAGCGGCCCGCGATCCTACGTCGATGTTGGTCTTGGCCCCTGTGGGACCAATCTGCAGGAATGTGCCGGCATCGAAAACAGGAGGCGCCTCGTCGGTGTTGGTATTCAAGAAGATTTTGACAGTGCCGTCTGCGCATCCTACTAACAAATTCCCGCCGACGCCTCCGCCAAAATCTACGACGCGTGGGAAGGCCCCAAGACAGCCGGCGGCGGGTACGGTCAGGTCGCCGGAACTGGATTGAGCGTAGAAGAAACCGGAAAACACCGGGCTTGAGGCCGTCCCGGCATTCAGGTAAACACGGACTCTTCCGAGCGCATCAGCGCCAGGACCGTCGCCGACGACAAGGTCCTTCAAGCCATCGTTGTTCCAGTCAACATACGACGGGACAGAATAGCCTGGCACGGTAATCTCGGTTCCGCCGGCCTGGACGATTTGTTCCGGGCCGAGATTCAGCAGCGAGGCGCAGGCAAAGTCCTGGAGCGCCAGACACGTCAATACTCCCAAAGTCACCGCTATGCGTCTGATCCCACCCATCTTCTGGTGTGAACCACCCAATAAAGAGTTCTGATAAGGAAACTCCTTCTTCCGGGAAACCAACCTCAGTGGATTGCAAAAAGACCTCTTTTGCACCACTCTCCTTATTCCACATATTTTAAGGGATTGAGAGGAAAATGTCAATAAAATAAATACCTCAAAGCGGAAAAAAAATGGGTCTTCCGCTGGCCGATATCCAAGAGGTGGAGGTTCTGATGGGAGCTTCTATGAAATTGTTCGGCGCCCCTGCAAGCGTCTTTACGGTGTTGAAGACCGGTTCTGCCGGCAAGTGCCATGGCCAAATACCAATAAGAGCCCCCTGTAAACCAGAGAGTCGTTGTCATTCTGAGCGCAGCGAAGAATCTCAAGCCCACAGATAGGCTCTTTTCCCATTTGCCGGCCGGATGTTTCGCTTCTCTCAACATGACAATTACATATAGGTTATCAGGATAGGCTCCAATAAGAACAAAGGCTGCGGGGTAGCCCGCAGCCTTTACGTTCACAAACAAGATTTCACCCTCATGCTCTGCGTTTTCTCAGCAAGGCGAGTCCACCCAGGCCCAGCATCACCAGCGTTGCCGGCTCGGGGATGCAGATTGTGTCAATAACAATCTCGTCAATGTAGGTCGTGCAACTGGCAGGCTGAATGACTATTATCTCAGACGGCGGATTGGGCTCAAGCGTTATGTCGTACGTCACGTACCAATGCTCGCCGAAGAGAATCGGGTCTGAAATGACTATGTCAGTGTATCCCGGGCTAGTCAACACAATAGGTGCAGCCCCCTCTTTGGCAGAGTAGGTAATCTGCATCCAGATATATTTGAAAGGATTATCCTCGTTGTAGTTCTGGATAGTGACCCATATGTCGTCAGGGTTCTCCAGCCTCCAGACGCCGGTCATGTCCGCGTATGAAGCGACGTGGGCCGAGTTAGGCCACGTATCCGGCATCGCCATAAGCGGTTGAGCAAGCGGATTATAGAAGCCTTCTTCCGGCGGGGGGCTCAGGCTATCGTCGCCGAACTCCCAGCGCTGGAACGTCGTGCGCTCGCTTCCACGCTCCCAGTCGGGCGGGTTAAGGTCCTCGGCCCAAAGACTGCCAAAGCTGAGTAAAAGGCACAGTGTCAGAGAAAAAATCGCTACCCTTTTCATCATCTTGTGTCCTCCTAACAAAAAGTTAAAATCCCTTCTCCTTTGCACGTTGGCGCTCACAACCAACTCGTGCAAACCACAAACTTCAGCCTTCACCTCGTTCGTTTAAGGGGTAGCAAGATTCGAACGGTTTTTCTCACCACCTCTTCCACAACATTGCGCTCTTTATAAATCTCCGGCCGGGGAAGTCAACAAAAAAATTGGCAGAATTTTGAAATTTTTTTGCTTTATCGGACGGGCTTCGAGGCGCGTTTCGACGGCATGCAATGGGGTTGATGCCGTAAGCTCAGCTACACAAACCATTTACTACCAACGAACACATCCGGGGGATTTCGGGGGGCATTTTACGCGGGACGGTTGAGACCTGAGAGATGCCGGGATGCAGCAGCGGCGCAGGTACAGCCACAAGGAGGGCGAAAAACCCCGTTCAAGGGGGCGCCAGAGCGGTTTGAAGGGGAAAAAGTGTGCACCAACACACATGGGTCGGCCTCTTAAGACAGAAAAAGGGCCGTAAAGGCTTAACGGCCCTGTAAAAGCTATTGAAAAAGTTCAAAGTACGGCCAATTCTCAGGCTATACTACGGTCTGCGCTTTCTCAACAATGCCAGTGCACCCAACCCAAGGAAACACACCGTGACCGGCTCCGGAATGCAGATCGTATCAACGACGATCTCATCGATGTAAGCCGTGCACGCATCCGGCTGGATCACGATGACCTCAGATGGCGGATTGGGCATAAGCGTTATGTCGTACGTTACGTACCAATGTTCGCCCATGAGGATCGGATCCGAAACCACGATGTCAGTGTAGCCTGGGTTAGTCAGCACCAAAGGTGCTGTCCCTTCCTCAGCGCCATACGTGATCTGCATCCAGATATACTTGAACTCGTTCTCATTGTCGTAATTCTGGATAGTGATCCATATGTCGTCAGGGCTCTCCAGCCTCCAGACCCCGCCCATGTCGAGATACGAAGGCATATACGCTGTGTTAGGCCACGTGTCGGGAATCGCCATAACCGGCATTGCAAGCGGGTTATAGACGTCCTGCTCCGGCGGCGGGTTCAGGCTGGCATCACCGAACTCCCAGCGCTGGTAAGTGGTACCAGGGCTGCCACGCTCCCAAGGCGGCGGATTGAGATCCTCGGCCCAGGCAGTACTGACCACCAGCACTGCCACAAGTGCTGCAAAAACTAAAAGACTTTTCTTCATCACAGCCCTCCTCACTCTCCTACTTGCGCACAGGCCTCGAGCGCAAGTAAACAATAAAACTATTAACTTTTCACCTTTTCAGGAGTAGCGAGAAATGCAGCTCTTCTCACCACACCTCTTCCATTGCAGGTATTGTACATTAACGCTGCCAGCGAAGTCAACGAAAAAATCAGAAAATTTTGAAGATTTTTTTAACTTTTTTTGCCTTCGCAGAAACCACCCACGGCAGAGGCGGTTTTTGAGCCGGAGCAATACTTTTTAGGTTGAGCCCCCGTTTTTGGGCCCAAAAAACGGCTGTTTTGGGGTAAAGACCCTGGTTTTCTGTGCGAAAAACAGCATTCTTGGCCTTAGAGCCTATCCGAATTACCCCTGTAAACCAGAGAGTTGTTGTCATTCTGAGCGCAGCGAAGAATCTCAAGCCCACAGATAGGCTCTTTTCCCATTCGCCAGCCAGATGTTTCGCTTCGCTCAACATGACAATTGCATATAGGTTATCAGGATACGCTCTTAGTTAGGCCCGCGGCAGGACCGGAAAACCCTATTCTTTCCCCGCCTGCCTTTTCTCAGGACCACCAGGCCGCCCAGGGCAAACACCAGCGAGATTGCAGGCTCGGGTACATTCACGGCCGATTCACTGGAGCCGTCAGGCAAAGCCGTGATGCGGACGCCGATTCGCAGGACCCCCGTGTCGAGCTCGTCGAGGACATTGGCAAGTGTGGCGTCGCCGACCAAATCGAAAGTGATTCGGACCCACTCGAGAGGCTCGCCGGGGTCGACGGGGTTTACGCCGTTCTGCGAGGGCGGCGGGTCGCCGTCAACGCAGAATTCATCCGTTGTTACGAAGGGTGGATCCAGCAGATTGCCGGCGGGCAGGTTGCTCGGTGTAGCAGGTTGTGTGAACGAAGTACCCGGGCCGTTGGTGACGGCCGCAATGCCGAGGAGCGAGCCATCATCGAAGTAAACGGCAGACAGTGAAGAAGGCACAAGGCTTTCATTGTAGAAGGTAAAGTCGGCCGAGCCGTCGCCGTTGGAGACGACCACATACAGGTCGATATCGCCGCTGTCACAGTAAGCGCCGTTGCTGGTGAAGACTTCGAATGGATAGGTTTTAGGCTCGATGTACGCGGCGTGCAGTATTCTTGCGGGCGCACAAAGTGCGAGCAGGACAAGTGCGAAGGGCCAAAGTGACATCCGCTGTCGGCCTTTTATCTTTTTTTTGGTCGTGTTTCTTCCTCCGGTTCTCGGATAGCAGCAGGGGATGCCGTTTGCACCGACAGCAAGCTCACTCAAGGCAGAAAATGTTGAAGGGTAAAAGCACCCCGAACCCCCATTTAGTTACAGCCTTATTGTACCCGAAATCATCATCAAATGCAAGGAGTAAACTTGCTTAGATTGCCTGTCTTACCCAAATTATCTTAGTTTTTGTGGTCCTTCGGTTGCAGAACCACTATTCTCGGCAGAATCGATATTTCGGTCACAATCCGCAGAGTCGGTTGGGATGTTGGCGGGAAGATACCATTTCCGCGCGCAGGGGCAACCCGTCCGGTCTCGAAGCGAGTGTTTGAGTGAGCTGTGCAGCGACGGATTCCGGAAACCGCCGCCGGTCAATGGGGAAATCTGCGGTGTTGAACCCACAACCCGACCAAAGCGACTATAATTACGGCAGGCGTTGTGCCGGCAAGAGTATCGTCGGCAGTTGAGTTGAGACCGTCGGGAGACACGACAGTTGACGGAAAAACAGGCGATATATTGCGAACTCTTGGTTCTGCGGTGCCAGCGAGGGCAAAAGGATGCGCTGGAAGAGCTGGTGCGGAACTGGGAGAAGCGGCTTTTCTATTATGTTCGCAGGCAAATCAGAGAAGTAAACGAGCGCAACTTATTGTTTTTGCCCGTGTTCGGGGATGGGCAGTCCGAGGTCCTCGAGGACCTTTTTCATATCCTCCCATAGCCTTTTGCGGTTTTCGGGCGTGTAGTTTCGTAATAGATAGGCGGTGTGATAGGTGGGCATGAGTTTTATCGGTGGCCTTCCAATCCCGGCGTAGTACTCGTGGAAGTGGCCTCGCAACTGGCCGATGGGCTTGTTTGTGTTTAAGAGCGTTCTGGCCGCGTGGGCGCCGAGGGCCACGATAATCTCCGGCTGAATTATCTCAATCTGTCTCTGCAAATAGGGCAGGCAGCTTATTATCTCATCGGGGCGCGGGTCGCGATTTTCCGGAGGCCGGCACTTGAGGATATTGCCGATAAAGACATCGCTGCGTTTTAGTCCGCAGGCTTCAATTACCTTGTCGAGCAGGTGTCCGGCCCTTCCGACAAAGGGCCGGCCCTGTGCGTCTTCGTCGGCTCCCGGCGCTTCCCCAATGAACATGATACGGGCATCGGGGTTACCCTCGCCGGGGACAGCGTTTGTTCTGGTCGAGCCGAGACCGCAATTGCAGCACTTGCGGACTTCCTGGGCGATCTTTTCGAGTTCTTTCGCTTTCTCGGCGACCACCGCTTTGTTCTGATGCGGCTGTTGTTTCAGGGGTTCAGCCGTGCCCCTTAGGGCAAAGCCGCCGGTGAAGAACTCATTCATTTCAAGATGCTGCATGACTGCCTTTTTTATGTCCGGGTCGTTCTGCATAACGGCAGATTGTATGAGTATTTTGCCGGCAGAGCAATAAGCATGGCATCTCGCGCGCCGCGGGGCCAGCATTCGTAGAGGAGTTTGCCGGGGCAAGAGGGCTCCGCCGGAGGCGGACAAGTACGCCGCGACAAATTGGGTTTGTTTTGGGTTCGTTTGGGTTCGTTTGGGTTCGTTTTTGGTGGGGTCGAAGAGCGTTGTTTTGTCGTAAGCCTTTGTGGGGTAAAGGGTTTTGAATCCGCCGGAGGCGGACAAGATTGGGTTCGTTTGTACAAAAAAGGGCCGATTTGTAGAGGATCTTCGCCCAAAACCGAACTGGGGCGATTTACTATTTACGATTTCAGATTTGGTATTTAGGACGGATCGGGTTGCGTTGGCAAGATGGGCGGTTTGTTTGGGGGGACGGAGACTTGCCGAGTTTGGCAGGGCAGTCTGAGACGGGGGCGGTCCCGGTGAGATAGCTGCCTTATAGGCAGGCTTATCTAATTTACGATTTACGATTTCAGATTTGGTATTTAGGACGGACCGGGTTGCGTTGGCAAGATGGGCGATTTGTTTGGCGGAGCGGGCCTTGCCGAGTTTGGCAGGGCAGTCTGAGACGGGGGCGGTCCCGGTGAGATAGCTAACGCATCTCATGGGGTAAAGAGTCATCTCGCGGGATAAATTTTGGGCTTGGGTAGCCATTTTGAGGGGGTCCGCATTTGGTCCGCCTTCGCACGAGGCTACGGCGGATCTTCGATATTCAGTTTTGGGTCCGCCAAATCCGGCTTCCCGCCAAACAAACGGCGGGTAAACGGCGGACCACCGATTCTGCGATATTATACCCGATTTTGGGTTGGATGTAAAGGGAAAAGTTGGCTGGTAGAGAGCGTAGAGCGGGGAGCGTAGAGCGGATAGGAAGGGAAAAGTAAAAATCAAAATGCAAACAGCAAAACTACAACGCAAAAATCAAAAATGGTGGTTTCTTGGGTAAGTGTGCCCCGGTTAGAAATCCCTGGTGGGGCAGGGTCGCCGGGATGGCTGGATCCCTGCTTATGCAGGGACAGGGTGGGGCGGCTTATTTCTAACGGGGTAAGGAAAAAGAGTTGAGTGGTTAAAGGGTTAATTGGTGTTGGTGGCGGAGGCCGCGATGAGGGGCTCGGGATTTACTATTGACGATTTACGATTTGCGAGTGGCCATTTGAGATTGACTATTTGCGATTGATGTGCTGAGGTGGAAGGTCTCTAGTCCTTTTGATTAATCAAAAGGACTACGAGCATAACCGGCGGCGAAGTGTGAATGGTTGATGGTCCCCGGTTAGAAATCCCTCGTGGGGCAGGGTCGCTGTACCCTGAGCGGGTAAGAGGGGGCTTGTTTCTAACGGGGCAAGGAGGGAGCACAGAGTATATAAGTATATGCGTATATACTTATGTACTATTCTAACGATTCGGTTTTTGGAGGTTGGCCCCGCCAGAAAGACGGCGGGCAAGCCCGCCAAACGAATCCGCCTTCGGCGGACAAGCGGGGTGGCGGGCAAGCACCGAGAACACAGAGGTATTCAGTCAGCTTGGGGTTCCGCCGCGCAAAGAATCGGCTGACAAGGCTTGAGACAAGCCGGTCGTAAAGCGAGGTTTGTGGCGGCTTGCCGTCCTCGTCCGCGGGGCGGTTGCCCCGTTGGTGAAGCTGACTGAGCCAGGGAGGTCGAGCAGGAGGGAGCACCGGCAAAAAAAGTGAGAAAAGTGAGGGAACAGGGGACGGGGTTTGCGCATCTTGTCAGTGGTTAAAGTCGGTTTGCGGAAAATGCAGCTTGCGGCCCGCAAAACCCATTTTTCGCAGGTATTTATCCGGGATGAGGCCGGTTGGATATGGTATAATAAGATTCGGATAAGCCTTATGGCAGGTGCGGAAAGGAGTCGCCAATGAAATGATGCGGTAATGCGGTTCGATTAAGAGAAAAGCAAAAATCAAAATGCAAAAGGCAAAACTACAAAGCAAAGATCAAAAAGGGTACGGAAATGCGAAGAAGGAGGTCATTATGGAAACGAAAACTTACATAATTATGGCAGGAGTGGTTCTAGTTGCGGCCTGCTCGGCGCAGGGGGTGAACAAGGACTTCTATTCGAGCGGTCAAATCCTGCCGGGCGAGTCCTGGGACATCGTGAACATCTACAACGACGATACGGTTGTGGATATGTTAGGCGGAAGCGCCGACTACATCTCCACTTTCGACGGCAGCACCCTTAATGTGGTGGATGGCTACGCGGAAGTAGGGGCCTTTGAGTACAGCACCATAAACATCTCGGGCGCCGAGCTTTCCGGAGCGCACGCTTGGAATTATGGCACGGTTAACTTCTACGCAACTGGGCAGTCACGTGCTCTGGGCGCTGGGGAATTTGGAACAGCGAATATGTATGGTGGCACCGTGGAGCAGGTTGGTGCATCAGATTCCGGGTTATTGAATATATATGGTGGATTGATCACAGACTGCCTTGGGGCTTCGGGTACCTCGGTAGTGAACATCTATGGCTATGATTTCAACTATGATCCGACGGGGGGCGCCTATGACGGCGGACAACTCACCGGATTCTGGCTCACTGGCAGTCCCTTCACGGTGGATCTGTATGGCGCCGAAACGTATTCACATATAAACGAGATTCCAGAACCGGGCACGTTAGCCCTGCTGGCTTTGGGAACGTTGCTGTTGCGCCGGAAGAGGTAGGTGCCCGGGCCGGCTGGGATGGAAAGACTCGTTAAAGAAACTTATTAACCTTGATAATGAAGGGAGCTAATCATGTACACGAAAATGCGGACAATCTGTATTCAGATAATGATCTGGTGTTTGTTGTTGGGCGGCTTTTCACAGACCGCTTACGGGCGTTCGGTGTATGCCATAACCGAACACGCCAACAGTACAATAACCGCTTACGGCATCCAGGGAACGGCAATCCAGTATCAGGCAGACGTACAGGCGCACTGGGGCAGTGGCGCGGTAGGGCTGGCACTGGACCCGGATTCGGAGACTCTTTTCGTTACTTATGATGGCGCGTCCAAGATACAGCTTATCGACGCAAAGAGAATGGTGGTCGAGCAGGAGGGAGCACCGGCAAAAAAAGTGAGAAAAGTGAGGGAACAGGGGACGGGTTTTGCGCATCTTGATAGCGGTTAAGGTACCTTTACGGAAAATGCAGGTTGCGGGACGCAAAACCCATTTTTCGCAGGTATTTATCCGGGATGAGGCCGGTTGGATATGGTATAATAAGATTCGGATAAGCCTTATGGCATGTGCAGGAAGGAGTCAGGTATGTAGCAAAAGAACGGTGCGGAGCGGAAGAGAGTAGATGGGTAGATGAGTAGATGCGTAGATGGCTAAATGGGTGGATGCGTGGAGCGGACACGAAGGGAAACGTGAAAATGAAAATGCAAATGCCGTAAGGCATCCTGTGGAAAGCAAAACTACAATGGAAAGATCAAAAAGGGTACGGAAATGCGAAAAAAGGAGGCGTATTATGAAAACGAAAATTTGGATAATTATGTCAGCAGTGGTTCTGCTTGCGGCCTGGCCCGCGCAAGGGGTGCTGGAGGATAAAATCTTTACCTCGAGCGGGCAGATACTGCCGGGCGAGTCATGGGATGTGGTGAACATCTACAATGACGATACGGTTGTCGATATGTTAGGCGGAAGCGCCGACTACATCTCCACTTTCGACGGGAGCACCCTTAATGTGGTGGATGGCTACGCGGAAGTAGGGGCCTTTGACTACAGCACTATAAACATCTCCGGCGGGGATATTCACCTCGCAACGGCACTGAACAACACGACCGTTAATTTTTTCACCAGTGACTACACAGATGCATTAATTGCTGAAGATTCAGGAATCCTTAACATGGAGGGGGGCGCCGTTGAGCGTGTGATTGCAAGAAGCTCCGGTATAGCAAACTTGCATGCGGGGTCGATAACAGACTACCTCAGCGCATACGATAGTACTGAAATCAACATCTATGGATATGACCTTGTGATGAGCACTTCAGGCGGGAGCTACGGGGACGGACAAGTGTACGGGTACTGGGTAAACGACAGTCCGTTTCTCATTAGCCTTCGCGGTGCGGAGACTCACTCGCACATCAACTTGATTCCCGAACCGGGCACGTTAGCCCTGCTGGCTTTGGGAACGTTGCTGTTGCGCCGGAAGAGGTAGGTGCCCGGGCCGGATAGGGTAGAAAGACTCGTTAAGGAAACTTATTAACCCTGATAATGAAGGGAGCTAATCATGTACACAAAAATGCGGACAATCTGTATTCAGACAATGATCTGGTGTTTGTTATTCTGCGGAGTGTCGCAGACTGCGTACGGCCGGTCGGTGTATGCGATAACCGAACACGCCAACAGTACAATAACCGCTTACGGTATCCAGGGAACGGCAATCGAGTATCAGGCAGACGTACAGGCGCACTGGGGCAGTGGCGCGGTAGGGCTCGCACTGGACCCTGATTCGGAGACGCTTTTCGTTACTTATGATGGCGCGTTCAAGATACAGCTTATCGACGCAAAGAGGATGGATGACATAAAAGATATATCAACAACTGATGAACTCGCCGGGATAGTGTTCGACGAATCGGAACAAAAACTGTACGCCGCAGGCAGGGAGGGTTACGAACTCTATGTTTACTTATGGAACCCGATGTCCAAGACCTTAACCTTGGAGGATGGCACTTACAAAGAGTTGGAATACACTGATACCGCTTATGGTCTGGCTGTGGATGAAGATTCACAGCGCCTCTTTGTGACGGATAAGACGAATACGGTGAAGTATTATGATACGAGCGACCCGAATTTCGGGTATTTGGGGAGCATCCCAATCGTTGTGGACAGTAATCCGCGCGCGGCGGTGGGGATAGCCTTTTATGAGGACAACGGGGGCAACAAATACCTTTATACGGGTGCGTGGTCGCACGATGTGACGCACGACTATCTGGTCCAGACGGACATCACAGACATAAACGATCCCTGCTCGAGCGAAAAGAACATCGGAACAGAAGCGGTAAGCATGGCGGTTGATGCGTACACAGGGCTGGTGTACGTGACTGACATGAATGATTATGGGAATATAAAGGTGTTCAACCACTGGACTTTCCCGTCGGACCCGTGCTACATCAGGGGTGCTGATATATCGGGGCCGGCGGATATTGTGCTTGCGGGGGATGTTTCGTACAAGGAGCCTTACATGACGCTCGAGAAGGTACAGGACGTGAACGGGTGCGTTATGCCGGAGGACGGGATAACTTACACGATAAGCTATGATGCGAACGGCTGGTCGGACAGTAACGTGGTGCTTACGGATTATCTGCCGTATGAGGTGGATTTCGATTCGGCCTCAGGCGGCGGAAGCTACGACGTCTTCACGCATAGGGTCACGTGGACCCTCGGCGAGTTAGAGCCGAACGAATCGGACTCGCTGAGTTTGAACGTTACCGTCAACGACCGGGCCGATATGCACGGGGTGATTACGAACCGCTGCGAAATCGAAGGCGACACATACTCCAGCCCATTTGTGGAAGTGGATGCGAACGTGTGCTGCTGGCCGGTGGATATTATTTACGTGGATGAAGACGCCGTGGGGTTCAATACGGGTATGTCCTGGTTGCACGCCTATATCGACCTCGAGCTTGCGCTCAATCGGGCGCGGACTTGCGATGCGAACGAAATATGGGTGGCCGAGGGGACGTACCATCCGACCTCGCCGGAAGGCAGCAGCGCAACCTTTGCGCTTGTGGACGGCGTTCCCCTGTATGGGGGCTTTGCCGGCTATGAAACGCTGCGGGAGCAGCGAAACTGGCTGGTAAACGAGACGGTGCTCACCGGCGATACAGATCCTGACCCCTACGGGGATGTTAGCTACGTGGTGAAGGCCTCGGACATCAACGACGGGACTATCGACGGCTTCGTGATAGAAAAAAGCCAGGCGGGGGGCGCGGTTATCTATTGCGACGGCGCAGGCGTGACCATCGAACACAACAGGATCATACGCGGCGGCTACGGCGTGAAATTGTACTCGGGCTGCTGGGGGTCGGTCTGCTACAACGAGATTCGAGACAACTCTGAAGACGGTGTTGTTTATTTGAGTGCAGACGACGTGCTTCTGGCAAACAACTGGATTCATCACAACTATGAGGGCGGCGTGTATATTATAACTAACATCTGGTGGGGGCCCCTTCTGCGCAACAACACTATTGCCGACAACGAGTCCTATAGCATATATGGGCTGTGGGCCGATGTCAATAACTGCATCATCTGGGGCAACAAAAGCGGGAGTTTTAGCTACTGGGATAATTACTACGTGACGTACTCGTGCATCGAGGGCGGCTACGAGGGGACGGGAAATATCAGCAACGACCCGTGTTTTGTCCGTGATGCGAACGACCCCAACAATTACCATCTTCGTTCGGACTCGCCGTGCATCGATACCGGCAACAACGAGGTCGTGACCGACCCGAATGAGACGGACATCGACGGCGAGAAGCGGATCATCGACGGCGACTCCAACGGCACGGCGATAGTGGATATGGGAGCGGATGAGTACTACTGGAGCCGGGCGGATTTCGACCTCGACGGCGTTGTCAACTTCATCGATTACGCCATTTTCGCCGAGGCGTGGCAGTGCAGCGCGGGCGAGGCCAACTATAATCCGCTGTGCAACCTGGCCGAGGACAACAACAGCATCGACTGCAACGACCTTCGCGTTTTCTGTGAGGACTGGCTGTGGTACGCGTCCTGGACGCTGGAGGTTCCCGGCTGCCGGGACGGCGGGTCGGCGGGCGGCAAATCCATGGCGGCGGAAAGCGCCGCTGAAACGCTCGAATCCGAGGCTTACCAGCCTGACGTCGAGGAGCTGCTCAATTGGCTGGAGGAGCTTTGGCTCAGCTATGACGAATTGGGCAAGACGGTCCCGGAGGACGAATGGCTGAAGTTCATAGAGGCGGTAAAGTCAGCGGTTGAATGACAATCGCGAGCAAGAAATGTCGAATGCGCCAAACGAACGGCGGACAAGTGATGCTTGATACTCGATCCTGGATGCTCGATGCTTGGTACTCGATGCTTGGTGCTTCCGCCTTCGCTGAAGCTGGGGCGGACAAGCGATGCTTGATGCTTCCGCCTTCGCTGAAGCTCCGGCGGACAAGCGATGGTCGGCTGTACTCGCGGGAGTTATGAAATACGGCACTATCTGAAGGCGCAGAGAAGCTCTTGCGAGAGGACGTCGCAGATAATGTGCAGCTCGGGGCGGTCGATTCGGCAAACCTTGACGACGCCGGCGTATTTGGCACTTTCGGGCAGGAGGTCGGGCAGCAGATTCGGCATCTTCTCAAGCCGGTCGGGCCTGAAGGCGACGTTTTCTTTGTTCGGGAAAAGGGCCACGTAGAAGATGTCTGCCTCGACGAGGTCCTGGAAGAAGTGGGTGCCATAAGAGAGTTCGGGCATGAGATTTCCGCCCTCGTAGGCGATTTCGACCAGCACGGTCATGTTGCTGATTTCGTGGAAGCCGACGGGGACGCCCAGACTCGGCGTGGTGGTGCCCCATCGGCCAGGGCCGAGAAGGATTGTGGGCTCGGCTTCCTTGTCGGCTATCTGCCTGTTCAGCTTTCCGACGAGCCTGGCTATGTCGTACTTTTGTGAGAGGGGCAGCGAGACGTAGGCGGCGGGCTCGACATAAATCACTTTCCTGATTCTTTGCGAAATGCTGCCGCCCATGAAGTAACCCTGACAATGGAAGAAGACTTTTTCGGGCTCGACCTTCGAGGGGATTTTTCGGCGGCCCTGCTGGCCCTTGGTCTGGAGGGGCCGGCACTGGAGCAGATTTATGACAAGCTGCCGGTCGTGCGTAAAGTTGACGGTAAACTCGATATCGACGGGATAATTATAGTGTTCTTCGAGGGTCCTGAGAATTCTCTGCATGAGCCGGGTGAAAGGGGTCTGGGCGAAGAGATTCTCGAAGGTTATGAGCCAGTAGTCCTGCTTTTTGCCGAGGGTCTTCATCTTCCTGTTCATATCGAAGTCCCTTGCGGCGACCAGGTCGAGCCTCATATCCGGTTTTTCGGCGAGGAGCTGCTGGACGGGAACAGCTTTGAGGAGGTTCTCGTTGATGTCGAGCAGGTCGACGTGGTGCTGGGAATACTTTCTGATGTCGTCCATACCGGAAAGGGGCCTGAGCAGCGGCGCGTCGAGGGCGACGACTCTCGGATAGTCGTCATCGACTCTGTTTACGGCGCGTGTACCGAGACCGAGCACCAGTCTAATCATACCGGCTTTTGGGTCGAGGTCGGGCTTCCAGACGAAGGTGTTTCGGGAAAGGCCCACGCCCGCCAGGTCCGGCAGGAAATAGCCGTTTCGATAGGAGCCCGAAACCCGCTGAATCAGCAGCGCCATCTGCTCGTCATGCTGGTCGAGCCCCCTCTGGAGGCGATAGGTCAAGGCCGCTTCGTTCATCGTGCTGCCGTAAACTCGGCGAACGGCATCCTCGAACTGGGCGTAGCGCTGTTCGGGGCTGCCCTGGTTGACGCAGAATAAGCTTTCGTACTTTCCGGCGAAGGCGTTTCCATAGGCATCTTCGAGCAAGCTGCTGGAACGCACGATGATGGGGGACTGGCCGAAGTACTCCAACATCTCCTGAAACTGCTCTCTAATCTGGTCGGGGAATTTCCCGTGTAGGAGTTTTTCCTTTAGCTCGGCGGCCACACTGAAATAGCCTTGTTTGGTTTTCTGCTCCATTCGCAGCTTCCACCAGCCGTTCTCGACGATGTACGTGTAGAAAACGTCCGAGCCCACGTAGAACGAGTCGTGCGGCTCAAGGTGCGATTTCAGGTCGGCATCGGTCTTTCTCGAGATGATGCTGTTGGCCAGCAGCATTCCGACGGCCTTGCCGCCGATAAAGCCGGTGCCAATGAGTCTGTTCTTGATGTTCAACAGGTCCGGCAGCGAGAAGTTCTCCTTGGCCAGATTGAGGATTCTCTCGTCGCGTCCAATCATGATTCTGCACAGCCGGTCGATTGTCAGCTCTTTGTCGTGAACGGACGCGGATTCGAGCTCGGCCAATTCTTCGGCCCGCAGAAAAAGCCTGTCCCAGTAGTCCAAAGCCCTTTGCGCAGGCTCCAGGCCCTGTTGGGATATGTGCGAGAACAGGCGGGTGGCGTCAACGCTGCTGGTGAGCGGCACAAACTCATCGCCCTGCTGAATGTGCGGCAGGAACATGGTTGGCGAGTAGCGCTTCCAGACCTTCAGCGGATGGACGTAGAAATTGTTGTCGAAATTATACAGGTCGAGCAGAATCTGGGTGGTTTCGCGGATGCGGGCAATGGTTTTGAATGAATGGTTTTTTCGGAGCAGGGCGAAGTAGGCGATAGTATCCAGCTCGAACAGGAAGGGGCAGGTAATCATGAAGAAGTTGCCTATCATCAAATCTGTGGCCCAGGCGCTGAGCAAATCCGAGAGGCAGTCAAAGACATAATACGCCTCTTTTCCCTCTTTTGCGATGATACTGTGGACGTCGGTGGAGAACGTCTCGAAGCCTGTGTCGGCGTCCAGATTGTACACTGTGACGTGGGAATCAGGCTTGAGAAGAGGTGGGTGGTCGGCAAATCGCATGTAGATTAGCCTGCGTCCATCCTGTTTTGCCCTGGCGACGTAAGGCGTGACGAAGTGCTGATAGTCCTCGATGCGGTCAACCTGCCAGACGACGTTGTCGCCCTTTCGCAGGTCGTTCAGCGTTGCATCGAGGCCGGTAAGACCTGTACTTGCCCAGGCTGCCATGAGTAAGCCCTCTGTTTGCGGCAGTGAGCCCTTCGAGCATCTAAGCTGCCGCATGATCGGCCAATAGATATTACACTATTATTGGATCTGTGTGAAGCAGCCCGGCGTGCAGAGCAGAACAAAGTAGCAGGGGGACCGAACCTTCCCGGCCCCCCTGTCTTATTGCGTCAATTCAGCCGTTCTATCTTTGTTCAGGTGCGACTCGCCGGGCCTGCAATTGCATTACACAAGACCGTGGTCAAGCATTGCATCGGCGACCTTTACAAACCCCGCGATGTTTGCACCCATTACGAGATTGTCGGGCTGACCGTATTCCTGCGCGGCCTCGAAGCACTGCTTGTGTATGGCAATCATAATGTTGTGCAGTTTCTCGTCGACCTCCTCGCGTGTCCAGGAGATTCGCATGGAGTTCTGAGACATTTCAAGGCCCGAAGTGGCCACGCCGCCGGCGTTTGCGGCTTTTCCGGGGCCGTAGAGTATCTTCTTGTCGAGGTACGTGTCCACGGCCTCCGGGGTGCTGGGCATGTTTGCGCCTTCGGCGACGAGGATGCAGCCGTTGGCCAGAAGCGTTTTGGCGTCTTCTTCGTCGATCTCGTTCTGGGTTGCGCTGGGAAATGCACAGTCGCACTTTATGCCCCAGGGGCGTTTGCCATCGATGTACTTGGCCTTGAACTTGTCGGCGTATTCCTTAATGCGGCCGCGGCGCACGTTCTTCAGCTCCATCACGAATGCAAGCTTCTCGGCGTCGATACCGTCCGGGTCGTGGACGGTTCCGTTCGAGTCGGAGAGGCTGACGACCTTTGCGCCGAGCTGGTTCAACTTCTCGACGGTATACTGGGCCACATTGCCCGAGCCTGAAACGGTGCATACCTTTCCTTTGAGGCTCTCGCCGCGGCTCTTGAGCATTTCCTCAGCAAAGTAGACACAGCCGTAACCGGTGGCCTCGGGGCGAATGAGTGAACCTCCCCAGCTAAGTCCTTTGCCGGTGAGAACGCCGGTATACTCATTTCTGAGGCGTTTATACTGGCCGAACATGAAGCCGATTTCTCTTCCGCCGACGCCGATGTCCCCTGCAGGGACGTCGGTATTGGAGCCGATATGGCGGAAAAGCTCTGTCATAAAGCTCTGACAGAAGCGCATGACCTCATCGTCGCTCTTGCCCTTTGGGTCAAAATCGGCGCCGCCTTTGCCGCCGCCCATAGGCAGGGTGGTTAGCGAATTCTTGAATATCTGCTCGAATCCGAGGAATTTCAGGATGCTGGCGTTGACGGTGGGATGAAATCTCAGGCCGCCCTTGTAGGGACCAAGCACACTGTTGAACTCGATTCTGAATCCTCGGTTGACGTGGACCTGGCCCTTGTCGTCCTGCCAGGGGACGCGGAATACAATCTGACGTTCGGGCTCGACAACCCTCTCGACGATTTTGGCCTTTACATACTCCGGGTGTTTCTGCAGAACCGGTTCGAGTGAATCAAGGACCTCCTTGACCGCCTGCAGGAACTCAGGCTCTCCGGCATTGCGCATGGCCACCTGTTCATAAATGCCTTGTGTGATATTCGCTGCCACTGTTGTTACCTCCTTAAGACTTTGAAATTCCGGTTTCCCAATATTGTTCTTGTTAGGCGCTCTCGGCCAAGCCAATAGCAGGTGCAAGAAACTGGCCCTTGTGAGCAACAAACTATGAAGTATACTGATTTCGCTTGCGGGCCAAAAGGATTAAATTATAATATGGCCTATCAGGACAGCTTATAATGCATATAGAAACGCTGAAGATATTCTGTGATTTGGCCGACCTTCAGAGCTTCTCGAAGACAGCCGAGAAGCACCTGCTGAGCCAGTCCGCTGTCTCGCAGCAGCTTGCTCAGTTGGAGCTTGCGCACAAGTGCCAGTTGATCGACCGCAAGAAAAGGCCGATTGAGCTGACCAAAGCCGGCCAGCTCCTCTACGGCGCGGCCCAGGACATGCTGGAGCGATATGAGCAACTCAAGAGCGAGCTGAATGCTTTGAAATCCTCGACCGGCAGCCGAGTAAACGTGGCTGCAATTTTCAGCATCGGGATGCATACTCTGCCCGAATACGTCAAGAAACTCATGGTCGCGCACCCCAATGTTAACGTGCACGTGGAATACTTTAGCGCGGGCAGGATTTATGAATCGGTCCTGGCCGGTGAGATAGACATTGGGCTGGTGGCGGTGCCGAAAAGGGACAAGCGCCTGGAAGTGTACGATTTCGAAGAAGAGCCGCTGGTATTGGCGTGCAGTCCAAAAAATCCGTTGGCCGGCCAAACAGAGCTGGATATTCATCAACTGCAATTTGAGAGGTTCATTGCCTTTGACAAGAACGTTCCCACACGGGCATGGATAGACGGGATTTTGCAGCGTTACAGTATAGTTGTGCGTCCGGTGATGGAGTTCGATAACATCGAGACGATCAAGCGAGCGGTGGAGATAAACTCCGGGATAAGCATACTGCCGAAGCCGGCAATTCTGGCGGAGATAGCGGGAGGCACGATAAAGGCGATAGGCTTTTCGAACGAGAATTTCTTCAGGCCGACCGGCATTATTATTCGCAAGGACAAGGTCCTGAGCCGTGCAAGCAAGTACCTTATCGAGCTGCTCTGCAGCAAACGTCAGGACAAACGGTGAGATGTCAGTTAAAGCGGTCATATTCGATCTGGACGGAACAATAACCCGCCCGTTCTTCGACTTTGATGCCATTCGCGTCGAGATGGGCCTTGGAAAAGAGGCGGGGCCGGTCTGGGAGGCGATGTCGCAGATGGCGCCTGGGCAGCGGCGGCGCGCCGAGGAAATCCTTGATTCTTACGAGCAAAGAGCGGTGACGGAATCGCAGCTCAACCCGGGTGCAAGTGAAACGCTGGAGGAGCTTCGCAGGGCAGGTATTCGCATCGGGGTTCTGACGCGGAACCGAAGAAGCAACGCCTTGGCGGTGGCGCGAAAGCACGGCCTTGAGTTTGATGCAGTTGTGGATCGTGAAGACGGGCCGGTCAAGCCGGATGCGTTCGGCGTGCTGCGGCTGTGCGAGCAGTTTGGCGTGGCGCCGCAGGAGGCTATTGTGGTCGGGGATTATCTGTTTGATTTGCTCTGCGCCAAAGCGGCCGGTGCGGCGGCCGTGCTGCTGGTGAATAACAACCGGGCGGCGGAGTTTGCCGACCGCGCGGATATCACGATACAGAGAATCGACGAGGTGCTCAGGATTGTCCAGGACAGCAACAGTGTTCAAGAGAGGAAGCGGAATTATGGAAAAGAGTAAGGCGGTCAGGACGCTCGTGTGGGTATTGTTGGCGGCGTTCCCGTGCGGCGCCGGATGCTGCGCAGAAAGTACGACGCCTTCGTGCGCCAACGATGTGCGGGCCGGGCCGGTCGAGCAGATACTGAGCGAGCTGAGGCAGAGCACCGAGCAGCTTGAGTCTTATCAGGCACAGGTGGAGTACCTGTTCGTGCAGCCTGCGCCGTTCGACTCGACAAGGCTGATGAAAGGACTGCTGTATTATCAGAAGGTCGGTGACAAATCGAACCTGCGAATGGATTTTCAGACCCTCAAACAAGACGATGAAAAGACACAGAAGCACATCGAGCAGTTTATCTTCGACGGGGTATGGCTGACGCAAATCGACCATCAGCTCGAACATGTCAACAGATACCAGCAGGCCGAGCCTAATGAGCCGGTCAACGCCTTTGAGCTGGCCAGGAGGAATTTTCCGATTGTCGGCTTTACGAAGGTGGAGGAGCTAAAGAAAGAGTTTGAGATAGAGCTGGTGGTGGGGCAGGAGAGCGAATCTGACGAGCCTATCCAGTTGCATCTGAAGGTCAAGCCCGATTCGATTTACAAGGACGATTACACGGCGATAGATGTCTGGATAGACAAGAAATCGCACCTGCCGGCGAAAATCGTGGCCGTCACGACCGAAGGGGACATGTACGAGATAAGACTGCTAAAGCCGCGAGTCAATAAGAAGATAGACAGGAAGGTTTTTGATTTCAAGATTCCGGAAGGATTTTCTTTGGACGAAAAGCCGCTGAGGCAAACGGATGGCGCAGAGCAGTCGGTAAAGCCTGCGAAGCAGAAAGACCGTTAGCGGCTAATCGCGGTTTTCGCCTTTGGTTTTCTGCGGATAAAAAGGGTACGAATATGTGGACTTCAAACAAAATGATAGCGGTGTACATAGCGATTGGGGCGGCGGTGATATCTGTGGCAGCGTGGCTTATTCTGAGAAAGACCGTCAGGACGCGGCTGCGAATGGAGAAGACGCTCAGGGACGACCCGGACATCAACGACTGGCTGATTATCTTCAACTGGACGCCCAAGATTCTCTACGTGCCGACTATGGCGGCATCGCTTTTGGCATCGCTGCTGATGTGCCTTAGAGAGGCAGGGTGGATCTTTGGGAGGATGAGCCCTGAATTGGTTGGCGGCGTATGGCTGGGCATATTCTTTCTGAACGTGTTGGTGGAGGAATACAGCATAAGCGTCAAAGTTCTGATTATCACGGTGGTAAGTGCGGGCTTTCTGCTGCTGTGGCTTCACCTTTTGGGCTGGGTAGTGCCGTTTCTGAGGTTGTTCAGGCACCTGGCGCTATCGATGAACGCGACAGGTTTTCTTTTGGTGGCGGTCGTTGGTGTGCTTGTAATCTTTATTTCCTGGCTGAAAGGGCTTTTCTACTATGTCACTATCACGCCGAACTATATGAACATCCAGGAGGGCCCGACCGAAAGCGGCAGGCACATAGGCAGGGAAGATTACAATACGGTGGTGGACACGGGCGATTTTCTGGAGCGGCTGATGGGCTTCGGGCGAATCGTAATAATCTTCAAGGACATACAAAAACATCCGGTGGTGCTGCTGGTCTGGCAAATCCGGAAGAAAACGCAGATGTTAGAGAGAGTGCGGGGCAAGTTCGCCATCGATCTTGATGAGCACCAGGCGCAGACTCAGAACGGGCCTTTACAATAATCGGCAGAATTTTTATTCTTGCAAGGAGTTCAACATGGCAAAGGGTATAGTCATCTATTATTCGCGAAGCGGCAACACGAGGGAAATGGCTGAGACGATAGCCAAGGGGATGAAGGAGGGCGGTTTGCCGACCGAGTGTAAATCGGTCGACAAGGTAAAAGCTGAAGACTTGCTCAAGTATGACGCGATAGTGGTGGGTTCGCCGACGTATTACGGGCAAATGGCCGGGCCCGTGAAGCAGTTATTCGACGACGCGGTCAGTTACCACGGCCGGCTGGACGGCAAAGTGGGGGCGGCCTTCACCAGCTCGGCAAATATCGGCGGCGGCAATGAGACCACCGTCATGGGCATAATCGAGGCGATGATTATCAGCGGGATGATAGTCCACGGCGACCCGCAGGGCGACCATTACGGCCCCGTATCCATCGGCAAGCCCGACGACAGGGTCACCCAGCAGTGCGGGCGAAGAGGCCAAAGGATCGCAGATTTGACGAAAAGGCTTTTCCCGTAATCTCTTATGCCGGCAGGCCGCTGGACAAGCCTGTTCGTTGATCGGTCGGCCTGGCACAGAGGCCCCTTCCGGCTGATTCGTCTCTATGTGTGCCGGAGGCCGGGATTTTCATAACGTTTTTATTTACAGGAACATAAGGCGGCAGGGAACTGTCTTTGCCGGCGGCTGGAACAGGCCGGATACAAGTGGGCGGGACCTGGGGCACGGGGTAAGCTCCGTCGGACCGGCGGGGCGGCAACCGGCCTGGAGCGAAAAATAAATGCGTTTTTTTTGCAAGAAAGAGCATTTTCCTTTGACAAAACGTTTGCGGGCCATTAAGTTCTCTGGCGATTTTGGCCTAATGAATAGCAATCTTAATCCACAAAGTGGAGGACTGTATTAATGCAGGCTTACGAAGATTTGAAAGTGTTGGTTGCAGAGATCGAAGCGGATGTCGACAAGGCCCAGGGCGGTAACAAGGCGGCGGGCACACGTGTTCGCAAGCAGATGCAGAAGATCAAGCAGGCTGCTCAGGCTGTTCGCAACGGCATTCTCGAAATCCGGTCCACGGATTAGTTGATCGCGTAAGTTGCCGGGTGCGGTCCGCGTTCGGGCTCGGTTGCGGTCGGTTAGTCCTTCCGCCGAGATGGTGCGCGTATTTGTGTTTCACTGTGCCTGATTTTTGTCCAATCGAGGTCAGCGATGCCGCCTCCCTTATTGTTTGATTTGTCGGGAATAGACCTTGGGGGCAAGCCTCTTTTCGATAAAGAGGCTGTCGCCAAAGTGAATCCTCAGCGTTGCGAGATGCAGCAGCTCGATGGCGTGCTGTGGTACGACAAAGAGAGATTTCTGATCTTAGGCTACAAGGATGTCACTGAAAGCGAGTTCTGGGTTCGCGGGCATATCCCGGAGCGGCCGCTCATGCCTGGGGTGATAATGGTGGAAGCGGCGGCGCAGTTGTCGAGCTTTTTCGTGAAGCAGATTTACGGGCTCGAAGGCTTCATCGGCTTTGCCAGCATAGATTCGGCAAAATTCCGCGCCACGGTCGAGCCGGGACAAAGGCTCCACCTGCTGGGTCATATTACCAAGTTCAAGCGGAGAAAATACACGTGCAGCGTCCAGGGGCTGGTTGGGCAGACCATGGTATTCGACACCGTCATTTCAGGCCTGAACGTGTGAAAAAGCCCACAGCCGCATCGACCAGCGGTCAAATAGGCATCGGCTTTGGCAGGCTGGGCGATAAGCAGCTTTTATAGAATGCAGACTTTGTGTGTTGTCAGCAAGTCCCAGCCTTTGAAACGAAAACATCATAAGTATACTGAAACTCAACTTTTTCCCGCTTTCTGCATGAGATCATAAACCCAATCCTCAAAGAATAGAGGATAGAGATGCAGCTTTTCGGTTGCCAATCTGATTCCTTCCTTGGATAGCCAGGCTTTTAGTTGATCTTCGTGATGAGGAAATTGTTCTGCTATCCTTCTTTCATACATATCCCTCAATATTTTCAATCTGTCTTTCACGACCTGCTCAGGCTTGCCCGTTGCCCTGAAAAAGCGTCTTATGCTGTCAACTCCCACATCTTCCCCCTTCTTGAAATACCGAACAAGTCTTTTTGGAAGGCGGTCTCGAAGCACAAATTCATCATCCAGTCTTCTGTGTTGGATTTCATCAGCCTCGTAATGGAGGAACGGATCATAGAAAAACACGGCAGGATGATAGTCCACTCTATGACTGGAAAGATGGGAGATAAAGACATCGAGAGATTTTCCAGCTTGAAACAGGTTAACTGGTCCATCTCCGATCAATATGGAATAGCACAGTCTATTCAGGTCTCTGCGATTATAGCCGACCACTTTATTGTAAGACCTTTGAAGCATTGGCAGTGTGTCCCTGCGTACATCCAGTATCAACAGCTTCGAACCTACTGTATCGAGTGCCATACCATCGATTTCTATAACGGTCTCCTTTACTCCTGCCTTTTGCGGCCTGACCAATTCATAATACTTCATCCTTGGGTCATAATGTATCCTCTCATAAATATCAGCAGCCAAAATGTTATCCAGTGTAAGAATATGCACCCTATTACCTCTCATAGGGTGACTTAATATATCCCAAGCTGCATCTTTGGGATTGAGAGTGATTTCAGGTCTGTCATTGTCCTGCATTATCTGCCACCTCCTGCTTCAATCTGGCTCAACGACCCAAGCGATACTCCTCATTCTGACTACTCTCAATTATCCCATGATTCTAAATCATTACTCAAATTCTGCAAGCCTGGATTGGCAGGAGATGAGGTAAGTCAAGGTTCAAGAGGTCATCAGGTATCAGTCAATCTTTTTTCCACCTCACCACACAAGCCCTATACCTGAGCCTGTCTTAACCTGCCTGAAACCTGAATTTGTAGACTGAGGCTACATTTCTCCTTCCTGCAACCTTGCCTTTCTGCCAATCCCCCTGTAAAATATCCCCTATGGAGAAAGCCCTGATCAGACAATTTGCCGGCCACCTGAAGAACCTGAACCCCATCCCCCTCTCAATTCCTATCGTCCTGCTCCTCTCCTGCTTCTGCTGTACAACTCCTCGGACTGCTCCTGTTGTCCTTGCCGAAAACACCTATGGAAATATAATTCTATTTCAAATTACCTCGGTTTATGACGGAGATACTTTCAGAGCGAATATTCCTGATTATCCTCCAATAATCGGGCAGGATATGCCAATAAGAATAAATGGCATTGATTGCCCGGAGATAAGGGATAAGAGGAAAGAAATAAAACAATTGGCTATAAGAGCCAGGGAATTTACAAGAAATAAATTGGAAAACGGGAGAGTCATTAAACTTAAAAATATGCAAAGAGGCAAATATTTCAGGATAATTGCTGATGTTGAAATTGATGGGCAGGATTTAGGCAGCATGTTGATTCAGGAGGGACTGGCAAGGAGGTATGATGGAGGGGAAAGAGGGGAGTGGGAGGTACAGGAATAAGTCCGTGATAGTTCAGAAGGATTTGTGTAGAATTGCTGAGGGTACACAGGGAATATCGGGACTTTAATAATGTAGATAGGAAATTGTGAGACTAAGCCGTTAGTTTTTAAGGAGAAATAGTCAATGGTAACGCTTATGCTGATCGTTTTGTCGTTCATCATCATCTTCTTCTGGTTGATTCAGGTGATTGACCTGCTCTTTCGAAGCCCAATCTATTTCGAAAGCCACACACACAAGTTGATATGGTTCGTCGTCTTGTTCACCGGCAATATTATTGGCGCCTTGTGGTATTACTTCTGGAAACTTGAAACCGTCAAAGTTGTAGAACAAGATATGGAGAAGAGAATAAAAGGCGAGTAGAAATCATTGTCTGCAAAAAATGATCAGATGAAGATAGATGACCCTATCTCCTGCTCGCCCAAACATTTCCTTATTCGATGAGTCACGTGTGGCCTTCAAGGCCTATATCTGAGTCCAGATCCTGAAAAGCTAACGTCACAAGGAATACACTGGAAAAAGGCAGATAAGTCCGTGATAGTTCAAAAGGATTTATGTAGAATTAGTGAGGATATACAAAGACCTTTGAAACATACCGAAGTGCCAGATTAAACATGGAGGCGAAGAATGAAGAATTTAGAGGTTTGGGCGTTGGTTCTCGTGGTGCTGTATGCTGTTTCACTTATCGCAAGCCCGTTGTACAGCGTGGTTGTTAACCCGCCCTATGGGATTAGGGAGATGAGCGGACTTCCCCTGTATGTGGTGTCGGCTGTGTACAGACTGTCAGCGGTGTTCGTGAATATTGGCGTTGCGGCGTGGCTGGGCTTGCAGGCAAGAAAGGAAGGCTTGTCTTGGCCGATTTGGGCACTTTTCGGACTGTTCTTTTCTGTGGTCGGGGCCGTGCTGTACTTTGTCATAAGGGGCCAGAAGGAGAATGCCGCCGCATAGTCAGTTCGACCAGGGGCAATTCCGCATGAGTCCAGTAGGCAGTTGGGATACTTTCCAAGCGATGGATTAGAGCCTGATACACCCTCAAGAAGGTGAAAATCGTCAACGGTTATCAAAAGATGATTCTTTCTGTGGCAATAGCTGTCATAGTCCTGATGGCGGTTTTCCCGCCTTGGGAAGAAACTTTTACTTCAACCAGGGATGGATCAACGGCAAGATTTTTTGCTGGTTATGCCGGCATATTTTCTCCACCACAGGCAAAGAATACATGGACCAGAGTGAGCATTTCTTTTCGCATGCTTGTTCCTCAATGGGCTTTAGTTGCCGTTATCGCAGGGAGTATTATTGTGAGGTTCAAGGGCAATGGGCAACTATATCTGAATCCCCCCAGTCCAGCCAGTTGACAAAGATAGCAGGAAATATGGAAAAATTCACTATTTTAAAAGGCTTGCCAGCATACGGTGATATGCCTGAGCAGTTCACGGCCACCGGCCAAGGGACATATAGGGAGGGTTTTGTTGTCGAATTCCATCCTGCGGGGGTTCCGGTTTGGGTCGGCAACTTTCAACGGGGACTGGGAAATTATGATTGCGTATTAGAGCATCCCGATCCCAATCTTATTGTAGTTGTTGCAGGGTGTGAGGGATATGTTGTTAACATAACTGATCGGAACATGGTTCAGAATTTTGGAGGAATGATACAACGCATTCTTGCCCAGAAGGAGAAGCCGCTGATTGTCTTTGATAACACGATCGATTTGATTATACTGGATTCCAGACAACAATTACTCAGAACCAAACGTATTTCTTGGGATGGTTTTCAGGGGTTGCGGATAGATGGCGAACGCATTCTTGGTGAATCTTGGGACCCAATGATGGACAAATGGACTCCCTTCGTGGTCGATCTCAATAACCTTAATGTGACTGGTGGGTCATATAACGATTATAAAGAGATTTCAGGATAATTGCTGATGTTGAAATAGATGGGTGGGATTTAGGCAGTCTGTTGATTCAGGAGGGACTGCCAAGGAGGTATGATTGCGGAGCAAGAGGGGAATGGGAGTAACAAGATTGCCGTCTGAGAGCTCGACATTACGCCGCCGGAGTGCCTCTCACCAAGTGGAACCGCGATCGGGGCTTCACCACATGCCCGCCACAAAATCATTGGGTTCTGTTTCGTCCGATGCAGGATTTCTTAAAAAAGCATCATGGAAGAGCGGTGAAATTTCTGAAGAAAGGCGAACTTCATATTCTTTGTCCCGTTCTTGCCGCCACAGCGAGCTGTAAGCCCAGTTCGGGTCTGGATGATGCTCGTCGTCTTCGTCATCGTCGCACATGATGAACACGGAGAGCACACACACTATACAAAACATAGCCCTTGTTATCATACGCTTCATCTTGTTACCCGGCATATGGAAGCAAGTATATCTGAGTCCCCTCAGTTCAGCCAACTCAAAAAGATAGCAGGAAATTAGTCAACCTTATTTCCGCTTATCACGAGGCCCTATTACCCTCTTTTCCCCTCTTTAACCCTATCCCTCAGTCCCTCAAATATATTTTCTATTTCCAGCAGGCACCTGTGGCTCACAAGCCCTATACCTGAGCCTGTCTGAACCTGCCTGAAACCTGAATTTGTAGACTGAGGCTCCAAGAACTGCTGCCTTTCTCTGGCAAGGAGATATAATGGAGGGGAGGGAGGTGATCTTGCTGGTGCCCACGTAGCGCTTATTCTGCCCCTGCAGGACGTAGGCGACGACGTTAGCAGGATGGGAATGTTTCTTGCTCGCCAAATAGCCCCAAGGGGATTCGAACCCCTTAACGAAAATCAACAACCCGTTGGCAATAAAAGACTTACAGAAAACGACAATCCTGTCTTGTCCATTGGCTTGGACAAACTTCTGCAAAAACACCCGGATTTGGTCTCGCTGATCGAGCACTGGACGGACATTCCCGAACCTACCCGCAAGCAGATAATCGCCAAAGCCTGGACCGCAATCAACTCTCTTGGAGGGCCTAAAAAATGAACACACCCAGGAACCAAAGACCGCCTGCGAACGATGAACCCTTGAAGGAAGTCAAGCGGCTGACGGGCAAGCAGGGTATAAGGCGAAAAATCCTTCGTCGGCTGCGATTCAATTACGAAAAAATGCGAAAGTGCAGGTGTGTCTCGCGCACGCGCGCGCGAGAATCCCACGCGCCTTGCCATTTCTTGCTATTTTTCAGTATTGGACAGGCCGGGCGCGAGACCGAGTTTTATGACACGATAAAAAAAGGGCAATCGATGTGTCAGAGTTTTTTTACACGATAAAAAAAGGCAAAAGGGCCGAAACCGCCAATGCCATCAGGTCAAAGGTGGTGGGAAATGAGACCCTTGAGACCCTATAAAAAAGGGATGGATCGAGAATGGACGGATACTGCGATGTACCCGGATGCACGAACAAGACCTACATGGGCTGGGGGCCTCGGACCGAGCGGCTGGGCAAGCAAATTTGTGAGGACCACTGGTTCAGGCACAAGAACCCGGCAGATGCGTTCAACTTGTTCGATGCGTTCAACCTCAGAAGGCCGGCCGAGATACGCATGGGGGAGATGCTGCTTGCGACGGAACGAGCGAAGGGTGCGAAAGGGATAGGCAAAGCAATAGTGCGGTCACCTGATGTTACCGCACTTCCTACTCTTGCGGACTTGGGCATATCGAAGCGGGAATCTTCGGAAGCCCAGAAGAAAACCGACCGTAGGGTACGCGCGGTTACCGACGGTAACCCCCCCACCTATGCCGACCTGGGACTCACAAAAAAGGAAGCGCGTGTCAATGAGACACGCGCATCCAGGTGCAAGGCTTGCGGAGCGGATCGAGAACCTGGGCATACCTTCTGCGATAAGTGCAGCCGAGAGCGGAAACGGCAGGCCCACCAGCAACGCCAGAGACGCTACCGGGAAAGACGCGCTCAAACTGTCAAAGCGTGACGCTTTTGTGCCCGAATCGAGTTGACCCTGCTGTGATAGCCTTCAAGGGTAGTTCGTTGACTGGCGCAAGCGTGGGACGCCTTACACGCCGTGGAAATGAACGCTGTGAGCCGGCACAGACAACCGGGGTGCTGTTTGCCGGGTGCGAACTGAGGCAATCAGCTATTAAGAAATAGTAAGTTTTGCCACGCCTTTACGCGCGCGCACACGCGCGCGAGCGCTGCACTTTTGAATTTCTTTGAAGGACTATTGCCGCGCGCCCGCGCCAGACGCACGCCAAGAAACGAACAGCCTGCACCCATACCTGGGCATGGGTTACACCCTTTTTTTCAAAGCAGTGCTCCCCAGAGCGGTGCTACGGCGCAGAATCGCAATGTGCGCGGCTGCCTGACCCGCCAAAACGTCCACAGTTAAGCCCACCGAAGCCCGTAGAGAAGAAGGAGGTTGCCCGGTGCGCCTGTGGCCGGGAACGTCTGCCCGGGCGCAAGTTCTGTAATGACTGCGCCCAAGAGCGGGAACGGCAACGCAAGAAAGAAGCCTACCACAAACGAAAGAACGGATCGCAGCAAGAACCTGCCGAGCCGGAGCCTGTACTGCGGTGTAAGGCTTGTGGAGCAGAGCGAGAACTCGGACATACCTACTGCCGGAGATGTGCCGAAAAACGGAGGAAAGTAACCCGCCGACAGGCACAAAGCCGCTATTGGAGAAAACAGCAAAAGTGTCAGGTCTAAACTGATATTTTTGTGTTCCCAAAAACCGCATTCTTGGCCCCGAAAACGGCGCAAAAATTTAGCGAATTTGGCGAGGGGGTATCATAGGCCGGGTGGGACCGGATTCGCCAAGAAACACCAAGCACCCCTACTGCCGCATCGGTAGCCTGAAAGCTGTCAAGGGAGGGAGTATCCTCCGGTGGCTCAAATGGCAACGAATTGCTCTTTTTGCCCTTGCTTTTCTCCGGGGCTGGTGTATAATCCATTGTTGAGGTTTGAGGCGCGGCAAGCCGTTTAGAACCACACCTCATTCCGGGAGCTTTTTCAGACGCAGGGATGCGCGGTAGCCTTTAGCCAATTATGAAAGGAGAGAGGCAGATGAGTCACCTGAAGAAGGGGAGCAAGTCGTGAATTATAACCTGCTCGATGAAAAATGGATTCCCGTTCTGTGGACTGATGGCAAGTTCACGCACGTCAACATCAAGGATGCCCTTACAAAGGCGGGCGAGATTCAGTGCATCGCTGCTGCGAGTCCACTCGATGTTTTTGCTGTACAGCGATTTCTCCTGACCCTCCTGTACTGGAAGGCGGATGAGGCGGGAGGCGTCCAACAAGTCAGGGATGCTCTCTTGCGGGGAACACTTCCGAAGAAGGTGTCTGCTGCCATACAGGGAGAGGCATCTTCTTTCGACCTGTTCCATCCGAAAAGGCCGTTCCTGCAAGACCCTTCTGTCCGCAATGCAAAAACCAAGTCGGCAGGTTCTCTATTCGCAGAGTTTGCGTGCCGCACAAACATAGCTCATTTTCACCACGGTGACGACAAAGAGATGCGCCTGTGTGAGAGGTGCGCGACTATCGGGATGCTCCGTGTTGTTCCGTGGACTAAAGCGGGAGGTGCGGGATTGACGCCGTCGGTACACGGCGCGCCGCCGGTAATGGCCATGGCAACGGGTGAAAACCTGGCAGTCACGCTCGGTTTGAATCTTGTCCCTATCAGAGGGAGGGCGGGAAAGGCGAGGTGGACGGGACATTTCAGGCCGACACGGACGGATGGACCGGTTCCGTATGTTGAGGCACTCACTTGGAATCCGAGACGGATCCATCTGGGCGAACGGCAAAAGACGGGGGTATGCTGGAGATGCGGGAGAGGTGACAGGGCTGTCATAGGGCCAATCGTTTATCTGAAGAACACGGAGACCCAAAAAGGGCAGGATGACGATTCGTTCGAGTGGCAAGACCCGGCTGCGTTCTACACCGAAGCTGCTGCATTCAGAACCGTGAAGAGCAGCAATGAAGCGAGGGCAGGAATCGGCACAGATGTTTCCGTTCTTCTGCTCGAAGCCGCCCCCAGGGCGATGGCTGTTGAGGCAAACCGAAATCACAAGGGTTGGAAAATCATAGTTCCCTGCACAGACCTTCGTAACAAGACGTTTGACCATCGGCAGCTTGAGCTTGGCGTTTTTTCGCCCGAGGAAATCCGCACGACGCAGGCGGCCGACCCATGGGCAAGAATGCCCAACGCAATCGATGGCTGGACAGATCCCCCGGGACTTGTAGGGCAGGGGCATTTTCAGTTTGTACAATCGGCAGTTGAAGGGTTCACGCACTCTGAGTGGTTGGCGTTGTCAGCGGCGGCCTATCACGAAATGCACGAGGCACCAGCGGCTTTTAATGTATTTGCGAGCGTATTGTGGGCCCTGCGTGGCAAGGTTAGCGGGCTTCCTTCAAAGAGCGCAGGATGGCTTGTACTCAAACTCATGGGCACTGTACCGGGGAGCGTGCGAGTCGTGCATAGGGAAGCACGTTTCTGTCCGTTGCGGTCTCTGCCGAAGCGACAAGCCAGCGAGCAGCGTAAGGGTAAAGCATCTCGATCGCCGTACCCGATTGCATTTCCGCGTGGGGTGCGGCTTGAAGCAGACCTTCGCCGTGAATTGGAGAGGAACATCCGAAAGCAAAAACCTGAGCGAATCGACTGGCCGGGTCTATGTGCCCGGCTTGATGAAGTGCTCGACTGAATTTACGAAAGGAGAATCCGATGTTTGTTCAAATCCATATGCTTCAAAGTATGCCTCCCGGCAATCTTAACCGGGACGAAACCGGACAACCAAAGAAGTGCCTCTTTGGTGGTGTAACTCGCGGGCGAATCAGCAGCCAATGTCTAAAGCGGAATATCCGGCATTCGACGCAATTCAAAGAGAGATTCGGCGATGCTTTGGCGGACAGGACACAGTATCTGCCGCAGATGGTAGCGGACGAACTGAGGAAGGGGAAATCAGGTATTCCTGAGGACGAAATCGGCAAGGTGATGTCTGCACTTGCATCCAGGTTCAGTAAAGAGATTGAGGGGGAAGGGGAAGGCGGCGCATCAGCCGATGGAGGGGATGCAGGCAAAACACCTCAATTAGTGTTCTTCCCCCAGCCTTTTGCAAAAAGGATAGCGGAGCTTGTTGGGCACCTGCGGAAGACCAGAAAGGACGTGTATGACGTTTTCATCGGGTGTGCAAAGAAGCCCAAGGAGAAAGAAAAGGAGCTAAAGCGTGCGATTGAGGAGTTTGTGGCAGAGGTGGCAACTGCGAGCAAGCAGCTCACGGTAGATATAGGGCTGTTTGGGAGAATGACGACGAGCGACCTGGTTGCGAATGTCGAGGCGGCATGTCAGGTGGCTCATGCTATCAGCACGCACGAGACGCTTATTGAGAGCGACTGGTTCACCGCAATGGATGATATGAAGGCAAAATATGCCGCAACACAGACGGAAGGAATCGGAGCCGGATATATCGGCTCAGGTGAACAGACGACTTTTTTTGATTCGGCAGTATATTACAAGTATTTGAATCTCGACGTCGATTCCCTGAAAAAGCATCTCCCCTCCCTGAGCGCGAAGGATGCAGCGCATGTAGCGGGCGTTCTGGTCAGTGCGGCCGCACTGGCAACTCCGTCAGGCAAGCAAAATAGCTTCGCCGCACACGGTGTGCCCGAACTCATCCTTATTGAGGTGTCGAAAGTAAAACGCCCGGTCAGTTATGCTAACGCCTTCCTGCAACCTGTTGGAGGCGGACTGGGACGCAACCTTATGACTGAGTCCGCAAAGGCGCTGCAGGTCTATGTGGATTCGGTCGCGGGAGCATACGCTCCGGCGGACATGAAGCGGATTCTCTTGGCAATAGGGCCTGCTGCGATTCAGCTGAAAAGCACGTGCCAGAGTGTTAGTACATTAGAGAAACTGATTAAGGCGGTAGTTGCTGAGATGGAGAAAGCGGCATGAATGAGGGGCACAATACGCTATTCCTTCGCTTGGCCGGGCCGATGCAAGCATGGGGGACATCATCACGGTTTCAGCTACGTCGCACCGATGAATATCCCAGCAAGTCAGGAGTTCTTGGCATATTGCTGTGCGCCAAGGGGGTGCGGCGTGAAGATTCTCGGAAAGAACTTGAACGACTTGCGTCATTAGTTATGGGAGTTCGCATTGACCGGTGCGGAACTCCGGACTGGGATTACCATACGGTCGGGGCGAAGATAGGCATTCGCAGTGCAGATGGGAAAATCAAGAGGACAGCATCAACGGGCGAGTTCGAGACGGTTCTTTCGAGGCGCCAGTATCTGTATGACGCATCATTTCTTGTAGCGTTTCAGGGCGACCCTGACATCGTTCTCGAATGTGCTAATGTATTAACCGAGCCAGTTTGGCCCATCTTCCTTGGACGAAAGTGCTGTGTGCCATCCGAGCCGGTCTTTGCGGGTACGGGGAGTTTTGCAACTGTGACCGAAGCTCTTGAAGCGATAGAGTGGCGACCGCGTATCAGCGCACTTGACCACACCGATGGATCGCCAACTCGTACACTGCCTGTGTTCATTGAGCATTTGCCCGGGTCGCCACCTCCGGATGGTGCTAAGCTTGTTCATGATGTCCCCCAAATGTTCGGCTACTACAACCACGGCCCGCGATGGGTCTTTCAGGATGATGTAACTGTTGCGGTCGGAGAAACCACACAAAGGGATATGGGATTATCAGATTCATGGCGTGCCCCGTATGGACCTGGATGGGACGACCTGAAAAGCGAACGGCTGAAAACCGACAACTATCTATGTGTATTCTGCAAAAGCGCGGCCACCGATGTGCATCATCTGGATTACGTGGATGTGCGTGTTGAGACACTGAGGTCGGTGTGCAAAATCTGTCACAAGGCGTGCAGCATGCTGGAGTATGCACGTGATATGCGGAGGAAACGGATAGACCCTTCCGACCCTGAACAACACGACACAATTCTTCGGCAAATTAAGCTGCTTTTCATAAAGTGAGGATAAACCAATGTTCCGTTTGCTTCTCTATGTTGATGTCAAGAATGAACCTGGCCGACGGTGGTTGCGTGACATATATCGTGTTCATCAACGTCTGTGGATGATGTTTCCGGATGACGAACAAGTTAAGAAAGATGAGTTTTTTCTTGGCGCATGGAAAGGCCCGGCCTTGGAGGAACCCAACCCGAATCGCCGAAAAGCTGGTTTCCTTTTCCGAATCGAGCAGGATGGGAAGCCGAGGATACTTGTGCAATCTGTCGAGCGACCTAATTGGCAGTACGCATTTCAGAACGCCCCATATCTGTTAGCGAAAGAGCCGAAGTATGAGGAGTTTGAGTATAGTGCGCACTGCGATAAAACTTGCCGTTTCCGCTTGCTCGCTAACGTGGTCAGGAGCAAGAGCGTGGTCGATCCAAACGGACGAGTGCGAACTACGCATAAAGGAGGGCACACTATTCCTATCAGGCGGCGAACGGAAGTAGTCATTCGTCCTAATCCTGTTTCCGAAGTGTTGCCTTGTGAACCTGTTGAGCGAGAGAAAATTATCTCTGGTCGATGGGATCCGTGGCGTGAATGGCTAAAGAAGATGGGGCGACAGCACGGGTTTGAGGTTCTTGATAATAAAGACTCCCCGCTTTTGATGGAGGGTGTTCATGTTTCAGTGCGGAAACCTTCTAAGAATGGGGCTGAATCTGCCAAAGACAAGGCAATCGATAAGCATTACAACGGCGGACTTTTTAACGGGAAGCTGGTTTGCTCTGATCCCGAGAAACTGCGGAACGCTCTGATAAATGGCGTCGGTCATGGCAAGGCGTTCGGGTTCGGGTTATTATCTGTTGCGCCGGTGAAATGACGGCCGGGGGAGGTTCTTTGACAAGTGAAAAAGAGGATAAACCTTCAGGAGTTGCCGAGGTTTTCGGACAAGCTCTCATACCTGTATGTGGATAAGGCGGTCATTGAGCAGGAGGCCAAATCCATCGCGCTGTGGCAGGAGGACGGAATAACGAGCGTCCCTGCTGCCAGCCTTGCCGTCTTGCTGCTCGGTCCTGGCACGAAGATTACGCACGAGGCCGTCAAGACGCTGGCGGACAACAACTGTCTGATTGCGTGGTGCGGTGAAGACGCGGTTCGCTTCTATGCCGCCGGTTGCGGCGGGACGCGCTCTGCAAGGAACCTACTTGTGCAGGCGCGGCTGGTGACTAATGAGGTAACGCGGCTTCAGGTGGTCGTTCGGATGTACTGCATCCGCTTTGCCGACCCGCCGGATGCCGGATTGACTCTGGAGCAGCTTCGTGGGATGGAAGGCATTCGCGTGCGGCAGGCGTACGCCGAGGCCGCCAAAGCCGCAGGCATCGAGTGGCAGGGCCGCTCATATAAGCGTCAGAAATGGGAGGCGGCTGACCCGGTCAACCGTGCGCTTTCGGCGGGGAATGCCTGCCTCTACGGGCTTGTGCATGCAGCGGTGATTTCCGGCGGGTACTCTCCGGCACTTGGGTTCGTGCACACCGGAAAACACCTGTCTTTTGTGTATGACATAGCCGACCTGTACAAGGTTGAGCATATTATTCCAGTGGCATTTAATCTGGCAAAGGCCGACCCGCCGCAGCTTGAACGCGAGGTGCGGATGGAATGTCGGCGGCAGTTCAAAGCGGCTCGTCTCATGGAGAGAATCCTACCCGACATTTCCAGAGTGTTGGATGTGCCCGTGGCGGCCGAAGAGCAGTTAATCGAGGAATTTGCCGGAGATGAAAGCAGACCGTCGGATTGGTGGCAGCCGGCGACTCTCAAAGCCGACATGCCGATAGGCCAGATACTGAAATTGCAGACAGTGCTGCGCGATTTACAGAAGGAGAATAAAGATGGTGGTGATGATCCTGGAGCGGGTGAGCCCGTCGCTGCGGGGTGAGTTGACGAGATGGTTGATCCAGCCCAAATCCGGCGTGTTCGTCGGGCGCATTTCGGCACGGGTCCGCGATTTGCTCTGGGAGCGTGTCGACCGGAGCCTCAAAGGTGGTGCGGCCTTGCTGATCCATGATAGTGACACCGAGCAAGGATTCGCCATCCGAACCAATGGTGCCACTCGCCGATTGATCCAGGACTTCGAAGGGCTTTTACTCCCCAAATCCCCGCACGCACGCTGATTTTCAGTATGTTCCCCACGCACGTGGGGGTGAACCGTTCTCGACGAGCCGTTCCTTCAGTGCCGCCCTATGTTCCCCACGCACGTGGGGGTGAACCGAAGCTGCTCGATTGGATCGCCCTTGCGCGCCAATGTTCCCCACGCACGTGGGGGTGAACCGGATACATCTTGCACTTCAAACACACGTTAACCATGTTCCCCACGCACGTGGGGGTGAACCGCCGCCGCCCAAGACTGAGGTGATGAGGCTCGAATGTTCCCCACGCACGTGGGGGTGAACCTGGCGCCGAGAATGTTAGGGGCCGAGTGACATGATGTTCCCCACGCACGTGGGGGTGAACCGCGGGGCTGCGAATCGCTGGACCAGTTTGTGTCATGTTCCCCACGCACGTGGGGGTGAACCGAGTAAAGTGATTGAGGACCGAGAGCGACAAGAATGTTCCCCACGCACGTGGGGGTGAACCGTCACGATGTCCGCTGATTCTCTCGGGTAATCGATGTTCCCCACGCACGTGGGGGTGAACCGGTTGTTGAGAGTGACGCCCGAGGCAGTGAACATGTTCCCCACGCACGTGGGGGTGAACCGATCGACAACGGTAAGGACTACGATTCCGAGATATGTTCCCCACGCACGTGGGGGTGAACCGTCAGCGAGTCAGCGGCTCGGCGACCTGAAGCATGTTCCCCACGCACGTGGGGGTGAACCGATACTCGTCGCCGGCCGCGACCAGTGCCGACCATGTTCCCCACGCACGTGGGGGTGAACCGGGACCCCGACAGCGTCGAACCGGGGCAGGTATATGTTCCCCACGCACGTGGGGGTGAACCGGCAAGGCCTTCTATTTGACCGCGAGCGGTCAATGTTCCCCACGCACGTGGGGGTGAACCGAATGCGTCGAGGAAATTAAGGTGGCCGGATAAATGTTCCCCACGCACGTGGGGGTGAACCGTCTTATTCGGCAAAAGTCAACAGTAAAATCAGATGTTCCCCACGCACGTGGGGGTGAACCGATTGCGCAGCGGATAGAGGCCGAGCCGCAAGAATGTTCCCCACGCACGTGGGGGTGAACCGTAAATACTCGGCAACAGCTTGTTCGATAGCAAATGTTCCCCACGCACGTGGGGGTGAACCGCTCAACATGCAGATCGAGATCGCGGACCTCAAATGTTCCCCACGCACGTGGGGGTGAACCGCATTCATCCCCGCACTCGCGAGAGACCCCAATATGTTCCCCACGCACGTGGGGGTGAACCGGTGGTGGACGAGATTGCGAGGCTGGCCTTCTCATGTTCCCCACGCACGTGGGGGTGAACCGACCGCCTGTCAACAGGAATTCTAAAAAAAAAATGTTCCCCACGCACGTGGGGGTGAACCGAAACAGAGCCGCAGATTACAATGGTTGACAGAATGTTCCCCACGCACGTGGGGGTGAACCGTCGAACGAACCCAATTATTACAAGAATTACAAATGTTCCCCACGCACGTGGGGGTGAACCGGACTTACGAAACAAAAAAAAATACTTATAATCATGTTCCCCACGCACGTGGGGGTGAACCGTTGCAGTGGACGCTCAACAACCTGCTGAACCTATGTTCCCCACGCACGTGGGGGTGAACCGCACAGCAAGGCAGCGTAAAGGGCACTTGACAAATGTTCCCCACGCACGTGGGGGTGAACCGGTCAAAGACATCGAGACAAAGCGCAAGGCCGAATGTTCCCCACGCACGTGGGGGTGAACCGATGCGTTTGGCGACGGCGGTCTCGACGAAGGCATGTTCCCCACGCACGTGGGGGTGAACCGTAATGTATGTCCGCCTTCAGAGTCCCCCCGCCATGTTCCCCACGCACGTGGGGGTGAACCGGGTTGGAAAATGGAAACGCAAGAAATAATCAAATGTTCCCCACGCACGTGGGGGTGAACCGAATGGGAATTGTCGCTTTTGTACTGGTCAGGAATGTTCCCCACGCACGTGGGGGTGAACCGAGTAGTCCATCCATCCAGGATCACCGACTTGCATGTTCCCCACGCACGTGGGGGTGAACCGAGATCGCCGAGGGGACCCGGACCGACCCGGCTATGTTCCCCACGCACGTGGGGGTGAACCGCATTGCGTTGGCGGTGGGCGCTCAAGGAATACATGTTCCCCACGCACGTGGGGGTGAACCGGGGTCAGGTTGCAGCAGCGTAAGGGCCAGTATATGTTCCCCACGCACGTGGGGGTGAACCGAGCGTATTCGTCCAGGGCTCCGGCGCACTCTAATGTTCCCCACGCACGTGGGGGTGAACCGTAGTAGTTGTGGATCACCGGCGCCGGCCGTGCATGTTCCCCACGCACGTGGGGGTGAACCGCCGGCGGTCTCATCGGCAGCACGACATTCGAATGTTCCCCACGCACGTGGGGGTGAACCGCCTTTTCCGAGTGCGGCTATTTCGTTGACGCTATGTTCCCCACGCACGTGGGGGTGAACCGAAATTGCGGGACCAGGGGCGCGGCCTTCGACCATGTTCCCCACGCACGTGGGGGTGAACCGCAGGCCCAGGAGGACATCATCGGGCTGGCACAATGTTCCCCACGCACGTGGGGGTGAACCGCGTTTCTTCAAATTGGCAGGGACTCCGTCTGTATGTTCCCCACGCACGTGGGGGTGAACCGGTCATGGCCCTGATCAAAGATAAGGACGGCAAATGTTCCCCACGCACGTGGGGGTGAACCGGTCATGGCCCTGATCAAAGATAAGGACGGCAAATGTTCCCCACGCACGTGGGGGTGAACCGAATTTGTGACGTCTCTTGCCGCCGAGTCCTTGATGTTCCCCACGCACGTGGGGGTGAACCGTTGAGTGAGGACATCAGCGAGAATGAGTACGAATGTTCCCCACGCACGTGGGGGTGAACCGACGACAAGCAAGATGACCAGGTGGACGCGGTAATGTTCCCCACGCACGTGGGGGTGAACCGGCCGCAGACAAGGCCGCAGACAAGGCCGCAGAATGTTCCCCACGCACGTGGGGGTGAACCGCCGCCCTCGACCTCTCGCGGCGATTCGTACCTATGTTCCCCACGCACGTGGGGGTGAACCGTCGCTCGCCAACAAGGCCATCCAAACCAAGGCATGTTCCCCACGCACGTGGGGGTGAACCGGCCCGCGGCCTCTCCTGGACGACGTGGGTCGCATGTTCCCCACGCACGTGGGGGTGAACCGCATCCTCGAAATCGCTCCGCCGGGAAGGTTCGATGTTCCCCACGCACGTGGGGGTGAACCGCAAAAGAACCATCTTGGGTGGCCAACTACCTCATGTTCCCCACGCACGTGGGGGTGAACCGTCGATTGCCCTGAGCCTTCCTCTGGCAAAACAATGTTCCCCACGCACGTGGGGGTGAACCGCACGTCGCCGGGTAGATAGCGGGGCATCTTGTATGTTCCCCACGCACGTGGGGGTGAACCGGGGCATCACGGTTATTGGAAGAAGGTAGGGTAATGTTCCCCACGCACGTGGGGGTGAACCGACAGAACAAAAATCAAGTCAACGGCAGGCCGAATGTTCCCCACGCACGTGGGGGTGAACCGCAATACGCTGTTCCGTACTGACCATCGGCACTATGTTCCCCACGCACGTGGGGGTGAACCGAACGTGGACTCGTTTTTGGCGTGGGACCTGCCATGTTCCCCACGCACGTGGGGGTGAACCGTTCACGCTCGGAGTCAATACCGGCTCCCCCCGATGTTCCCCACGCACGTGGGGGTGAACCGCGCAAGGTGTCGCGTCAGTCCGCCGAGCGTCCATGTTCCCCACGCACGTGGGGGTGAACCGTATGGCGACAACCGACGAGATAATGCGGAAGCATGTTCCCCACGCACGTGGGGGTGAACCGGGGGGCGACAATATACCAACTCAGGTCAATACATGTTCCCCACGCACGTGGGGGTGAACCGTGGTTTTCGGGATTAAGGATACTTGGACGGCCATGTTCCCCACGCACGTGGGGGTGAACCGAAACTATGGCTGACGAGAGATACGAACGATGAATGTTCCCCACGCACGTGGGGGTGAACCGATGTAGCTCAGCAGTTCCCTCTCTTTATGCGCATGTTCCCCACGCACGTGGGGGTGAACCGTCCTTGCTCGGCCTCTACTATCCGCAAGGTGGATGTTCCCCACGCACGTGGGGGTGAACCGTTCACCGCAGCAATCAAGGAGCACCTTGCCTCATGTTCCCCACGCACGTGGGGGTGAACCGGGTCGTAAACGCCGAACGATTCCGCTAAATCAATGTTCCCCACGCACGTGGGGGTGAACCGAGCAGGTCAGGAAGATACTGGACGATGCGGGCATGTTCCCCACGCACGTGGGGGTGAACCGCCGTCGCCACAGTGCCCTCTTTGAGCTTCGTCATGTTCCCCACGCACGTGGGGGTGAACCGGTTGAGTTGGCCTTCCGGCACCTTCTGGAGGTATGTTCCCCACGCACGTGGGGGTGAACCGTTCGACGTACTCAATGATTTCCTCAACCTCCATGTTCCCCACGCACGTGGGGGTGAACCGTACAGATTGGCGTTGCCTTCGCTCGTGTCGGGATGTTCCCCACGCACGTGGGGGTGAACCGAACACATCCGTGGGTTCCCGTCGAGCCTTGAATGTTCCCCACGCACGTGGGGGTGAACCGTGACGCCAGCCGAGCCGGTGACAATCGCAGCATGTTCCCCACGCACGTGGGGGTGAACCGAAGTGAGGCGAAGATGCCAGCTGTATTCAGATATGTTCCCCACGCACGTGGGGGTGAACCGGTCGGCGACATCCGGGACTCTCGCGGCATTTAATGTTCCCCACGCACGTGGGGGTGAACCGTCCATTACCCCCGACCGAATCATCATGTGCACATGTTCCCCACGCACGTGGGGGTGAACCGTAATGATGTTTGAACGAACCCCTCGGCAGGCCATGTTCCCCACGCACGTGGGGGTGAACCGCATCCCATTATCCAAGCCAAGCCCCCGCTGCGATGTTCCCCACGCACGTGGGGGTGAACCGATGAGGGTCGCTTAAGATGGAGTTCATCAAGCATGTTCCCCACGCACGTGGGGGTGAACCGTTGGTCGCACCTTTTGGAAGGCTGACGATTTTATGTTCCCCACGCACGTGGGGGTGAACCGTTGGCAGCGAAAGACACTTTAATATCAAATGCATGTTCCCCACGCACGTGGGGGTGAACCGGCAACATCCTCTCAACAGGCCAAAAATGGCCCATGTTCCCCACGCACGTGGGGGTGAACCGTACCGGACCTGCCCCAGCTTGGTTTCGAAGCCATGTTCCCCACGCACGTGGGGGTGAACCGCAGGCTTCAAGCCGCCGAAAAGGCCACCCTGTATGTTCCCCACGCACGTGGGGGTGAACCGATTGCGGCTATGGAAGGGGTTGGACATCCGAGATGTTCCCCACGCACGTGGGGGTGAACCGTGTCCCGTATGTCAGAAGCGAGGGCTTAAAACATGTTCCCCACGCACGTGGGGGTGAACCGAAATGGAGCGGTATTCCACTTGGCAAGAGGCATGTTCCCCACGCACGTGGGGGTGAACCGACGGCAGGGATGATGAATCGCAAGAAAGAAGAATGTTCCCCACGCACGTGGGGGTGAACCGACAACGGCAGGCTGGGGATTCTGGCCTTTAACATGTTCCCCACGCACGTGGGGGTGAACCGGATAAAACAAATGAATTTGATAGGTTACATATATGTTCCCCACGCACGTGGGGGTGAACCGCAGACTTGGCTTGGCGGCAGATACGAACCTGCATGTTCCCCACGCACGTGGGGGTGAACCGGCGGCCGAAGCGCGAAGTCATTGTGAGAAGCAATGTTCCCCACGCACGTGGGGGTGAACCGGCTGGCGAGCAGACGTGGGTCAAGGCGCATAAATGTTCCCCACGCACGTGGGGGTGAACCGTGCAGCGGTCGGCCGAAAAGAGATACGAGCGTATGTTCCCCACGCACGTGGGGGTGAACCGACCTACGAAGACGCAGAGGAAAAGCAGCGGCAATGTTCCCCACGCACGTGGGGGTGAACCGAGAGGGGGGATAATAAATGAGTGATGGAATTCATGTTCCCCACGCACGTGGGGGTGAACCGCAGGGTCGTTCGGGAGTAGCTATACATCCGCTGGGAAGGACCCGCAAACACTGGCTAAAATAACCCCAAAATCCAGTTACATCGCGGGGTGAACAGTGCTGGTGGACGGTGCAGCCGCTTGGGGGGTTTCGCTTCCGCGGATGGCCGGGGGTGCAAAACCGTTGTGAAGCCACGTGCAAAGCGGATTCATCCAACGTCTTCGTCATTCCCATCGGGTGGGTCAAGCTGCATTCTCAGGCGGATAGCCATACGGTGGGCCGATTTCTTGGATTCTCGGCGGCCCTGCGATCCCCTGCGCCTCTTTGGCAAGCAAGTCTGCTATCCTCTCGGCTTCTCGCTTCTGTGCCTCGTCAAGCTCTCGCTGCCGGGCCACGTCCTCTATTACGCGCTTCTCGGAGAATATGCTTTTGTACTTGCCGAGAAGCTCCAGAGCCCTAAGCCGATCAGAGTTGCTGACCTTCGCATATTCAGGAGCAAAAGCGATCTTCCGAAGTCCTGAGATAATGCGCGGTGCAAGCCGCCAGAATTAGCGGACTGAGCGAGACCATGAGACAATCGCCGCCCACTGCGGCTGGCCAATAAGGTAAACAGGAGAGAAATTATGATAGAGAAGAATCCCACGAAGGTTGAGTGCGTATGAGGTATGCAGGAATCGCAACGGTCTATCTTTGATGAACTGAAGCGTCGCAAACCGAGAAACCTGTGAACAAGTCCGTTGCCCACGGCTGGTTGGCCAATAAAGTGAGTTATTATGTTCTTCGTCGTTGATAAACCACGGTTGCAGCGCATGATCGCTATCGTGCGGGAGGACAGTACTCCACACAGGCAAGGGGCTAATGCCTCGTTCCTGCGTTTGAAGGCAACTGAAAACGAGCTGACCGTCTCGGGTGATAAAGTATCAGCGACATTTCCGGCGACGGTCTATGAACAAGGGGTGCTGTTCTTGCGACCGAGCTTGTTCCGGCGTCTGGTTCGGACTTTTAGGGGTGAGAAGTTCCTCGCTTTCCAGGTCTCGGCGGAAGGTTTGCGTTTCGGTAATGTCCTGATGCCTTTTGAGGGATCAGATATGGTTCTCTATCCGAATCCCGATACCGCTCCAGAGCGTTGGCCTCCACCCCTACCGGAGGCCGAGCAGATTCCCGAACGAAGGTCACCAATGCTCTTCGATATGGATTCTTGACGAGGAGAAGAATCAACGAGAACGTTGCAGAAACGCCTCACGCAGCCCATCTGATGGCTACACGTCTCTGAGCAGCCTCTCAACATTAACACACTTCGAGAACTCGGAATAGAACTTCTGGATGTCGGGCGTTTCCTCAAGTCGTTTGACATGTTCCATGCTGATTTCTTTGCGTTCCTTCACGGACAAACTGGGGTTCTGCACAATTCTCCAGTATTTCTCCAACAGAACATAGGCTTGTCGGAGGACTTCGTCAAAGGTTGAAAACACTTCGGTGTTCGGTTCACAGATTTGGGCCAATACTTTGACAAACATGTCATAGGTTTTGACACTGTTGCATGCCTCCCAAATTGCCGGATGCAGCAATGGAGCATAATACACCAGGTAACTGAATTGTGCGAAATCCATTCTTGACCACTTCACCAAAAGCGACGCCACCAGAAAGCCGGACAATGACAGAACCCATGTCCTGTACGCTTCTTTGCGAGTGAACCTTAGCAGGCCCGCATCCCGCAAAGTGTGAGCCGCAAAACGAGTGTTTGTAAAGCATCGGATTACACCGGTCTTCGTTCTTTTGAAATCCAAGATGTGGAGTTGATCCCAAATTTGATCAATGAATACTTCGATAATATCATACACGGTATACGCTTCCCTGTGGTGGAGTAGCAGAAAAGTCAGGAGCATCGGCTGGAGCTGAATTGGGGGAGTTCCGCTTCCGAGGGAAGCGGGCTTTTCAGGGAAACAATAGGAGAGCAAATTCTGTTCTTTACGCGCACAGCCCTGGATGAATGTTTCCAGAGGTAGCTTGTTTTCGAGGCACTTAAACTCAATTCGCAAGCACGCCAATGTTCTTTCGAGAATATCTAACTTATCTTGAAAGCTTTCGCGGTCCACCGCATCACCTTCTGTGCAGACCCATGATTCGATAAGCTCTTTGAGTTCCTTAAAGTTCAGATCGGCCGGTTCATCTCGCATGGCATAGACTCCTCATATCCGAAGTCCGGAGGTCCCACTGCCCAACGAAAAAGGGCACCGCAAGTCGTGCCCGATCAAGGCTCGCCAGAGCCTATCCGTAGCACGCAGCGATGCCCGTTTTGCCCGCAGGCAAACGAGCACCGATTTTTCTGCGTTTACGGATTCCTAAACTGGCGATTTAGATCGGAACGCTAAAAACTCAGTGCAAAAGACTATTCAATTGTCAACACGTGTATTCTACACCTCACACGAACCGAAGACAACGGCAAACAAGGAAGAACGGCTGTGGTTTGACATTTTAGCGGAAAATGCGTAGTATTACGTACGCGAATAACACTTGGGACGGCCGCCCAGCTACCGGCCAAGCGGTTTGGCCTTTGGCGAGGTTTTCTTTACCTGCTTACTTGCCGAAGGCCAGACCGACCCGAAGAAAGCAGGTGAAAATGCGAGAGTACAGAAGTGAGCCATGGGATACTCACTGCACGGAGAATGATTTTAGGGCGGCTGAGCGTCGTTACGGCAAATTAGCCGAGAATCTTGAGCAATTGGCGAGCCGCGTACATCGTTTGATAGACAGACTACATGATACTGAACGCAATGTCTCTACAATCATTATCCTTATAAAAGAGGGCGAGGACCTATACAGTGAAGACTGCTATGTGCCCACGGAGTTGGTTAAGAGTACTTTGAATATCCACTATTCTGCGCTGAAACTGAAGCGTCTTATAGAGTTGTACGTCGGTGAAGATGAGGCAAGACTCTTATATTACCGGCTACGGAGAAGCTTGGCTCTTATGAAAGGATGGCACTATGGTTTAGATCGTTCAGAAACTAAGTCTTATGATTGGCTCCCTAAAAATAGAGATCAGGCGAAGGCGTTGGTTAAGCATTTAGAAAGATTGAGCGCGCTGCAAACATCAAGATTAGGACGCAAAAGGCTGCGTGGACCGTCCGCGCTCAGTCCCAAGCAGCGCGTCAAGAAGGTAACCTGGTCGCGTCCATTATCCATGCAGAAGTGGGCCGAGATGTTCACAGTAAGTGTCAGCACGATACGCCGATGGATAAATGACAACACAAAGAACAGGAAGTATCATTTCAAGAACGTCAGTGCGAGAAAATGGATACTTCCTACAGATGAACTGCCAGGCGAATACTTGCTGAAATACAAGCCAGATGCGTCTTGAGGGAGGGCGCATAGTTCATTATCGTACTTTATCCTACCGTATCCTACCACTGTTTTGACATCCTTCTTGAATGTCGTATTTTGTGATGCGATGTTCGATGATGTTTATATCCCGTTGGATTCGTTGGCGACGCGGTTGGGCCTGCCGAAGAAGTACCTCAAGCAGTTGGCAGAGGCCGGTGACATTCCATGCTTGGACGTGAACGGACGTTCCCGGTTCAATGAAGCGGAAGTAAGAGTGGCTCTTTCAAGTCTTGCACAGGAACCCAAACATGACTTGGAGGGCAGGCATGAGTAACCTCCAAGCCGTGCTATCTCAATTGCGCTGCGTCCGGCGGAACGGCTCCGGGTACATGGCGCTCTGTCCCTGTCACGAGGATAAGAAGCCGAGCTTGTCGGTCAAAAACGGTAGGGACGGACGGATTCTACTGAAGTGTTTTGCCGGGTGCGCCTACGAGGATATCGCCGAACGATTAGGGCTGAACGCAGACGCGGGGAGCGTGGACAATTACGGGGGTGATCCAGTCATTAAAACGTATGACTATTGCGCAGAAAACGGACAATTGAGTTTTCAGGTATGCCGGACGGCAAGCAAAGAGTTCCCCGCGAGAACTCGGGGCAGTGGGGGCTGGAAGTGGGGAATGAACGGACAGAAGCCGATTCTCTACCGTCTGCCGGAGATTCTCAAAGCCGAAGGCCCTATTGTCATTGTGGAAGGTGAAAAAGACGAAGGCAGCTTACGGTCAATCGGCGTAACCGCAACGTGCAACCCTGGCGGCGCGGGCAAGTGGCCTTCATGCTGTCGAAAGAATCCGGACTTTGAGAGACCATTGTACAGAAAAGATGTCATCATTTGCGGTGATAACGATGTGCCGGGGCGGGAACACGTTCGTGACGAAATTGAATCGTTACGGAGCAAGGTTAAGAGCCTAAAGATTATTACCTTGCCGGACGGCTACAAAGACGTTTCCGACTGGATTGAAGCTCACGACGCGGTAGAGCCGGACCAGCTAAGAGAAACGTTGCTGGAAATGGCCACGGAACAGGGGGCAAGCAATGAGTGACAGCACCCCCGAAAGAATCGAGCCGCTTTTACTGGATATACAACAGCTCTGCGCGTGTTTGAGAATCGCGAGGCCAACATACTACAAAATTTCAGCTAACGGAGCACTGGGACCTCTTCCCATAAAGCTCTGCCGCAAGGTGCTCTACTCCAAGACGGAAATTGAACTTTGGGTACAGGCTGGCTGTCCCCACCGAAAGCAGTGGCAGACCCAACGAAAGGAAATTCGACCAGGAAAAGAAAGAAGGCCACTGCTGCTACAGTGGCCAGGCAAAAGAAACGTCAGAGGATAACATACCGAAAGGCTCCACCAATGTCAAGTGGAAATCTCCAAGACCAGATCGGGCTGCTCTTATGGTTCCTGTGCAGCCCGCTCAGCCACCGGCAAAGGACCGCAGGCTGGGAACTTTTTGAGAAACTGCTTTCACATGCATATCAGGGAAGACCTGAACGTGCCCGTGAAGGGCGTTCTTCCCCGCGAGAATCGACGAACGCAAGCCAGAGCGTGGTAGGATAGGGGATGGAACAGGAAAACAGAAAACCGTATTGGATTTATGAAACGACCGTCCCTCAGAACGACCGGCTCGTATTGAGCAAGAAGATGCTACGGTCGAGGGCTTTTGTGAGTTTGACCGGCGCGGCCAAGCAGATGCTTCTTGAGCTTTATATGCGGCTGGGACTTGATAGCTACAAGCCAAGGAGGCGGGATCGAGACAGCACACAGTTTTATACGAAAAACAACGGGAAGCTGGTTTTGAGCTACAAATCCATTCACAAGCAATTCGGATATTCTACCGCTACGGTCAGCAAGGCGATTGACCGACTGGTATCGCATGGGTTTATTGAGATTGCCGAGCTTGGCTGCGGAGTGAAACGGCAGTCGCATAAGATCGCCCTCATTAGCAATTGGCAGCACTTCGGGACAGAGGACTTTCGGCCAGGCCGGGGCAAGTCGAAAGCTGGGCCAGTGAACAGAGGATTCCAGAAGAAAAAGAAGGCAGCGAATTTGCAAAAAACTTCAGAAACTAAAGCAGATACAACTTTAGAAACTAAAGCTGTTCAACGACCGCAGCAGCCGAAACCACCCTGACACCTTCAGAAACTAAAGCCGTAAAACCGGTTTACCGCTTTAGAAACTGAAGTAATTTATAATAAGCCACCCCTTACGGTCGTTTGTTGGTGTATGACGGTGGAGTTAAAATGAAATAGAAAAAGAATCAGTCTTTAGGAAAGAGTGAGCGAGCGAGCTTATAAAGAGAGCAGGAGCGAGCGAACGAATGAGCGTGATTTTTTTCCAAACAAAGGTAAAAAAAATTGTGATTTTTCTCAAATTTATCTTTGACTTTACGTATTCGTTAAAGTAGCCTCGTATTTATGAGAAAGAAGAAGGCGAAAATGGGCAGGCCACCGCTGAGAGCTAAAGACAGAAGAACGGCGCTTGTGACTCTGAGACTAAAAACTTCCCAGCGCAAAGAGCTTCTGCAGGATGCGAAAGCCAAGGGCCTGTCATTGTCAACTTATCTGCTGAAATGCTGGCAGAAAACGAGGGCCGAAAGATGAGAGTCTACAGAGCAACGTACAAAGACCGAAGCGGCGAGAAGCGGAAATCCGCCAAGTTGTATCTCGATTTTTTCGACCACAACCGCCTACGCCACAAAATACCAGCGTTTTGTGATAAGCGATTGTCTGAGGCTTTGGGACGGAATATCGAAAGTCTTGTCAACTGCCGGATTGCGGGGCTTGAGCCTGATGTCAAGCTGAACCAGTGGATAGAGACTGTGCCGGACAACCTCTTGCGAAAATTCGTGTCCTGGGGACTAATCGAAGGCCAGCGGACGGAGTGCACAAAGCCCCTGACGGAGCATATTAGCGATTATGTCGAGGTCTTGAAGGCCAAAGGGTACTCAAAAGACTATGTTGTGAGAACCCGGAACCGGCTGAAAAAGATCGCTTCCGCTTGCAGGTTCTACTACTTCCGCGACATAACGCAATCAGCGGTTGAGATATATTCGGGCAAGCTCAAGAAGGACGGCTACAGCGACACGAGCCGGGGTCATTATCTCGATGCGCTGAAAACGTTCCTGAATTGGGCAGAGCAGGACCAAAGGATTATCCGCAATCCGACTGCAAAGCTGGACAAACCGGCCAGGGATTCAGAGAAGAAGGGAATACTGACGCCAGAACAGTTCGTCCACCTTATCAAGACCACTTCCGAAAAGAATATCCTAATCGGCAGGACTTCCGGCGGGGAGCGGGCCGTGCTTTATCTCTTGGGGGGAATGACGGGCCTACGACGAAAAGAGTCGTTGCATCTTACGTGGGACGCCATAAGCCTGTCGGCGGACAATGCCTATGTCAAAGTAAAGGCTTCAATAGCCAAGAACGGAAAAGAAGCTGAGCAGCCTGTCCCCCCGATACTGGTTCATGTTCTGACGGCACTGAAAGCCCATGCAAGGCCGAACGCCAACGATAGGGTCTTTGTGTCCTTTGGCACGTGGATTAACACGGCAGAGCTTATCCGGCAAGATTTGACGGTAGCGGGAATTGACCTGACGGACAGAGACGGCAATGAGATATGTTTTCACAGCTTGCGGAATTGCTACATCTCATTCCTTGCGAACAGCCAGACGCCGCCGAAGACCATCCAGAAGCTCGCGCGACATTCAGACCCCCGATTGACCTTCAACACGTACGCGCGGAGTTTTGAGAAGGCCGAGAAGAAGGCGCTGAGTGCCTTGCCGGACTTTGGCAGTTTTGTCTTGTCCACTTGCTTGGACAAAGTCTGCACAAAACAAGAGATTTCGATAGACAACCAGAGACACAAGAACGGCCAAGACACGTCAAAGAACGCATTCTTGGCCGATAACCAAATAGCCCCAAGGGGATTCGAACCCCTGTTGCCGGGTTGAAAACCCGGTGTCCTGGACCTGCCTAGACGATGGGGCCGACCATAAGATTACTCCATAGTGATTGCTTCAGCCGGGCAGGCGTCCACGCAAACGCCGCAGTCGACACACGTATCAGCATCAACCTGTGCCTTTCCGTCAACCATGTTAATGGCCTCGCTGGGGCACTCGTCCACGCACGATTCGCAACCGGTGCACTTGTCCTTATCAACCTTAGCCGGCATCTATACACTCCTTCTAAAACAACAGTTCGCAACTACACTCTTCGGAAACGGCATCTTACAGGATTATGCTGATATTACAACAGAAATTCCTGTCGGTGGGGGCGACCGGGGCGGCGGTGCAGAAGCAAGGCTGGATCTGTCCAATTCCGGGCGACTCGCCGTGCATCTTGCGGGTCGCGGCAGTCGTGCTACCGGGCGGGGGTTCCGGCGGGAGGTGGAGACGTCGGCGCCTCGGTCTGCTCGGGCCTGGTTCCGCCAAGGGCGACGGCCATTTGGCGAACGAGCTGGTTCGAGTCGTACTTGGCCGTCCAGTCGAGAACCTTTGCGAAGTTGGGGTCGCCGGATTTGGCCAAAAGGAAGGTGGACATCAAGCGCAGGGGCCAGCGGTCGTCGCTCAGGTTTCCTGAGATACTGTCGATGAAGGCGTAATCCAAAGGTAAAGAGAGCATCGCGACCATGGTGTGCAGCCTGACGATCCAGTCTTCGTCGGCAAGGCTGCGGAGCAGCGCGGCCCTTAACAAATCGGGCATCCAGCCGGCGGAGGCAAACTTATACATTGGCTTTCGATTGGCCATCAGGCTCTGTTCCATTAGAAGCCCCGCAAAAAGGTGCACGGTTCTGATTTTCTGGCCCTGCTGCCCCTTGGCGAGCGATTCGAGCCGATTTTGCAGATACTTTCTGGTAAGCTCAATGCCGGGTCGCTTCACCAAAAGCCGGGCCGGCTCTATACCAAACCTGTTGACTAACCGCCCTTCGCTGTTGATGGCAGGGTCTGTGATAACGGTAAACTCAATATCGAGGGAGGCCTGCGGGTGAGCGAGCAGTATTTGCCTGAGCCGCCCGGCGGCCAGGCGGATGGGTACAAGCATACTCTGGCCGGGGTTGATGGGTGAAGCGGGGCGAACCCTGACCGACAACAGGTTGGGTATCTGTTCGTCGAGGTCGCCGGTGATCCTGGCGTCAACTCTTATGTTTCCTTTGAGAAGTCCCTCTTCGGAGAGCAGCAGCGGCCCTGTGGAGTGGTTTGTTATAACCACATTACCCTCGAACTTGCTGCCATACGAGAAGCCGCCGTCCAACAACTGCAGTTGAACAGAGACTATCTTTTCAGGGCTGAGAAATTTCGGCACAATAGTCTGTCCAAATTCGGTTCTCAACATGCTCAAGACAATATCAGGGTCGACCGGCGGCAGATATTCCACCCCCTGCTCGGCAAGGACCTGTTTTGCCCGCTCTGCGGCGAGAGAGCCCGGGTCTTCGGCGATTGCCGATTTCAAAGTCTCGATGGCCAGACCTCGCTCGCCTTGCGTCAGTTGAATTCGAGCCGCAGCGAGCTCAGCGATCTGATTATGCTCGTAATTATCCACCAGCAGCTTAGCCCACTGGACCTGACCATCCATCGTGAGCGCGTAAGCGAGCAGCCCGGCTACGGTCGGCGAGGTCGGGTCGGCTGAATAAGCCTTGTTGGCCCATTCGATGGCCGCGTTTACATCAGGCAGGGCGAAGCAATAGAACCAGGCAAGCTGGGTGGCAGAGACCTGCGAACCGCCGGCGGCATCGGCGCCCGTCGGGGTCGTTGCGCTTCGCTCGGCGGCGCGCAATATACGACTTGCCTCCTCGGTATTTCCGGTTTTCATCGCCGCTCGCGCCGCGACCGCTTCCAGCAGCAGGTCCAGGCGCCCGCTCTGGCGAAGATCAGATGCAATCTCGAGACATTTACTCAGCCGGTCGCGGGTGTTATAGCAGCTAATGGCCCACGGCAGATATATTGAGGGGGGCAGGGGCTCCGGGTGCTTGAGAAATCTGAACAGCTCGGCACAGTATTCGTAGGCGTCGGCGGCGGTTTGGTACAGTTGGAGCCGCTCGGCGTAGTGGGCGAATGCCAGGGCGGTTTGAAGGTCCAACGGATTCTCTCCGAGGGCCAATCTGAGGTTTTCGAGATAGATCGGAGGCCTTATCTGGTCGCCCATGAGCTCAGCGAGCTTTGCGAACGCCAAGCGGTTATACTTGTTGTTGGTATAGGCCTGCATGAAGTAGAACTTGGCAGCCTGCAGGTCCGGCTTCTGTGCCATCAGCAGGCCAAGCTCGGTGGCCAATACGGAATCGAGGACCTTGTTCTTTCCGCCCAGATTCTTCAGCAGCTCAGCGAAGAGGCGCTCTCTGTCCTCGCGAGAGTTTAGACGTTCGAGCAGGTAGGAGATTGCCTGGCGAACGACGTCGAGGTCGACGGATTTATCAACATACTGCACGAGCGACTTATACATCAGGTTGGCGTAGTCTGCGCCGGGATGTCGGCAGATGAGCCTGATAAGCTCCGGCAGAACATAATCGGCTGCGGGATCCAGGTTGGCGGATGCTGTCATAAGCGTAATGGCCTGTTCGATCTGTGCGGGACCGGCGTCCTCGGAATTCGCTAATTCGTGAGCAATTTCGTAGAATTCCTGAGCCACGGAGGATGAGAGCAGGCGCTCGGAGTTCGAGGGCTCCTGGGCCTGGGAAGGTACACAGAGATACAGGAGCATAAAGGGCAGATACACCAGCAGCCAATAGGTGCTGCTGCACCTGCGGATCATGCAGTTATCGTTGCTCTCGAACATGTTACCATCCAGTAAAGGCGTCTGGGTAAAAGCCGGCGGCTGCGGCGGGGCCGTGAATCCGACAAAGTGCTTTCACAGGGCGTTGACGACTCTCTGCTGCTGCGGCCGCACTTCAATCTTCCGGCTCCAAGCCGGCATTCGTACGCCTGCCGTGACGGGCTCTTGCTGCGGAGACCGTCCCGAACAGTAAGTATTTCGGGTAATTTTCCCTGTTGCTTTACGTATAAAGAGCGGCAAAGGTTGGGTATTTTCCGGATTTATGGGACTTTTATGGAAGGTCGGGGCCATCTGCCGGGGGCGGTTGGTGTACTTGGGCCGGCTGACAGCGGTCTGACCGAGCGCCGGCAGGGATTTTATGGGTCGGGACCCTCACACCCGTTTTTGGATCGGTGGATGTTTGGTCGAGGCCAGGTCAAGAATTTTTACCGGAGGGATATTGACGTCCGGTCAGTATTGAAATCGCCCGAACGCGAAGCAGGATTGCGGCCAGCAGGTACGCGGCGGCCGCCGAGGGCACGACGGCTGCGAGCCTGATAACGTCAGACCATCTGCCGTCAGGCAGGCCCCGCATCAGCAGGATAATCGGCACGGCTACCAGACACATGACCGCGGTGGCGGCGAACGTCTTGAGCAGCGTCCTGAGAAGTCCTTCGAGTATGGCAGGGGCAAGCCTGTTGCGAAGCGCCCAAACGAGAATCACGACCTGCAAATAGGAACAAATCGCCGTTGAAAGCGCCAATCCCGCTGTTCCCATAAACCAGATGAGGGTCAGATTGAGAACGATGTTGACAAAAACTGCCGCCAGGGCGCTGCGGGCGGGCATTTTTGAGTCCTGGGTGGAATAGAAGGCGCGAGTGACAATCTGCTGGGTGAAATAGCCGGTTAAACCCATCGCATAGAAGGAAAGCGTCCATGCCACCCTGGCGGTGTCGTCGCCGGTGAATTCGCCGTGTTGAAACAGCACTGAGACCAAGGGTCTTGCCACGAGGATCAGGCCCGCAGTGGCGGGAACCGCAACAAAGACGGCCGCGCGAAAGCCCCGTGAAATAGTCTTCTGCAGGGCGGCAAAATCCTTTCGGGCGGCGTCGGCGCTCATAACGGGAAAAACGGCGGTTGCCAGCGACAAGCCGAGGACGCCCAGCGGGAACTGGTAGAGCCGCTGGGAGTAGAAAAGCTGTGAGACGGCGCCCTCCCAGAGGGGGTAGTTTATCTGTCGGCCCAGGAGCGAGAAGACCTGCCCTTTATCCGGTGAGCCGGAGAGCCACAAGGCGATGAAGTCGTCGGCAAGGGTGTTGATTTGAGTGGCGGTAAGGCCGAGAATCATGGGGCCCATCAGGAAAAGAATCTTTTTGAAGGCTTCGGAGTGGACGTCCCAGGCGGGTCTGATATGGACACCCCTCGCGCGAAGCGGCGGCAGTTGGATGAGTATCTGGACGACTCCGGCGATGAGCACGGCGGCGGCGACGAAAAAGACCTGCGTTTCCCTTGATATTTTGAGGACCCAGCCGGTCAGGCAAAGGGCGCCGATGATAAAGAGATTCAGCACCATAGGTGCGGCGGCGGGAGCGGCGAAGTGCCGATGCGCATTAAGTATTCCGGCCAGAATCGCCACGGTACAAATCAGAATCATGTAAGGCAGCATGATGCCGCTGAGGGCGAGCTTCAGGTCGGTGCTCGGATACCGGCTAAAAAAGGCATAATAACCCCAGATAATTGCCTCCCCGACAAGCACGATTGCCGCCAGCAGGGCGAAGATGACAGTCACCGCCGTGGAGGCGAGCCTGCGTGCGGCCTGCTCGTCGGTCTGCAGCTGTTCGCTATAGACGGGCACAAGGGAGGAAGCGGCGGCGCCCTCTCCGAAGAGCCTTCGGGCGAGGTTGGGGATTTTAAAGGCGATGGCCCAGCCGTCCATCAGCCCGCTGCCCCCGAAGAAATATGCAAAGGCCATGTCGCGAACCATCCCGAACACCCTGCTAAGGGCCGTGAGAAAAGCAATCTGTCTGAAGCCTTTTATCATTTTATGCGGGCCATTGAGGGCGCACTAACGGCTGCCGAACTGAGGTACAGCCCATCCGAGGAAGGCTCGCTTGGGGACCTGGCGGGTCAGGCCGAAGGGCCTGCACCGCCCGACGTTGTTCAACAGGCCCAGTGCAATCATGCTGACCACGAGGCTGGAGCCGCCGTAACTTACCAGCGGCAGCGTCAGGCCTGTGATTGGCATCAAGCCCATTGTCATGCTTATATTTACAATGACCTCGACCGAGAGCATTGCCACAATGCCGACGGCAAGCAGTCTTCCGAAGGGGTCCGTGTTGTTTCCGGCGATTTCCAGGCCACAGCCCATCGTGATCGCATAGAGACCGAGCAGACCCACGCATCCCAGAAAGCCCCATTGGTGAGCGATAATGGGGAAAATAAAGTCGTTGTGAAGCTCGGGCAGAAAGAAGTTGTACTTGACGAACGGGCCCCTGCGAAAACCATAGCCGGTCAGGCCGCCGGAGGCAACCGCGAATTTCGAGCGCATCAGATGGTATCCCCAGCGCTCGTTCCACTCATTTGTGCTGAATCTCTTTCCGACCAGTATTTCGCCGAGCAGGGGGCTTTGTTCGGCCTTCTGTCGAACCCACTCGCTTTGCAGCAGCACGCTGCTCATTCTGGTTCGCTGGTAATGCTTCATTCTGTGCCACATCAGGGGGCTGACCAGCACGGCCAGAAGCACGATTATCAGCAGGTGCCTGACTTTTGCCCCTGCGACAAACAGCATGGCAAACAAGATGGGCATCATCAGCAGCACGGTGCCCAAATCGGGCTCGAGCAGAATCAGGGCCATCGGCAGGAGCGTCAGGGCGAACGGCCCGACCAGGGCGCGGAATCGGCGGTAGTTGCTTCGGTATCGCAGATACCAGGCCAGTGCGATTATGTATGCGAGCTTGCAGAACTCGGAGGGCTGTATGGCGGGCAGCCCGGGGTGCAGCACAATCCAGCGGTGCACGCCTTGTCTGCTGGGAGGGGCGAACGGCAGGTGGACGATGTATCTGCTGACCAGCAGCAGGGCCAGAAGCAGCAGAACGGAGGCATATACCCAGTAGCTGATTGCGCCCAGGCGGCGGTAATTGACGAGGTTGGCGGCGATGAAGCCGGCCAGTCCGATGGCGGCAAAAATCACCTGCTTGGTCCAGTAATGGGTCAAATCGCCCGTTTGGGCCGCGGAGCTGGGCTCGGCGGGATGGGCGACCGCGTAGAGAGTGGCTATCCCGACCCCCACGAGGGCCAGTGCACAGGCCAACAGGGCCAGTCTGACGATAATCAGCCTTCCTTTTAGAAAACCGAGCATGGGGCAAAAGTACCAGAAAACCCTAATAATTGCTATATCGGCCGCGAGAGTTGCGAAAGAACGGTTTTTTTGGGCCAGGAGGGGCCCCGGACCCCTGCCGGGGCGCAAAAGCCGCCGAAGAAAGGCGCCCGGCCAAATATGACCCGCCGCCGGCCCTTTTTTGCCTCCTGCGGGATTTCTTGAAAAAATTTTTCAACTTTTTCTATTTTTCCTCTTGATTTTGGTGACGCCTTCTGATAATATACGCTTAGCCTTCACCAAGAAGTAAGATGTAGTGCTAATGGTGAATAGCACGCAATTTCGCCGAAAGGCGAGAAAGGAGGTTTGGAGGAGCGGATAAGTGTTACTTAGTCTGCCCCGCTATCCTGCCGGCCGGGGCTGTTTCTTGGATGACTAATTGTTGTGTTAGGGCAGGAGTAGTGAAGTTTTTATGGTTTGAACCAAGAGTGGGCGAAGTGTGTGGCTTCGCCAAAAGAAGAAAAGAAAGTGAGGTAGTATTATGAAAAAGTTTATTTTTGTTGCGGCAGTTCTGTTGCTCGCCGCGCCAACGTGGGCGATGGATGTCTGGTGCACCGCGGACGGCTGTGATGTCACAGTTTCGTTCTCGGGTGCGGCCGCTGGTCCGGTTCGCGGGATGGCGTTTAACGTCGAGCTAAGCGGCACCAGCACCCTTTCCAATGTGGTGTGCCTGAGCGCCGATTACGGGTATCAGATTTTCCCGGGCAGCATCCAGATCGACGGCAGCGGCAATGTGACCGGGTGGGGCGACTGCAAGTGCAGCGGCAGCTATCCGGGGACACTGGATGCCGCGAATGCGATGACCATCGAGATGGGCTCGCTTTACGAAGCAGGCGTTGAGGATCCCCCGGCTGCCGACGGCAACCTGGTTTCGTTCCGCGTTGACGGCGGCACCGGGATCATTCAAGTCCACATCAGTGTGAATGAGATCCGCGGCGGCGTCGTCAATGAAGACGCCAGCACCACCGTGCCGATCATCACCGACTGCAATGTGGAAAAGACTGTACCGGACTGCTGGACGCTCACCGAGTGTGCGGGTCAGCCGCTTGGTGACGGCACCTGCGACGGCGCGGTCAACTTCCTTGACCTGAACCAGTTGAAGCTCGCCTTCTTTGCCACCAAGGGTCAGCCCCTATACAACTGCTGCGCCGACTACAACCATGATAATGCCGTGAACTTCCTCGACCTCAATACCCTGAAGCTGAACTTCTTCAGCACCGGGCATACGCCGGCGACCCTTAACCAGAATTGCCCTCCGTAAAATGAGAGCGATTTGTTGAACGATTAGTCAATTGTTTGTTAGTTTGTTTGTTGTTTCCAAAGTTTAGAGTTCTTTTTGGAAGGAGATTGTGATGATGAAAAAGTTACTAGTCTTACTAATTGTTTTGGCAGTGGCCTCTCTGGGCCAGGCCGCGATCATGGACCTTCAGATTTCCAGCCTCAACGGCGATCCGATTGACCCGGTGAAGGACATCACCATAGGTGAGTCCGACTGGGTCAACCTCGACATTGTTTACATCCCGGATGGCGCTGGAAACTTGCAGAGTCTGGATACAGTCGTGAGCGTAGATGGTCTGGGAACCCTTGATGTCAGCGCGCTGACGTGGGCCTACAATGAAGGCTTCAACCGGACCATCGAATACACGCCCGGCGAGAGCTACAACATCTCGAGCGGCTCGTTCAACGGAATTGGTCCGGGACTCATCATTGACCATATTCTGGTTCACTGTGACTCGGGCGACCCCCTGAACGACGTACTTGTCGCGCTTGCCCCCGACACCGCCAGCGGCGGTACGATATACCTTACTGGTGCTCCATTTGATGGCACGTGGGGATCAGTGGTTATTCACCAGGTTCCTGAGCCGATGACGGTTGCCCTTCTGGGTCTTGGCGGACTGGCCCTTCTGCGTCGCCGCAAATAAGCGATGCTGAGGCCAACAACAACTTAGTTAGTTACTTTGGGGGCAAGCCTTTGGGCTTGCCCCTTTTTTTGTCTTGCGAATAATGGGTAGGTGGATTGGGGTTCGGAAGGCCCGAGAGGCACAAATTTCCCCCCGCCTGCCCAAATTTGGGCCTCTGCCCAAACGATTTTTCTCTCGAAATAACTCCAAGACGCCGACATGACTGTTTCGCGTGCGGATTAACCGGATGTACCCTTTTTTTTTGTCTTGCAAGCCCCCACGTTTGTATCTAAAATACTGCCGTTGGCTGTGTGAATTGGTGCTCTGAAACAGGTGTAGATTTAGGGAGTTGAATTATGAGGCGGCTGGTCCTGGTGAGCGGATGTGTGATAGCTCTTGCGGCGGTTGCAGGCTGTCAAAAACACGACAATAATGTGCGTGTGGCGGTTGAGGGCGATGGCCGGTTCCCGCCGAAACTTGCGGGGACGTGGAAGGACGGCAAGAGGGGCTGGGAGTTCGTTATCGAGCCCGACGGAACCATTTCTTCAGGGGTGATAGAGAACGGCTCGCTCAGGGTCTTTCCAAATAAGCAAAAAGTTGTTACGGTATCGACTAAGAGAGGCACAGGCGTTTACGAGCTGGGCCCGTGGACGGTTCAATACTCGCCCGACCAGCGCGAGCTGAGCGTTGGCGCGGTCGTGGAGCATTACAAGCTCGATATGGGCTCCTTTGCAATGGAGGGCAACAGCACCGACTGGTTCACAGGCCCCGTCTCGGATGACGGGCGGACCTGGGAGGCGCAGTGGTTCAGCTTTCCAAAGGCTGTTGCCAGCGCCGAGGGCGAGGATGACCTTGTTTTCGAGCAGGACCCGAACGACAACCCCGTTGAGACCCTCGTGTTTCAAAGGCAGTAACAGCGACGCCGGGCCCTGTCAGTAATCGAAGTAGCGAACGCCCTTTCGGTCGGTTCCGGGCCAGTCGAGGCGGATGTCTCTTTTCGAGGCCTTGTATATCCAGCCGTTGGCGCCCGTCGCTTCGGCGGGGAGGGATTCACCGTTGCCGATGATTAACAGGATGGTCTTTTCGTTGAACGGATTCTTCGGCATCTTCGACAGGTACGGGCCCAGCGGATAACCCTGTGTTCCGACCTCGGCAGCCTGGCCTGATGCGTTCGTCGATTTGGTCAATTGCAGGATGAACAGCACCGAATTGGGCAGGGCGGACATGTCGTTGTTGGGATAGCCGGGGGGCACATCGCTATGCTGGGCGGCGTACAGCTCAATGGCTGCCCGCAAGAGGTGAAGGTTGTTGCCGGCCGCAGCCTCCTTTGCCTGCACCGTATGAGACTGGAACTCGGGCAGGACAATAGCCGCCAGGATGCCGAGAACGGCTACCACAATCATCAGCTCGACAAATGAGAAGCCTCTTTTCATTTCAAGGCCCCGATATGCGGCTCGTCTTTCTATACCGCACCAATTCCGGGCTCCTGAAGTCTTGTCTAATCCCACGGCAATCAAATGCCTGCTCTGCCGTGCAGGCGCGCTTGTCAAACAGGTGCGGTATTATGCCCGCTTTTTTTCATATCGTCCGTCGGCGCAGCGCACTTTTGTGAAAACCTGTTATGGGACTTTGCGGCAGGAGAAACAGCTTCGGGACGGGGGTTTTATTCGTACCATCCGCCCGTCCAGAGCCACTGGGCGGCCAGGAGGCTGAAATCGGCGAAGTCTATGAAGTCATCCGGGTAGAAATCGCCCGGCAGCCCGCTGCCGCTTTGCAGCCAGAAGTCGGTAATGGTCTTTAGCTCCAGGTAATCAACGATGCCGTCGGTATTCAGGTCAAAGGGGTTGGTGACGAACTCATCGGCGCCGATGTCCACGGCGTCCTCGAATACCCTTTCTTCCCCGTCCATATCGACAGGCAGAGACGGGGGGACTGAGTTATTATCGCCGGCGTCGATGCAGGGCGAGCCGGGCAGCAGGTGATAATTGCCGGGGACGAAGAAATCATCATTGGCGTCACCGGGGGTATTGGCGTCGTCCCAAGAGCCGAGGCGCACGAAATTCGGGTCCACACTTATATTGCCGCGCACGCCCGTCTGGTCGGTGAGGCTGCCGCCGTAATTACCGCCGGCATTGCCATAAACGTCGTTGTGCGCCAAATTGGGCTCGCTGGGCCGGTTGGCGTCGTGGTAGCAATAAATCCCTTCACCCTGCCGGCCGAAGGCGACAATATTGTTGGCTATATTCGGGTCCGAGTCCAGCATGCAGTATATCCCGGCTCCCGCGGGGGCGCAGCAGTCGACAATCGAATTATTAATTATCTGCGGACTGGAGAAGTTTAATTTTATCCCGCCGCCGTGCACGCTCGCGACATTTCCACAGATCAGGTTTCCGCAAATAAGCGGCGAGCTGCTGGCACAGGAGATGCCGCCGCCGAACTGGGCGGTGTTTGCAAAGAATTGATTGTCTGCTATCAGGACCGTTTGGAGATTGTAAGAGCAGCCGAGTCCTCCGTGAAGAATCTCGGCGTGGTTTTCGGATATGATGTTATTGGTAATGGCGGGCTGACTTGCGGTATCGGCCAGTATGCCGGCGCCAAAGTCCGCGGTGTTGCGAGTGATTATATTGTCATTCAGCAGGGCCGTGGCGTCGCTGCTCCAGAAGTAGACGCCTCCGCCTTTGTAAAAAGAGTAGTTGTCGGTAATGATATTTCGCTCTATTCGCGGCCCGGCATAACAGTAGATGCCGCCGCCGTGCCCGTTCGTGGCGTCTCCACCGGTCACTGTGAAGCCGGCAAAGACACAATTGGCGTCCTGACCCTGGGCAATCGCGACGACGGTTCCGGTCTGATTGGCGTCTATGATGGTTTTCTCGACTACCGCCCAGTCGTTCGGGTCGGCCGAGCGCAGGACAAGATTCTTTGTGTGATAGCTTATTTTCTCATAATATCTGCCCTGCGTGACGACAATCGTGTCGCCGTCGTTGGCATCGTCAATGGCCTGCTGAATGGCAAGGTAGTATTTGTCCGCGCTGAGATTCCAGACGGGCCAGGCCTCGTCGGCGCCGATATCGACGAACTGGCCCATCTTTCTCGATTCGCCGTCCCAATCAATCAGGCCTTGGTGCGTGAAATTGGGGTCGCCGGCATTTATGCACCGGCTGGTAAGACTAAGATGATAGTCGTTGGCGTCGGGGTTGGCGAAGCCGGGCGGCGCCGAGATATTGCCGTTGATTCCGGTCTGGTCGGGCAGGTTGGGTCCGTACCCGCCGGCGCCATTGTCCCAGACGTTGTTATACCGCACCACCGGGAAGCTGGTCTCGTCGGCGTATATTCCATAGCCTTCGCCGCTGCCGCTGATTATGTTGTTCTCGATGGTGGGCGTCACATTTCCGGTGCAGTCAATGCCTCCGCTGTAAACGAGGGCGGAGTTGTCGGCTATGGTATTGTGGATGATGACGGGTTTGGCGCTGCCTCTGACCCTGATGCCGGCGCCGTTTTTGTTATTGACGATGAAATTATTGCGAATCAGCGGCGCGCTGGAGGCGTATATTGCCATTCCGGCGCCGTTAAAGCAGTCGTTGTGGGCGACGAGGTTCTGCTCGATTGTGGGATTAGACCTGGCATAGACGTAAAGCCCACCGCCGCCGAAGGTTCCGGCGGTATTTCGCTCAATCAGATTATTTCTAATGGTGGGACTCGAGTCGTAGGTCACGTGGATACCGCCGCCGAGGCTCGCGTCGTTGGCCATTATCTGATTGTTTTCGATAAGCCCGTGGCTCCACTGCCGCAGGTGCATCCCGCCACCGTAGAATTCGGCCTGGTTGTTCCTGATAAGATTGCCGGTTATTACAGGGTCGCAGCCCTGGAAGGCGACGATAGCGCCGCCGTCGCCGTGGTCGAGCGTGGGATAGTTGGCATCGGGAGGCTCGAAACCATGCTCCATGACAGCGGAATTCTCAATGAAGGTGTTGTCGGTAATCAGGGGGCTGAGGTGAAAGGGAGGATTGCTGGGGTCGTTGGGATTGACGGGGTCGCCGTAGATGTAGACGCCGCCTCCCACGCCCGCGAGGTTCCCCACAAAAACATTCTTTGTGATGGTTGGCTGGGACATATTGTAACAGACCGCGCCGCCGCCGCAGCGATTCCATCGCAGTCCCTTATACTCCCATGAGACGAGCAGCCAGGAGCCCGTGCCTCCGGTTATGGTAAAGCCGGCCAGGACCGAATTGCTGCCTTCGCCGCCGTTGAAGGTGACGACGCTGGCGCAATTGGGGTCGGGGGGATTCGAGCCGTCAATTATCGTCTCAGAAACCACGTTGGGGTCGTTGGGGTCTGTCGAGCGAACGGTGATGGCTTTTCCGAGGAAGTTGATGTTCTCCTGATAGGCGCCGGCAGCGACGACGACGGTATCGCCGTCATTGGCGTCATTGATTGCCGACTGAATAGTGCCGTAGCCCGCCGGGCCGACAGTCAATATCCGCGCGCGCGCCTGCGAGCCGCACAGCAGCAAGGTGACGACCAATGCAAACCTTTTCATCCCCGATTTGCCTCCGTGAACATACACCCCATTCATCCTGCAATATATATTATAATTATAACAAAGATTACCTGCCGAATCCAGAGTTTCCTTGGCCGGCCGGCGTCTATCCCCGAAGAAATACCGCACGAGCCACGCAAAGACCCCTGTGTGCTCCAACCCCTGTTATGGGACCAGCCGCAGGCAAAACCAGAGGGCCCAAGCCGACTTGTCGGTCCGCCCCGGCATTTATGGCACGGATGGCCGCAGCCGCGATGTCGCCGCAGAAGTGGGCGGCCCAAAGGGGGCAGGGGACCTCGGCGAGCTCAGTCGAGCCGCAGGGCGTCAGGGAATATTAGGCAGATAAAAATATCCCGGGCCGTATTCATAAGGCTCGCAAGTGAATCGATTCACTATGACCTTCATGGTAGTTACATCCGAGGCGGTGAATCTTTCCACGTGTCCGTCGGTGAAGCCGGCGTGCAGCTCTATTTCGATTGTGTCCAGGTCGAAGCTGTCGTCGGCCGGGCGTGACCAGTAAGCTGAGGATTCCGGCCGCTCGGGCGTGACGCCGGCGCCCTTGAATCTTTCGCAGCTGCCGAAGGCATCCGGGCTGCGCCAGCAGTTGTATCCGAAATAGCAGGCGACCAGCAGCTTGCTTTGCCCCCGCTCGCCGAACAAACGTTGCGGACCTTTGAACAGACGGTCCTGCAAAAGGCCCGTATAGTTCCAGTAGAAACAGTAACTGCCCTTGACCCAGTCCCGGGGAAAGAGGGTGTCGGGATTGTTCCAGGCGTCGCCGGCGTCCCAGGCCTGCTGGAGGTGCTTGTATCTCCTGGGGGCATTAGGGCAAAACATGGTGCTGCCCGGTCGTACGCCTTTGCAGCTTCTATTTCGTCAGCGTAGTAACCAAACGACTCACGCCGGCCGTTAATCGTCAAAGGCAGCAGCATTCTTTTGCTTTCCAAATTGGGTTTGATTGGGTTTGTTTTGGTTACGGCCGAAAGTGGTTTCATTTTCATAAGCCTTTGTGGGAAGGGGAGTTGCGTTCGTTTTGTTAGGCATAAGGAAGTTGGCTTTGATTGGGTTAGCTTTGGGTTTGTTTGGGTTCGTTCTGGTGGGAGAGAATTTGGCATTTGTTTCGTAAGGCCTTGTGTAGAAGAAGGTTGGGTTGATTTTTGGGTTTTTGGGAAATTGGGTTTGTTTTGGGTTCGTTTGGGTTCGTTTTGGCTTTGAGGGGCCCTGACGGGGCAAAAATTGGGTTCGTTTTGGGTTCGTTTGGGTTCGTTTGGGTTCGTTTTTGGGTCCTGCCGGAGGGCCTGTTTTTTCGTAAGCCTTTGCGAGATAAAGGGTTTTGAATCCGCCGGAGGCGGACAAGATTGGGTTCGTTTTGCATAATTTGCTGATAAATTCGTACGTAATCCTTCGTACATTTTCACTTTCGGTGCAGTCAGATTCCTGGGGGTTTAGGCGGCCCGCCAAACAGACCCGCCAAACGAACGGCGGGCAAGCGGCGGGTAAATTTGCCGAGTTTGCCGGGGTTGTGTGAGACAGGGGCGGTCCCGGTGAGATAGCTGCCTTATAGGCAGGTAAATAACTGGATGCTCGATTCTTGATGCTCGATGCTGGATGGGGGGTCCGCATTTTGTATTCAGTGTTTAGTCGTCAGTGTTTAGTATTCATTATTCGATTTGGTGGGTATTATACTCGATTTGGGGTTGGAAGTAAAGGAGATTCTTCTCGGGCCGAGAAGAAAGGGGGCCAGGATATCAGCAGATCAGGGTGTGGGTATCAGGAGAGCAGGGTATCAGGGGGGTAGGAAGGGAAAGATTGGCAAGACAACAGACCGAAGACTCAGGACTCAAGACTATCGACCAAGGACTAATTTTGCTTGACGGCCGTGGATTTGTGAGTCTGAACAAACGAGCAGCATGGCTACACTGGTTAAGGTATATGCGTGCTGATTTGGCATAATTATTTTCTTTAGGGGTGTCGGAAGATTAGCTATTATAATTGACTACTGAGGAAAAGAGTGTTGCTGGCTGAATGGGACTGTGTAAAGAATGAAAGAGAAAGCGATTGTTTTGCATAGTGGAGGAATGGACTCTACGGTTTGCTTGTTGCTCGCATTAGAAAAAGGGCGGGAAGTGATAAGCCTTGGGATAGATTATCGACAACGTAGTCGGGCAGAATTAGAGTATGCAATAAAGCTATGCAGACGATTTGATGTAAAACGAAAGGTGATAAGTGTCCAATGGGATAAGCCCCAGAGATCCATACCCAAAAATCGTTCTATCAATGAAATAAGAAGGGATGTGTCTTCGGCTTTTCTTCCAGGTCGAAATGCTCTGTTTTTAGTTATAGCTTGTGCAGAGGCTGTTGGAGTCAATGCTTCCGAAGTATGGAGCGGTATAAACTCAATTGATTATTCTGGATATCCTGATTGTCGTCCTGAGTTTTTGGAACAATTTAGAAAAATGATTAACTTGGCAATTCCAAAAGGACCAGAAATTATCGCGCCACTGATTTCTTTGTCCAAACCTGAGATTGCTGAGGAGGCTTATCGATTAGGAATTCGACAAGGTGATACATGGAGTTGCTATAGGCCGCTGACAACCCATGATGGATTTAAGCCGTGTGGGGAATGTGATGCTTGTGTCCTTCATAAATATGCATGGGACCATATGCCGAAGGAGGCTAAAGCCAGCAGCAAGATGGAAAAGAAATAATGGCACGGATATGCCTTATAGCATGCGTTAGCCTCAAGGATACTCGCAAGATGCGGGCTGAAGATTTGTATCAGTCACCCTTATTCAAAAAAGGAAGGGACTTTGCCGGTAATAATTTCGACCGGTGGTACATTCTTTCTGCAAAGTATGGCCTTATTAGCCCTGATATGGTCATAGAGCCATATGAGAAAACACTAAACAAAATGTCGAGGGAGGATAGACGCAAGTGGGCTGAAAAGGTATTTGGAGAACTAAAGAAACATACAAAAGCTGTTGACGAAATAACCTTCCTCGCAGGCTTGCATTATAGACAAGATGTGACACCTCTTCTATTAAAACGAGGGAACAAAATCTGTGTTCCCATGGAAGGGATGGGAATAGGTAAACAATTACAATGGTTGACAAAACATAATATTGCCGCAAGAAAACAGGGCCATCTTGAAGATATTTACAGACTTCTAAAAGATTTGGAAAAATCTTTAGGGGGTAAGCAGCTTTTTAAGAATTGCAATGGGAGATTATCCTGGCCGAATAGGGGGGTATATTTTTTCTTTGAGCCCGGAGAATCAAGAACTCATCATCCAAAGGAGTCACGTGTAGTTCGTGTCGGCACACATATGGTTAGCAGGGGCTCGAAGGCCACTTTTTGGAATCGCCTGAAAACGCATCGAGGAACAGAAGATGGAGGCGGCAATCATCGCGCCTCCGTTTTTCGTCTCCATATTGGAAACGCTATGATAAAAAGATCGGCAGGCAAAATTTCGTTGTCGAGTTGGGGTAATGGACAGTCCGCTTCTCCTGAAATTCGAGAGGCAGAGTTAGAGCTTGAGAGGAAAGTTTCCGAATATATTGGTAACATGTCCCTTTTATGGCTGAACGTCCCGGACATTGCTGGGCCAGACAGTGACCGGGCTTTTATTGAAAAAAATTCAATCGCCTTGTTATCAGGTCCTGAGGGTCCAATTGATACCCCAAGTGGTGGTTGGCTTGGTAACTCCAGTACAAATGAAGCTATACGCAAAAGTGGGCTTTGGAATGTGAACTATGTTGATTATCGCTATGATGAAAGATTGTTAGATGTTTTTACCAAATATGTTGATGCGGTAGCTGGACGGAGTTCTATACCAAATGATTCCATTGCCCCTAAGGATTGGTATACAGCGGATAAAGGAAAAGACTCAAGAGGACAAAGGTTTCTTTTTGAGGAAAGTGAATATGGAGAAATGGACTAAAACTGATGGGAAGGTATTGAAAGAGTACACACGCCCAATTGTACATCTTAGAAGACAATTTGAGGCAGGAAGGCTTGTTCTGGTGTTTGGCACAGGCGTTGCTCAGCAAGTTGGAGTTCCTGGTTGGACGGAGTTGAATAATAAAATCGCGTCCGATTCAAAAGTTAAAGGGGAAAAATTATTAGATAGGCCCCTCCATGAAAGTGTAGATGATTTTCTTGAAAATGAAAGCAGAGAAACTATATTAAAATTGCTTTCAGGTGCGGGCCCAGAAGAAACTATTACAACCCAAAGATTGTTTGAATGTTACAAAAAAAAGAAATATGCATGTTCCAACCCCGCTGAATACTATTCTCCTAAATTGGATTCCAGCATTTATCGACAATGGAGACAAATAATCCGTGACAAACTCTATGAAACCACATGCCTACCGAAAGCAATATTAACAAAACACAAATATCTAAGTAGTTTTTTGCCGATTATTCGGCACATGCCTTTGACAATTACTTATAATTTTGATGATATACTTGAAATGGCCTTATACCATGATCCCAAAAAGGAGGATTCCCGCGGATATGAAACTGTTACAAACCTTAGGGCATTACCTCGAAGAAAGTCAGCCGTAATATATCATCCTAATGGATACATACCTCGTAATCCCATGGAGGAAAAGAGCCAAGAAATGGTACTCTCGGAAAGCGAGTTTGCCAATAGAATGGCAGATTTAACAAGCGGACAATATAATTCATTGCTACATGTTTTATCCTCAAATACATGTTTATTTATTGGTTTATCCTTAAAAGATAGCATTTTGAAGAACTTGCTTAAACAAAGTGCAAGAATTGCCCCAGGTAACTATCACTATTATGTCGATTATTATAAGACTAATTCAGAAAAACCAACCGGCCCAAAAATATCTTCTATGGAATCAGCTAATTTTGAAGCATACAATTTAAAAACACTCTTCTTAACAAACAGAGAATTAAAATCACTCGGGACATTAGTCTATAAAGGTTATGATAAGGCTAAAAGACTTTTGGATGATGGGCCAATCTTCCATTTTGCACAAGATAATAAAATAGAACATCTTGTTTTCTGCTTTTATATTATAGGGTCAATTGGTGTAGGAAAAAGCACATGTGTATCTTATCTTAGAAGCCTAATCACACATGATGAATGGCACGAAGATAAACTGCCCGATTTGGCTCGTCATTGGAAAACACTGGAAGACGAAGAGTCGAAAAGAAAAGAAGTTGATAAATGGATCGCAGAACAGTTTAAGCAAAAAAATCAAGATTTGCTTGACGTAAAACTCGGTATTTCCATTTGTGACCGTTGCCCTCTTGATCCGATTTCCTTTACACCCAAAGAAAAATGGCACGAAAAAGCAAAACTTCTTTTAAATACGATATCTCCAAATAATAGAGAGACAATAAAACCTGGACATATCATTTATTTATGGGATGATCCTGAGCATCTTGATATTAGAGTTCGTCGAACGCCGAAAGAATATGATAAAGACGGTTTAAAGGAGCTGCAAAATAAATTAGATAAGGTATACGACATGGATGGAATGACAAGAATTGATTGTAGATTTCAATCATTTTATGAAATAATGAAGAGAATTTGCAGGATCATCCACATGGAAAATTACCAGCCTGCTGAAATTCATGAAAGATTGATTGCTATTAAAGAAAAGAGAGACAGTATTAATGCTAAAAAATAAGGAAACCACAAAATATAGAATCTACCTCGCTGGTCCACTTTTCAGCTTAGCGGAGAGGACTTTTAATCATAACTTAAAGAAGCTGCTTATGCCTTACTTTGATGTTTATCTCCCTCAGGAGGATGGTGGCTTAATAATTCATATGATAAAAGCTGGCTTGCCGCCTAAGTTGGCATCTCAAAAAGTCTTTGATATCGATATTAGGGCCATGAATGAATGTGATGTTTTCCTAATTATTCTTGACGGCAGAGCTGTAGATGAAGGAGCAGCTTTCGAGCTTGGTTTTGCTCATGCGAAAGGAAAACCTTGCTATGGTTTAAAAACAGATTTCCGACAACTTTTAGCTTTCGGAAATAATCCAATGATTGATGGTCCAATCAAAAAGATTTTTGAGAGTATAGAAGAGTTGCTTGATTGGGCTGAGTCAAATTGTGACCGGGGACTTAACAGCGTCGATAATGAAGCAAAGGACAGAAAAGAAAGCGAATCGATAAGAACAGAAGCTAAAAGCAGTTCTCCCTCATGAAAACATTTGAGCAATCTGAATGCAAATCCATTGTTGCGTCATTCAAAGTTCTTTTCGCGGAGAAGATGGACAGGCCAAATATGTTCATCATGCCTTATGATTCATCTAATGAGCGAGCATCTACCCGATTCGAAAAAGTCGAATCTGTTCTAAGAGAAGAGTTCACACTCACCATTCTTGAACTATCTCCTACCGCTTGTGGTCTTTCTAATTGTAGCAGTGCTCTCGACAATTTCACATTCAAGTGTATCGCTATCGATTCTGGGAAACCGGAGAAAATAAGGGATATCATCAAGGAGGTATTATGGCCCACCCACAATGATGGGAAGGCCTCGCCAACTCTGAGCGAGGTCTTGGCCGGAAGTCAAAATATAGTTGTGAAGCCTTTCGCTTTGCACAAATACGGAATATTCGTCCCTTATAGAATTCAGAAATTCGGCCCCATCAGAACACATTCGTTTAATCATAAGCCCGTATTTTATAGGTATAGGGTTGCTGTAAATAAGATCAAACAACTTCCTGCAAAACTAGAATATTACCTTCAACTCTTGTTTTCCAATTGCCCTAACCACTTATTCCAAAACAGTGAGTTTAGAGCATCCGCTCAAACCTCTTATAATCTCAGAATAAAAGCTGAGGTGAGACGCTGTCAGGAATGTAACATGGTTGAGTTGGCAGAGAACAGCAAGTCTTTTGACGAATACAAGAGTAGACATGAAAACTTAGAAAAGTTTTTCTTGTTAAACGACCCCTGTACAATGGCCTGCGAGGTTCCTGTATGGTTGGAACCAGCGGAGTTGAGAGACTATCTCGAAATTTTCAGTACTACAGACACGCTGACTGGCCATATAGATATTCTCAGGTGTGAGACAGATGGAAAGATAGGCATATGGGACTACAAACCGGGGGCGCGTGAAGAAACGGCTGGAACTATCCAAGTATTTCTTTATGCCGTTATGTTGTCTGTCAGGACAGGCGTCGGTTTGGAAAACATTCTATGTGGTTATTTTGACGAATCAGATGTTCTTTTTTTCCGAGCGGATGAGGCACAAATAGTAAAATCATAGAAGTCGTCGATGGATGTAATGTTTGGCGCCTGGATTTCGGCTCATCACATCCTAGGGCTGAAGGCGGTCCCAAGTGTTGTGTGCGGGGGCGGCGACGGCTAAATCCGCCAAACGACGTGGCGGACAAGCCCGCCGAATCCGCCTGCCCGCCAGACGAACGGCGGGTAAACGGTGGGGGTAATGGTATTGTCATGCCATATAGGGATATCGGAAGTCCCTTGCGGGCAGGAAGGTCTCGTTAGAGCCTATCCAAATAATCCGATCTATTGCGGCCGGCTGCAAAGCCCGATGCCTGCGTTGTCGGCCAAAAACGTTCTCAACGTGGTGTAAACCACGCCTCCGGGCCTTTTTGACCTGCCGCCTTGGCCTCGAACTTTTCGCTCGTCCTCATAACGACCAGGTTATTCGGATAGACTCTTAATGGCGCGGGGCTTGGAAATGATTCCGCCGGCCCGCCAGACAGACGGCGGGTAAAAGGCGGACAAGTAAGGATGAATGATTAAGGATTAATGGGAGGGGGTCGCCGTGTCGGCGAGGGGCTGCTGGCCGACGACCGCGCCGGTGGGCTTGTCGTTGACGTAGAAGTTTCCGGCCGCGTGGCGCAGCACGTCCATCGCCTTTACAATGGCGCCGCGGTCGCGGCACTTCCGGTCGCCAAGCTGCGCTTTGGCCACCAATTCAGCGTAATCTTCGTTATCAGCCATAGGTTGCTACAAATAAGTGCGACGAAACCGCGAAACGTGACGCAGTTTCTTCTGCGTTTTTGCTGTTTTTTCCGCGGGTTGCCCCATTATACCATAATTTGGCTGAAATGGGCGGTTTGGACTTTCGCAGAGCCGAGCCTGGGCCGGTAAATCGCAGGTTTCTGAAAGACGCTTTCAAGAGAATTGGCGGCTTTGGCCGATGGTAATAAAGAGTAACCATTGTGCGGTCAAGGATGACCGAAAAGCCTTGCCCCTGCCCACGCAGGTCGGAAAACCTTCGTTCCGTGCGCCAGCAGGGGTCTTTTTTTTGGGGGGCCGGGCCCGCGAGATTTTGTCGCGCGCGTGATGCATTGCCGCCGTATGATGGTCAGGTAATGCCCATGGGGGGGCTGCAATTCGTTCGTCAGGCGCCTGCGGTTGGCTGGGTACGCGGCTGCGAAGGGGGCAATTCTCCGGCAAGCAGCTTTCCGATGGGTCTGAGGGTGTCAAACTGCATAAGGATGATTCTGATAACGGCGGTCATAGGCGCCGCCAGGAACATGCCCGCTATTCCCCACAGCAGACCCCAGAAGAACAGGGCCAGAAGAATAGTGACCGGGTGAAGGTTCAGTCCCCTGCCCATCAGTCTGGGCTCGACTATATTGCCCATAATCACCTGCACCGTACCGGGAATAGCTACCGCCAGGACAATGCTCCATGGATTTTGAAACTGCGCAACTGCAACGGGTATGGGCAGCAGCGTGGAAATCATCGAGCCGATCGACGGAATGAAATTCAGCAGAAAAGCGGCTATTCCAAAAACCGCCGCGAGTTTCAGGCCCAGAACCTCCAGCGACCCCCAGACAAGCACACCTGTTAAAGCCGAGATTATGACCTTGGTCGCGATATACCGTCGGATGTTGTGGTCGATATCCGCATAGACGCCCGAGCGCACAATGTGCGGACTGCGCCCCGCCAGCAGGAAGATGACAAAGATAAGGACGAAAAAGACACTGGACAGCAGGCCGAAAACCCTCCCGAGTGTATCTGTCACCAGGCTCGGAAGCTTGTTTCTCAGGTCGTTGACGATTTTTTCCTGGTCCAGCTTGACACCCCAGTTGTCGAATCGGGAAAATACTTCTTTGGCGAGGTTGGCGAAATCGTTGCCGTAAGGTGCAGCGGTTGCCACGACTTTCTGAACGGACATGGTAACGAACAGACAGATTACCGCGATGATGACTATGACCACCAGGAAAGTGGTCGCCACGGCAATCGAGCGCGGAAACCTCAGACGGATTACCTGAAAGTCGAGAACAGGAGAGACCAGCGTAAAGACAAATATTGCCAGCACAAACGGGATCATTACGGAACTGGTGTAGCGCAGGACCGCCGCCAAAGCAACCGCGGCGATAATCACCAGCGAGCCTGTTCTCAACCACGTACTCTCATCACGCTTTTCGGACATTTACATATACTCCGGATAGAACACGTCCTGGGTCTTCGGGTGGATGAAATCCGTTGTTCACCCACCGGTTTTACAGGGACATATTACAATGAGAAGCCGGGCGCAGACAACCAAATTTCAGGTAGTCACAATGCAATAATGGTCCGGCACGAGGCGACGCGACCCGCCGGGTAACGCTTGTTCGCCTTGAATTCTGCTGATATACTCGTAGATCGTGACAGTTGATGATACGGCGTCGCCGAGCGGTCGGGCAGGGCGGCGGAAGGGGGTCTTTGAGAGACTGATTGATGGCAGAAATTCGGCAGATGAATCGGCGTCAGCTTCTGAGAAAAACCTCCGGCATTGTTGCAGGCACTGTCGCGCTGCCTTATTTTGTGCCCTCGTCGGCGCTCGGCCGGTTGGGGAGCGTGGCGCCGAGCAATAGAATCACCATTGGCTGCGTGGGTACCGGCGGCAGGGGCCTGTTCAATATGAGGGCCTTTATGGCCGAACCCGACGTCAGGGTGCTCGCAGTCTGCGACGTTGATGCTGGTCATCGTGAAAAGGCCCGAAACACCGCAAACCTGACGCCTGATGCCTGCTACAATGATTTTCGTGAGCTTTTAGCCAGGAGCGATATCGACACCGTGGTCATATCCACTCCGGACCATTGGCACGTTCCGATTGCCGCTGCGGCCGTCAAGGCGGGCAAGGATGTCTATTGCGAAAAGCCCCTCTCACTGACCATAGCCGAGGGGCGCGTCCTTTGCGACCTGGTCAGGCAATACGCCTGCGTATTCCAGACGGGCTCTCAGCAGCGCTCCGACGGCGGCTTCCAACTCGCCTGCGAACTGGTTCGCACCGGTCAAATCGGTGAGGTCAGACTGATAAAGGTGGGGCTTCCGGGCTCGATGACGATAGGGCCTCAGCCGGTTATGCCGGTTCCGGAGGGCTTCGACTATGATATGTGGCTTGGGCCGGCGCCGTGGAAGCCGTACACCAAGGCCCGCTGCCACGGCAAGTTCCGCCATATTCTTGATTACTCCGGCGGAAAGTTCATCGACTGGGGCGCGCACCATCTGGATATTGTTCAGCTGGCATTGGGCACAGACAATTCGGGTCCCTTAAAGGTCGCGGGGTGGGGCGAGTTTCCGAAAGAGGGTATCTACGATACGGCTATCAAATATGATTTGAGGTTTGTCTACGCCAACGGCGTTATGGTAAATGCCTCCACTGCACATCAGGGCGGCATTCGCTTCGAGGGCACGGACGGGTGGATATTCGTAAATCGCGGCGTGATTGACGCCCATCCGAAATCGCTTTTGAGACACAATAAGCCCCGTGCCTTCGATAGCCACGTCCGCAACTTCCTAAACTGCGTCAAGCTCCGCCGCCAGCCGATCGCGCCTGTGGAAGCTGCGCACCGCAGCGCCAGTATCTGCCATCTGGGCAATATAGCTATGCTGCTGGGTCGCAACCTTCAGTGGAACCCACAGAAGGAGCGGTTCGTAAATGACCCGACCGCCGACCGCATGACGACACGCCCCATGCGCTCCCCATGGCGCCTTTGAGAGCACGTTTTCGGGATTCTTTCGCGGGCACGTCTATTTGGGTTCGACTATGATGACATCCCTGCGGCGTTCTTCGGGCGTGACCTTCAAGGTCTCGATTTTACCGCCGCGGACCGCTCCCTCGACAACTGTCTGATAGGGCGCGTGCAGCTTGAAATCTACATCCCACTCACGGGGCCAGGCCGGAAGCAGATATATCTTTCGGTCCGGGGTTTGCATAAGCATCTCCTGCAGGCCAGTCATGCCCGCTCCGAGCCAGTTGTGGTCCGGCGTCCAGTCGTCGGTGTCACGAAAAGCCGGAAAGCGAAGCCCGGAATCGCTGAGCTTGAAAACCGCCACTGCCCCGGCATCCTCGGCCAGCCCCAGTCGCGCCGCGAAAATGCCCCCCTGATACCACGGTTCCTTCATCTTCTTTTGCCTTTCGCGCAGGCAGTCCGTCCAGGTGTACCGCGCCAGTTCCAATTCGTCCCTGCCCACACCGAAGATGTTGTACGGAAAGACCGAATACAACTCCGGAATCTCGCCCACCGCGAACTTGCCCCAGGATTCCGCGCCGGCCAGATACCGCTTTCCGTCTTTCTCCTTGATGGGAAGCGGCGGCACGCGACCGAGCATCTCGCGGTACTTTTCCTTTCGGGCCGCGGACACGTATTTGTCAGGCAGTTCCAGCAGGCGCGACAGGACCGCCTTCAGGCCGGCAATGACATCGGCGGGATTGTTGGCGTCCACGTATGTCTCACATGCCCGCGAAGGATAAATCACGAGGTGCCCGTTCCCATCCAACGGTTTGCCTGTGCGCTCTTTCTGGCGGTACCGGTAATGCTCATCGAAGAATGTCACCGCGCTGTCGATGAATGGCAGGTACGCCGAAATATCCTTATGCGAATAACGATAATACTCGAGAATCATAAACGAAAAGTCCAGTTGATGGCCGAACTGGTATGTCACGCCGATGCTCTGGACGCCCTTCGGAGTGCCGACCTTGCGCTCGCCCCACTCGCAAAGCGCGTTCAGCCAGCCGTAACAGGAGCCGACCGGCAGTCCGAAGTTTTCAAGCTGCTCGGTGAATGAGCAGCCATCGTGTCCCCAATAAACCTTTGTCCTCAACTCCGCGGCATTGAGGGCCCGGCGATAAAAATCAAACTGCGACGGCATCATGTCAAAGTCGCCGTTCTTCAGCATGGGCCAGTAAACCAGCCGCTGATTTTGAGCCGTGAAGCTGCCGCCGCCCCAGGTGCGAAAGTCGGGGCTTTCGGTTTTGACGCCGCGTTTGTTTTTTACAAAGCCCGGGTCCCACGTGAAGAAGCTGCCGTTGAATTTCGTCGGCCATTTTCCATAGGCGTTGCAGCCGAGCATGTAGCGGAACAATTGGTAATTGCGCCCGACCTGCCAGGCCTTGTCGTTGGGATCGGGCTTATCAGGATTGATAAAGACGTGGCTGCGGTCCCAGAATTGCCGCCACCACTCCTGATGCAACTTCCAGGCGGACTTTTGCAAGGTTTCGGCGTTACGAACCAGCTCGTCCAGGTCGCTTTGCCACTTGTCGATGGTTTCGGCCTGGTCTGTATGCAGGTAAATATTCAGTTTATGCCTTGTCCCCGGCGATTTGCTCCGCAGTTTCCACGCCTTGAAATCCGTGTCTGCATAGCGCCCCTCCGCCGTACCGGCCCCGACCATATTGTCACCTTTCATCAGGCCGCCGAAAGTTCGGTCCTTCAGCGGATTCACTACACGATCCTTGACTTCTTCAAGCTCCTGCTGCTTTATCTCCTTGTCAAAGACGAGGTCGTCGTTGTTATTGCGATGATACCAGATAACGGCATCGTCCCGGTGTGTCACATGGTCCGGGTACATCGTGACCTTGCCCGGATAGCCGACCAGGCTCATGCAGGGAAAGCGGCTTTTCCTGCAATCGGCGGGCAGCTCGCGGGCCGCGTTGCGCCAGCCTTCATACTGCGCTTCAACCTTCACAGGCTCATTACTCTCGATGTCCACGTGAATTACCGGGTCAAATACCTCGGCCCAGATTTTGATGGTCGCCGAGACGGCACCCGGGTTCGTCGCTTCAATCTCAACGCAACCTTCTCTCAGCTTCAGCTCCTGCCGGAATCGGCCTTTTTCAGTAAAGGGATTGGGCTCCATCTTTAGTCTGATGCGGCCGAGCTTGAGCATCTGGTTATTCTCGTCGAATGTGCCGCCGCGCCCGATGTAGAACAGCAGCTCATTATCTTCGACCCAGACGTTCAAGCCGACGTCGCCTCCGCCCACCGGCATGGACTCACTCGGATTGCTGCTCTGTGAATTGAAGATGACGTTATAGTCGTCGAGTATGTCCGCACTCGCCGCGGCCAGGCCCGCAAATGCAATGGTGTAAAACCAAAAAAGCAGCTTGATTGTCCGGCTGAATTGTCCTGTTCTCATTCTTATCTCCTCATAAGAAGCAACGGTACACGAAAACCCTGTTTACATCTGCTCAGTATACTTCTCTACGCTCAGCGATTTTCAATGGACTTGACCATGTTATAGACAACCAGATTGTAGGGAACCTGAGTTTTGCATTTTTCGGCCAGCTTAATCACGGCGCCGTTGAGTGCATCGATCTCAGTTTTCTTCCTGGCTAAGATGTCCTGCAATGTCGACGATTTGTGCCCGGCTGTGTCGGGAACCAGTTTCGCATAGAACACCTCGAGAAAATCCGCAGGCGACTGCCAGTGCGTCTTGTAGCCAGCACGTTCCATGACATTAAACACTTCCTCTACGATGCCGTTCATGATCTGACGGGTATATTCGTACTCGGCCAGCGCTCCGTAGGGGACATCGAGAACGGCGCCCAGCGGATTCAACGCGCAGTTGTAAAGCATCTTGGCCCAGAGGTCCCTTTCGATGCTGTCGGTTATCTCGCACGGTATTCCGCCTTCGGTTATCGACAGTGCCAAATCCTTCAGGCATGACAGGTCACAGCCGAAGAGGCTGCCGAGGTGAATTGAATCGGCGTGGACGGTTATATTGACTTCATTATCGTGCGGCCGACGGAATCCGGTGATGACCCGCGCGCTGTAAACGCGGTCCTTGCTGAAAAAGGGCAGGAATCTTTCTGCGTTGCCCCAGCCGTTCTGAAATAATACGATTCTGGTTTCATCAGCGAAAAGCAGCTCATGCTGCGAGAGGTCCCCGGCGGCCTCGCCGGAATCGAAGGACTTGGTGCAGACAAGTATGAAATCATAGGGTGCGGCCTGAACCTCACTTAGAGATGAAAAGCATCCGAAGCTTGAGGGAGCGGCGTGGTAGTCGCCGAAGATGCCGGTCCTTGTCAGGCCGGCCTGGCGTAGCGCAAAGATGGTTGTTTCCCTTGCGAGGATGTCAACCTGCGACCCGGATTTCAGCAGGCAGCTCGCTATACCCAGACCTACCGAGCCGCCGCCGTATATTAGAACCTTCATAATCTATAGCCTGCACCCTGTCTCACGGTGTTTCACTCGAGCGGCGCCATTATAACCAGTATCTGAGCGGTTTTCGAGGGGCAGTTTCGCAGCTTCTTATCAGAGGTGACTTCACAAAGAATCGACGCTCGACAATTCGAAGCGCCTGGGGAATAATGCGTTTGACAAAAAGGAGCGTCGCGGTAAACTCGCAACCGAAAATGATCTTTAGAGCCCGGCCGGGGAACAAATATGGAGAAGTTTGTCTTCGAGGATAAAGAGCAGATGGGAAGGGCGGCAGCAGCGGCGGCCGAAAGCCAAATCCAATCTGCAATCGCCGATAAGGGCGCGGCCAACATAATTCTCGCCACGGGGACAAGCCAGTTCGAGACGCTGAAAAGCCTGACAGCGTGCGAGGGCATTGACTGGTCGAAGGTGACAATGTTTCACCTCGATGAATATATCGGATTGAGCCAGGACCATCCTGCGAGTTTCAGAAAATATCTCAAAGAGAGGTTTATCAGCAAAGTCGGAGTTCTCAAGGCCGTGTGTTTTGTGAACGGCGATGCCGAGGACCCGATTGCCGAGTGCAGAAGACTTGGGCAGGCTATCGGCGCGCACCCGATTGACGTGGCGCTGGTCGGAATAGGAGAGAATGGACATCTGGCGTTCAACGACCCGCCTGCTGATTTCGATACAGAGCAGCCCTTTATCATTGTCGAGCTGGACCGGATGTGCCGGAGGCAGCAGTTGGGCGAGGGATGGTTTGCGAGTTTGGAGGACGTACCGACTCAGGCCATATCGATGAGCATAAGACAGATCATGAAGAGCCGCTGCATAATCGCCTCTGTGCCGGACGTACGAAAAGCCGAAGCGGTAGCGATGACGCTGCAGGGGCCGGTCACGAATACCTGTCCCGCCTCGATACTTCAGAAGCACCGAAACTGTAAAATATTTCTCGATGAAGCGGCGGCGTCCCTGCTCTCATGACTTTGCAGGAGAATAATTCTGACCATGAAAATACCCGGACTGATTGATTTGCAGGTTAACGGATATAAGGGCGTGGATTTCTCCGGCGAGGATTTGACGCGAGAGGATTTTGCCCAGGCCTGCCGGGGATTATTCGAAGCCGGCACGACCGCATTTCTGCCAACCCTCATCAGCAGTTCGAAAGAAGTTTACCGCCGAAACTTGCCCATCATAGCCGAGGTAATTGATGCTGACGAGTTTCGAGGAGGCGTGTTCGGAATACATCTTGAAGGGCCTTTCATTTCACCGGCCGAAGGCGCCCGCGGCTCCCACGACTTGCGCTGGGTGACAATGCCGGATGTGCAATACCTCGAAGAAATGATCGGCTGGTCCGACCAGAACGTACGAATGATAACCATCGCTGCCGAGCTCAAAGGGGCGCCCGAGATGGCGCAATGGTGCGCTGAGCGCGGCATAATTGTCTCGCTTGGCCATCAGATTGCCGACGAATCGGATTTGGAGCGCCTCCAAAAAGCCGGCGCCAAAGCGCTGACGCACCTCGGCAACGGCCTCCCCGCCAATCTGCCCCGGCATCATAACCCCCTCTGGGCGGGCCTCGCAAACGACGACCTCTACGCGACGCTGATAACCGACGGACACCACCTGCCTGCATCCGTCGTCAAGACCATCATAAGGGCCAAGGGCGTCTCTCGCTGCATCATCGTAAGTGACGCCTCGCCCCTTGCCGGCATGCCCCCCGGCCCATATCACACCCTCGGTAATGATGTCATACTGGCGGAAAACGGCAAAGTTTACAATCCGGCCACGGGTTATCTGGTAGGCTCTTCCGCCACTATCCTTCAATGCATGAATTACCTCGCATCGTTCAACCTTCTTTCTATTGAAGAGCTGCTTGTGCTCGGCTTTCATAATCCGCTCAAACTGCTCGGCATCGCGCCTGCGTTGATTCACCAGGGAACGGCCCTTTGCTTCGATGAGCAAAAAGGCGTTTTCGAACTCGCAGAATAGTCAAATCCCCCCTCTTTTGGCCCGACCAGGGACTCATTAACGCGAATGGCCGGCAAGTCAATTCTGGGTGGGGCTTTTGGTGAAGAATAGTCAGCCGGCTGCAACGCCGCGACAAGATTTGCTTACCTGATGAGTTCTTCGATAGCTCTGGCGACGATGTAATCGGGCAGTTTGCCCAGTGCGGGCCCGGCTTCGTAAGTGGATATGATGGACCTGTCCGGAAAGGCGCCGACCTCGCGGATAAGCTCGTCGGCGAGTTCCGGCAATTTCTCATCGCTCACAGGCTGCTGCGATTTCGCCTGTGCGGTTTCCACCAGGTTCCTGAACTCGGCCCGGCTGTCGTACCAGTCGAGCTGCAGTTCGAGCTTCGCCGCTTCTTTTCTTCGGGAGGCATCATAAGTATATTGAATCCCGACGGGGTTGTAGGTTTCCAGTCTTTCATCAACGAAGGCAAGACACGCTTCCAGATAGCCGGCGATCTTTTTTTCGTCGAACTTGCCGAGCTTGCCCGTTGCCGCCTCGTCGCTCAGCAGCAGTTTCATCCTCTCGGCCACAAGACCCTTATTGACCTCCAGCCGCTCGTAAAGCGTCTCGTAATATGCGTTCAAAAGCATCTTTGTTTCGTCCATATTGTTTCGTCAGGCAAGAAACTCTCTATGCTGCGCAAGCACGCTGAATCTGCGGCCACAGACCGGTAAAACTGTTCAGTCGAGCCGGATTCCTTTTTGCTCGAGCCACTTTTTCAAATCACCCATTTCACTGTCGAAAATTTCGTTGTCGTAATCTTCTTCGAGTCTGCCGATATTGCCGGCCAGTTCGGGCTGTTGCTGCACGGCGTCGCTGAGTCTGCGCTCGAACTCATCGCTTGTGTGGCGCAGGTCATCCAGATCAACGTGAAGGCCGAGGATGCCGGCCAGCCTTCTGGTGACGGCCTCGATGCATTTGGGGTTGTTGCCCTGTACGTACGCCGGTATTGTAGCCACCAGACTGACCATGTTCAGCCCGTGTTTGCCCGCGTTGGCCGTCAGGCACGTAATGAAGCTGGCGGGACCTTCATAGTTGGTGAACTTCACACCGTAATGCTGGAAAGTCTCCCTGAGCGCAGGGTCGGAAACCGAGCATAGCAGCCTGGGCTCGCGCGTATGAGGCACAAGGCCCGCCACACTCCCGATGAAATACATCATCTGAACGCCGAACCGCGCGCACAGCGAGAAGATGCAGTCCATGAAATCGTTCCACTGCAGATGCGGTTCTTTGCCCACGAACAATATGATATTGCTGTGCTCGTCGTAAAAGAATTCGTTTGCGGGGACCTCTAGGGTCCGGATCAGCCCGTCTGATATCTGGGTGTGCGGCCTGAACAGAGCCGTCATTTCCATGGGCCCGGGGAAGTTGTAAATGTAGAAGCCCTCGGGCTCAATCTCCGCGAACTTGCGGGCATCGAGCTTTTCGACGAGGTACTTCACCGTGCCCGTGGAAACCTCCCCGCCGTCCATCCAGCCGGAAAAACCCAGCAGCATCGGCGGACCGCTCAGTTGGGGAGTTTCGCTTATAAGCAGCTTGTCGGACGCCACTATTCAACCTTTCTTTTTGCCCTTTACCCCTTTTTACCACCTGTCGTCGAGTTATGCCAGAGAAAATCGTGGCTCAGTTCTCAGCACGCAGATGCAGTTTTGGACGTCAAGCGGGCTTCGGTCAGCAGGCTGTATACGATTTGTCGCAATCAGCGGTTGAGCAGCCAGATTGAGCCATTCAGAACCGCTGCAAAGGTGGTCCAGAGAAGGTAGGGCATTAGCAGCAAAGCCGCGGGCGTCGAGACTGTACTGAAGGCCCATATCGTACCGAGAATGGCCAGCCACAGCAGCAGGATTTCGACAAAAGCAAGCAGAGGCATCTGCAGGCCGAAAAACAGCGGAGTCCAAAGCGCATTCAGAGCAAGCTGGGCAATGTACAGGCCCAGGGCAATTTTGACCGCAGCACTGCCGAGGCCCTTTTGCCAGATTATAAAAGCCGATAAGGCCATCAGGGCATACAGGATGGTCCAGACGGGGCCGAAAAGCCAGGCAGGGGGCGTGAAGAAGGGTCTGTTGAGACCGGCGTACCAATCGGAGATTGCCTCCCGCGTGGTGAACAGCGAGCCGATGAGGGGCGCGGCGAACGTCAGGCCGAAAGAGGCCACGAGCTTTGTCAACACAACGATTTTCACGACTATTAGTATAATGCCTTGAAGTCACAAGTAAATATGAGGATAATAAATCATGTCCGGCAAACTGGGAATCGCAATGGTGTTCGGCTTGTCGCGACACGAAAGGACTGTTTATCACGAGCGGCCGTCGGTAACTGATTGGAAGGGTAAAGGAGCCATGGGAGAGTTCGATTCGGTAGATGAGATTCTGGAGTTTGCGATCTTTCGCGAGGAAGAGGCCGACGCGTTTTACAGAATCCTGGCGGACAGGGTGGCTAATCCGGCAATGGCAGAACTCATCCTCGAGTTTGCGGCAGAAGAGCGCGACCACAAGCTCAAGCTGGAGCTCGAGATAATGAAGCGGGGCAGAGTCATCGATGAGGCCGAGAGACGCCACGAAGCGAAAGAGTTGAGCGATTTCAGCATGTCGGGTTATGTTGTGGAAGACGGCGGGGCGCTGGAGATGGATTACGAGGACCTGCTTCTTCTTGGCATGAAAAAAGAAAAGGCATCGTTCAGGCTTTATGTTGAGCTGGCGGCTATTGTCAGAGATGCGGAGTTCCGCGAGGTTCTTTTGTCGCTGGCCGAGGAAGAGGCCAAACACAAGGTTCAACTGGAAATCGACTACGACGATTATCTGTTGAAAAAGAAAAGCGAGCGGTGAGTTCGGACCTTTGTAGCGGTGCGATGATGGAAACACGCCGAGGCCGGGGCGATTTTTGACCCGGCTTTTTTTTGTTGCGCTGCGCGGCGGAGCTGGTTCCTAGGTGCAAAATCGGGGTCGGAATTTGCGTTTGCAGGGGCAGTGGCGGGGATGCGTAAATGGGGGCTGCTAAGTTGGGTTTGATTGGGTTTGTTTGGCTTTGGCTTGCCGGAGGCTGAAGGTGGTTTCATTTCCATAACCGTTTGCCAGAACGGACGTTGCGTTGATTTTTGGGTTTTTGGGGAATTGGCTTTGATTGGGTTTGCTTTGGGTTTGTTTGGGTTTGCTTTTTGGTGACTGGAAATCGGCCATATTGTCGTAACCCTTTGTGCAAAAGGAGGTTGCGTTGGTTTTGGCT
>DATKZT010000081.1:0-18944 GCA_035527845.1 Sedimentisphaerales bacterium | reverse complement strand
TCGTCAGGTGGAGGACTTCGGCGCCTCAGAGTCGGACGTATCATTCGGCAGATACTACAAGGCGAGCACCGATAATTACAACTTCGTGGCAATGGACCACAATACACCGGGCGCAGCAAATGCCAACCCGAAGGTCGGGCCCGTGGTCATAAATGAAATTATGTACCACCCCGACTGGCCGCCCAACAGCCCTTATGGCAACGAGAGCTTCGAGTACGTCGAGCTTTACAATATTACGGGCTCGGCCGTCAACCTCTTTAATGACCAGGGCAATTCCTGGGAATTCACCGACGGCATAGAGTTCACTTTCCCCGAGGATATGAATATCCCGGCGTACGGCTACCTACTGCTGGTCAAGGACCCGGCAGCCTTCAGTTGGCGCTACCCGGGCGTGCCCGCGGGAAAGATTCTGGGGCCCTATGACGGCCAACTAAGCAACAGCGGCGAGAAGCTCGAGCTTTCGATGCCCGGTGATGTCGATATGTTCGGCACGCGTTATTATATCCGCGTTGACCGTGTAAGCTATAGCGACGGTTCTCATCCCGAGGACTCTCCCGGGGGCGTGGATTTGTGGCCGACTGCTGCCGATGGCGCCGGAAAGTCCCTGGGCCGTCTTCTTCCAACATCTTACGGCAACGACGTGGCCAACTGGGATGCCGACACACCCTCTCCCGGCAGCGTCAATCCATAAACTCACGAGACACCACAGCTCAGAGCCGCAGTATGCATTGAACGCTTAAGAAAGGCAGGCGCGGCCTCATTATGTTCTGGAGCCCAAAAAGGCAAGAAAATAAAACGTTAGAAATTCTGCCACTTGCGGATAGAATTAAGCAAGTGATTCGAAGAACTTCTTTACAGAGCAAGGAGACTGCCAAATGCTGACCAGAAGAAATCTACTCGCCGCAGCAGGAACCATGGCCGCAGCCGCCTTTCTGCCCGAACGCTCACAGGTATTGAAAGCCGCTCCGCAGGCTTCCACGGAATTCGGCAAGGTCAAAATCAAAGATGTCAAAACCGCTTCCGTGCGGCTCACTTACTACAGTGCCCATCTGGTCAAGGTCACCACTGATTCCGGCCTGTACGGTATCGGCGAGGCGTACCGGGGCGCAGGCACCGTCGACTGGATTCATAAAATAAAACGGGAGGTCATCGGCCAGGACCCGCTCCAGGTCGATTTCCTCTGGCATAGAATGATGGAGGAAGGCTCCGGCGCCGACGCCCGCTCCGGCACACTCACGGGCGCAATCGCCGGAATCGAATCCGCACTGTGGGACCTTGCCGGAAAAATCCTCAATGTCCCGGTCTATGTCCTGCTGGGCGGAAAGTTCCGCGACAAGCTGCTCATCTACCACGACACCGGCTCACCCGACACGGCGGACCCTGGCCCCTGGGTCGAAGAGGCGCGGCGCTCCCGCGACAAGTACGGCTTCAAGGCGATGAAATTCGACCTGAATCCGTTTCTCGGCAGGCACTGGAACCGCACGCTCTCTTCGGAGGATATGAAGAAATGGGTCAAAATCCTCGAGGCCATTCGACAAGAGCTCGGACCGGACTTCCCACTCGCCGTTGATTTGCACTGGAAGTTCAACACCCGTGACGCGCTGCAGTTTGTCCAGATGACCGAGCATGTGAACCTGTGGTTCATGGAGGACCCCATTCCGCCGGAGAACGCCGACGCTTTGGCACGCATCACCGCCGCCACCAAAGTACCCATCTGCACCGGCGAGAATCTCTACACGCGTCACACCTGGCGGCCCTTTATCGAAAAGCAGGCCTGTGACATTATTCAGCCGGACGCTCAGAAATGCGGCGGCCTGCTCGAAACAAAACGAATCGCCGACTGGGCTGACCTTTATTACATGCCAATGGCCTGCCACAACCTCTGCTCACCGGTCGGCACAATGGCCTCGGGCCACGCCTGCGCAGCCATCCGCACGTTCATCACCCTCGAATCCGACAGCGTCGAGCTGCCACATTGGCAAGACATCGTCCAACACGACGGCTCATTCTACAAAGACGGCTACCTCGAGCTGCCCAACAAACCGGGCTTCGGCATAGAACTCAACGAAGACGTCTGCCGCAAGCACCTGGCCGAAGGCTCCGGATTCTTCGAATAATCTGCTTGAGCGTGCACGGTAGATGTTCAGTCTTTGGCGGAAAGGTCTGTGCAGATAAGCTCTTCGTCGTTTCGGGCGTACACGTGCTTGTACGCGAACGCCGGGTGCGACCAGCAGACACCGCCGCGATTGCCAAGCTGGCCTTCGGTGGGATTTATGAGTTTCGTACGGCTGATCTCGTGGAAGCCTTTTGGCGAGAGCCTGCTGATAATCAGCTCACCCCGCTCGTTGAACATCCACACCTCGCCCTGATGCCGGATAAAATGAATATTCGCCCACCTGTCCTGGGGGACGGCATCAAGGCTCTCCCAAATGCGCTCCCCCGTGTGCAAATCGAGGCACCGAAGCTGGCCGTAACTATCCACTCCGTAAATATAATCGCCTTCGATAATCGGCGTCGATATGCAGCAGTGCAGGGCGTCGGTCTTTTTTTCGCTCTCTCCTTTTCTCTGCCAGACCACACTCGCATTTGGTTCATCGCTGTCCAGCTTGAGCAGTATCGAGCCTGCAAAAAAGCCCGACACGAATAAGAAATCCTTGTGAACCACCGGCGTCGCCACGTTCTGTATGGATTTGAACGGCTGCTCCCAGTAGAGCTTGCCCGTGGTCGGCTCCAGCCCAATGATTCGCTCGCCCGTCCAGCAAACAAGCACTCGCCTGTCCGCCTGGTTTATGACAATTGGCGGCGAATATGATGCGCTGTCATTCAGCGCATGCCATTTTTCCTTGCCGGTGGCTTTATCGAACGCAATCACGCAGGCATTGTCTCGCCCGCCAACATGCACTATGAGCATGTCACGCTCAACCAGCGGCGCTGCTGCAACCCCCCAAATCGGCACCTTTAGCTGGTACTCGCTGCCGAGGTCTTTGCTCCACACAACAGTTCCCTTTGCCGCGTCGAAGCAGAACAGATGCCCCATCGTGCCCAAAGAATAAGCCCGGCCGGTGTCAACGGTGACCGACGCCCGCGGCCCATCAGGATAGCCGACCTTGCGGTACGTGCATTCGTAGGAATGCGACCAGATTCGTTTGCCGGTCACCGCGTCAAAGCAGTGCACACGCTCGACCTGGTTCGGCTCGGTCAATCGGTCGGTGACATACACCCGCCCGTCCGTCACTGTCGGCCCGCTGAAGCCGTTCGCTATCTTCACCCGCCAGCGAATCGGCAACTGGGGCCCCGTAAACTTGCCGATTACCCCGGTTTCCCGCCAGACGCCGTCCCTGTTGGGCCCCCGCCACTGAGGCCAGTCCGTTGCCTGCACCTCAGCCCCAAACGCCAAGACCAGAACCATCGCCAGTGCTTGAAACCCTGTTCTTGTTATCTTGTTGTCCCTGCTCAAGACATATACCCCTGACTGATTTCGCTGTTTCTGGTCTCGTAGCGTCAGTTGCTGGCGTAATTTAGCTGAAAAGGCCCAATCCTGCAAGTTTTTTGCCTTTTTTGGCAAAAAAGGCCTTGCTTATCGGACAATATAATGGTATGATGCCCTATCATAACTGAGTGAGGTTGGAAAAGGTGATGAGAAAGGCCATTCATTCGCGGCTGTTTCGCAGAATCGTGCCTCCGGAGGTTCATCGACGCGGTGCACTGATTTGCGGTACATTCAAGCCCCAGCGTGATTTGCAACGTCACCCTGATTGAAATATTATTGCGGCTCAATTTTCGAAGGAGGACCATTATGTGCAAGAAAGTGATGCCCTGGTTTTTCTTGTCTGTCTGCTGGCAGTGTCGTCGTCTGCGCTGGATCTGCTGCCTCCCTTCGACCCAAACGACCCCAGCGGCTGTTACGTTGTCACCGGGACAGAAGTGTGGGATGAGGGTAATATCGAAGGCTGTGTGTTCATTACGAGTACAGGACATGTCATCTGCAACGGTGAATCGAGTTTGGACGGGCCCGGCGCCAGGATTATCATCAACGGTGGCTCCTTTACCTGCAACAACAGGTTCAATATCGGCACGGACCACGATGGGTACGTCTGGATAAATCACGGCGGCAGCTTTGTCCAGCAATGCGGCGGCGGGGACTGCGAAGACGGCATCAAGTTCCCGGATAACGCTGGCGGCGTGCATCGTATCTGGGTCATCGATGGGACCCTCGATGCTTACTCTATCGAGCAAAAGCACGACCGCGACGCCGTGCTTATAGTGGGCTGTAATGGGATGATCACTGTTGGACAAACCGAGGAAGGCGACGATTATAATCCGGATAAATGGCTCATCAATGGAGACGTCTATTGCGACCCCAGCTGCAACGGGGAGATAATGATCATTGACCTCGGCGGCGGTCGTAAGCAAATCGTCTGCTTCGAGATTACCTGCCAGGCCATGATGCCCAGCCCGAGGGATGGCGCCAGGAATGAGGCCGCGGTCACCTGCAACATGGTCCTCTCCTGGAACGAGGGCAACTGCCTCGGCACCAAGGGAAGGAATTTCGTCTATTTCGGCCCCTGCGACATCGTGACCAATCAGCCCAGCGCGCCGACGGCGGGTTGGAATACTGCACCGCCTGCGGGTGCCTACCTTGGCTATCTGTATGCCGGCACCAAGACCAAGAACGTCGGCATGCTGCCTTTGTGGACCACCTACTGCTGGCGCATCGACGAGGGTTGTGCGGATGGCAGCACCTGCCGAGGCGACGTCTGGACCTTTACAACCGGATGTCAGCTCCTCGGCGGCGATGCCAACCTCGACTGTGTGGTGAACTTCCTGGACTATGCGGCTGTCGCGAGCACCTGGATGGACGAGGAGTTCTTCCCGGAAGGGTGTACGCCCTAAACATAGCAGCTTGACGGCTGAAGCAAGAATTGAGATTTTGGCAATCGTGGCAGCCCGAGTACAAAGAATCACCCCTGAGGATTCAGCACTCGGAAGGGGGGGCAGTGTTGACACGCCTTGACGGTATTCCGCGCAGGCATATAATGATGGTCGGACTCTGCAAGGGTTGACTATAGGCAGGTTTGAGCAGTCAGAAGGTGATCCCGTACTTGTTGAATAACGGTTTCTCTTACGACTTGTGGGTCTTTGCTGCCGGTGATTTGTTTTCTATAATTTAACAAGGGGACAAAAACAAGAAGGAAGATTGTTATGAGAAAGCTGATTACTTTTTTCCTGGTCGTAATTTTGAGCCCTTTGCTGATAATGCTTGCCTCGTGTGAAACTTCGGTCGTTCACCAGGGGCCGGCTAACCGAAAGGGAGTCGGGCCGCCTGCGCACGCTCGTGCCTATGGTTTGCGCCGTAAGCAGCCGCAAGCAGTGATCCAAGTTGGCGTTAAGACGGAAACATCCACTGACGCCGGGATAGAAAGTGTGCGGCAGGAGATGCGTACGGTGACGGTTAATATCACCAACAGCAATGGCTCGATCAGTGCTGTAGAACTCAGAAAGCAGGGAATTGGTTATATTGGCCCAAAAGGTGAGTTCTATGACCACCTTCCCACCGAAGGCGAGCTGAAACCGATATATGGCTTTTAGCAAAGCTGAATGACTGCGCTGGTCTTGATGAGAGATATTGATACTCTGTTTCCTACAGAGTATAAGCACCCCTGGTCTTTCGGACCAGTGAAATAGAGTTGCTCTTGATGCTCGATCCCGGCGCCCCGATAGTGCAGGCTCGTCCCCACAACCCCCATATTGCCAGATAACAAGCCATCCGTTATCATGTTAACTGAAGCACTTACGGTCAGGGGTTGTTGTAATGGTTCAGCCGGAAAGAATAAATCTTCTCAATCGCCGGGCCGCTCGGCTTGGAAAGTACGTCCTCTACTGGATGCAGGCGGCTCAGCGGGCCGAGCACAACCACGCACTCGAATACGCGATTGAAAGAGCGAATCAGCTCAACAAGCCCCTCGTGGTTGTCTTCGGCCTGACCGATGACTACCCGGAAGCAAATCTGCGGCACTACCACTTTATGTTAGAGGGACTCGCCGAGACCAAAAGAGCCCTCGAAGCCAAAGGCATACAAATGGTCGTCCGTCGCATGTCGCCGGATGCAGCCGCCGTTGAGCTGTCCAATGATGCGGCGTTGGTGGTTGTCGATGCCGGGCACCTGCGAGTCCAAAGACGGTGGCGAAACAGCGCCGCACGGCGAATCGATTGTCCCCTGCACGAGGTCGAAACGAACCTGATTGTGCCTGTCGAAGAAGCGTCGTTGAAAGAAGAATTCTCGGCTGGGACTTTCAGGCCCGGAATACGAGGCAAACTGGATTACTATCTTGTCCCGCTGAAACACAAGAAGCCGAAACGTGATTCGCTCGGCCTGAAACTTGATAGCTGTGACATCAGCGATGTTGACAAGGCCCTGTTAACACTGCGCATCGACCGAAGCGTCGCCAAAGTCCAAGACTTGCGCGGCGGCGCCAGCCAGGCCAAGCGCCATCTGCGCAGCTTCCTGAAAAACAGGCTTGATCGCTACGACGAGCTGCGAAACGACCCCGCCCTCGACTATCTTTCCAACATGAGCCCGTATCTTCATTTCGGGCAGATTTCGCCGCTGTACATCGCACTTGAAGTGATGAAGACCGACGGCCCCGGTAAGGATGCGTATCTCGAGGAGCTTATCGTGCGCAGAGAGCTGAGCCACAACTTCGTTTTCTATAACGACAGGTACGATACATTCGAAGGTCTGCCGCCCTGGGCGAAAAGGACGCTCAATTTTCACCGGCGGGACAAACGAGAGTATGTGTACTCAGCCGAGCAATTCGAACGGGCCAAAACGCATGACCCTTACTGGAACGCCGCCCAGAAGGAAATGGTCCTCGCCGGCAAGATGCACGGGTACATGAGAATGTACTGGGGCAAAAAGATCGTCGAATGGAGCAAGAACCCACAGACCGCATTCAAAATTGCATCGTACCTCAATAACAAGTATGAGCTTGACGGCAGAGACCCGAACGGCTTTACGGGCGTCGCGTGGTGCTTCGGCAAACACGACCGTGCCTGGGGCGAAAGGCCCGTGTTCGGCAAAATCCGGTATATGAACGCCGCCGGCCTGAAAAGAAAATTCAATCCCGACGAATACGTAAAGAAGGTCGAGCGCCTTGGAAACCCAAAATAGAGATGCTGCTATGCGTGTGATAATCACCGGAGCAACAGGATTCATTGGAACGGCGCTGTGCAGGGAGCTCTGCAAACACCACGAAATAATTGCGCTGGCGCGCGGCCCCGACAAGGCCAAACAAGCCCTCGGCAGTATGGCAGCAGTCACCGGATGGAAGCCAAAAGCGCCCGCCGGCTGGGAGCAGACCGTCAATGGCGCGTCTGTCGTGATAAATCTTGCCGGGGAAAACATCGCTTCCGGGCGCTGGACCGAATCCAAAAAGAGCAAAATCCTTCAAAGCAGACTTGACGCAACAAGGTCTATTGTCGAGGCGATAAAACACGCAGACCACAAACCACAGGTACTCGTTCAGGCGTCGGCCATCGGTTATTACGGCGCCCGAGGCGACGAAATACTCGACGAAAACTCACCAAACGGAACCGGCTTCCTGGCGGATGTCTGCAAACAGTGGGAACAGACAGCCGGGCCGCTCGAAGATTTGGGTATCAGGTTGATAACCATCAGACTCGGCCCGGTCCTCGGCGCCGGGGGCGGAATGATGCAAAAGCTTCTGCCAGCATTTAGCTTCTTCCTCGGCGGCCATCCCGGCTCAGGAAAACAGTGGCTTAGCTGGATTCACATCGACGACGTCACGGGCGCCATTCGATTTCTAATAGAAAGCAGCGAAGCGCGGGGTGTCTACAACTTCACCTCGCCCAATCCGTTGCCAGCCAGAGACTTTTACCGGCTGCTCGGAAAAATCATGCATCGGCCCACCTTATTGCTCCTGCCGGCCTGTCTTCTGAAGGTGTTGATGGGCCGGATGGCAGAAGAATTGCTTCTTTCCAGCCTGAGAGTGCTGCCCAACAGGCTGTTGCAGGAAGGATACAAATTCAAGTATGCCGACCCGGAGTCGGCACTGAAGAATATTATCGAAAAAATTCAATAGCCCGAAGGAGTGACCAAAATGAACTTGTACGATTACTTCGAGAACACCGAGGGCCTCGGCGTACTGGCCACCGCCGATTCGGCAGGAAAGGTCGATGCCGCTATCTATGCCCGGCCCCACGTCACCGATGAAAACACGGTGGCGTTCATCATGCGCGAGCACCTCACACATCAAAACCTGCAATCCAACCCGCACGCCGCCTACCTGTTCGTCGAGAAAGGCCCCGGCTACGTCGGCAAGAGGCTCTACCTGACGAAGCTCCGGGAAGAGAGCGACCCCGCCCTGATAGACTCGCTCAGGAGAAGAACCCCTAAAATCTCCCGGGAAGACGCCTCGAAGGAGCACGTTGTGTATTTTCGCATAGACAGGATTCGTCCCCTCGTTGGCAACGGCGGCACAGACTCAGGCGATTCGGCCTGAAAAGGGTTTTTTGTACTGGAAAAAGTGCTTTCCTGGCTTACGGGCCGGGGCCAAAGCCCTTCTATGACCCTGTCGGCAGATGCTCGGAAGCTGTTTTCCGGTCGTCCGAACAATTTTTGAAAAATTGAGTAAATCGCACTTGACACCCTGCCTTCACCGCCGTATTGTGAGATATAAGTTGCGAGTGCAGAGAGGCACTTAAATACATATTGTTGCTAAAAAGGCACTTCCGCAACAGGGGAGACAGGGTGATGAGAAGTTGCTCACAAAGAGCCCGAGTCTCCCTTTTTCTTTGCCCGTATTCGTCATCGGCAGCGTATAAGCTGGTTGCTGTCGAACTGAACATGAGGAAGATTCCTCTTCAAGTCCTCGATGAACCGCAGGCCGTCCTTCCAGTATCCCGCGGTGGGCCTCAAGCCGGCGTGGAAACCCCTAAAATATCGGTTTATATTGGCCACCAGAAGCTCGCGGAGGTACTTGCTGACCATCGACGCCAGGGAGACCGGCAGAAATCGCTCGTCCGCCCCCACCACGAAATGCAGCCGCATCTTTCTGCCGCCCTCTTTCAGCTCATAGCTGCTCGTGCTTGCACTCTCGCAGAGGATTCGCAGCTCCATGTCCGGAAACATCCGCTGCAGTTCTCTGCGATACCGAACGCGCCCACCCTGTCTGTCGACAACCACCTGTAACTCATCGGCCGAAAGATTATCGCAGGCCCTCTTTATCAGTTGGGCTGTCGCGCTAAAGAGAACGTTGGCCTTGTTTTTCACGGCCGTCACCATTCGGTTGTAGTGCGCCACATCCAGACAGCAACTATGAACACCCAGAAACTGTATGCTTTGGGAAGTGAGGTCATTCTTGAGAACTCGCGAGGCAAGCTCGATATCGGCCTGGTCCGCCATAATGCGACAATGGCCCGCTTGGGTGTACCACGGATAACCGGCCAGCCTCTCGGTCAAATCCGGACATACCATCGTCAGCAGCTCGCCTAACGTGGCAGGCTGCTCGTGAAGGCAGCGCAAAAATGCGAGGACGGTGCGTTCCAAATGCCCGATTCCCACCGTCTTGCTGTAAGCCTTTTTGCTGTCGCAAATGAGCAGTCGCCCGGCGCGCTGTTTTCTCTTATCCACGACGCTCCTGCGCAAGACGTGCCACAAATCGGCGCCCACAAGGTCATCCGGAATTGAAAAAATGCTCGAGGATACGACCAACGGTCCCAGAATAGGACCGTAACCTGCTTCGTCAATCCCTGCGAAAACTGCCATCCCTGTGACCCTTTATCCTCCGTGCCAGGGGCTAAAAACCACAGCGTGCTTTCCTTCGCCGCGGCCGTCGACACGCCACAGAATCAAGCAAGCCTGCCTCGGCACACACCGCAGGCAAGTCCGTAAGAACTTTAGGAAAGGCGCCGGCAAAATGCAAGCGAAATTTCGGGGCGGGAATAGTTTTTATCATGAGTACGCAAAGTCGGGACAGGCTCAGGCAAGATATTCAACGGCCGCAACAGCGCGGCGCAGACAATAGCCCCTGCAGCTTCCCACCGTTAACCACTATTAGCTGCAGGGGCCAAAGAAGTATTATCATAATGCATCTTTGCCGCAGGCGTGTCAACGCGAAAAAACGCGGTTGTGCTCGTTACGATTGAGAGGCCGAGTGGGGATAGCCTCGGCGGGGAGGGGCGAACGCCGAGCGCTGTGGGGCGGCGCATATCTGAGCCGCTATTGGGAATTGGCCGGGCGGCGCACCAGCGGGCGACGCTGCCGCCGTTATTTGCGTTTGCGGGATATATCAAAAACCTTGTTGAGCCTGGTTATTTTGAAAGCCTGGTATATGCGTCGGTTCACATTGCGAAGCGTCAGGCGCCCCTCGCGATGGCACATCCTCTTGTGCATTTTAACCAAGAGTCCGAGGAAAGCCGAAGACATATATTCCACATTGCAGAAGTCCAACATCAGGTTCGGACATCTGCCTTCTTCAGTGAGCGGCATAATAGAATCTTCAATTTGCTTAATATGGTCCTCCCGGAGGATTTGTCCATCGTTAAGTGTCACGACAGTCACGTCGTTGTCCTGCCTGACAGATATACTGGATTTGAATGGGCACATGCCAATTTCCCCTGAATAGAAAAGCGGCGGTCATTCTATCCTGAGAACTCTGCAACCTGCCGTGGAGCAATCGGTCGAACGTCCTCATTTTATGGAACAGCCGACAATACTATCCGGGCAAGCGGCTGATGTCAATTGTGCGAGAGGGGGCTTTTTGTCGCGCCGGGGTCCGGCAATGAATGAAAAAAGGGCCCTGCCTTCGCCAAGCGGAGAGAGGTGGAGAGGAAGCGAGAAGCAGAGCCCCCCATTCTGTGGAGAGCGACTAATAACTACTATGCTCGTTCGGCCGATTAGTTCAGATAAAAAAGGGGGCCGGGTCAAATATCTGCGGCCGCGAGGAATATGACCGCAGGCCCAGCAACGTCTTTTTTTTTCACTTTATTTTTGTGTGTGACTGTCGCTGTCTTTCGCTGGTTGTCTAGCAGTTTGGTACTTCTGGCCCGCATAATTTCTTTTTCTCTCAGCATTGCCGGCCTCAAGCTGAGCAGAAAGGACGCCACTGAAAGAGTTAGGAAATGGACTCGACCAAGGATTTCCGGAGGGGGTCATTGTAACAATCGCACAGCTCCTCGCTCAGAAATCTCTGATAATCCCTGCCATCGATGCCGAGTGGTTTCTGCCACTGCTCAAACCGGCGCTGTAAACAACGCGCGTGTTCTTCTGCCCACCTTTGTTTTTCTTTCTCATTTGGGCTGCGTTCGCGAGGTTCAACAGACTGGATATGGATAACTTCCATTTGTCTTGCCTTTCCCCTGAAAATCAAATGCCGGCAATACAGTTACACACTTAGCACACAAGAAGTCAAACGTAACTGACGACAAAAGAGAAGTCCCCCAATCAAAAAAGGGAGACACAGGCTTTTCATAGAGCGCTTGTCATCACCCTGTCTCCCAGTTGCGACATTGCTTTACCGGCTAATTAGCCTTGCACAGCGAAAACGCCTTATCGCAACCCTATTATCTTACAAGAAACAACAAGCCCAGTCAACTAAAATCTCTGGTTTTCTACAGGGCCGCCGTACCAAAGATAAGGCAAGCAGCCATCTTGAAGTGTTCCGGTTATGATGGCCCTTATCATGTTGCGGTCTGCGTCATATATTCCATAATCCCGCAGGCTGTCCCATAATTCAAAATCTGCCCACCGACACTGAAGCTACTACCGTAAAGATGGATCATCCCGCTGTCCCAAGGAGGAAGGTCATCAACAATTGTGCCGCCGGTGACGTTGGCCGTGTTTCGGGTCACCGTGCTGTCGGAGCTGGCAGGGACGCCCTCGACATGGTCACTGGTAGCCCTCAAGCCACGGGGCAGCAAACGCCGCGAAATCATCAAGCCTAACGACGCCGTCACAGCTTATATCGCCCGGACTGTCCGCGGGATGGCCCGACCACAACCAGTCATCGACTACGGCCTCCAGGTCCAACCAGTCAACATCGCCGTCGTCATCCGAGTCGGGCCTGGGACAAATAATCGATGCAATTCTTATTTGTTGCTTATCATAAAATCTCTGCGCGAAATAAGTGATATACGGAACGCCTCTGCTGTCCAGTCCAATACAGCGCTCCTCGCCCACTTCAGGGCTATCGTCCACACACTGATCGATCCACTCCGTCCCATTAAAATACAGATACCATATATTATTGTTGCTTCCGGTATGGCAAATGCGTGGATAGCCATTTTTATCGAGTTTTATAGAGGAACCACCGGGACTGACAATGGGTATCAATTCTTCGATCCACTCTGTCCCCTTTGTTCTGATATAAATGCCGCCACCAATAGTAATGTGGAGATCGTCGTTGGCGTCTATTGCCATGTAGGTGGAAACCTCCATATAGTACTTTATATTGACGAATGTCCACGTTGAGCCATTCCAACGGGCGACCCTGCCTCCGTCCGCAATAGAGGTGTCTCCGAAGGCGATGTGGGGATGGTCGTTGCTGTCAATCTGGATTGAAGTGCCGGTAATTGACAGGGATATATCGTTACGATAGACGTCTTCAACTTCCCAGGATGAGCCATTCCACCTGGCGTACTTTAGACAGCCGTTGTCGAGGTCGGTATAACTGATGTGGGGGTACTCATTGCTGTCGAGGTCGATTGAGGTATAACGGCCGACTCCCACCCTGCCATTACCACAGGGATCCGTGACGTTGGGATCGTCCACTACCTGGATGTCCCATCCCCCGGAACCGTTCTGGACCGCATATTTTAGACGGAACTTGTTACGGTCGCGATAGGAAATATGGCACCTGTCCTGACTGTCTATGGCCAGGCAGTTATATCGGCCGACGCTGAATGGGTCGGTCGGTCCCCCTACGTCCACTACCTCGCGATCCCAGGACGTGCCGTTCCAGGCTGCGTACTTGAGACAATTATCATCTCCTTCATAATAGCTGCAGCGGGGTCTATCCTGGCTGTCACAGACAACATTGGTCCACATACCGACCTCGGAGTCCGGGTATTCGCCATCCACTATATCAACGAACCAATCGAAATCCCCAGGGGCACCGCAAAAACCGGTCTTGAACTCCCAGACATCGCCCGTCCACGTGTTGGGCCCGTTGACCTCATCCACTCGCCAATAGTAAGTCGTGTTTGTTTCGAGACTGCTGGGAGTGTAACTGGGGACGGAGACGTTCTGGTACGCCACATTCGGGTGGCTGGCGGTCGTTGCACTGACAACGTCACCGTAATTCGTGCCCAGGAACACATCATGTGTATCTGCCTCGCACCCCGGCTCCCAGCTAAGATCCGTATCCAGAGCAATACCTGTGGAATCATCGGCCGGGCTGGGACTGAACGCGTTTCCATCATTAGTTGTAAACTGCCAGATCGGACCCCGCCATGTATTGGGGTCGTTTACCTCATCCACGCGCCAATAGTACGTAACGCCCGGTGCGAGGGTGGGAGAAAAGCTGTTAGGACCGTAATTATCCTGTACGAGTGCAGTGCCGTCGTTTACATCGCTCCAGCTCGTACCAAAGTACACATCATGGAAATCGGCAAAATCTCCCGGGGTCCAGCTGAGCGTGTGAGTCGTACACACACCTATGGCCTCATCGGCAGGGTCCGGGTTGTCCGCAAACACTTTGCCGACGACCGTGTATATCTTCGTATATTCGGCGCCTGTACTGATCATCAGAGTATAACCCTCGGCCGCTACAAGAATCGGTTCCTCTATATACGCGTTAATCATGTTTACCCATTGGTAAGGATCATATTCAATGTTGCCCCCGTCAACATCAATGACGTCTATGCGCATTTCGCCGCCTGCCACAATTATCTGAGAGTCGTGGTCGGCTCCGACCTGTAGGCGGTGAGCCCAGAAAATCCCACCGTTCAAATGAATTCGGTTTTCGCCGTCGCCGCCTTCATCGGCAAACTTCAAATCACCATAATCGTCGGGGCTGCTCGGGTTGCCGATTCTGAATAACCCACCGTTCATAACGATATTGGCATCGGGCGCAGAAACCCCGCCGAGACTGGCATTGACTCTTTGATCGAGTTCGATAGTACCGCCTTGCTCGACAATAAGGGTCGCTCCCGGACCGCTTATGTTGCTTCTATCTTGATCGTCTTGCTGGGGACCGGTGGTCAGGTGGCCGCCGTTCTGGATCACCATGGTGCCTTCAACCAGAATGTTATCGTAATGTTCTGTACCCGTGACGTTGTAGGTTACGCCCACCGGTACGTGCTTGGATGCAGCCTCTGCCGTGCCGACCGCAGCCAGTACCAATATCAAGGCCGGACTCGCCAAAATGATAACTAAGGTCCTCATGTGCCTCTCTCCTTTCAGAATTGGTTTGTGTTCATGGTCTACCGCTACCTCTCCAAAAGAGCCTCGGAATTGGGGTGTAGTGAAACAATCGCCGCACCTCCATCCACAAGAATCAATTGTACCGCAGCTGTCTTGAAAAGCAAGGACAATTTGTCAAAATTATTGCCTTTTGGGGCTGGACAAGATAGACTTATGGGCATGGAAAAAGGAGAAACGATACCTGTTTGAAAGGGAGAACTATGAAAGCCGCGACTATCTCTATCCTTGTATGCTTACTGGCCGTATCTGTAGTCATTTTGGGCGGATGTGGTTCAGAGATAGACGACCTTGACCGGATGAGCTTGATGGCGCTGAGAGGAGACGCGTCATTCTTAAAAAGGCACCTTTCGACCTATACCGTTCATTTTGATGAAGTAATCAGAAGGAAGTGTGGTGACCATCTGACCAGAGGCCCGCTCACGGAGTGGCAGGTGGCTGAGATTACCCAGGCACTACATGAATGGTCCCAGACTGAAGAGGGCGAGTCACTTTATAGGTTCGCATACACATGGGAGGACTTCCACCGCTATCGCGAGAAGATTAAGCAAAAGGGTGGCGACCTATCCGGTTTGGAAACGGATGATATATATCAAATAAGGTTGGACGAGCAAGGGACGCGAATACTTCCCCCCATGAGAGAAGCGGAGTCACCGCCAGAATTGAAGGACAGGCAACCAGGTTGATGCAGGCTATGAGTAATTCCGAACGGGTCAAAAGATGACTGAGCCTGTGCAAACGACCATGAACTTTTACCGTCAGCAGCGGTGAGCGGTGAGGAATTGAGTATCTGAGTCGGGCCAAGAGAAAGACCGCAAGATGGGCGAGAAAGGCACAGATAAACGGAGTGAATGCAGAGATAGGCTTCTCATCTTTTCGGTTTGCATGGCCATCGTTTTCTTCGGGACGCTCCCGTATTTCTCCTATTATCTAATACGTGCGGCCCTCGTTGTGTTAGGACTTGTGCTGGTATTTGTGCTCGTCTCGCTTCCGGCTCTACTTATTCTGATCGTGTGCGAACTTGCAGACTCGGGAAATCACCAGCGGAAAGAGGAAACCATTGAGCAATCTACACCCGTTGGGGGTGAGGAATTGAAAGCTCAATCATGGGTATAGACATGGGTAGAAAAGCAAAGCGTTTTGTATGGGTCTTGTCTTTGACGGTTGGGCCTGTTGTATATTGCATCCTGCTCTTGGCCTTGCCCGACAGGCCGAGCATCGAGGCGGTCAGGTTGAACCTCATTGAGTTGGTAACGGCTATTGTTATTTATTGGTTAGTCGGTTTCGGGCTGGTCTGGGCCATGTATTGGCTGAGCAAGTTCCTCCTCAAATACGGCCCGTTTCTGTGACAAGGGAAGCAATTAAGTACAAGAAAAAGGCAAGGTGATATTATGGTAAGCATCGGCGGGGGTTGAGGGGAGAGAAGGCGGCGGTGGGATTCGAACCCACGAATGACGGTTTTGCAAAACTTTATATGTTTTTGTTAATCCCTTCATTTTCAAAAGGTTACAATCTCCACCTTCTTTTCTTGTTGTTCTTCTTATTGTTTTAAGTTTTGCCACAATGAGCATATAGCTCAACACCCCCATATAGAGCTTTCGGACACCAAGCCTAACCGGGAACCGAGAACCCGGGGCGTGGCAAACGGACATTGAATACGTTGGTCGTCGGTGCTAACTTCCGGCACGGCGGCTACGGCCTTCACAGTATTTCGCACATCGTGCTCACTTGGCACTTTACCCAGGATTTGAACGAGTGAAAAGCGTCCACATGGCCACGAAGCCCATTTCATCTTTCATCGTTTCGCAGAAAACACACCGTGCCACTACCAGCCAGTCTTCCAAAATAGGGAGTTGCCGGAAAAGCGAGATTCGATAGTATATAGTCTGACTGGGCTAAAACCGCAACACTTGGTCGGTTGCAGGCTCGAGAATGCTTTGAACTGAGGTTTCCCAGATCGCACAAGGAGAATTGTGCAGTGCGAAGATGCTTAGAGCAAGGCGCTATGAGACTGCTGATAACGGCCGGGGTACTATTCTCTATAGCGGCAGGCGGCTGCCGTGAGGAACTGAGCAGAACAACAGATAACTCAACCTTGGCGCAGAGCCTTGAAAGTAAATGGCGGAACCTTGCCGGGCAAACCGGCTGGAAACCCTGTCCCGACAACCCAATAATTAGTCCGGGCAGTCCCGGTGAGTGGGACAGCTGGGGCGTAATGTCAATGAGTGTGGTCAAGGTCGGTGACATATTTCACCTATACTATGAAGGTGGGGCGACCGGTGTAGGTGATCTGCAAATAGGCCATGTCACCAGCACCGACGGACTTCACTGGATCAAGGACCCGTGCAATCCTGTGCTGCAGCCGGGCAGAGCGGGCCAGTGGGACGACGGTGCGGTATGGGACCCCTTTGTGCTATATGATGACGGCCTATTCAAGATGTGGTATGGCGGCGAAAGGAAAGGTCATCGGAGTTTTCAGTGCGGCTACGCCGTATCCGAGGATGGCACCCATTTTGTCAAGAAGGGCCGGATAAGCAACTTTGATACCGAGCGAATCGCAGATATACATGTCTTTCACGATGATCAAACCGACCGATTCTACATGTACTATTGGAACTGGGGACAGGTTGCCGAGGATGGCGAGAGACTGCGGTTGGCGATTTCTGCCGACGAGACCAGTTTCGATTTCGATAAATCCTTGCCGATACGGATAGAAGGCGAAGAACCAGGGCACCAATACACTCATGTATTTAAGGAAGAGCGGACGTGGTATATGTTCTACGGCTTTGAGAAACAAGCAAGGGCCGGCTATGCCACGTCGCTCGACGGTCTCCACTGGAATGCACAGAATACGATGCTTCCCGGGACCGAAGACGCTGAGATTCTAAAGGTCACCGACAAGCTTTACTTTATGTTCTACTGCCATGAAGGATTTCAGGACCAAGCTCACTGTGATATCAGGCTGGCCATCTATAACGGCAATCTGTACGATCTGGCCAGCCCTGTGAAATAGCGTTTGATTAAGTAAGTCACGGATACAAGAAATGAAGAAAGGGGTGGCGAGAATGCGAAATCGGTATGTTATTCCCGTTTTTTTACTGGTTGTGGTAAGTGCTTCAGTCTATGCGGAGGAACCGCCATTGAAGAGTCTGTCGGATGTAAGTTCGGTCAAACAAGCCAAAAAACATCCCATCGTATCAACTAAGCCAGCGATTGACTTTTTCGAAGGCGCTATCCTCGGCAACGGGGGACTCGGGGCGGTAGTAACCACACGGCCGGACGCCGTGGTTATTCATTTTGGCCACAATGATGTTTGGGACATTCGGTTAATCAACGAATGTATGCTGCAGAGTTACAACGGAGAATTGAGGTTTTTCCCGAATTGGCCAAAGGATAAAGATGTACAATTCAAGTCCCTGAGAACCGTTGGTGCATTCCTTGTCAGCGCGAAATACAGTGGCGGCCAAGTGGAGTGGATTGAGGTTCTGAGTGAGGCCGGCCAGCCGCTAAACATCACTTCTCCGTGGGAAGCAGGAACAGTCTGCAAGAGCCGGAGAGGTGAAGAAGTTTTGACCGCCAAGAGGTTTAGGATTGAGACACAGAGGGGAGAGTTTTTGCAGCTTAAGCCGCGGTGATAGTAAGAGACATATATTTTTGTGTGCTGGTGACAGAGGATAAGGATATAGCGAATGCTTATTCGTGACCGCCCACAACGGTCTTGGGTGATGTGAGTTCGGAGGCCCGTATATGCGAAGATCAACAATCCCAAATGCTTGGAATTGCATTCTAATAGCACTTTGTACAGCTTTTGCATCTGGCCAGAGTGCATCAGAGAAGTACATCTCTATAAGCGGCAACTGGCAGTTTAAATCGGAGTCGGACCAGAAGTGGATGGAGGCTAAAGTGCCACGAGATGTGCATCTTGATCTTCTGGCAAACAATGTGATAGACGACCCCCTTTATGCAGACAATGCTGCCAAATGCGAATGGATTGAAGAGAAGACCTGGATTTATAAGAAGAACTTCACCGTTCCGGAGCGATTCATAAGGGATAGAGTTGAGCTCGTGTTCAGGGGATTGGATCTCGATGCTGAGATATACCTGAACGGACTCAAGGTGGCAGAACACCACAACGCCTTTGTCCCCTGTGTAGTGGATGTAACAGAGCGGTTAAGAAAGGCCGGGAATGAACTCATCGTACATATTGACGCGGGTAAGAAACGAGTGAAAGACAAGCCTTTCAGAAAATACTATTGGAAGGATACGCCTTCATTTCGCAGGAGAAAGATGCGGGCCTGGATGAGAAAACCTCAGTTTGTGTTCGGTTACGATTGGGCTCCTTATCTGCCTACCTGCGGAATATTGACCTGACCCCAGTTTATGTACCACAGCGAATTAGAGAGTTATCCACGTTTTCTGTCGTGTATTGCCGAGGCGAAGGCGTAGCCGAAGCCGAGGCAATACACCCGGCTGCAAACTGGGCCGGCGTCCTGTAATCCAGAGA
>DATKZT010000080.1:0-36808 GCA_035527845.1 Sedimentisphaerales bacterium | reverse complement strand
GGGTCGAACATTTCCTATAACAATAGCGATGCAGAGGGCGAGGTTGTTGATATCAAAATCAATTCAGCAGGGCAAATAGTCGAGTGAGCCACAGTCGTCAGGAACGTTGACGCCGAATATGCCGGCCACCGTCGGGATGCCCTAGGGATTAAACTTGGGAACGACGAGTAATTCTTGCTTCCTGAGGCTGGTCTCTGTACGTTGAATAGTCTGTTCTCGTGTGTGGTTCAAGGAGCCGTCCCATTGGCTGATGCCAGATTGGAGAATTCGAAATGAGAGCCTTCTCGATACTATTGCTTGCGACGTTGGTGTTGCTCGTTTGGTCCGGCTGTGCACCCGAACGCCAAGGCCAGGCACTCTCCGCGGACAATGTTGCTGTAAGTTACCAAGTGCAGGGAGAGGGCGAACCGGCCCTTGTATTTGTCCACGGCTGGTGCTGTGACAGGAATTATTGGCGGCTCCAGGTGCCGTACTTTGCAAGGCGGCACAAAGTCGTAGCCATCGACCTTGCCGGGCATGGGCAGTCCGGTATCGACCGCCAGACCTGGACCATCGAGGCGTTTGGCAGAGATGTGGTAGCAGTCATCGAACAACTTGGCCTTGACAAGGTCATCCTTATAGGCCATTCGATGGGAGGACCGGTAATCCTGGAAGCAGCCCGGCAAGCGCCGAAGCGCGTAATAGGCTTGGTTGGGGCCGATACCTTCCTTGATCTTGAGAAGCAGTACACTCAGCAGCAAATCGACGGAGCTCTTGTGCCGTTCAAGAAGGATTTCGTGCGACGGACGAGTGAATTGGTGCGAGGCATGTTTCTGCCTGACGCGGATGTGGACCTCGTAGAACAGATTGTCAATGACATGTGCTCGGCCCCGCCGGAAGTCGGAATCGGTGCGATGCGAGGGTTAATGAGCTTTGACCCAGGAGAAGCGCTTAAGGAGGTTCGGCTGCCGATATATTGCATAAACTCGGACATGCGTCCCACCAACATCGCGGCCGGCCGACGGCACGTCCGCTCCTTCGAAGTGAGACCGATGTCCGGCATCGGGCATTTTGTCATGTTAGAGGATGCTGAAACATTTAACCGGCTGCTCAACGAAACCATAAGTGAGCTGTGTCGATGAGCACGGCACTATTTGCGAATTGATTCGTGCCCCCTTGAGCATTAAGGGCGATTTGGGGTGGAGCAGTGCAGGGCGGATTTCGTATAAGGGGCGCAGCAGATCCACGCTGAATCCCTGTTGTGTTGGCGCGGTCTTGCGATTCCCAGTCGCCGCTGCTGGCCTGGTTGAAGAAGCCTCCGAATCTCAATAGGTTTCGAAAATCTTTCGAAAATGGAATCCGTAAATAGCGAGGCTTACGGCCAAGGGGAACGACCTCGGGCGCGTGAGCAGGGACCAGAAGATGAGTTTCCAGTAATAGATCCTTCCTTTTTCGCGGACGCCCAGGAGCCATATAGATTTTAGGAACGCCCGCAGATCATAAGAGTGAAGACGTAATCGGCTATTCTGAAAAGGCTTGTAGGTCTTAAGCAAGTTAACGACCCTCTGGTAATAAAGCTTGTGCGAATATATCCTGCTGACGACCGCTTTGTAACCTTCGACAAGCTCCTCGTACTTCATTTTGGGTATGAAATTCATTGATAAATCGGTGTTATCTCCCGTCGCGGTTTTGACAACCCGATTCTCCTTGAGCAGTCTCTTATAGAGCTTTGTTCCGGGAGGGGCATTTAGCAATCCGACCATGGCCGTGACAATACCGCTTTCCTGAATGAATCTTGTCAAAGTCGTGAAGATCGAAGGGTTGTCGCTGTCAAAGCCCAGGATAAATCCTCCCTGAACCTGCAGACCGAAGGACTGGATTTTCTTCACGGATGCGACCAGATCGCGATTTCTGTTTTGAACCTTGTTGCATTCTGCCAGCCCCTCTTCATTGGGGGTCTCAATACCCACGAATACCATATCAAACCCTGCCTGGGCCATCTGTTTCATCAATTCCTCATCGTCGCACAGGTTGATCGAGGCCTGAGTGTTCAGGGTGAAAGGGCGGTCGTGCTCGTCCATCCAGCGAATTATCGCTGGCAAGACCTCCTTCTTGAGCGTTTGCTTGTTTCCTATGAAGTTGTCGTCGACGAAGAATATTGGGTCCCTCCAGCCTCGTGAGTACAGCGCATCCAGCTCTGCGAGAATATGCTCGGCGGTCTTGGTTCGCATTTTATTGCCAAAAAGTGTTGTGACATCGCAAAAATCACACGCAAACGGGCAGCCCCGGGAGTGCTGGATAGGCATGCAGGCATATTTCGTGATGTCCACCAGCTCCCATGCGGGCACCGGCGTGCTCTTTACGTCTGCCCACTCATTTGAGGTGTAGATGTATTCTGGGTGCCCCTGACGCAAATCACGGAGAAAAGCCGGAAGCGTGATTTCCGCCTCATTTAGCACGAGATGATCTATATCGTGGCAGTATTCGTACCCCGCTGTGAAGAGGGGGCCGCCGCCCACAATCTTGGTGTTCAGGCTTTTGCACCTGTCGATTATCCTCTTTACGGATTCCTTGTGAATGCGCATGGCGCTGATGAACACGTAGTCGGCCCATTCGATGTCTTTGTCCCACAGGGGCTCTACTCCCATGTCCACAAGCTTTTTCTCCCAATCCCCGGGAAGCATCGCAGCTACCGTCAACAGGCCCAGAGGCGGCAAGGTCGCTTTTTTCGAGATGAATCGCAGCGCGTGCTTCATGCTCCAGAACGTGTCCGGGCACTCGGGATAAACCAGAAGAATTTTCATATCAACGCCCTCGATCTGTAATGCAGCTGGAGAGGGGATAGAAATCGCAGATTACTCTGGAGAGAGGAAAAACGGTCGCCACGTCGCGTGTAACTTCGTTTCGCGGAGCAGGAGTTAACGCAAGCTTGCTACTTGTGATACTCGGTGCCGTTCTTCGGCCACAAAACCTTCTTTTCTACCTTGTCCTAATCGCTACCGTACTTCAATAACTGCCATTACCATTTCGGTTTCTTATTTTCAGCCGGGAAGAGCTACTCTTCCTTTTCATCCTCGGCTGGGTCAACACTCCTAATTATATTATCGTGAACCACGTGTGGTTTCCATAAAAAAATGTGAAAAACTTTCGTGTGGGGGCCGGAAAGGGCGTATACGGGCCAGGAGACGCTTAAAACACAGATAAGACGAACCGGACAAATATCACATCTGATAAGGCCCGGCAAAGGAACTGCCACAGCCGCGGGCACATACAACCGTACTGACATTGTCGGGCGCCCCATAGCGCACTATTTCTCTGCATTTTCTTTGGATATGCCGTGCATACTTGATGGGGGTGTCTGCGTCTAATACAATGCCGTTCCATCGTTAAGACGCCTTTGTTTGTTTGAAAGGGGGCAAAGTTATGTTGAATAGGCTGATTGTTCCGGCAATCATTACGTGGATGGCGGCCGGCATAATTCCGGTCCGTGCCGCTGACGGTCAGGAACATGAGCTTTTCAAGGTAGATATGGGCTGTCCGAGGGCGGCGACCACATTTAAGGACGGCTGGACCCGCTGGTGGCTCAACGGCGGTTGCGAAGGCGACGCCCTGGCATCGCTGCTGTTTCAGAATATCGCAGATTCGGGCATCGACGCGACGCTGGTACCGGTGGGCGGTACCGCCAATCTGCAGGCAGGTGCGGGTGATCCGATAGCCAACACGACGTTTACGTGGCTGCGTCCTCGCGAGCGGTTCGGGCCCCGCTACCTTCATTCGGATGAGCTGGAGCCGGTGCGCAGGCAGTTCGGCCTTTGCATCGAACTCACTTTTAGCGGGCCCGGTCTCAAGGCGGGTGAATATATCCTGAAGAGTTATCACAATGCCAGTGAGAGGCGCCAAAGAAGTGACGGATCCGGAACGAGCCCGACTATCGCCGCGATTGGTGCGATGGGGTCCGGCGTCACGCAGCTTAAGACGGCAACCGACGTGCCGATTCAGAATGAGCGGAAGGATGATAACCTTGTCCCTTCCGAGATACGATTCAGAACGGATGGTTCAGGGCCGGTGACTATTATGTATTTTGCCGGCGAGAAGTCGAATGCGGCACTGAACGCGTTTTGTCTCTATTCGCTCGACAGCCCTGAGATTGCGTATGATCCGAGTCCTGCCGACGGCGCCGAAGATGTATCGCCGAACGTAAAGCTAAGCTGGAAGAGCCGGGCAAATGCGGCTGCGTACAATATTTATGTTCGTCGTGAGTTGAAAGATGTTTTTGAGGTCAAGAGTGGTGATATAAATTTTGCCGGAAGGGTCAAAGGCAATACTTTCGATCCGGGCGAACTGCTTATGGGCCACAAGTACTACTGGCGCGTTGACGGCATGAGCGAACAGGACCCGAACGCAGGGCGCAGAACGTGGAAAACCGGCTCCGGCGGTATGTTCACCGGCTACGACCCGAACATTGTCAGCAAAGGCAGGACCTGGAGCTTTACGGTTGTTGACGGCAGGGCAAAGAACCCGTATCCGCTTGATACTGCTATCAATGTGCCCGTCGATACGAAGCTGAAATGGAAGGCGGGACCTTTGGCCGTGACGCACAAGGTATATTTCGGCACGAACTGGGAAGCGGTGAGCGATTATGCTGAGCCGCTTTATGTTGGAAAGCCAGCGCAATTCAGGCCGGGGCCTCTGGAAAAGGTCACGACATATTACTGGCGTGTTGACGAGGTGCACGGCGACAAGACGGTAACAGGTGACATCTGGCAGTTCATGACCGAGGGCACGCTGGCGATACAGGTTGACCTTGCGATTCCCAAATGGAATAGTGCCGAACCGATACCCGAAACCGCCAAGACCGGCTGGACCATCTGGGCGGATCCAGGCTGGGGGGATCTTTACAGTCATGACGGCAAGAAGCTGAAGGACGCTGCGGGGACGCCTGTCGATTTTCAAATCGCGCTGGGCTACGAGGGAATGGGATGTCTCAAGGCGAATGGGCTGCGGATGTACTCAAAGGGCGGCGGAGGCCCTCCGTCGGGCAGGGTAATCGGCGACCCGCTCTGCAATACGTGGTTCGAAAGCGCCGACTGGGCGTCTTATGGTACCGGGCCGGCCGGTGCGTGGGGCAATGTTCTGCTGTTGATAAGCGACCTTCCCGCCGGCGTTTATGAGCTTTACAGTTATCACAATCATTTCTATCACTGCGACAGGTACGAGGATAGTTGTCTCGGTATCGTGAAGTATAACGGGGGATTCTATCAGACGGCGGCCGAACAGGGGCCTATGCCGGCCATCCGTGTAACGGCGCTTCCGCCTAAGAATCCGCCGGGTTATGACCACTGGGCGTTCGGCGCCGGCACGGGCAGGGGCGTTGAGGCGATTCAGAATGCTTATAATGTATCGGCCACACACGTGGACGATGACTGGAAGCTTTCGCCGTCGCTGGTGAAGTTCCGGACGGATGGCTCGCCGGTGCTGGTGATTTATGAGGCGCCGCGAGATTACTGGGATTATCGTGAGTATCCCGGCGGGCGCGCGATTCTGAATGCCTTCAGGCTAATACGCGTTGGAGAGTGAGCTGATCGGGAGTTGTATTGTGCGTACGATCCGTGTCTTGTCACTGGCTGCTCTCTGCTCGCAAGTCCCAACAACCCTCCAGCCACCCCACCCATAACCGACCGGCTGCTTTCCAATGCGTTTTTCGCTTGCCGATTCGGTAACTTCCGGGTATAATGCATTTGTCATTTGGCAAACGCACCTGGAAACCGGTTGTGCTACCTCAGAGGCAGGGTTGTTGTATGCGTAACAGCTTCGTACTCTGGCTCCTTGCCATCATTTTGGTCTGGCCGGCAAGCCGTGCCTTTGCGGTTATCACCGTAACTACCGGCGAGACCTGGGATGGAGGCGAGATGCACGGTGTCACTCCCACCGGCGCCGGCACAGCGGCGGACCCTTATGTCTATACCATCCCAGACGGCATGACCTTGACCGGCGCCGGGATAATCAGGACGGGCGATAGATACGTCGTATTTGATTTCAGCACGGGTACCGGTGGCCTCGAAATGGCGGCGTCCAGCTACTTCGACCTTACCGGTTCCATTCGCCAGGGCGACCCCGGCGAAATCACAATCGTCCTCGGCCACAACAGCCTCACCGGAGCAGGCGACTTCAAGACTGTGGACATAACAAAGGACTCAAAGGACGTTATCATCGGCGGTTCGGGTGACGTGGATGTCAATTCGATCTACACGCATGTAAGGGACGCGCGCGCTGGCGACGTCAGTGTCGATGTCGGCGGCAGCGCCAGCGTCGGGTCGATTGATACCCAGGATGAAGCGGCCGGCGGCAATGACGCCGGCAACGTGACAATTCGCGGCGATGAAGTTACTGTCGGTGCTGTTGACACACGCTGTCTCCGTACGGACAGCGCCACAGCAAGCAGCGGGGCCGTTGTTGTGCAGGCCCGTGACAGCAGCGGTATAAATAGTCTGAATAATACACTAAATCTTTACGGGGCGATAAACACCGATGCTGCTGCTGGCTATGACGGTGACATAACTACCCGAGGCGTGATTGTCACGCTGCACTCGGGCTTTGGCGCTGTGAGTGGCAGTGGCTCGCTTGATATTCACGCGGGTCTGATACAGCACGGTATGACCGGCGGTGATTTGTTCATAGACAATTCAGGCGGCGGCTACACTGCCATACACGATGTTCCGTGGGGGCCTACGGTGAGCTTCGAAGGGGTCGAATCCGGCGATCTTGAAACCGTGAGCCCTGCCGTGTTTAATGTGGTTCTCAATCAGGCCCAGCACAAAGTCGTCACCGTTGACTACATGACATATAGTGACACTGCCACCGAAAGCTTAGACTTCATCGGTTCCGCCGGGACATTAGTGTTCGACCCGTGCGAAACGATAGAGACAATCAGTATTGACATTGTGGGTGATGACCAGGACGAAGACGATGAGATATTCTGGGTGGTTCTGGACAATCCGGTTGGTCCAAATGTGGCTTTGGGTGAGAGCTGGTTCCATGCCTATACGATTATTGACCCCCGCCCATACGTCGAGTTTGACGCGCAAGTCAGCGGCGGCATGGAAGACGTCAGCCCGGCCTACATAGCGGTGAGTCTGTCCTGGCCGACCAATGAAACCGTCACTGTGGATTATCAGGTTACAGGGGGTACGGCAACCAACGGTGTGGATTATAATTTGCCGGCGGGGACGCTTGTCTTTGACCCGTGCCAGGTTAGCCGTCGCCTGACAATTCCAATCTTCACCGACCCGTGCCAGGAGTGCGCCGAGACAATTGTGCTGAGGCTGGCTAACCCCACAAATGCGAGGCTGGGCGGCAATCAGCAGCACACATACACTGTCACGCAGATTTGTTCCCCCCCCTTTGCCGACAGCAATACGGCGGCTTTGTGGCTCTTCGATGAGACCGAATATCCCTATACAACACTTACCGATGCCGGCGAGGATCAATACGACCTGCGTTTGGCGGATTCAGGGCGTCTGATTGCAGGCAAGTTTGGCAACGCCTTGCGTATGTCACCGGGGACAGGATACAATCTCTATTACGCTGAATGGAAGGGCATACTTTGTGCAATACACATGGCTGCCCCGGCAGGAGAGCCGAGCGGTCTTTGGGGCCCGACGATTGCGCCGAAAAAACTATTGGCAGCCCTGGCCAGTGAGGATTGGACGTGCGAATTCTGGCTGAAATTGTCGGCGGTACCAAGCGGCGAAGTTGCAGTTGTCCACCTGGGGCACGCATACGATCCCGGCACAGCATTCAACCTCACCGCCGGCGCCGCGAGCTTCAAGGTCCACGATGCTTATGCAGGTTTTGAAGCGACATGCGCTACAAATGCGGCTTGGCTGTCTGACGGTCAGTGGCATCACGTTGCCCTCACCAGTTCCGCCGGCCAGGTAAGCCATTATCTTGATGGCCACCTTCAGGCGGACCCCGTTGTTTCACCAATTGCCATCCAGCCGGTTCCGGACAGCAACATTCCAGAGTCTCTGGCAGATACTACTTATGGCATTTTCGACGATTCGAGAGACTATGAGAAGTTTCGACAGCATCGGTTCAACGTGTCGGTGGGAGAGGACCGACATGGTAACATGCAGGCAAACGGCGCCATTGACGAGCTGCGATTTTCTAACGTTGCTCGATACTCAGGCGCCTTTGACCTGCCCGACAGTCTTTCCCGTAATTACGCTCGCATCCCAACGTCACCACAGCTGCAAAGTGGGCCGGCGCTGCTGTTTGCCCCTGATTCCGGGCCGGGGCCGGTGCAATTGGGCTCTCGAAAACATCTGTTTATCGACGAAGTCATCATCGATACGAAAGAAGAGGTTCAGTTGACGGTTAATCCGCCTGTGAACCCTCAGCTTGCCAACCGGAGCCTTTCGTCGGGCGATTACTGGGCAGTTGACCATAACGACCAAGTATATTTGTTCACGCCTGACAGCTATGCGTCCGACAAAGGAATCACACGCCTGTGGGTTTCCACGGACGGCGTGAACTTCGACGACCCGGAGCTTGGGGTGATCGAATACGGCGGCTCCACTGCAAACAACTTTGTCCTGTATCTGTCCCCGATGTGGGCCGGCGTATTCAAAGACCTCAATCCCAACGTCTCACCACAAGAGCAGTTCAAGCTCACCGCCTGGTCGGCCAACCGTGGAATCTACCTCTATAGCTCGCCCGACCTGGTCCACTGGCGGCGAAACGAGACAATAATGCTGCCTCTGGTCAGCGGCGGCGGCTGCGAGACATTCTGGGACGACCAGCGGGGGCTTTATGTGAACTTCCTGAAGCGCGACCCGCAGTTTCGCAACCTCGAGTGTCCCTCAGCAGACGGACGTACTGCCGTTGGTTTTGACACCGGCGCAGTAGGCAACATCTGGAAACCCTGGCCATATAGCCCTATGAACACACCCTATTACGACACGTGGTCGTTGCCGGTGGTGACGTGCGAAGGACCAGTTGTCTTTCCGGTCAATGAGTATGGCCAGGTCTACCGCACACGCGCGATCAAGTATCCCTGGGCGCCTGATACTTATCTGGCGTTCATCTGGCGAATGGCCCCGGGCGAGATCCGCAGCACCGATTTGGGCGTCAGCCGGGACGGGATTAACTGGACCACTTATGCCGGCCTCGGAATGTATATGCCCACAGGCGGAACTTTCAACGGCGAGATCATTGTCGAGCGCCTTGCGCACGGCGGACTAATCCGCCGGGGCGACGAAATCTGGCAGTACGCCGACTTTGGCACGGGACCGCATGGAGCGGGTGAGGAGTTTTTCGTCCGCGTCAGCCAGCGCCTCGATGGTTTTGTTTCGCTCGACGCCGGTGCTACAACCGGCGTCATTGTCACTCGGCCTCTCGTCTTCTGTGGCAATCAACTGATTTTGAACGTGCTGGCGTCGGGATTTTTGAAGGTTGCCATTTTGAACGAAGCAGGTGATGCGATAGCCGGATATGATAGCTCGGACTGTGACCCGATTGTGGCCGACTCGGTCAGGCAGGTTGTCGCCTGGAACGGAGATTCGAATGTTGGCTCACTATCAGGAACCGTGGTTCGCCTGAAGTTCGAGATGCAGAATACGAAACTTTACGCCTTTCAGTTTACCCGGTCCGGAGATTTCAACGGTGACGGGGTCGTTGACTACCTGGACCTCAGGACTCTGTCGGATGCCTGGCTGTGGTCCGGTCCCGCAGGTGGTGTCGCGCCAGACGTGGATAAGGACGGGTGGGTCGACTTTGGTGATTTTGCATCTCTTGCATCACAATGGATTCGAACCTGCCCGTGAGCGTCAAACCAGCCCGACGCGGAATTGTCCGCGCATGCGCCACAAATCGCGCGCCATTGCTCCATCCGCAATATGACACTCCGCATCACTCCCACCCCGGAGTTTTCGAATGCCACCCCGATGATTTTTTTGTATAATCCGGCCGCCGTAATGGCAAATACACCCAAAGGCTGTTTCTGTAATCTATAGAGCGAGGTCTGTCCTATGCGTACAAGTGTGATGTCCGGGGTGATAGCTGTTTTGTGTGTGCTTTCGGGTGATTCTGCATGGTCTCAAACTGTTAAGGTTCCGTCAAGGTGGGTCGGCGGGCCGGTCATCCTGACGGCGGGCGAGAAGGGTTCCTTCGACGACGTCGCTGTAAAGGACCCGACCATAGTCTGTTATCAGGGCAAGTGGCATTTGTTCTATACGGTGAGCGGCAAAGAGCCCGGCGGCATCGGCTACGTATCGGCTGAAAGCCTCGATCTGCTCGCGACGGCGCCGCGGCACAAGCTGAATCAGTTTCACGGACAAACCAGTGACAGTCAAGGGGAGGCGCCGCAGGTTTTTTTCTTCGAGCCGCAAAAGCTGTGGTATCTGATCTACCAGACGAAAGATTTCAATCGTCAGCCGGTCTACTCCACGACGCCGACAATCGACAAGCCCGAATCCTGGAGCAGGACCAGGAACCTGATAGTGCGCGAAGAGCCGAACGTTAAATGGATCGATTTCTGGGTTATTTGCGACGATGCGAATGCGTATTTCTTCTACAGTCGGGGCCGCAAGGATGTTTACGTGCGCCAAACGAAACTCGAGGATTTTCCAAACGGTTTCGGGCCTGCACAACTGGCTTTTTCCCCGATGCCTGAGCCGCTGACCGAAGCGGTGCACATCTACAAGGTCAAAGACAAAACGCAGTATCACATGTTTTATGAAACCAGGCCCGAAGGCGAGAAGATGCGCCGCTACGGTCTGGCGACGGCCTCGAATCTGCCCGGCCCATGGCGCCGCGTCGCGGACGATTATGCCGTCGGGAACAAGCTTGTCTTCGACAATCCGGCGGACCGATGGACCGACGAGGTCTCGCACGGCGAAATGATTCGGACGGGCTGCAACCAGAAGCTCGAATACGACCCGGCGGAGGGAAGGTTTCTCATTCAGGGGCTGCGCTCGAAAGAGCACGTTGGCGAATACCGGCGACTGGGCTGGCGACTGGGCATCATCACACCCGTCTATGGGGACAGCAGGAATGGGCCCGCAAATACCTTCTTCGTTGCACTAAATGGGAATGATTCAAACGGCGGCACGGAGGACCGGCCTTTCGGGAGTCTCGAAAAAGCCATCGAAACGGTACAGCCCGGCGGGACCATTCTTATCAGGGGTGGAACCTACCCGCTCGCGCGCAGGGTCAATTTGAGCAAAGACGGCAGCGAAGGCAAGCGCATCAGTCTGTGCGCCTATCCGGGTGAGCAGGTCATACTGGATTTTTCGAATGCCGGCGATTCTTCGCATGGATTGAAAGTAAACGGCAGCTTCTGGCGCCTGAAGGGTCTGGTGATACAAAAGGCGGGCGGGAAGGGCATTCGCGTCAGCGGCTCGAATAATCTTTTCGAGCAGATAGTAACCCGCAATAACGGAGATAGTGGGATTAAGCTCGATGACGGCGCGGCAGACAACATGGTTTTGAACTGCGATTCGTATCTGAACTACGATAAGGCCACACAGGGGAGCAATGCCGACGGCTTCGCCGCTAAGCACGGTCTTGGGAAAGGAAATGCCTTCATCGGCTGTCGTGCCTGGAACAATTCCGATGACGGCTTCGACTTCATGGAGGCCGGCAGCGCGACCCGAGTTGAGAATTGCTGGTCGTGGGGCAACGGACAGAATATATGGGGCGACGCCGGCTTCGATGGGAACGGCGTCGGATTCAAGCTGGGCGACGGGCCCGGCAAGCACGTAATCATTCGCTGCCTCGTATGGGCAAATGCGAAGAGCGGATTCAACATACAGGGAAATACATCGAGTGTCACCCTGTACAATAATACGGCCTGGAACAACCGCAGAGATTATTTCTTCGACGATAGTCACCCGCACAAGCTGAGAAACAATGTGTCGTTTGAGGGCGAGGTGGTTATGTGGCCGGGCATCGACCACGCCAACAACAGTTGGAACGGCGGATGTGTGGTTACGCGCGAGGATTTTTTGAGCCTCGATGATGGTGACATGAAAGGTCCGAGGAACGCGGACGGCGGGCTGCCGGAAAGCAATTTTCTGCGGCTTGCGCCCGACAGCGACTTAATAGATCGCGGCGTTGATGTCGGACTTGCTTTTGAGGGGGCCGCACCTGATTTGGGCGCCTTCGAAACACCAATTATGGCGACCAAAAAACCTTAGTCGCATTTTGTCGTTTTAACATATTTGGCGGTCCGGGCTATAGCGACACAAGGGCAAGAAAATTCTCTTGTCCTTCATTCTGCCTCATTACCACGATTTCAACATAAGACCACGATAAACGTGCCCAAGGTAATTCTTCGTTCCTCGTTCAGTCGCGGCTTCTAGGGCCATCCCAAGTTACACTCTCGATGCCGTCGACTTGAAATCATACCTCTCAGGACGTCAGCAGTAGATGTGCTCGCCTGTTCACGACGAAAAACATCACGCGTGGATATCCCCTTTATTTGGTGACTACTGATGCCACGGCGTTTTTCCCCCGAGTCCGATGTTAGAGTCAAGTCAAGCAGCAAGCAGACGTCATTCTAATTGAATTTGCCCTGCGTCTTGCATCCGGCGGCGTGCACGGTTAACATAGTCCGGCCTTTATCTCAGGGGTTTGTTGAATGGGTTATCCGGGTTGAACAAGTGAGCCATATTGCAAGACGCATCATATTCTCCGGGCAGGTGCAGGGCGTGGGTTTTCGCTTCACGGCCCACCGAATCGCCGGCCGTCATGGCCTGACCGGCTGGGTCCGCAATGTGAGAGACGGCACAGTCGAGATGGTTGCCCAGGGCGCCTCGGAAGAAATAGATGAATGCATCCGCGATATTGAAGATTCCTTCCGCGGCTACGTGACGGAAACGAAAACCGACGAAATTCCGCCCAGTCCTCAGTATAGGGATTTCAAGATAACTTTTTGAACAGACCTTTCGAACATCCCGACAGTTTGTTCGTTTTGCCCTACACCCGGCAGCCGGCGACAAACCGGGTTAACGGCATGACGATTGCAGAGGAGCCAGGTGATGACAGGCAGACCTGATCGGCCGCGTTCGGATGCGAAGCCTTCCGGCAACTTCCTTTTGACAGTCGCATTGCTTTGGGGGGGCGCTTTTGCCCTACGGCCGGCAGCGGCGCCGGCAGATGGACCCCTGAAACCAGTTCCTCTTACGGCAGTGCGAATCACGGACAACTTCTGGGCGCCGAGGCTCGAAGTTTACCGCACCAATACCATTCCGCACTCGTGGCCCTATATCGAAGATAACATCAAGGCGATGAAGAAGATAGCAGGAGTTTCCGACGAGCCCTGCAAGACGGGCAAATGGACCGAGGCCAATCTCTACAAGTATATGGAAACCGTGGCCTATTCGCTGGCGATGCACCCGGATGCGGAGCTTGAGAAGCGCCTTGACGAAATGATCTCCGACGTCGCCGCGGCACAGAGGCCCGACGGGTACGTACACGCCCACGTAACGCTCAACGACCTGACGCCCTGGAATGACCTTTACCACCAGCACGACGGATACGTAGCCGGGCACCTGTACGAAGCGGCGGTCGCACATTACCGCGTCACCGGCAAAAAGACGTTTCTCGATATCGCGCGACGCTCGGCGGACCAGGCGTGCCGGCATTTTCTCGATGAGAAAGAACCGGGTTTTCCCGGCCATGCCGAAATAGAGCTTGCGCTGGTTGAGCTTTATCGCGCAACGGGACAGAGGCGTTATCTGGAACTGGCCCAAACCTTTATCGAACGCAGAGGCCGGAACCGGGGAAAAGATTGCCCGCGATACCCGTGTGAGTACTTCCAGGACCACTTGCCCATTCGTGAGCAGAATGAGATCAGGGGGCACGCCGTGCGGGCAATTTTCTTTTCGACGGGCGTTGCGGATGTCGCGCTGGCAACAGGCGATTCCGATATGCGTGCCGCGGCCAAAAGACTGTGGGACAGCGCCACAAAGCAAAAGATGTACATCACCGGCAGCATCGGCGCATCAAGCAAACACGAGGCGTTCGGGCAAGACTATGAGCTTCCCAACGACGGTTACTGCGAGTCCTGCGCGGCCTGCGGACTGGCGGATTTTGCGCACCGAATGGCCCTGCTGGAGGCGGACGCCGAATGCGCCGACGTTCTCGAACGCGTTCTCTACAACGCGGTTCTCCACGGTATTTCACTCGACGGCAAATCATTCTATTACCGAAATCCGCTGACGGACAAGGACCACCTGCGGGAGAACAACTGGTGCTGCTGTCCGCCGAATCTGTCGCGGACGCTGATGAAGGTGGGCGGCTGCGCTTATGCCACGGCAGATAGTGACATATATGTAAATCTCTATATCGGCGGCACAACCAAAATTTCACTTAATGGTAATATGGTGACGCTCACGCAGCAGACGGAGTACCCATGGGCCGGCAAGGTACGAATCACGGTGGACCCGCAAAGCGAATCGGTTTTTTCGATGAACCTTAGAATCCCGGGTTGGTGCCGAAGCGCCGTGGTAAAGGTAAACGGGGCAGAACTGAAGCACCCACAAGTGGTCAAAGGCTACGTTTGCATCGAGCGCACGTGGAAGGCCGGTGACGTGATTGAGCTGGATTCTGCGATGCCGGTCGAGCGAATCGAGGCGCATCCCGATGTTGCGGCCGACCGCGGGCTGGCGGCAATTCAGCGCGGCCCGATTGTATATGCCCTCGAGACGCTCGATAACGGCGGGAGTATCGATGTCACGCTGCCGTTTGACCCTGCGTTCAGTACCGAGTACCGGCCGGAATGTCTGGCGGGAGTGACCGTCGTCAAAGGCAAATCCGACCAGGGCACGACCTTCACGGCCATTCCCTTCTACGTCCTTGCCAACAGGACTAAATCAAGCCAGAAGGTCTGGCTGGCCCAGAAGAATAAGAAGGAAAATCACGCGGGGTGGCAAGGCACACTGTATCGCACCCTTGACCCAGGCACGCTAACTCCTTGACTGCCGAAAGCGGTGGCTGGACTTGTCGGCACGTTGCGATTACAATTACCCCACGTTTGTTCGTTTTGCTGCGCCTTCAATGCCACCGCGTAAATCCAAACAGCTTCAGGACAACAGAGAATCACGCAGGCGTGGTTCAAGGTCATTACGAGCGGTACGGGGGATTAGCAGGCGATAGAATTACACAGAAAGCAAAGACATGAAGAACTTGATATTGTTGGCAGGAATCTTACTGATAATATCAGAGACTGCGTCTGCGGCGGCGCCCGGCGGCAGCGGTTACACGATGATGGGCAATGTCAAATCGCACGATAAAGGCAGGCACGAAATAACGTTCACTTGTGAAAACGGCCGGGTCCGCCTGAGCTTCCTGACCGAGACGATGGTCAGGGTGCACATGGCCCCGGCGGGCAGAGAGTTGCCGAAAGACACGCTGCACCCCGAGGAGAACGGACCATACGCGGTTGCAAAATACGACTGGCCCGGAGTGTCCTGTCAGATTTCGGAAGGATTCGACGCGGACCTCGAAGGCGTCGTCTATATCATTAGAGCCGGCAGGCTTCAGGTGAAGGTCAGGAAGCATCCGTTCAAACTCGCCTTCTACGATGCCGAGGGAAAACTGCTGGTGATGGAGAAAGAGGGAATCGTCAACGCCGGTCTGGGCTATCAAGGTGACAAGGTGTATGAAACGATGGCGATGGCAGATGACGAGCATTTCTTCGGATTCGGCGCACACAATCATCCCCTCGATATGCGCGGCGACAAGATTGTCTGCTCGACCAGCGAGCTGCAAAGCAAGGCCCGCACGGGCGGCTTTCCCGTGCCCTTCTTCCTCAGCACCCGCGGCTACGGAATCTTCTTCAATAACCTCGACGACGATGTCACCTTCAATATGGGGACAACAGCGGGTGAGTACTCCTTCGAAGCGACCAGCGGCGAAGAAGAAGGCTGGGACATGGACTACTACCTGATCTTCGGGCCGAAGTTCGACGACATCCTGAAACAATACATCGATATTGTGGGTAAACCCATACTGCCCGAAAAGTATTTCTTCGGCCACATCTTCATGGAGTGCTGCCAGTGGAACGCCGACGACGTGGTCCACATCGCCCAGCGGTTTCGTGAGGACGACTGGCCCTGTGACGTTCTCATTATCGATTGCCAGGCCTACCAGGATGCAAAAGAGCAGCCCGCAAAGCCGGATGAAGAGGACAATGGCGAGGCACGTGGTCCTGCCGAGAAGAAAGAGCCACAATTCCGGAATTACCAGTGGGGCACTGCGTTCGGCGACACCGTCGCCATGTTCGAAACCATCAAGTCCCTCGGCTTCAAAACCATACTCAGTTCGGGCATCCAGGGCCCCCTCTATGACTGGCCCGACTATGACCCGACCGTTCCATGGAAGACCCGCAAGTTCGCCGACACATTCTGGCCCAGAAACGTCGACGGGCTCGACTCGTGGAGGCAGGACAACTCGGAAAGGTATCCCGCCCACACTAAGGTCGAGAAGTTTGCCAACGGTTACGAATCGCACAATCTGTTCGGGTCGCTCTGGGCCAAGAACGTGGTGGAAAAAATGGAGGAAATGGGCTTGTACGGGCGCCCGGTCATCAGCCGAGGCGGCCCCATCGGCGGGCATAGATACATTATCCCCTGGCCCGGGGACCTCAAGCACGGTCTTGACCTGCTGGGCGTTGACCTCAACTGGCTGCGAAACGGAAGCCTGTCCGCCTATCCCTTTATCACCCTCAACCTCGGAGGCTGGGGCGGCGGCCACGGCCTCGAAGAGCAGAACCTGATTCGAAGAATCTTCAACATAATTCCTTTGATTCCCATCTCGCAGCTTGTCGGCTGGGGCAAGACCGGTGAGAATGCCATGCTGCCGTGGTTGATGACGCCCGAGCAGCAGGAACTGCTCCGGTACTATCTCAAGCTGCGCTACCGCCTGCATCCTTATATTTATTCCAGCGCCATCGAAGCCCATCTGACAGGCCGCCCCGTCCTCGCCGCACTCGTCTATGACTACCAGGACGACGTCAATACTTACAACAAGGATTATCACTTCATGCTCGGCCCGCAAATCCTCGTCGCACCGGTTCTTGAAGAAACACAAAAATGGGACGTGTATCTTCCCGCAGGAAACTGGGTCCATTATTGGACGGGCAGGCGGTACGACGGCGGCCAAACCGTTACTGTGGATGCCCCGCTCTACGGCAAGGCCGGTCTGCCAATGTTCATCAAAGCCGGGGCCATAATCCCGATGATGCCCGAGATGAGCTACATTTATGAGAAAGCGCCGGAGCCGCTCACCCTCGATGTCTATCCTGAGAAAGCGGGTACGTCAACCCACACGATTTATGACTGCGAAACAGTCAAGAGCCCGGTCAAGGAGACGAAATTTAGCTGTTCGCAGGATAAACAGAAGATACAAATCTCGATAAGCCCCTCAGATGCCGCGTACGAGCTATGGGTCCATTGTGACAGGGAGCCTGCTTCGGTGGCCGCCGATTCCGGCCGGTTGCCGCGACTCGAAGACAAGGCGGCCTATGATGCAGCCCCCCAGGGCTGGTATTGCGGGACCGGCTGTTTCTATGGCTCCGACAGCATCAAAACGCTCAACATCAAACTTGCGAAAACCGGCAAAAACCATCTTATCCGCATAAGAAAATAGACTCCTGCCGCCGACCCGAAAGTCCTGCCCATCAGGCTCGGTATGCGGCACGATGAAAGCCAGACGAGGCCCTTCGCCCCTGCATTTGCCAACGAGTTTTATAGGGCAGGCTGGTGCATCTTTTTTGCGAAAAAAGATTGCGTACAGCCCCCTTGCGCTGTAAACTACAACGATATTTTGACGCTCGGAGAGTCGAGATTCTAAGTCTTTTTGGCATTTTGGTAGAGGTTTGTTATGAAGGTTAAGTTTAATAGGGAAGCAATGGCCGAGGCACTGGGGCTTCTGACCTCGGTCGTCCCGAGCCGCACGCCGAAACCGATACTGCGGTGCGTACGGATTACGGCTGGGGAAAACGAGGTTCGCTGCTGTGCTACCGACCTCGAAGTGGGCATGAATTATTCCGTCTCAGAAGTCCAGGTTGAACAGAAGGGTGAGGTGGTGGTCCCGGCGGACCGCTTGGCGCCTATCGTCCGTGAAAGCACCGACGAGGTGCTGTCGATGGAAGCCGCTGAAGGCGCCTGTGAAATATGTGGGGCCGACAGTCACTTTACGATTTACGGCCAGGAATCGAGTCAATACCCGGCGGTTCCGGACTTCGAAGGTCAGCCCGATATCGAAGTGGACCTTGCCGGCCTTCAGGCGGGGATCGCACAGTCTTTGTTTGCCACCGCCAAGGAAAGTACCCGCTACGCCATAAACGGCGTCCTCTGGGAAATCAAGGGTAAGAAGCTGTCACTGGTTGCCACCGACGGCAGGCGGCTGGCACGCAGCAGGCTGAACCTTGCCGCTGAGCCGGCCAAACGCTCCGCCGCCGGCAAAGCTGATGCGAAATCCGATACACCCGCCATGGAACAGCAGATGATAGTGCCGGCCAAGACGATGGGCCTTCTCGAGAAGCTGGCCGCCGGTGAAAAGGAACTGGTGGCCGTACGACTTGTGGACAATCAAATCGTAATTAGGTGTTCGAATGTGGTGATAAGCTCAAACCTCGTTGAGGGCAACTTCCCCAAGTACGAAGACATCATTCCAACCGATTATGACAAAAAGCTGGCCCTGTCAACCGAGGCGGTATTAAGTGCCGTCCGGCGCTCGGCACTGCTGACGAGCGAGGAGTCGAGAGGCATCAAACTGTCCATAGGAAAGGACAGTCTGGTCTTTTCCGGCAGGGCCCCGGAGACCGGCGACGCACAAATCAATATGCCTATCGACTACAAAGGCGAACCGATCGAAATCGGATTCAGTCCCCAATTCCTGATTGACGCGTTACGCGTCATCAAGACGCCGGAATTCGACCTGGAGCTTGGTCAACCCGACAGACCAGGCATGATAAAGAGCGGAGCAAATTTCCTGTATGTCCTGATGCCCATCAATTTGGGTTAGTTCGCTGCGGTTAACATCGCACCGAGCGCCGAAAGCACTCAGGAAACCGGGGCACAGAAATCATGGATGAGAAAAGACTCTTATGTAATCCGCAGGAGGCGAAAGTGGGATTGGGGGCCAAGTCGTATTCCGGCAGGACTACCCGGCTGGGCGAGGCCGTGAGGCACGTTATGGACGATTTGATTTCGCCGCGACGCGCAAGATTCGCGCCGGTGGCCGAGCTTTGGGACCAGTTGCTGCCCGAGGATCTGTTGCGGCATTGCCGATTGGCTGATATTTCGGATGGACAACTAAAGGTGCTGGTTGACTCGCCGCCATATATGCACGAGCTTCGTCTGTGCAGCTCGGAGCTTCTCGGAGAGCTGCAGCGCCGGTGTCCCCAGGCCCGGCTGAAAACAATCAGGTTTGCCATCGGTTAACCCGGCAGGTGGTACATCACAGCAGGACGTTTCATCGCAATATGAAAACCGAGATGAAGGAACACGAGTACAACGCAAGCAAGATCAAAATCCTTGGCGGCATAGAGGCCGTACGCAAGCGGCCCGATATGTACATCGGCGACCGTGGAAGCGGCGGCCTTCACCACCTCGTGTATGAGGTGCTCGATAACTCGGTGGACGAGACTCTGGCCGGATACTGCGACAGCGTCACGGTCCACATCCACCCCGACGGAAGCTGCACCGTGGAAGATAACGGCAGAGGCATTCCGGTCGAAGAGCACAAAGAAGCAAAAAAGAGCGCCCTCGACGTCGTGCTTACGACCCTCCACGCGGGGGGCAAGTTCGACAGCGACAGTTACAAAGTGGCCGGAGGACTCCACGGCGTGGGCGTCAGCGTCGTTAATGCCCTGAGCGAATGGCTCGAAGCCGACGTCTACCGCGACGGCAGGCACTATCATTTCGAATGCCGCCGAGGGCAGGCACAAGGGCCGGTGAAGGAAATGGGGCCCACTGAAAAACGCGGGACGGTTATATCCTTCATGCCCGACGAAGAGATTTTCGGCGACGCCGAGTTCGAGTTCGACACCCTCCTGAAACGCATCCGCGAGATCGCCTATCTCAACGCCGGTCTGCAGATCACCTTCCGCGACGACCGCGAGAACAAGAAGGAGCTGTTCAAGTTCGACGACGGGATCAAGGCCTTTATCAGGCACCTCAACGAAGGCAAGGAGGTCCTGCACAAGGACGTTATCTACTTCGCCAAAGACGATCCGGCCGCGATGCTGAGCTGCGAAATAGCCATGCAGTACAACAACGGCTACACCGAGAACGTCCTCGTCTTTGCCAACAATATCCGAAACATCGACGGCGGCACACACCTTTCCGGCTTCCGGACGGCACTGACGCGGACGATGAATTACTACGCCCGCAACAACAACCTCCTCAGAAACGGTCAGGTGACCACGGGTGATGACCTTCGCGAAGGACTGACCGCGGTCGTCGCCGTCAAGCTCGCAAACCCACAGTTCGAGGCTCAGACGAAGGTCCGCCTGACGAATCCGGAGGTGGGCAGCTTCGTTGAGACCACCGTTAACGAGCAGCTTGGCCATTATCTCGAAGAGCACCCGCCGGAAGCCAGGCTGGTATTGAACAAGGCGATCCAGGCCGCCGCAGCGAGAGAGGCGGCCCGAAAGGCCCGCGAGCTGACGAGGCGAAAAGGGGCGCTCAGCAGCGCGAACCTGCCCGGCAAATTGTGGGACTGCGCCAGTCGGGAAAAGGCAAGCACAGAGATTTTCATCGTCGAGGGTGACTCGGCGGGCGGCTCGGCCAAGGCCGGCCGCGACCGAAACATCCAGGCCATCCTGCCGCTGAAGGGCAAAATCCTTAACGTCGAAAAGGCCCGCCTTGAGAAAATGCTCGCTCACGATGAAATCCGCACCATTATAAGCGCGCTGGGAACCGGCATCGGCGCCGACGAGTTCGATTTGGATAAGTGCCGGTACGGAAAGGTGATACTGATGACCGACGCCGACATCGACGGCGCCCACATCCGCACGCTGCTCTTGACGTTCTTCTTCCGTCAGATGGCGGACTTGTTTGTTAACAATATGATTTACATCGCCCAGCCGCCCCTCTACGAAGTCAAGGCTAAGGGTAAGAAAAAATCCGAATATATCCTCAACGAGCCTCAGATGCGCAAGCGAATGGTCACACGCGGCCTGGAAGGCACCGAGCTCGTCATAAAAGACGGTGACAAGGCTCAAAAGGTCGCCGATAAAGATCTTGCCGACCTGGTAAAGATTTTGGCCGACGCCGAGCGCATCATAGCCGTCCTGGGCAGGCGCGGCATTAAATTCGACGACTTTGTCCAGAGCTATTACAACGGCAGCGAGCTGCCGCGTTTTCGTATATGCACCGAGGGACCGGATGAGTTCTATTACGACAAGGCCGAGTACGAAAAGCGCCTGGAAGAGCTCGCCAGGACGCGGGAGCAGGAGCAGGAGGAAGTGGTCGGCGAGGAGCTTCACGAGGTGACGCGAATCAACCAGATGAACGAGAAGCTAAAAGCCGGCTTCGGCCTCGACCTCAAGGACTTTCTCTTGAAGCCCGCCAAGGCCGTCTCCGGCGAGGACATGCCCACCAAGTTTCAGCTTATCAACGGAGAGGACAGGCACGACATCGCCTCGCTGGGCGACGTCTGCGCGGCAATCAGGCAGATTGGCGGCAAGGGAATCGATATAAAGCGCTTCAAGGGTCTGGGCGAGATGAACGCCGACCAGTTGTGGGATACGACGATGAACCCGGCCACGAGGACCCTCCTGAAGGTCAGGGTCGACGACGCCGGCGAGGCCGACAGGCTGTTCAGCATCCTCATGGGCGACGATGTCGAGCAGCGAAGAAACTTCATCAGAGACCACGCCCTCGAAGTCCAAAACCTCGACGTCTAAGGTGTTCAGCGCTCCAAGAGCACAAAAGAGACCCGGCAAAATCAGCCCGGGCCTATTGAATCGTGCCAATATTCGATTTGTAAGCAGCCCATTTTTCTTCGATTGCTTTCGCCAATTTGTAATCTCTCATTCGGTGTCGCTTTGCTCCGTGATAAACCAGACGTTTGTATCACGCTGACCATATTCAAACTGCAGCGAGGTCTGGCTGGAAAGGTTCTTCAGCACCGAATCCAATATTTGCTGCTTCTGTTCTGCGGTTTTGACGTTCGCTGTGGCGAGACTGTACGACAGAGAATCGAAATAGCCAACAGTAATGTCGGAAAGGCCTTCCGTTTCGAAAACGACCGCCCTGTTGAAACGGCTGGCAACCTGTTCGATCATTTTGGCGACACTGCACGTGCCCCCGCCGTCAATAGGTTCGGGGCCGGGGAAATGTTTCCACAAATCAGTATAAACATAAATATTATCCGGGTGTTCGACCCCCTCCAGCGGCACGTGCTTGTATTGGCCGCGCACGATTATCGCGTCGTGATTCACCTTGCGCTTCTCGAATCTTATCGTGCGGCCCAGCTCATTCTGGAGAATCCGTTCAAATGCGAGGAGTTTGTCCTCAATCGGCACGTTATCGCGTTCGATCCAGTCGCCGCCGAGCTTGAGCCGGCTAAGCTTCTGAGGCCCATCACTGAATTCGTAGCTTTCGAGGCCGATGGACGTCAACACACCACCGAGTGAACACTCGTGCATGGCGAGGGCCCACCAATACAAGTTGCCATCCCAGCGGAAGAAGAGGTAACCCGGTGGTGGAGGGTTGTCGGTCGATTGGTAGTAATGTAATACCTGAGTGGCATAAATCTGTCGTTCAGGAATAAAAGGGTAACGCACCCAGCGAAGGACCTCGCCATTGTCAAGCGAATACAGCCGGTTGAACCGTTCGCGCCAGCCCGGCGTCGGCACAGGCGGGCCGTCAGTACGCACAGGTCTCAACTCCCCGTGCAGCATCGTGACACTGTTTGCCTCGACAACATTGCCATGGGCCTCTACGCGCACGATCCCATCACGAAGCTCAGCAAAGGCTATGCGTCGGTAAGTAGGACAGTGCAATTTCAGCCGACCATTCTCGATGCTGACATAAACCGCTCCCTCTATATGGTCGAGTATTTTATTGCACTCTGCAAGGCGCTTCCTGAGCTGCTCTATATCCGTTGGTAGGTTCTGACTTGGTTCCGACAATTGACTTTCTAAGCCAGCTCGCTCTTGGCGTAGTCTACGAAATTCCTTCTGACGCTCTTGCCAATCCTCGCTGTCGCCCTCAATATCATGGGTCATGCGAATCTTTGTGGCGGCCTGAACACTTTCGTCCTTGTGCACCAGCAACGTGCATCCATTCACTTCGAGCCAGTCAGCTCCTTTGGCGGAACGCAGCACAAGCTTGCCCTCTTTGCCCTCGATAATTAGATTTCCGACGGCGTGCATTGACAAAGATTGAAGGGCAGGCAGGTCGCCCATTTTTGCGAGAAAGTTCGCAGCCACGAGCTTGCTTTCGAATCGCCCCTCGGAGAGCATTGACGCCAAACCTGCAACATCACCGGAGGCGGCCATCTGCCTGATCTTAACCATTTCGGCATACACACTTTCCTGGCCTTGTCCCACAGCAGACCTGCCGGCAGGACGAATAAACATTCTGGCGGCCACCAAAAATGCGATGAATACGACCGCGGCGGCAGTCAATCTTGCGAGCCTGCTTTCAATTATGTATTTCCGGAAATTCGGCTCAGCCGAATCCGATTCTCTCTTCGCCGATTGCTGCATTGCTCTCAAAATGTCCTTGACAGTCCACTCATCCATATCGGCGCTGGTTGTATCATGAAGCTCCTTAATCAGCTTTTTCGCGTTGCCGCCGGTTTTCATTTTGTCACCTCGCTATTCAGCATCGACCGCAATTTATCCAGCCCGTAGCGGTACCTCGCCTGAACGGCGCCGACTGAAACATTCTGGAGCCGGGCTATTTCTCTGAACTTCATGGCGCCTTTAAGACGCAGCACCACCGCTTCTCGCTGCTCGTACGGCAATTGACTCATCGCCGCTCTCAATCGCGTTATTTCTTCTGTCTCGATTGCCTGCTGTTGCGGGTTACCCGAAGCCGATGCGATTGACACCGCCGAGTCAAGATTTTCGGCCTCGTGCCTGCGGGCTCGTATTCTGTCTCGCACCAGATTACGGACGCACGTTGACAAATAGCCTCGCAGACTCCCTGTGAGCGTGAACGTCTGCACCGAGCCGGCAAAGGAGACGAATACATCGTGGACCACGTCCTCGGCTGCCGCCCTGTCGCCCAAAAGGGCCCTTGCCAGCGTCAGCAGATACCCCTTGTACTTCTCGTAGATTCGGCACATAGCGTCCCCGCGGCCCTGTTTACATCTGCGAACAAGTAACCTGTCTTCCAGCATTCAGCGTCTGCCCAATCAGCTTCGAAATAAACCTCGTTCCAAATATACAACGAATGACCCGCCCATTTTAATATAAATACAAAGATATTTTCCCTTATATTCACTGCCGGCTCGCCAAATTCGTTTATCTTCGCAAACGCGCACAAAAAAACCGGGCCAAAAAAAGCCCGGCCTTTTACCAAGCAGCACAAGGCTCGTAACATAGAGAGTGCGAAACCAAAGCTAATTGCCGGAAATAATGTAGTACCGGCCCTTAGTACTCTTTTCGTTGGTGAGCCACGTTTTCAAGTTATAATCACCGTGCTTTTCGTAATAGCTTTTGTCCGTGTAAGGAACAATCACGTACTTGCCGCCTGCTTTTCTCGCTTTGCCAAAGACATACTCGACGGGCGTCTCATTTTCCACTAACTGACGGTTCCAGCTCGCCGAGCCCGGCCAGAGAACGGCCATCTCGTTGCAGTCTTTTCTGGCTCGTGCCTGCCAGTATGCTAGTGCGACTTCTTCAGGTGTCGACCACTGGTCTTTGCCGTCGATGATAGCTATTGCCGCCTCAAAGTCCTTTTCGAAAGTCGTTTTTGCACCAGGCTCTCTGATTTGCGCCCCTTCCGGCAACAGATTGTTCGGGTCAAAGATTCCTTCAGGGAACCATGGGTTGGTTTGCAGATAGATTGCTGTAAATTCTGTCGAAACATGCGACATGCAGCCGTTGCCAGAGGCTCTCCATAAATGTCTGTCCTTTCGAATTTTCTTGGGGTACCACCGGCCGGAGTCGGTCTGTGCGAGTTCTGCCACTGTGGCAACATAAGACGGCTCAGAGGGTATGTCATCCGGGTCGAAGTCCAAATCCTTCACGTCTGGCCGGTCGTTATAGGGCGGCTGGCTACGTTGGAATCTTTCCTCTCGCACGCATACATATTCGTGCTGTGGGTCAAGGTAATAGAGCTCTCTGTAGGCAGCGGCAATAAGCTTTCCATCTTTGATCCGGGCCGCCACGTGAGTCTCGACGCAGACGAGGTTATTCTCCTGCGAATAATCATTCTCGAAGAGCTTTCCATTGTATATCCAGGGCCAGCCCAGCCAATCCAGACCACGAATGATAGAATGTGACATTTTCTCTGGTGAGTGCTCCTTTTCAGCGACAGACCACATACCTTCCAAGTCGCGTCGCGCGTAGTGTATGTACTGTCCATCATAAATTTGAATTTTTAGTGTCTTCGCACCCACCGAAAGTGCCCAGGCAAGTATCGCCTCAAAGTCCTCGGCCGTCGGCACCGACTCCTGCCGTTCGTCGGCGTCCCATCGATCTTCCAGCCTTTCTCTTCTGCCATCCTTGTAAATAACGCATGTCCGCCATACGCTCTTTTCTCTCGCTTGTGTAAATACCAGAATATGCCGCAGTGGGAGGTTTTCCCTCGCCGCGTTGTAGGGCGCGATAGCTTCAAGGAATTCCGGGCTGGGCCTGTTGTCAACAATAATTACCTTCGCATCCGCGGGCGCGCCGGCCTCGTAAATGTCTCTCGGGCCGGTTTTGGGATAATCGAATTGAGCCGACACCAAAACGTGCAGACGCTTCAAATCCGTCTGTTCGGCGGTGAGTCTTTTGGGCAAATATGTTGCAGGGTCCAGGACCATCGATATGTTTACCTCAAGTGGAGGCGTTAATACAAAGTCGATCTTCATGATTTTCACGGAAACGCCGTCATAAACGCCGTCTTCATAATTAATCTTGGCGCCCTTCTTTTCCAGTTCGGCTATCTGTTGGATATACATGTCGGCAATGCTGGCATAGGCCTCTTGCGGATCAGCAGGAGACCGGTATTTTATGGTTATCTTATTGGTTGCCGGGTCATAATACGACGTTTTGCCTATATTCGACTCCGTAAAATAGATTTTTCCATTCTTGTGTTTTTCGATACGGCGTACCGGCCGTACCGATTCCCAGCTTTCCACTCCGCTGAGGTCCATTTCTTTGGCGGTATTCGCATCAACATTGAGGTACGTAATTTCTCCGACGCAATGTACCCATTGTGCCTCATTCATGGCATCCAGCACATCTTGTACGCCGAAGGCCGGCGTTGTTATTTGGACAGAACCGTTGTGCAACGCCACAACCGCAACGATGACCACTACCGCTGCCGCGGCAAGCTTTGTTATTCTGCTGTTGAGAATTGTGCTCAACGTCAAGGTGCTTCTTCCCAAAGGCTTATGTGGCCCTTTCTCGAACTCCCCGATGAGGTCGTCTTGGACATTCTTGCTCTTATCGGCAATCGCTTCAAAGGCGGAGTTAATTGTTTCTTCCTCGTCCATCAAAGCCTGATAAAGCGACCGGCAGGTTTTGCACGCGTCGATATGTTCTCGAAGCTCATCGGCAGCCTGCGGCGCCAATTCGTCGAGCACCAAGGCGGCGATGGCTTCGCGGCGATTTTTGCAGTCATTGTTACTGTTCATGATTTATCCTCCGAAAGCAGCTCGTGCAGCATAAGGCGGGCCCGGACCAGGCGCTGCCTGACCGCCTGCTCGCTGATTCCCAAAGTATGTGCAACAGCCGCACAGTTCCTGCCGTCGAGGTAATAAAGGGCAATCGGCTCGCGGTACTGCTCCGGCAATCTTGAGACGGCCTGATGCACCCGCGCGGCCTGCTCGCTGAGGCGGTCCGGTGCCGCGGGCATGTCGCCGGCCAACGGCCGGGCGGTCGGGCGTTTGCGATAGTAGTCAATGCACGTCCGCCGGGCTATCTTGAGCAGCCACGGACGAACACGCGTCTCGTCCCGCAGCGTCCTGAGTTTCGTCATCGCTCTTAAGAAAACTTCCTGCATAATATCCTCGCTGTCGTGAAAGTTTTTCGTATGGGCTATACACAGGCCCAGCACCGCCGATGAGTACTTGCGCACCAGCACCTCCGGCGTCAAAGTCGCCCCGGCATCGGCCCCATTCAAGGCCTCGCCGCTTCTTTGCTGCCCAGCTTCAGCCAACCGGTTTCTCCTTTCACCAACGATGACGGAAATAATCCCGAATTGTGACACGGCACGCGGAAAATTTCCAAAAAAAACTTTGGCTACCCCACCCGGTGTCGGTATCGGAAGTCACCACCATAATGACCCGTTGACTGAGGCGGCCGATAGAGTAGAATTACCCGGTAGCGCAGGCAGGTTGTGCGTCTGCCGTCCGTTATATGAAAATGTTCGACTCACAATCACCCGGATTGCTCGTGTAGGAGAAAGCCATGTTCGAAAAAGGCAATAGCAAGGTCTTATCTTTTGCGACCTGCGGCATTATGCTGCTCGGTTGCGTCGGTTCCGCATACGCTTACACCATCATCGGCAATGTTGATTCTTACGACAAGGACGGCTACAACATCACCTTCAACTGTGAGAGCGGCAGGGTCAGATTGGGCTTTCTCGCAGAGGGCATAGTGCGGGTGCATACGGCGCCGGCCGGCAAAGATTTCCCTAAAGACACGCTGCACCTCGAAGATAACGGTCCATACGCCGTGGTGACTTATGACTGGCCGGGTGTGCCTTACAAGATTTCCGAAGGATTTGACGCGGACCTCGAAGGCGTGGTGTACAGCATCAGGGCGGCAAAGCTGCTCGTCAAGGTCAGGAAGCAGCCGTTCAAACTCGCTTTCTACGATGCCGAGGGGAATCTGCTTGTTATGGAAAAGGAAGGGATCATCGACGCCGGCCTCGGCTGCGAAGGCGACAAGGTCTATGAAACGATGAAGCTGCCGGACGACGAGCATTTCTTCGGCTTCGGCGCACACAACCACCCGCTCGATATGCGCGGCGATAAGATTGTCTGCTCGGCCATAGAGCTTCAAAGCAAATCCCGCACCGGTGGTTTCCCCGTGCCGTTTTTTATGAGCACCCGCGGCTACGGAATCTTCTTCAACAACCTCGACGATGATGTCGCCCTCAGGATGGGCACAACGCCCGGCGAGTATTCCTTCGAAGGTACCAGCGGCGGCATGGAAGGCTGGGACATGGATTACTACCTCATATACGGACCCCGCTTCGAAGAGATCCTCAGGAGATACATCGACATCGTGGGCAAACCCGTGCTGCCCGAAAAATGGTTTTTCGGCCACATACAGTGCAAGTGCTGCGACTGGGGCCAGAAGGACGTGCTCGAAGTTGCGCGGAAGTACCGCCAGGGTGACTGGCCCTGCGACGTAATTATTATCGATTTTCAGGGGATGGAGCCCGGCTTCGAATGGGCCCCGATTTTCCCCGATGTTGCCTCGATGTACAAGTCCCTCAGTCAGATGGGCTTCAAAACGGGTCTGAGCACGGCCCTTTTCCATCCGCTCTTCGACTGGAAAAAATACGACCCGACGGTGATGAGCATCTGCAGCCAGTACTGGGCCCTGCACGTGCCGCGGGTCAGGGACGGCAACGCCTTCTGGTGGCAGGACAATTCCGAGCGCTCACAAATGCACACCGGCATGGAAAGATTCGCGAACGGCTACGAGACGCACGAGCTTTTCGGGTCGCTCTGGGCCAAAAATGTTTACGAGGGCATGGAGCAGATGGGTCTCTACGGCCGGGCCGTCATCAGCCGCGGCGGACCCATCGGCGGACATCGATACATCATTCCATTTGCAGGCGACCTGGCGCACGGCTTCGACTTTTTGAGGACCGACCTCAATTGGCTGCGCAACGGCGGCCTGTCACTGTATTCCTTCTGCCTGGTCGAGCTCGGCGGCTTCATCGACCGCAACAAGCCCGGAATGAACCCGCTCGATGAATATAACGTAATCCGTCGAATGATTAACATCGTGCCGCTTGTCCCCATCTCGCGGGCCCACGGAAGCGGCGAATTCGGCGCCATACTTCCCTGGCAGATGACCCCGGAGCAGCAGGACCTGTATCGTTATTATTTGAAACTGCGTTACCGGCTGCACCCGTATCTCTATTCGGCGGCCCTCGAGGCGCACCTGACCGGCCGGCCGCCGCTGGCCGCGCTTGTATTCGATTATCAACAGGACTCGAAAACCTACGACAAAGACTTTGAGTTCATGCTCGGCCGGCAAATCCTCGTCGCACCGGTTCTCGAAAAGGTTGATAAGTGGGATGTGTACCTGCCCCAAGGCAAATGGATACACTATTGGACGGGTAAAGAATACGCCGGTGGCCAAACCGTCACCGTCGATGCGCCGCTCTACGGCAAAGACGCGCTCCCAATGTTCGTAAGAGCCGGTGCTATCATACCCATGATGCCCGAAATGAGTTACATCTATGAGAAGACGCCGGACCCCATCACCCTCGATATCTATCCCGACGAAACCAGCCGCTCGCAATACACCCTGTACGACTGCCAGGCCCTTCAGAGCCCCATCAGCAAGACCATATTGGCATGTTCAGAGGACCAGGCGAAAATCGAAATCTCCATTGGGGCGTCAGACGTCTCGTACGAGCTGTGGGTCCACGGCCATAAGAAGCCGCCGTCGGTCGTCGTCGATTCGAAAGACCTGCCGAGCCTCAAAGATAAATCAGACTATGATGCTGCCAGTCAAGGCTGGTATTACGGGGCCGCTTCTTTCTTTGGCTCTGATGCACTAAACACCATCAATGTCAAAGTCCCAAAAGGTCCAACGCCTCACCTTGTTCGAATAACCAAATAGCTGCCGAACCGCAAACGGTCCTCGCCTTCTTGCGAATCTGCTCAGCTTGTTTTTCTTTGAACACCTCAATGCGCTTATGGTCCGGAAATATCAATGATCGACGCTCGTTATTGCTGCAACAGGCGTTGGACCTGGTCGGAGCAACCGGTGGAGCAAATTTATTTGTTCGGCAGACCAAAATTTTGCTTGAAACGGTTGCTCGTGCGCGGCAAAATACGGCAGTTAGGTATCAGAAAGGGCATAACGATGTCAAAGGAGGCAGGTGCAGACAACTCAGAATGGAGGCGAAAAATGGCTCGGAAGGCACAGTTTTTTGTCGTTACTCTTCTGATTTGCACACTGTTGGTCAGCGGGTGCAATCCGTCGGGCAACTTGAAAACCAAGAGGACCGGCGTGGACAGGGTCCCCAAGACGCCGAGTGAGGAGCAAAAAGCCAGACTGCTCAAGAGAATCGACCGCAACTATGAGAATCCCGAAGCCCATTTTCAGCTCGGTCAGATCTACCAGCAGGAGAGGCGATGGGCCGAGGCGGAACATCATTACAATATCTGTCTGAGCTTCGACCCCGTCTACTGGCCCGCGCAGGCGGCGAAAGTGAAGGCCCAGAAAGAAGGGGGCGACCCGACCAAGGCAAACCAGACGGCCGATGTTTACATGAATGAAGTCGCGGGCTCCGCCGAGAGGTCCCTTGAACTTGGACTGGCATTCCAGGACCAGGAAATGGATGATTACGCGCTTCTTTGTTATCAGCAGGCGATTCGGCTGGCCCCAAACTCGGCCAAGATTCACCGACAGATAGGCTACTACTATCTAAAGAAGGGTGACAAGGTCCAGGCGAAGGAGCATTTGAGCCGCAGCTTTCAGATCGACCCTTATCAGCCGGAGGTGGCATACGAGTTGGGCCGAATGGGTGTCGTCATAGGCACACCGCAGAAAACTCAGCGCGACGCCAAAAAGCTGGATAAGATCGTGGAGCAGTCCGGCCAGAAAAAATAGCCCCGTAGTTTATTGGAACCTGTTTTTCATAGCCCTGTGGTGAAAGGAATCACTGCAGGGTTTTTTGTCGGTACAATAAATAATCCTCGCGGAATTTCCAGCAGAAAGATACCGGCGGCAGTCCCTCCCGGGCTATTGGGTGTTCGCCGTCGCCGGCTCCCCTTCCTGCGGCTGCTCGGCAATGACCCGCCACGCCGGCGGGGTAAGTTCCGGAATCTCCCACGCAGCGCCGCAGCGGTGACAGGTTTCCATATCAGGCCTTCGTAACCTGCCGCAATTAACACAGGTGACCGGAGTTATCTTCGGCCGCGTCAGTCGGTAGGTAATGTAGGCGCTCAAACCAAAGGCTATAGTCCCAAGAACCCACCAAAACCTCGCCCTGTGCGAAAGCCCGACAACAACCGCATTCCCGTGGACCCGCCAGGCGAGCAGCCCCGCTAATATCAGCGACGGCAAAATCAACAGTAAGGCCGAAAGGTATTTGTCGATAACTTCATCGGTGACCTCCCTTGCCTTCATCCCGATAAAGGAATTCGGAAGGATGAAAAGCGCCCTCTGCCCCGACCCGGCCTCGAAACTTTCCGCCGTTAGGTAAGAGGCGGCGCTCAGAACAGGCGGCTGCAGATTTTCGAGCAGGTACTTGGTGACGGTCAACCCCGGCGCGCCAGGGCTGCTGAAATATACGGCTTCACTGGAAGGAACTGATGCGTCCCCTTCTCCACGGCCTTCGTGCACACTGTAAGCAGTCTTGACAAGGCGGCCTTTTTCATCGAAGACGGCCAGCGCCGCAGAGGTCCCTTCGCGGGCGACCGTGGCAACGCACATCCCGAGATAGCGGTCTTCGCGGACCAGAGCAGCGGGCAAAACATCATATGCGAGCAGATCACGCGGTCCTGGCGAATCTTTCGAGCCGAAAAAGGTGCGCGGCGCAGGCAGAAATCCCGCCGGACCGGCGAATTCGAGGGTCGCTTTATCGAGAAAGTCGATTTGCCCTGACTCGTCGAGCACCAGGACATATTGCCCGGAACAGTCGATGCCCAAATCCTCGACAGCGCTCTTGAGCTTTGGTTTTAGGTCGGTACGCCGGCGCGAATCGTCGCCCTCTTCACCAGCAGGCGGCACGGGGACCACTACCATGGGCGGTGACAGCGATATGTATGAGTAGGACCAGTTCTTGCTGATACTGCCCACCTTTATGGGCCGGTGCGGGTCATCTTTCTTGAGTTGGGGACCTTTGCGCACGATTCTATCGCCAAAATTGAGGGCGAAGAAGCAGCAGCGCGTCTTGTCATAGACAAATAATTCGGGAAATGAATTCCATGTCCCCGGGTTAATCAGCGGCCCGGCGAATCGGCCGAGGGCCTTGTCCGCCGAATCCGACATGCCTTCAGGGCCGGCATAAAGCACGGTCTGTCTTCGCTCAAAGGTGTCGTCGGCCATCCTCTCTGTATAGACCCGATGGAAGATGATTAAGTCGGTCTTCTCATCGAAATAAAGGATGCTCCAGTCGCCCAGCTTACCATGCGAGTAAAAGTAGGCGTTTGAAAGCCTGCCTGCCGGTCCCCTCGCCACAAACCAGTCCTGTATCCCAAGTTCGGGCAAATCTGTGAAAAACAGAGATCCAACAGAGGACACTCTACCGATGTTCGCGTCATTTTCAATTTCAGGGTCGAAGAGTCCGGTTGGTCGCAGGACGATCTGTCGAGCATCCGGCGGCATGATTTCTCGCAAGAGTGTTTCGCACAAAAAACGCGCCCAGAATAACGGCACGGCCAGTATCAGCAGAACAACAAATCCGGTGGCGACGACGTTCAGAACATATTTTCTCGAAGCATTCATGGCCGTCTTCCTAAAGTGACGTTGAGGTAAACTGATGCCAACTGCAAATTACCGATGCGAAAATAAGAATCAGAATTATTACCATGAACGGCAGCCCAAAACCTTTGACAATAATAAGCGAAGCCAACAGGCAGGTCAGGCCCAGGCTGCCCAGAGTGGGGGCGAGCTTGCCCGAGCTCCAGCCCGTCTGCAGACCGAGGCAGTAGCAGGCAAAACCCATAAGAAAGACTGCCGCGAATATCTCTGCAACGACTGGGCCGCGCATGAGATGGGGCGGGACGAAACGGCGAAAGAAAATCTCGGCAGTAACGGCCAAAGGGACAAGGAAAAGCAGGATAGCGAGAATCCCCGTGATAATTCTGGCCGCAAATATCTGCCTGCGCGTGACGGGCAGCGCCGAAAGGAACGCGGATATTCTCTTCGTACGGTCGGCGTACATCTGGCTCACGCCCATTGCGCAGGACCCTAAAACGGTGACAAAAGCCGTTGCGACAAAAAGGATGATTGCAGCACCTGCAGGCCATACATGGCGGTCGCTGTCTGCCGCATAGAAGGCGATGGCAACAAAAATCGTCGCAATCGCGAAAATGGTCGCTCCTAAGAAATATCCTATATGGTCTTCAATTTCTCTCTTAATGAGCGTGAACATCTTAGGCCTCCTGATACATTTGCTCAACTGCGGTTACGGCGGGTTTGGTGCATTCTATGAATATGTCCTCGAGTGACATTGGCATCTCCGTGCAGCTTTCCGGCTTGAACGTTTCAAGCAGAGCCTGCTTCTGCCGGTTCCAGTTCGCGACGGTAATAGTCAATTCGCGCCCTTCGGCCCGCTGATTGATAATCTCGGTCAAATGCAGGTTGGTCGGTGCGGACTTCGGGAAGATAATCCTTAGTTTCCTGATTCGCTTTTTGAGGTCTTCGAGCGGGCAGTCAACGACGAGCTTGCCGGCGGCGAGGATACCGATGCGGTCGGCTATTCGCTCGACGTCGCTGAGGATATGCGAGCAGAAGAGAATGGTCCGGCCGTCTTTCTGCAGCAGGTCCACAGCCAATTCGAGAAACGTCCGGCGGGATACGGTGTCCAGGCCGAGCGTCGGGTCGTCGAGGATGAGCAGCTCCGGGTCGATAGCCATCGCCAGTGACAGATTCAGCTGGGCACGCATCCCCATCGACAGCTCCTTCACCTTGCGATTCATCGGCAGGCGGAACGTCTCTATCAGATGACCAAAGAACACGTCGTTCCACCGAAGGGAAAGGTCTTTGCAGAGTCTTACCAGTCGGCTGACCCTGTAATTTTGAATGAGGTTGTGGCCCTCGGCGACACAGCCGATTCGGCCTCGCACGCCCGCCGAAAGCAAAGACGAGTCCGCTCCGAGCAGGCTGGTTCGCCCCCGCGTCGGAAAGTCGAGTCCGAGAAGAATTCTGATAATCGTGGTCTTGCCGGCACCGTTTCTTCCGAGCAGACCATAGATGCAGCCCTGCGGCACTTCGAGGCTGACGCCGTCGAGGACGCACCGCCCGTCGAAGTACTTGACCAGATTCTCAATCTTGATGACAGAGGCGCTCATAGGCTATCCTTTCTCATCCGGGAACTTGAATTTCTCGACCCGCTCTGTGAACCAGCGGATAAGCTCCTGCTTTTCAATCTGCATGTGCACTGCATCGACGACGACGCGATCAATATCCTCACAGAGCAGCTTTTTTCTCACCCCTTTGCTCAGATTGCTGTCCAGCGCAGCGACAAACGCCCCGGCGCCGGGCCTTGTGGTGATTATCCCCTCCTGCTCGAGCTGGCGGTACGCCTTGGCGATTGTGTTCGGATTTATCGCAAGCCGGGCCGCGAGCTGTCTGACCGTGGGAAGCTTTTCCTCTTTGACGAGCCTGCCCAGCGCGATATCACGCTTCACCTGGTCGATTATCTGCTGATAAACCGCCCTGCCCGAAGCGTTGTCTATGGAAAACTGCATATATAAGCCTTTATAGTTGTACTATGCTAACTATTACAAGTATAACACCTGCTCGATTCCTGTCAAGGGTTTTTTTGAAATTTTTTTTTCGGAGGCCGTTTTTTGCCGCCTTCGAAACACTTATAATAGTGGAAGGTATTTCGCACAAAGCATGATTGCCCGAAAATTGACCAGAGGCCCAGGCTGCCGAGATTCGTGGATGCCCGTCGGTATGGAGGAGCGTTTTGCACAGGGATCTCATGCTACAATCCGCTATCAGAGCCCCGTGGAGCCGGTTTGGCAAAGGTTGATTATGGGTTGACTGAGCCCTTTGGGGGTTTGCCGTATGATGTGATGGCACAGATTGACCTATGCCGGACACATATAGACCTTGCCGGAGGCCTCAATGAACGTGTCATCGCAAGCTGACGGGCGACTGCAAAAGCTCTATATTGCCTTGTCTCTGTTGCATTGCTTTGCTACTATCTGTCTTTCTAAATCTCGCCTACCATCCCTTCTTTCACTTTACATTGTACTTCGAGAGAGCTGCCCAGGCAAGTCAATTAGCGCCAGCAAGTCATTTTGCTCCTGGGCAGGTTCCGCAGCACGTAACAGTAAGTCCCATACATAGTGGTTGCCCCCTATTCATACTTGCTCGAACGAGGGCAAGGAGCCTCTTGATAGTCAAATCGCTTCCTACGGGCTTGGCGGGCACCAGATGGTTTTGCGCCAAGCTCCAGCCAGGATGGCAAAATCGAGAAGATCCACTTCGCCGCTTCGGTTAATATCACGCCCTTCGCACCATTCCCCCATGCGGCAGCGAGTTATCCACCAGTCAACCAGCATTCCTACGTCATGCCAGTCCACATCTCCGTCGCCATCAATGTCAGGGAGATTCCAAGTGATGAGAGCAGTGAACCTGCTCCCGTCGCACCAATCGGTCCCGTCCGGAGCGATGGCGAAATCCACCAACGAACCAACGTTGAGATCAACGTCTATACTATAATTGACACCAACAGTGTCGTTGTACGCAACATCGTGTGACCAGAACTCTTGTCCGTCGATGATAATGTATCCGATAACTCCATCGCCGCATGTCTCGTCGATCTTAGCCAGGTTGCCGGTTATTCTTATTGGCCCTGTTACTTCACTTACCCATCGACGCACCGCCCAGTGCTCGGCCGACACATATTGATCCGTATCGTGATTAAGGCCGTGTGGATGTCCTCCCTCATACCAAAGCGAGGTCCAGTACAATGAGTGGTCGATATACCATTGAGGTGGAGTGTCCGGGTGGGGACCATATTGGGCCAATTCCTTGAAGTCCAAATTTGAATAAGGCACCGCGCTATTACCATCGTAATAGCCGTAGTACCAGCTGTCCTGACCTTGAGTGCCAGAGAACTCATCGACTGAGTCTGCGATCTGAGTAGGGGGAGGGATATAGTACACGATCAACCTCGGCCCGTCGATGTTTTCGTGAGCGTTGAATTTGACATACGCTTGGTCCGTGTCCCAATCACAATCGCAAAATGCTGTGAATACAAAAGAGATGGCCTTGTCTGTTGAGAATGCAGTATTTACGACATCAAGAGGCAGTTGTGTGTCAATATCTTCCCCCGCGATTAGGTCAGCTATGCGCATACTGAAAAGGGTCCCGCCTTCTGCCTCTGGCTGGTTGCTCCAGGTGATTGTCGACTCCGACCATTCGTCGTTTCCTGTTTCATACATGGAAAAAGTGTCATTCATCTGCGGGAGGTTGTAGGCGATAGAGTTTACGCGTAGTCTGAGAGTTGCCTGTGTGATGGTGGCGCATTGGGGTATTGTGGTCAGGTGGAACTTCACGTAGCCACGGTGATGGACTTCGGGGGCCATGGGGGTAGCGTTAAGGCATTGAAAGAGAGGTTCTGCGCCATAATTAGATAATATGAAGGCCATCCTTTCAACGGTTATGATTCTCGAAAAATCATTAACCGAAACCGTCATTTGAAAGGGATGGCCATGAACAAAAGACTATCGAAAAAACAAATGTGGTTCAAGCAATTTAACCCCACCAAAG
>DATKZT010000079.1:0-81361 GCA_035527845.1 Sedimentisphaerales bacterium | reverse complement strand
TCTTTGAGGTAACTGAAAAAGGTGAAATCAGATGGCACATGGCGGAAAGGCTGAATACACTGTGGGATTGGCATAGGGATTGGAAAGAGAGGTTGACTACCGTAAACAGGAAACATCCCAAGTGGCAATGGCGTCAATGGGCCGCTCAAGTTCTGAAGGAGCAGCTTGAGGCGGACATTGTGATTTGTGAGGATCCGCTCAGGTTTAAGTATTCGGCGCCGGAGGGCCGGATCACGTATCGCGACCTCTTTAATGGTTTTCGAAACGACTGGCTTGTAAAAATCCGTCTGACCGGCAAGACCCTGAGAGACCTGCTGTCAGCACAGGTCACTAATGTCCCCGACGGGCAAGCATCTGCGGTGGTCATAGAGGGCTTCAGTTTTGTAAAGCCGCAGGACAAGCACGACGTCACAGTCCCGGGGATGGATGATCTGAAAAACGACAAGATTTATGTCGTTGCGCTTTCATACACACTCGTCAATGGTGAAAGACTGGGGATGGTTTTGAAAGACTATGAGATTGCAGGAGAAGGTTATATGGTTCCTCTGCTGGCAGAGTATCTGCGCAATAATAGAGTTTTGGATATTGATACCCAATTGGACGGCATCAAGCCGACGGTGTTTTGATCGACAGATTGCAGGTAGTCGCGAATAAGGGTTTGGATTTTTATGAAAGGATGGCGCAAGATGAGAGGACAAGTTGAACATTTGAGTTTTCCGGTTGTTTTGCTGGCGGTGGTTTTATTTGCCGGCGCGGCGCGCGCAGGTATGATTTATGATGAGGCCCTTGTGGCGCATTACGAGTTTGAGGTCGGCGGCAAGGATGGCCCCGCCGTCTTGATGGGCGGCGCAGGAATCGTCGAAGATGCAGAAAGAGGCAATGTTCTGAGTCTTGACGGGGAGGATGACTACGTTGATTGCGGTCAGGACGCTGTGCTCAATTTCAGCAAAGAGATTACAGTCGCATGTTGGGTTAAGTTCGAGCCGCCGCGTGGAAATAGGGATCAGGCCCTTGTTTCCAGGGGCGCACACAGCTGGTCGCTGGAGAGGGAGGGCGGCAGCGTTGATTTCTACTGCAACGATATCAGGCCCACCGAGAGCATCACGGGGCGCACCACTGTGCCGGACCGCCAGTGGCATCACTTTGCGGCCGTGTACGACGGGTCGCAGATATGTGTATATCTTGACGGTATTGCAGAAAACTGTGCGAGCAGCTCTGGTCCCCTAAAGGCAAATGGTTCCCTGTGGATTGGCGCGCGCCAGAGCGGGGATGATGAGCGGAGGACGTGGCGAGGTTTTCTCGACGACGTAGGGGTTTTCAGTCGCGGGCTCAGCGCCGATGAAATCAAGAAATTATACAACGAGGGTCTGGTGGCGTTCACGGCCGGCCCGGATCTTCAAAGACTTGGAAAGATAGTGCAACAGGCCGAGGCGGCGGTAAAAGAGCAGAAGCCCGAGGAAGTAATCGCTTTTCTTGAAAAGGCGATTGCCGAAGACGAAAAATGGAAGGGGAAGAATCAGGACAACGCCGTATTCAACTACCGGCGAATCTCGCCTGATTTATATTTTCTCTTGGCCCATGCCAAAGAGGCGGCGGGCCGGCCGAAGCAGGAACTCATCGACGCGTATAAATGGGCGGTTGACTCGGACAAGTTTTCGTCTCTTTCCACGCCAAAGCAAGGGCCTGCCTTACTCTGGCTGTATGAAGCCACAAGTGCGAAGGACTATGAGGAGATTGTTCGACCACTTATTGAAAATAACACCGACTATCTGGCACAAGCGGCGGGAAAGGCGGAAGTTATGACTCGTGAGGGCAAAGCAGAACTGGCCGGCCGGTTTCTCGATGCAAGCCTGGCCGCCTATGCAAACTGGCAAGAGCAGCACCCATACGAGGACGTCGCAGCGGAGGACGATCTGCCGAAGGTATATTTTCAGTTGGCCAGAGCGAAAGAGGCGACCGGTGCGCCAAAGGGAGATGTTGCTGATGTGTTGAGCAAAGTATTTGGCCCTTCACGTCTTAACTATACATCAGAGCAAAGCGCCGCTCTGGTATGGTTACTGGAGAACGAATGCACAAATGAATATACGAAGGTAATCAAGGCGTTAGCCAAGAGTCGTGATGTAAAAGAATCCGTGAAAGAAGTGGTGCAGAAGGTTCGCGAGGATTTGGAAAGGCAAAAAAATTGGCCTAAATTTGAGCTGTTTCTTGATACTGTATTCGCTGAAGCAGCGTATCCTTTTGGGTGGGCCGCAGTTGTTGAATCACTGGTTGGTGACACAAGTAATGACTGGTCGAAAAGATATTCTGCCTACCTTGACAGGAGGCCTCGATTGAAATTTGGCAGAGACTGTGCGGTTGCGGAGAAAGTTGCGGCCGAGGGGAAGCCCGCAAAAGCGGCCGGACTATACAAGGATATTCTGAACCGCTACGGGAGCGAGGGCGGCAGAGTGGCTGTTGAGTTCGAGCTTTGCAAGTGCCTATTTGATGCAGGAGAATATCAGGAGGCCGGGACTTCCCTCGAGAGCTTTATTGCCAATAACCGGGCAGTCAGCAAAAGTCTGATGAGAGATGCCATAGGAATGAAGGGACGCGCCTACCTTCAACTCGGCCAATTCGACAAGGCAATTGAGAGCTTCTTTACCTTAATGATGGAATATCCGGAAGCTAAAAACATGCCAGAGGTGGCTTTTGGCCTCGGGCGCTGTTACATGTTGCAGGGCAACCTCAAGGCTGCAAAGGAGGCTTTTGACTGTGTTGTGAGGGGCCACCCAAGCAGCTCCTATGCCGACAAAGCGCGGTCGCTGATAACGCGCATCCAGAGTATGACAGAGTAATAAATGCCCTAAAAGATAGCTATCGCTGTCATGGAAGTGTTGGTTGTAATAGAACGTTATGGTTGAACGAAAGGACGCCGAAAGATGAAAGACAGATTTGACAAAATGACGGTTTTGGCCGTAGTATTTATGGCGGCGCTGGCTTCGAGACCAGCGGATGCAGATGTGGTTGCCTACTGGACTTTTGATGAGACCAGCGGAACAGTATTGCACGACTCCAGCGGCAACGGGCACGAGGGTGCGCTTGTTGGAGGTTTGTCATTTGATAACGATTCGGTCGCGGGGGTGGTCGGCAACGCGCTGCACTTTGACGGCAGTGATGATGCCGTGCTGTTTCCCAAGTCATTTAGCCTGCCCAGCGATGCTTTCACCATAGCATTTTGGTTTAGCCCTGATTTTCCGCTCAACAGCGGGAGCGAGCAATTCAGTCTCTTGGACTGCTCAAAATTCAGCAGGTATTTCTCTGTGGGGTTCAACAGACTCAGGCAGGGTAAAGTCGGCTTTCATTTCGGGGACAAGGAGGAAAATAACACTCTTATCAGTGAGACAAATGGCTGGAATGCGTCAACCTGGTACCACATTTGCGTAACTTTCGATGGAAACGATTTGAAAATGTATGTTGGCGGTAAGCAGGAAAGTACCTTAAGGGCTACGGGGTCGCACGGCAGCTGGCAGGTCCGCATTGGCATCGACCGGTCCGGCAAGCAGGCCTTTCGTGGTAGAATCGATGACATGCAAATCTACGGCGGCGCGCTGGCTGCGGGCACAATAGCGAGACTCGGTCGGCCGAATCCGCTATTGCCGAGCTTGAGCGCAGCGGCCCTGGAGGGGGAGCGCCTGATCAAAGAGCAAAACCACCGCGAAGCACTAGTCCTTCTTGAAAAAAGGGTCGCCGAGGCCGACGAGTGGAGAACGAAATACCCGGACGACTACCTGCCGGGTTTTGATAAGCTCTATTTCGACCTGAGCCTTCTGCTCGCGAAAGCCAAGAAGGCTTCTGGTTTGCCGGGGAAGGAGGTTGAAGCCCACTGTGGCAGGGCATTCGCGCTGGGGAAAGCCCCGACTGATTTGCCAAGTCTGGGGTCCGCTCTGCTATGGCTATATGAGAACGTAAGTCCACAGGTCTATGATGATATCGTGGTGTCATTGCTTCAAGCTAAAGCCAAGGCTTTGGCGGCGGTGGACAACGAGGCGGCACAGATGATTGGGCAGGGGAAATCGACAACGGCGGTCAAGTTTCTTGAGCACAGTCTGGCTGTGTTTTCGCGCTGGCAGCAGCAGCCTTCGGCGGCTGATTCGGCAGCAGTATCGGCGCTGTCTGATGCGTATCTTCTCTTGGGCAGGGCGGGACAGGCGGCTGGCATGCGGAAGGAAGATATCGCTCAGGCCTACGGCAAGGCATTCGGTCCCTCACATTTTGGTCTGCTGCCGGAACGCTCGGCCGCCTTGATATGGTTACTTGAGAATCAGTTTGCAGAGGAATATACGCAGGCAATCAAATCGTTTTCGCAGGGCGCCGGAGTTGATGATTCTATCCAAGAGATCGTTGACAACGTCTTTAAGGATTTCGAGTCGAAGAAGGATTGGGCAACCTATCAAGGCTTCCTGGATGCCTTGCTGACGGAAGCACAGTATCCTTCTGAGTGGATAATATTGGCTGAATCCTGCCTGAGTGATAAAGCAGATCGATGGGCAAAGAAATACTACAGCTATGTTGAGAGCAAGCCGAGGTTGAAATTCAGCGGGGACTCCATGATGGCTCAGACGTATCTGGCTAATGAGGACTTTGAAAAAGCAGCGGAGCTGTACAAGGACATTGTGAATCGCTGTGGTCCCGAGGACGACAAGGGAACATTTGAATTCCAACTTTGCAGGTCTCTGTTCTATGCACGCGGACCCCGGGAGGTTCTCAGTCAGCTTGAGAGTTTTATTGCTCGTTACAAGTCCACCCATGCAGACCTGGTGGAACAAGCGATGCTGATGAAAGGTCGCTCACATATTCAGTTGGGTGAAATCGATAAGGCTTTAGAGGAGTTCCACCAGGTGTCAGCCGAGTATCCGCAGACGAAGCAGGCGCCGGAGGCGGATTTCTTCGCGGGGTATTGTTACATGGTCCAGAGCAAGTCCGCCGAAGCAGCGGAAACACTCGAGCGTGTAGCGAGGGATTATCCGGAAAGCCTCTGGGCGGCTCAAGCTCGTTTGTGTCTGACCCTTCAAGAAGCGGCCAGATAGGCGACTACAGAACTGAAATGGTACCTTCGGCGGTGGAAGCTGCTGCTCTCGGCGAGACCACGGAAGAATGTGGTTTATGCCGATTGCAGGATTTTGGCCGGTTGTAGCGGCCCCAAACCGCGAAAACATGGCTCTGAAGACCTGATGGCTGGATTATCGCGTCTATTTTTGCTTTACATTTCGCAGCGTTTTTGAGATAATTGATCTTTTAGAGAAGCTGTGAGTTAAATGTTTTTTGGAGCAACGGACGCATTCTGGACGGTCTGAGTCATGTAAGCATGTGGGATAGCCACGCTGTCGACTTTAGGCAGAGATGCAAAAAGCCGCCCCGTCGGATAGCATTCCCTTGGCCGTGCCGGAGAGTGGAGTAAGTCCATAGTTAAGGAGAATGGGCATGAGTCTAACAATGAAGCCGGTGTCTTTATTTCTGATTACTTCTCTTGTTTTGACGGCCCTCTGTTTTGGAGAAATAGGCACGGAAGCCAAGAAGTCAGAGCTGCAAGAAGCCCTGGAACATTTGCAGGAGTCTTTGGACGCAGCAGCGCCGCCGGAAGCATTGACGTTTCCGGAGGACACAAGTCCAAGGTTTGTGGTTAAGGAACTCCAGATAAGCGGCAACAGCCTGATATCAACGGCCGCGCTGTTCAGAAACCTCTCTCTGGTTTACACTGTTTCAGTACCGAGAGACGGCAAGATGGTCGAGCAGACCTATGATTTCAGGGTGATACATGACCTAATTCTCAATCCGGGGCAGGATCGTGAAGTCTCTCTGCTGACAATACAAGGTTTAACGAATTACATTCTTTCGGTTTACCAAAGGGAAGGTTACGCCGGCGTCTACGTATATGTTCCGGCGGCGCGGGTCGAGGGTACAGCCAAGTTTGTGGATAAGATCCTGCCCATTAGAGTTCTGGAAGGCAAATTGGCTGAAATGGTCATAGATAGGTACGATTTTGACCGGCAGAAGCAGGAAAAAGGTTTTCTGAAAGACTCTGTGCTCGAGTCGTGGTCGCCGGTGAAAGCGGGCCAGGTCATCCACAAGAAGAAGCTGGACGAGTTTGTCAGGCTGCTCAATCTCAGCCCTGACAGGTATGTTTCAGCGGTTATCTCAGGAAGCGCCGATCCCAACGCCCTAAAGCTGAGCTACGATGTTTATGAGTCGAATCCGTGGCACTGGTATCTGCAGGTGGACAACTCAGGCACGAAGGACAGACAATGGAGTCCGAAGGTCGGCGTCATCAATACAAATCTTACAGGCGCCGATGACAGGTTTGGTGCTCTGTATCAGGCCCCGTGGGAAAAGGGCATTGAGGACGAATACGCCTTATTTGGAAGTTATGACTTTCCCGTATTTACACCTCGGTTGCGCCTGAATCTCTATGCCGGCTATAGTCAGTTCGACATCCCTGCCGAGGGGATCAGCTTTTTGGGCAATGGTTCATTCTTCGGCGGCGTATTAAGTTACAACCTTATGCAGTTAGATGATTGGTTTGTCGATGTGGCCGGTTCCTTAAGCCGCGAACGCAGCAAGGTCACGCCATCGCTTAGGATTGCCAGCAACATTGACTGGGGACTCTGGGGAGTAGGAATTAACGTTCATCGTTCGGACACCTTGTCGAATACGTCCCTGTCATTCACGCGGTCCAAGAGCTTCAGTGCGTCCAGCAAAGACGATTTCGAACAGGCGCGCCTGGGAGCTGGACCCGATTTTGCTATTTACAACTTTGGCGCCGCCCACAGTCAGTATCTGGATGACAACAAGGTTAACAGAATTATTGGCTCCTTCAAGTATATAACCTCTGATGAAAGGCTGGTGCCTGCAAAGATGACTACGTTCGGAGGACTTTACTCGGTCAGAGGCTATGAGGAAGATGAAATTGTGACCGATGGAGGGATACTCATGTCCGGTCAATATGAGTTTGACCTGGTGAAGTACCGGCAGCCAAAAGCAGCTCGTTCAGCCGGGGCTAAGAAAGAGGAAGCCAAGGGACTGTACCTGAGAAAACTGGCGCCTCTGGCGTTTGTTGATTATGGGCGAGCCAAGACAAAAAGTCCCATAGGGGACGAACCCGAAACTTACGAGCTTTGCTCATTAGGCGTTGGCGGGATTTGCGAGGTTGGGGACGATTTTACGGCAAGCCTGTACTACGGCTGGCCTCTACGCGAAACCGACGCGACAGACAGAGGTGAAGGACGATTGAGCGTTAACCTGATATATCGCTTTTGAGAGTTTTGCCCAGCAAAAGAATAAGAACGTAGTTGGGTGATTATGCAATAATTACAGTTACTACAGTTAAGGAGGAAGAAATATGGGGCCCTTGAAAAAGTATTCGAGAAGGTTTTGTTTCAGACGCGGTATCGTATACGTGCTGACGTGGTGTATGTTTTTCCACACCTCACTTCCGCTTGCTCTTGCGGGACCGGAGGGTGCACAAGTTGTGAACGGCCAGGTTTCATTCCAGCAGAGCGGCAACAACACGACTATCACCGCTTCGGACAAGTCAATTATCAATTACAGCAGGTTTGACATTGCGCAACCGGAGGTGGTGCGGTTCGTCCAGCCCGGCAGCAGCGCCGCCGTGCTGAACAGGATTCTCTCGGCGAATCCCACGAGTATTTACGGGACACTACTGGCGAACGGCAGGGTTTTCTTCGTTAACCCGGCGGGTGTTTACATCGGCAGCGGCGCCAGAATCAATGTCAACCAATTGGTTGCTTCCGGCCTGAATATGTCCGACTCTGATTTTATTAACGGCAGATACAATTTTGTCGGAGGTAACGGCTCTGTAATAAACAACGGCGACATTTCAGCAGAAAGCGTCTACCTGATTGGCAAGCAAGTGGCTAACTCGGGGAATATAAGCTGTCCTGCCGGATATGTTGTCATGACAGCCGGAGACAGGGTTTTTCTGGGCGAGCCAGGCAGCGACGTGGTGGTTGAAATAGCGTCACCAGTCTCCTCGGAGCCGGCTGACCCGGTCGATTCAGCGCCTGGGGTACTCAATGAAGGCACTGTCGATGTCGCCGGTGGCATGATAGTTCTGGCTGCGGCAGGCGATATTTACTCGCAGGCCATTTCCAATGTGGGCACGCTGTCGGCGTCGGTTGATGCAGGCCAAGCCGGAGAGGTGAAACTCGTCGCCACTGAGGGAACGGTCCTCAACAGCGGCACAATCAAGGCGACAAGCAACGACGGAAAAGGCGGCACGGTTGAGGTGCTTGGCGACAGGGTAGGTCTGGTGGATGCTGCCGAGATAGACGCATCCGGCTCCGATGGCGGCGGGACAGTCCTTGTCGGCGGCGACTATCAGGGCTCCGGCGATGTCCCCACTGCCTCGCGGACTTACGTTAGCACCGACTCGAGCATCAAGGCCGATGCTACCGCCAACGGTGATGGCGGCGAGGTCATCGTCTGGGCGGATGAGGTTACTCGCTTTTATGGCGATATAAGCGCGCGTGGCGGCACCGAAGGCGGCGACGGCGGTTTTGTCGAGGTGTCAGGGCAGGGCAATCTGGGTTTCTACGGCCATGTTGACACTCAGGCACTCGTGGGAGATAACGGCACGTTGTTGCTCGATCCAACCGATCTGACAATTACCGACACGGCAGCCGGACAGAATCTTGATGCGGGCTTCACCGGAACAATAGAGTTCGGTGATGGGCTCAATGACGGCACTGACTCGGTGAGTGCGGGCGTGCTTGAGGATCTCGCGGGCGGTACAGATATTATTCTCAAGGCCACGAATAAAATAACCATCGATCCATTAACATCTGCCGGCAAAGGCGGTGTTGACAAAGAGCTTACCCTTGACCAAACCGGCGATGTTAAGTTCTTGACCGGCGCCGGCGGCTTTTCAATGGCTGCAGACAACACGATAAACGTCACTGGAGCCGCGAATCTGACGATCGACGCCGTTGGAGCCACGAGTGGCGGCACTGGTGATGGGCCCGTTGTTCTGGGTGAGTTGCAGACTGCTTCCGGCGATATTACGGTTCATGGGACGGCTGTGACGGTCAATGGCGCAATAAATTCCGGCGGTAGTTTGAGCGTGAATGGCTCAAGCGTTAATTTGTACGCGGACCTGGCAGCAGCGGGCAGCATGAGCGGCGACAACACCGCCATCAACGTCGGCTGGTTGGATGGCATCAGCCACGGCAGCATTCAGGATGCCATTGACATCTCGAAGGATGGCGCCACTGTTGCTGATAATCTTACCATCACGGTGCAACCCGGCGGGTATGAAGAAGACCTTGTGATTCCCGCGACGAAGACAAACCTGGAGCTTGCCGGCGCTGATAAGTCCACCACGACGATCAAGGGCGTGGCGAATGTTGACTCAGGCTTGTGGCCGCTTGCCGCACCGAATATTGAAATTCTCGGCGACGGCACCAAAATCCATGACTTCACGATCGAGGGACCCGATCCACTAAGCGGGTGGTATGCCAGCGGCATGGTCATCGGCGGACTGAACGTGGAAGTCTACGATAACAGGTTCCTGGTGCCGAACGCAGGTAACCTGGACGACATCTCACAAGGTATCCAGACCTACCATGCGACGGCGAATCCGGCCGGAACCGACCTTGGTGGGTTAAATATCTACAACAACGAGTTCTCTTCTCTTGGGGATGGCACGGCCGGCTACGAGGCTATCTACATCAATCGTGCTAGCAGCGACCCGACGCCTCCGCAAGCGGTGACAATTGCCGACAATACTTTCGGCGGCGCTCTGTTCCGCGGCATTACAACCGAGCGCTCAAACGTCGATATCAGCGGCAATACCTTGACCACTACGTTACCGGCCGGTGACACGTGGCAGGGCATCCTCGTGCGCGACTATGCTCTCGGGGACCAGCGGGACGTGACAATCACCAACAATACCGTCCAAGGCTTCTCACAGGGAATCCGAATCGGCTCGACAGGCCAGACGCTCACGAACATCACGATTGAAAACAGCATTATAACCGACAACACGGTTGGCGTTCAAGTTCGCGCCTCGGCTGACAACGTTAAGATAAATAGAAATGACATAAGCAGCAACACGAGTTACGGCGTGGAAAATCTTGATGCCGGTACTGTGGCTGCCGCGGCGAACTGGTGGGGCGATGCGACAGGCCCGCTTGACAATAGTGACGACACGGCAACAGGTGGCTTATACAACCCGATGGGCCAGGGCAGCCAGGTCACCGACAATGTTGATTACAATCCCTGGTTTGCCAAGGGCGGTGACAGCAGCACCGACCCCGGCTTCCAACCGGAAAGCCCGATGGACTGGGGTATGTTGGGAATTGACGGCGGTTCTCCGCAGAGCTGGATTGATAACTACGCAGGCAGTGGTGACAGACTGAACCTCAGCTATAGTGGAGATATCACGCTCGCAGCCATCGATGACACCGCCCTTGGCGACCCCGGCGTCAACCTTAATATCGCGACCTTGGACGGCCAGCTCACGGTTGATGACAAGATAGACGTCGGTGGTTGGGTTAAGATTGGTACGGATGAGACCGTCGGTGATGACGCAGCGACCAACACGAACCTAACAGTAAACGGCGCCATCGACCCGACATCGATTTACCTTTTCTCCGACGACGATATCGCGATAAATGCGGCGCTTCAGGCAGATGACTCGGTGCTTGTCGAGGCGGGCCTGGACGGTACCGGTGGGATTAGCTCGGCTGCGGCCGGAGACATTAAAACGACAAATAGCGGCGATCAGACGTACGTTACGTTGACCGCCGGAACCGAAGGCGGCGCGAGCGGAGGCATCGCTCTCGATGGTACTGTGACGACCAGTGGAGGCAATGTGACTTTGAATGCCCACCATGGCGCCGTTACCGTTGGTGACGAAATCAACACCAGCGGCGCTGCCGGCGGGGCGATTGATATTAGCGGCACGTCAGTGAACCTGAACGGCCGGATTAGAACGGCTGACGGAGAGGTCTCGGTTACAGCAAAAACAGGTAACATTGGTCTGGCCGACTTTACCAGCGGTGGTTCTGCTGAGAGAGTCAATATTATTTCGGGTGACGGCGGCGTCACATTGGACGCATCTGCCGGCAATATCACGGTGGCTGACGACACGGCCGAGGCGGAGATTGAAACTACCGGTTCCGTCAGCCTTACCGGCGCGGCAATTGGCGCTACAAACGCCCTCGGTGTGGATGGAGCGAGCGCACTCGAAATTACGGATACCGGAGCAGGTAATATCCAGGTTGAGGAGCTGGTGGGGACAAGTATCACGTCAACGACGATAACTGTCGGCAACACCGGCTATGGGACAATAGACATCGCCTATCATAATGGCGACCAGGCGCAGATTGGCGATAACCATGCCCTGACGAACGTGGACCTGGACCAGGGCCAATCCGAATTTTCCTACACGGCAACTGCGGGAGACATTACCGTTGGTGCTGTTAAGACCGCGGCGAAGGACGTGACTCTCACGGCCAGTGAGGGAGCGATCCGAGATGCCGCAAACGACTCAGCGTCACCGTTGGTCGATATAACTGCGGGGACGATCAACCTGACGGCTGCGTCAGGTGGAATCGGAACGCCGGTTGGGGAGGACCGTGTCCTGGAAGTCACGGCTGCGACGGCTTTGAATGCGGATACCGATGCCGGCGACGATGGGGATATTCTTATCGGGAGCATAGGCGATTTGCGGGTAGGTCTGGTTGATGCCGGAAGTGGTACTGTGGTCCTGCGGTCCACGGCTGCGATAGTCGAATCCAGCACCGCTGACCCGGAAGCTGATGTGGGGGGAGGCAATGTGGCACTTTTGACGAACACGGATGTTACCGGTACCGACGGTGGTATTGGTACCGATGCAGAGGCTCTTGATGTGACGGCCGCGACTTGGTTGTACGCGAGTACTACGACTGACGATTCTGACATTTACGTAGACAGCTTGGGCGATTTGCCGATATTCTGGATAGGTGCTGGTGCGGGTGATGTCACCTTGAATTCGACCGGTGCAATTAACGATGCGGCCGACGACATGGCGGTAGATATTGCGGGCACAACGGTTACGCTGACGGCGCAGGGTGAGATTGGCGGTGGTATTGCTACCAAGAATATCGATAACCGTGGGGCGCTGGAGGTAACCTCCGGCAGTCTGGACGTTTCGGTGGTGACGGCGGGTAATATCGTGCTGACGGAGTCGGATGGTACGGCACTGACGGACGTGGATACGGTGAATGGTTCAATCGATATTGTAAGTACCACCGGCGACCTGGTCGTGGGCGATGTAGATGCCACCGGCACGGTAACGCTGGAGGCCACAGCCGGCTCGATCAACGATGCCACGGATGACCCGACCGTGGACATTCAAGGTACTACGGTTACGCTGACGGCGAGAGACGAGATTGGCGGCGGTATTGCTACCAAGGATATCGATAACCGTGGGGCGCTGGAGGTAACCTCCGGTAGTCTGGACGTTTCGGTGGTGACGGCGGGTAATATCGTGCTGACGGAGTCGGATGGTACGGCACTGACGGACGTGGATACGGTGAATGGTTCAATCGATATTGTAAGTACCACCGGCGACCTGACCGTGGGCGATATAGATGCCACCGGCACGGTAATGCTGGAGGCCACGACAGGCTCGATTAGTGAAGGAGCAGATGACCCTGATGCTGACATCAGCGCAGCTACGCTGGAGTTGATTGCACACCTCGGTATAACTGGCAGCTCTCCTATTGAGACGTCGGCAACGAACATAACAGCCAGCACCGACCAAGGTGATATTGATATCGACAACGACAGTGGATCGGCCGTGAGCGGGTCTCTTGCGGTAACGACGGGGGCTGGCAATATCTTATTCAGCCAGGCTGGCGGCGGCGATTTGGAAGTGGCGGCCAGTACGGTCAACGGTAACATTGATATAGATGCGACGGCCAACATAACGCTCGACTCGTTGACAGCTCTGGGGCATCAGATAACTGTTTCCGCCGACGGTGCAATAGACGATGCTCAAGACGACGCGTCGACGGACCTTGCGGCCGATACCCTTGTCCTGACCGCAAACGACGGCATAGGCGCTGGCATTGGTCCTGACAAAGGCGACTTGAGCGACCCCATTGAAACCGAAGCAAGTGTAATAATCGCCAGGACTATCGACCCTGCCGAGTCAATGGCTGACATAGTAATAGACAACCACAGTGTTGATCCGACTGCCTTGACAGCTTCCACTGTTGGTACAGATTCATACATTTATTTCGATCAGACGGGCGGCGGAGAACTCACGTTAACAGATGTATCCACCGCTGATGGTGAAATACGGATAAGCGCTGAGCAAGGGAATCTCGTGGCAAGCCAGGTCAATGCAGGCGGTTTGTATGATAGTTGGCTGGGTACTACAACCAGCGGCGACGTAATTGTAGATAACGTCAGCGCTGATAACGTTCTGACAATTGAGTCCGCGGGGGCGATAAGTGAAGTTGCAGATGCCCCGGAGGCAGTTGACATCACTGCGGCTGTGCTGGAGTTGATCGCACATTTGGGTATAACCGGCGGTTCTCCTATCGAGACATCCGCAAGCAACATTACAGCGAGCACTGATGAAGGTGATATTGATATCGACAACGATAATGCGTTGGCCACGACAGCCTCTCTGAGCGTTACTTCAGGAGCTGGCAACATCTTATTCAACCAGCGCGGCGGCGGCGATTTGGAAGTGGCGGGCAGTACGGCCAACGGTAATATTGATATTGATGCGACGGCTAATGTGACGATCGACTCGTTGGCAGCGGCGGGGCATCAGATAACTGTTTCCGCCTACGGTGGAATAAACGACGACGCCGATGACACGGATGTGGACATTACGGCTGATGTATTGACTCTCATAGCTAACAATGAGATTGGGGGCAACCCACCGGCCGGGAATACGACAGATACCTTCGGCGCCATCGAGACGGACGTAACAAGCTTAGAGGCCCACTCTAACAGCTCGGGTGACATAGTGATAGCCGAAACCGGCGCCATAACGTTGACGGATGTTGACACCTTTTCCGGCAATATTTTGGTAAGCGCCGGCGGACTGATGACAGCTACAGATGTTGAGGCCGGGGGAGCAGGTAATGTGGGGTTGACTACCACGAACAATGGAAATGTAGTAGTAGATAAGATCGCTGCGGGTAACATGATAGGAATTGACTCAGATGGTTCGATCAGTGAAGTCGCCGAGGCGCCGGAGGCTGTTGACCTCAGCGCTGCGACCTTGTACCTGCTTGCGGACACGGGTATAGCCGGCAGCTCTGCTATTGAGACGTCTTCAACCGAAATATGGGCCAGCACTTATGCAGGCGACATTGACATTGATAACGACAATGCCTCTGCTACGACAGCTTCTCTGGAAGTAACAGACGGGGCAGGAAACATCCTGTTCAGCCAGGCGGGCGGCGGCAGCTTGACTGCAACGGGCGATACGGAGGATGGTGATATCGGGATAGATGTGACGAACGCGAATCTGCTGGCAGGAGTCATCGCGGCCGGCGACACTGGCAGCGTCACCTTGCAGGCGCTCCAGGGAAATATGTCCGGGGGCCCAATTTCAGCATACGGCGGTTCTGTGACAATGACGCAGCGGGATTCATTAGACACTGGCGCCTTCACATTCGGGAATGAGGCGAGCACGGATATCTCACTTACGAGCAACAATGGCTCGATAACTTCAAATACGGCCGATAGCTGGAAATCAATCACAGCCGCAGCGCAGAGCGCTATTACACTTGACGGCTCAGGCAACATAAGCACCAAGGCGTTGACGTCAGCAAGCGGCAACATTGACGTGGATTCAGCCGCCGGCGGTATCACGGCTTCAGGGGACATAGCGACAGGTAATGGTAAGGTGATCTTGACTGCGGCGGGTGACGTGACAACCAAGGCGGTGACCTCCACAAACGGTGGTATTACCATTCAATCGGGTGGCGGCAGCGTGACAGCCAATGATAGCCTCACAGCAAATAGCGGCAATGTTGCATTGACTGGCGCAGGTGATGTCACAATGCAGTCGGCGGCTGCCACAAACGGCAACATTGAAATATGGTCTAAGGGCGGCAGCCTGATAATCAACGAGGCCCTGACTGCTGAGAATGGAGGCGTTTCGCTGATTGCAGACGGCGGCAGGATATCTACAGGGGCTGGCGATACGCTTGATGTTGCGATAAGCGGCTACTCCGACGGTAGCAAGGGTGTTGCGCTGCCGGAGGGCAGCGGTTTGGCGGCCATTGTTATCAAGAGCAGGGACAGCCTGTCCCTGGGTCCGCAGGCCATACTGACAGCCAACGGGGAGTATGATGCCACCGTCGTTCATGATGACCGTCCTGGCGCCAAATTTTTTGCAGATGGGGACCCCATTGATATTGCAATTTATCTGGCTGGTTTGGGTACAGACAGCACGGCCAGCGACGTGGAAGTCGCGTCTCAAACGATAACCATCAACAACGACAATCCGAAGGGAGTGGGGACGCTTGTTGTGGACGCCGGCTACAAGGTGAGATTTGCGGATGGTTTTGAGGCATCGCTAAAACGCGACGGGGCAAGCAATGTTCAGAGGATTGAGGCTGTGTCCCGAAAAGCGACGACGCTCGATTTCGCGATATTACACGACACACTACCCCATGCGGATGATCCGAGCCGGCTTGCGAACGGTCAGTTTGTATTGCCAAGCGCCGACAGACCAACAGGTGGTGTTTACGTCCTGCGCGGGACTGATAGCGGCAGTATTTTAGCAGAGGCCAGGGTGCTGGGACTGAGCAGTCCTGTTCCGCTGGCGACGCCCAAACCATTCGAACCTGATATTCGCAGCGAAGTGGAATCGCTGGATGAAACGGAGCTGATGGCATGGCTGGCTGCGGAATTTAACGAGCCCGATATTCAAATGTACATGGCGGCTGCTTATCCATCGCTGCTTAGCACGGACCTACGTCCATACAAGGCGGCTGAGAGGCTGCGGGACCTTGCAACCATCCTTAAAGGCGACGTTCAGATTACTGCTCTCCGCGCGGTAGTTGCTGAATCCTGGCCTGTTGACCAGCCGCTCGATGAGGTCGCGGCTGCAGCAATCGCTCAAAGCCTCAGCACCCGCGCAGGCGAGGATACGCTCTATGCCTTGGCCGGACAATGGATAAACGCCCTGACAGAGTACGTTGGCATTCTCAACACGGAGATCGGCAAGTCGACTGACGAATCGATTACGTTTGTTGTCCGGAAATACGGCTCAAGGCTGGTACAAGGCGCCGATATGAGGACCTCTATGTTCATTGAGATGCATCTCGAGAGGACCTTCGGCACTTGATCATGCTGACCTCTGTCAGGTGATTACGGCGGGAATGGTTCTTCTGGTACGCTTGTGAATCGATGACAAGAAGGTATCCGCGGCCTGGGCCGACGGTTTTCTGCTGCTCGCGGATTTATTTGGCGGGCACTGCCACGCGAAATCCGACATCGCAGGCCTTGCCCTCGAATTGGTACTTCGAATCCGCGCGGGCATATTCCGGCGGGGACAAGCAGGAACCGCCGCAAATCACGGGCTGCTCAGGGCCTTGGCTGCTTTGGCACCATTCCCACACATTTCCTACCAGATCGTATATTCCCCAGCCATTTGGCTTGTCAGCATGGGCAATCGGCCAAACCGAGCCGTAGGCCGTCTTATTATAAACAAGCTCGCGCGGGCCAACCTCGAGTTTTGTCTGATACGGCACAAAACCCTCTGTTCGCACGGCCCCCACCGGCGGCGGCGGCGTCTCGAGGGCGCCGACTTTTGAATTATACTCGGTCGCCGCTTGATGCCACGCCAAGGCCCTTACGTGTGCATACTCAGCTATCTGTGACACATCGTTTCCCCACGGGTAAATATTGTTTGTACCGGCCTTGGCCGCGTATTCGTGCTGAGATACGGCCGGCAGTTGTGCGTCAAGCCATTTTGCGTAAGAGTTTGCTCCATAATAGGTAATCCATGTTATAGGAAGGTCGGCATCCGCATCGTCAACATAGAAAGTAAAAAGAGACTTGTTCCATTTTATACCCGCCGGCGGGTAGTCGCTGCGGGTCGAGCGTATCAGTTCGTTGCCAGCCTGATCCTTGAACCAGGCCCACCCACCAAGTGTGGTTGCAGTCTTGGCGCCGGTTGCCGTCAAGAAAACCCGATATTGAGAGTTGGTAATTTCCCGTACGGTCATATAGAAAGGCTCAGGATTGCCGGGCCCTGCCGGAATAAAACTGAAGGCAACGCCGGAGTCCTTCAGCGACCGCATGTATCTGGGCCAGCCCACATTTTGGACATCATTTCCGTCGATGGTATAAAAGAAATCCAGCCATTCTTTCTGCCTGTTTTTCACTGCCTGTCTTATCTGCTCCCATTCGAGGGCTGGGCCGGCTGGCTCTGTCTCGGTGGTATTCTTTGTCTTGCGCAAGAGGCCGGCAAGCCGCTCGGTGACTTCGTCGCCAATCTTTTTTCCGCTTTCCACAACGTCCGTTGCGAGGCGTTTGCCTTTGTCGACAATGCCGGCGTCCCCTTGCCGCGAGCCGTTCGACGCAGCTTCGGGTCCGCTGAACCCCAGGATCGGCTCGAAATACGCCCGCAAGGATTCGCTGGCGAAGATTAGTCGGCCGCTGTCTATCTCTATGCGGTTACAATAGGGGGGTTTGATAATCGACCTGATTTGTCCCTCGAGTCCTTCCAGCCGCTGCCAGAAACCGGCACATCGATCCGAACTTATTTGGCTTTGGTTCTTTTTGATCGGCGGCAATGCCCGCAGTTCGTTGATTTCGCCGACCAGGGCCGTCAGGTTAGTATTGTGGCCCTCAAGCTTTGTCAGAGTTTCTGCTGTCAGACCGGATTTCTGCTCGAGTGCCTTGTTAATGACTTGACTAACCTCGTCTATTTTCGCCTGCCAGGAGTAACCGGCCCGCGGGTCAGCATCAAGCCGGCGATAGTCTTCCACTTCCTGCAGCCAGTTATTTAGAGTCTCAACGGAAACGGGGCCCTGCATTTTGTGCACTCTGCTCTCGGCGAAGAAGAGGTCCTTGCGAATTTTGTCGGTCTGCCAGTCCTGGCCCGCCAGAAAGTCCGCGAGGTCCTTGGCGCGGGCTTCAAGGTTCTGGCAGTCACCCAAGGCGTCGACGCAGTTCATCTGCCCGGCGTACTTGACCAGTCGGCCAAGTACTTTGTCTTCGGCACGCTTCTTTTCGACAAAATCCATCTCGCGTTTGAGACCGGCGCCGACAAGCACTTTGAGCAGAAAGAGTCCGCGTTCTGCGTTCTCGCGGCTGATGTTTTCGAATTCTGTCCTGATACGATCTCGAATACTCCTGTCGTTTTTAAGGTCTTCATATTTACTCGGCCAGGAAAGTCTACCCAGTGCTGTCCATGCCGCGTAAACCGCCTCGGCCTTAAGGCCGGTCTGTTGCGCAATATCCGCGAGTTTCCGGCTGTCCTTTTCGTTCTCGATCGCCTCAAGGATTTGCAGCCTGCTCACCAATTCCGCCAGCGCACTGCTGATTTTCGGCTGCTTAATGAGGTCGGCGCCTTTCCACTTACCCCAAAGGGACCGAACGGTGGCGCGGTTCTCCGGCAGTTCGTCGTCAAAAAGATAGCAGGCATTGAGTCCGTCTTCGATTTCGTTAAACGCGGCAAGAATCCCGCCGAGGTCTGCACGCCAACGCTCGAACCCGGCGAATTGACCGAGCCGAAATGCCGTGAAAGCCGCGTCGTTGATATCCGGAATTTCGTTTCTCAATGGAATAGCTTTGACGATGCCATTTATCTGTTCTCTTCTGCCCTCATCGTAGACTTTCCTGAATTCTCCGTTCCAGGTTTTCTTTGTCAGCGTCATGCCGCTTTGCGAAGGCAATTGTTCCTGCAGCTCCCGGTCCAATCTGACAAGGTTATCGCGTGTGTTATCCATTCTGCGCCGTAACTGTGCATACAACTGCAGATTCCCGCCGACCTGAGACAATGGATGCTCGCCGAGCAGTTTATCTCTCAACGAAATCCATTCCTGGTTGATTCTTTCAGATTTTGCTATAGAGACGGCTTTCTTGATGCGATTCGAGTAGTCTTCGGCGGTCTCCCTTGCGTTCAAGGCTCTCTCTTCGAGCCGCGTCTTTGCAAGTTCGGCCTTATAGCCGTCAATCTTTTTAGCGATCTCATCGCGGTATCTTTCAATACCCGGGATTGCTCTCAGTTCTTCGATTCCCTGACGCAGATGATTCAGGTCTTTGGCACAGGCGGCCGCCTCCTGCGGATTGGAGATCTGCGCCTCCCTGATATAACCGTCAATCTGGTCAATCAGTTTGAAAAGACCTTCACGCGGGTCCGGACGCAGGTAGTAATATTCCCTAATGTCACTGAGTCTTTTGTCGAAAGCATCTTTGCTCAGGACCGTTGCAGTATCATCTTTGTGCTCATGCAAGAAAGCTTCTCGATCGACCTTCTTCTGCCAGTCATCCTCAACGAATCCGGCGAGTTTTCGGCTCAAATCCACCATTTCGTCGAGTCTTTCGCAGAGCGTACTGATGCTCTGTTCGCCGGCGTCACCCGATGCGGAGGCCGCCTGTGCAGCCACGTAATCATCGTCAAACTTTGCGAGGATGGGGTCACCCGATGCGGCTATCACTTGCTGATATTTCCTGATTTCCTCCATTGCGTTATTGGTTTTGGCCAGTATCTTTTTCTCGTTGAATTCAAGGATTTTGTCAACGCTTTGGGCGATCGGCGTGTTTTCTTCCGGTTTTAGCCCGCCGGCCAGGTCTCGCAAATATGCCGCAGGGCCTTGCCAACCGCGCTGCGCGAAGGTACCTGCCGCATTCTGTATGTCTTTGATAAGGGACCACGCGCCGGGGGAGTTCGCGTCGAAGAAACTCCTGATATCTTCGACCGCCTTCAGGGCTTTTTGCGTCTCTTTCTGCTGGGCGTATTCGGGGTGATCTACTATTTCGGAAACGTCCGCGCTGCCCCGCTCGACCACCACTTTATAAGGATAGGAGGCGGTTTTTATCTTTTCCGTTAATTCTTTCAGGCCAACGTCCTTGTACCATGCCTGCGCTCGCGAGTTGCCTTTTGGAAGGCCCAGATCCTTGTAGAGACCCTTTACCCATGCCGTGTACTCGGCGCACAAATTCCCCCACTCGGCTTTTTCGGGCGGGGGGCCAGGCCACAAGAGCACAACCAAGGCAGCGACACAGGCTGCGATTACAGTCCCCGCGACAATCAGATAACGAGGCGGCAGAGCCGGCCTTGCCTCCTTCAACCGGCCCAGTTCTTCTGAGAGGAACTCAAGAGTAATGGCTCCGGGGCTCAGATGGGCATTCAACAGCCGATTGCACAGATTTCTCCACGCATTTGACTGCTTTCCAAGCCTGGACCACTCTTTTGATTCAGGCGCCTGCCAGCCGTCCACCGCAGGCGGAGGTCGGTGAAATACAAGCTCATAAACGAACTGCCCAATGGCTCGCAAGTCCGCGTCCCAGTGCCCCTTCACATCGATGTATTCATCCGACAAGGGGTCGGACAATACTATTTGGGCCTGCGTAACGTCCTCAGCAGCAGCCATTAGCACATTGGCGGCCTTCAAGTTCCCGTGCGGTCGCCCGGCAGCTCGTTTCAACTCTGTCAGACCTTCTACAACGGACTCAACAATAGCACACAGGGCGGAGCTGCTGAGCCTGACACGACCATCAATAAGCTGCTGAAGTGAACGGTCATACTTGTCCGATACGTAGAATGCCCCGTGGGTGGTCGATCCTCGCTGGTAGATTGGCGCCCAGTGCTCCGCACCCGCGTCGGCAACCTTCTGTTGAACCTGAGCACTTGCGAGAAATGAACGGATCTCGGCCTCCGCCTGGTCCCTATCCAGCAACAAAGCCGACGGCTGGAAAACCTTTATGCAGAACTTCTCGCCGGAACCTGCTGCGTCTTGGCCGCTGTAGACAATCGTATACGCCCCGCGGTGAAGCTCACGAAGGGTCTGGTACCGGCCAAAGCTTGCCATTCATTACCTGCCTTATTCACACTCAAGAGTGTCAGATCTCAGTCACATTTCGAATCGGGAATGGTCAGAGGAACGACACTGCTGCCTTCAATGCCGATATTGATTTTGGTTTGGCGCCAGCCCCAACATGCAGAGTCGGGGGCCGGCAGTCGCAGGCGTCTGGCATCTGCGTTTCCCGGCAGATCGGGGAATATGCCGGGCAGGTCGGCCAAAATGAGCAGGTACTCAGCTTTGCGTGCCTTCCACACGCGTCGAATCGGGTCTTTTTTACCGATCACGTTCTCGCAGGGGCCCTGTCCGAAGTGGACCACGTATGTATATTCTTTTGCACTCTGTCGCAGTCTGTTTTCAGGTTCCCAGTACTTTGTCATTGACATGCCTTCCCACTGGTCTTTCTCAAACCTGTTGACTGCGACCAGGTGGACCTCTACGGATTTCCTGCAAATATCTTCCGCGGCGGTCACGGTGACAACCCGAGTTACCATCACGTTAGCAACCCGAGAACATCCTGCCGTGGGCAGAACCACCAAAAGCAATCCACAGATTTGGCCTTTCAACAATCCTGTTTTCATTGTCAACTCCTTACTACCTCTGACAATCGTTTGTCACGAATCCTCCGATTTTTCAGAGCTATTCAGTTACGGTTTGCCTGCTCCGAACATTTATCTACACAAGATACCTTTGAATAACATCGGAAACTTCCGCGTTGGATTCCCAGTCTGCAAAAATGAGGCCGCGAGCCATCAATATAAGAAGGTCCAAATCGGCGATTGCCTGTTCGAAGACTTTGTGCAGCCCTCCCTGCTGAGCATGGCCGTAGTCTTTACACTGGCTGTCAGGGCCCAATCCCGGGAACATGCGTACGATCACGGCGAGCGTTTTCCACCATAGTTCGGGGGGAATTAAACCCAGCGCCTGCTCGGATGGCAGTTCATCAAAGATCAAATGGTGTGGGCCCAACGATTCAAGCCATCGAGGGTCCTGGTTGAACGTATTGCTTATTCGCTCATGCAGTTGGTACGAGTCGTCGTAATCCGCTGCAAGCTGGCGCGCGAGGCTCAAGGTTTCATCGAGCACCACAGGCAGACTGTTCGTTTTGTCGACGAGGAGGACCCTGAGCGCCATAACAGCGAGGGAGTAAAGGTCACAGGGAGTGCTCAGCAGCGGTATGATTTCAAACGGTATTTCTGCCATTGGCACTCCTTCGGCGGCGTGCAGTGCGGAGACCTCCGCATCATTGAAAGTCTGAGCTACCGTTCTGAATCTCCATTCGGCGGCAGCCATGGCCGAATCTGCCTCGATATGAGCATAAAGGTTCGCACCCGCGCCTGCGAGATTAAGTCGAAACCAGACCAGGTCGTGACTGCCTGCGTCGAGTCGCTCGTGGGTAGTAAAGGTACCTTCGACGATAGTGGCGCCGCCGGGATCGGTCAGGACGCGGCGTATACGTGTTGATGCTCGTCCTTTGGCCGGCAGCGAAGTAACCAGCGGCCGATAGACAGACGTTCCGCTGCCAAGCGCCGGCAAATAGTACTTCAGGTCGCTCTTTTCTATGGCCAGCGGAATGGCGTCGCCGGCGTCGGTGAGCACGGGCTTGGCCGTCCACAGAAAAGGCAGCCCGTGTCCCGGTTCGCCAAGCCTGACCTGCCAATGGTCGGGGCCGATATTTAGAAGGGGCCGCTGGAGATGGCGGACCATAGCATGCACTGATGATACAATATCCGCCAGTAAACGAAGCTTCAAGTAAAACGTTTCAACCAATCGTCCGCATCGACCCTGTGCTTCAAGCAGTAAGCGACCTTCAGCCGTCCATGTTGTTTGGTCCTTTCTTAATCCATTCACTTGCCCACCGAGGTCAAGGACGGCCCTTCCATGCTTCAGCCCGTCCCATGCGGCTCCGCTCAAGATGTCAATGAAGGTCTCCAATGGAATCGGAGCATGTTTCTTCACCAACATCAGGCCTGCTGCCGGATTGAATGGAACCAAATGGGCGGAATCGCCAAGAATTTCGGACAGTTGTTTTGTGGAAGCATTCGCCGGCGCCTGTGGTGTAAGAGGGACCAACGGTGACTGTGCACCTGACGCCGGCAGATATAAGTAGCGATGCAGCGAAGTGGCATAGCCTGGCAGTTCCTTTTGTGCGAGCAAGGCTTCATCGACACAGAGCTTCCAGGGGCTTTTAGAATCGGCATCTACCGGATGGACCGGACAACGCGCAGCAAGGTCAAGGAACGTCGGCAGCGGGTTTTCGGTCTCCCACCCCGTCTTTATGAGTGCTGCTTCATCGAGGTGCTCGAAGGCCCGACATTGTCGATGCCAGCGATCATCGAGCATGGCATTTGAGAGGGATTGGCGAGCCGCCGATGCCGTGTTAATAAGCGCTTCGGTATTCTGAATCCACAGCTCGATCCATTCGTGAACGCGTTCGGCCTGGTCAATGATACATCCGAGCAATACTTTGGCGTCGGTAGTATCATGGAGCACCACGAGATGGCCGCCGACAGGGTCGGGCTCAAGTCTGACCAGAACAGAAATCTTCAATGTCGCGGGTTTCTGATTGTCGGAAATGGCGATAGCAATGTAGCCGTCCGGCAAGGTTGCAACTCCGCTGTTTGTGCTGGAAGATAACATGGGCCACTTACCTCAATAACGATTTAGCAAACACATCTGTCTTGTACAATGCTCTGCTAACCACTCTGTCTGCAAACGTCGTTAAAGACTATTGAGGGCTGATTCTAATGGTTAACCCTATGCTGTCAAACAAAATATTGGGACAAAGCATCTTTGCGGCGATGGATTATGGACGAAGGTAACTTACTATTGAGGCAGGTTGTGGCTGCCGGCAGCGGTGAACGGATGAGTTAAGGCTGGCAGCGGTCCGGCCCCTCGGACAAACCGGTGTCATCCGCCGATCATGACGGTGGGGCAGCCGACCACGATGACGCCGCCGTGGGCGGTGTTGTCGCCGATGCGTGCTGCTGGCATCATTCCAATCATTACCGTGGCTGACCCTTTGACTATCACGTCCGGCGGGCCCACGCAGGTCGCCATATCGCTGATACGGGCAGCAGGCATGAAGCCGATAAGGACGGTCGGGCAGCCGGGCGGCAGGATGGGACCCCCCACATGAGGGATCGGCACCACAGCCGGCGTCTGCATCGGGCACGTGTGCATATCACCTACTCTTGCTGCCGGAGGCATCTCAGATTCTCCAGTTATTTGTAATAGTATTCAGGACCAATACAGATTATATCAAAAACATATCATCTTGACAAATGCCTTTTCGAAACGGTGATTGCATCGTTCATTGAGTGAGTTGGCCATCCCACATTCTGCATGTCCAGCGCGGTTACTATCGACGAAGGATGAAACATTTGGCCTTCTCACTATAAGCGAGGCTACTACCGTAGATTTTCCACCACCTGGGCCATCGCTGGCCTGCTTCCTCGTAGGTGCAGACCACAACTTTTCCACCGTGGACATAATAGCACAAACCCAGCATGTCCAGGTCTTCCTGAACCACATTCGCCAGCTTGACGCCTTCGCGTTTGACTGTGCCACGATCGTAGTCGTTGGCCTGAAGGAATTTTCTTGTACCTTTGGACAGGACAATGCTCCCGCTGGCGAGCCTCTCGATGGTCTCGACCTCCTCCCGAAGCCGGTTGATCTCGAACGTAACAGTCTCGGAAAGGTGGGGGACGGCATCGACTCGACCCGCCACCGCCGGCTCGGGCAGCTTGATCAGGTTCAAGGTCCTTACCCCATTTGCCAGAACCAATGGGGCATTGCTAGAGGTAAGACGAATCAAATCAGCAACAGGCTCGACTCGCCCGAGAGCGAGGATGGTTGATACAGCGTTTTCCAACTCGTCGTATGGCCCCTGCAACGTTGTCCCAGCATCCCTTACCAGTTCGCCGACACGATGGATTTCTGAGTAATCTCCGAGAGTGCCGAGTGCTTGGATGATGTGCAAATCCAAGACTCGCTCGGCGCCTCGGGGATCCCAGTTCTCAATCTCCTCGTGGGGAGGGCGCATTCTATTCAGCAAGGCCTTGAGATCAGGCACAAGTGTCCTGTCGTGGGACGCCCCGAGTTCTTCCATAGCACGAAGCCGAAGCCACAACTCTTTTTGTGGGTCGATGGCATCGTGAAGCAATTTGGTCTTTGTTTCTTGGTTCATAAGCTCTTCTCCATAATATTGGCACCCTGTGAGTGCCGCGTAAAGCGATATAGCGACTAACGCCCATCGCAATGCCATCCAATCTATATGCAATATGTTGACCCTCATGTCAATCCTCACGGATACGTAACTGGGTGTGTCATATCGTAGACGTCTCTATATTTTTTCTTGAATCCGGACAGTACCCATGGCAAAAACTTTTGCTTCACCTCCTCCTGCCTTCTTGTGAGTAGAATACGACAGCTCCATGCATGATGGTCTAAGATTACTGGCTGCGGATCGGCAAGTTTTCCAATGACGATATCATAAACGCCGCTCGGACAAGGATCCGGTTCTTTCTTGGTGACGGTAACAATTGCGGGTACCTCAAAATTCAAATGCACTCGAGTATCGAAATCGTAACATCTGAAAGCTGCCACATCCCCATCCCAAACCACCAAGTTCGGCTTATCTGTGCAATAACCAGTCTTGTTTCCAGCACCTTCAAACTCGGGGCCATTCCAGTATCGTGGATTGGTCTCTAACCTGTCGATAGACCACTCGGGCATGTTGGCTTTGTGTACGAGCAGATAATCCTTGACCTTATTGTATTCCCAATTCGTGTCGTCAGACCAGTTTCTTGAGGTTCCCTTTTTCCATTGGACAAAGGTGTACATCTCACCTGTATCGTTCTCGCGTACGGTGAACTCGAAGCGGACGTTTTTTTTCGCCTCGTCTCCTGCCTGGGTGTACCCGCTATCTGTGAAGGTAAAACTCTGTAGATTGTTCTTCACCTGCACCTTGTGTGCGGAGGCGCCGCCGTCAGGTGCGGACTGCGCACAAGGCGCTGATTTGTCGTCGTCCATGGCAAGTACACGGTAGTAGAAATCCTTTTTGTCGAAATGGTCTCTGGTAATGCGGGCCAAATCACGCCACCACTCCAGCGGCATCTTGTACGTCGTCTTGCCACTAGGGTCCAGCTGAAGTTTTTCGTCATTTGACCAACTGCTGAAAAGTGTTTTGCCTACACGGTCGTCCCGCGAGGCTTTCTCGTCCCAGGCGCCACCCAATCCGGGCCCACCCGTAAGCCCGGCGGCCAAATCGCGTGACAACTGAATATCAAAGAAATGATTAGGTGGCCCACCCGTGATCTCAAACTCAAGGATTGGATGAGCAGGCACCTCGTTCCCGCTTTTGTCGACCACCACAGTGTAGCTTGCTTTTTTTGCAGTGATCTTGATTTCGTACGGGTCAAGCGTAAGCTCCACTTCCTTCTTGTCGTTCTCACCGAGGGGGACGTTGGTTTTCTCCGCCTCCTTCGGCTTGTGGCATTTACGCTTCACCTTGATCGTGTAACTGTCCGCCTGGAGGACCTTGCCGGTGTCGTATTCGCCCTTAGCATCATTTGTCGGACCGGCCGAGACCTGTTTAGTGCCCTTCAATACTTTCACTTCGGCTTGGCCAACCCGCTTGCCCTTGCTGGTCTTTACCTTGACGATCAGCGTAGACAGTGGACATTCTTTTTTGGCCGAGACGTCCTCCTTTGGTGCCTTTTTGTGGTCTTCCATCGCCTTGCAGCGCCTACACATTTGCCCGGCTACTGGCACAATGACTACACCGCATTGGCTGCAATGGAAAGCCATAGGTTTTCTTCCTTCAGTTTACACTGTTTCGCTTTAGAGCATATCCTCCGGCCAGTTGTTCGGCGCGGAGGCTTTTTGGGCGTTCTGCCAGTCGTTCTCAGTTGTTTCTCTGAGTAGCACGTCCATTCTATCGTTTGGCGGCACACTCTCGGCTGTCAGATACCTCCGAAACGAGGGGGACCGGTCGAAATCCGGGGCAATCACGAACATGAGTGTCACAAACGTGCTGAGGTTGTTCTTCCATGTAAGTCCATATTCCCTGGCGCGTCGTATCCCGTACTCTATCCTTTTATAGAACTTGTCTTCGAGCACATCCTTCACGGCTTCGGCATGGTTGTTGCGGAGTTGTTTTGCAACATAGTCGACGAAGTTAATTTCTGCCTGTTGCTGAAAGACGTCTATTTGTTCTTTGCGGATATGCAACATTCTAAAGGTGGGGGTCGGAGTCGGTTCGAAGGTCTTTGCGGCCTGCGGCCCGAATTTGTCGGTCTGCTCTTTGCGAATTGTTAGCATGTTTTACTCGGTTACTTACTACACTTGTGCAAGTGGTACTTTTTCGTCCCGGACCCTTTCGGCATCGGACGAAAACCGCAAAAGTACGGACGGGTCTTCGTCCTCAAGCACATAGGAACTTATCGGGCCAAAGACGATCCTTATCTCCTCAGCATTGCAGGTCGGCAAGTACACCCTGAGCACGCGCGGGTCATAGTAGCGAAAATATATAAGCTTTCCATCCGGGTCATAGACCATCAAAAACCTGCGAAAGTGCCCGCGCAGCATGCGGATATCCACTTCAACAGGCGTAATTACGAAGATGCCCCAATGTTTGCCCCAGCCTTGCTCACATACCAGTTTAGTGCAGGGGTGGTCATATTCGAGTTTGACCAGGTAGGGTGCGACTGCGGCCATATCCGGCTCAAGCTCGCCGCGGTAGAGGCAAATATGCTCTGGTTCGTGCTCCCAGAGTATCTGCGGCAGCTCCGGGACGGACGCACCATCAAGGACTGTGTACAAGCTGGTCTCAGGTTGTGAAAACAAATGTTGGACAAGCGACCTGGTTACAACTTTTTCGCTCATCAAATTCTCCGAAATCCGGTGATTCGCTATCCGGCCTGCTGCTTCTTTGCTTTTTCACACTCTTCACAGAAAGGCGTGCCGTCTTTTGCCGCCTCTTGGAGCGTGGTCGCCTGCGGGCTGAACTTCACCGGTGCAGGCGGTTTGGGGGCCTTGGGCGGCTCGCTCACCTGCCCCGGCTCTGCGGTGTCGGCTTCCTTGGGCAGCTTGGCGGCATCCGGTGAACAGCCGGAACCCGCACCGGCCGCACCACCGCTGTTGATCATTACCATCGGTCCGGAAATGGCCACACCAGCCGGACCAATATCCACAAAACCTCCGGCTGCTTTTAGGCTCAACTGCACACCGGCCTCAATGATCACCTTCATTCCACCCTTGATATGGACGTCCATGCCGGCTTCCAGCCCATATTTCATGCCCACCTTCTGCTGCAAGTCCATCCCCGCATCAAGAGAAACGCTTCCTTTAATCTTTTCGTTTTGGTCTCCTTTCACGGTCAGATGTTTGTCGCCGCCGACTTCCTCGAGTTGGTCGCCTTTGACAATCAGGTGCCGGTCCTTCCCAATCCACTCCTTTGCGTCGTTCTTGACACGGATATCCTTGTTCTTCTCGGCGTGGATGAAGATTTGCTCCTCGCCAGTCTTGTCCTCGAAGCGGATTTCGTTGAAGCCTTTGCCACCCTTGCTGGAATTGGATTTGAGCGTTGACATCGTCTTATTGGATGGCAGGTCGTATGGCGGCATGGCCTGGCCGTTATAGACCCTGCCGGTTATGATCGGCTGGTCCGGGTCGCCTTCAAGAAATTCAACGATGACTTCTTGGCCGATACGAGGAATATACATCGCCCCCCATTTCTTGCCGGCCCAGATCTGTGCCACCCTTATCCAGCAGGAGCTGTTTTGGTCGCACTTGCCGTAACGGTCCCAGTGGAACTGTACCTTGACGCGGCCATGCTCGTCGGTGTCAATCTCCTCCTTGGAAGAGCCGACAACTATCGCGGTCTGCGGACCCGGAATAGAGGGTTTGGGCGTAGTGCGGGGCGCATGAAACGGCTGCTTCGCATAGATAGCGGTAAAGCTGACCGAGTAATCGAGCTCGCCGCTTCCCTCACCAGCAGAGTAAAATTCGCCCATGTCCACCTTGTACTCTGCTGAGGTAACCATGTATTCGCGGTTCTGGTCGGCGCGGGGATGCTCTGTAAGGGAGAACGTGCAGCCTGTGCAGATACCACGGGCATCGGAAGCCGCCGAGATTACTTCATACTGGGCCTGCAGCTCCTCGATGCGTATTTTTGCGTAGTTTTCCCCTTCATTGGTCTCGGTGTATTCACCGGGATAATCATAAATTTCGAAATCCGCCCCCTCATGCGGACGGGCAACTTGCGCCCTTGCCAACAGGTCCTTTCTTGTATTCTTGAAATCGAAATCCTTCAACGCATAAGAGCCAGGTTGAACACGGGTCTCGATAGTCCAGGCCGTGACATATCGCTCATCTGCAACTCTCTCATCGGCAGGCCCATACTTGATTGTGTCATACTCAGGATAAGCCTCATGAGCACTGGGAGAATCGGCCAAAACCATTATATGCTTGCCGTTGTCGTGCTCGAAGAAATAGTACATGCCCTCCTGTTCCATGAGGCGACTGACGAAGTCAAAGTCTGTTTCGCGGTACTGCACGCAGTATTCCCACACACGGTATTTACCGCTCAGACGGTCCTCGAAGTCCGTGAGCCCGTGATTTCTGAACACTTCCTTGATAATATCCGGGACTTTCTTCTCCTGGAAGATTCGGCAGTCCGCGGTTCGGGTCAGAAACCAAAGCCACGGCACAACGGTTGCACGATAGCGGGCAAGTCGGCCCGACGCCGGCGCCTGTGTAAAGCAGCTTACAAAACCATTGAAATAGCGAGGTTCACCTGCCGGCAGATCAAGGCGGATACTTACGTTCTGACCGACGATATCAGCAGCGTTTATTTGATGGTTCGTGCTGGCCAGCTCCAACTGATATTCGAAGAGCCGGCCGAGCCGCTCGGCGCCCGACATGCTCGTCAGCAGGACAACGTCCTTGCCCAAGGGGGTTATTACTTCAGCCTCTCTATGTTGTTGCGCGGGTTTCTCAGCCATTTTCGTAATGTCAGCCTATTTCATATAAGGGACACTTTAACCTGCGCCTGTGCTCTGTTCTTACAAGCGCCGGCCTTTTATCTGTTCTGCGTCGCCACACTTGTGGCTTAGTCAAACGAATAGGTGAACTCGCTGTCTTTGGCTCCCACATGCACACGTTTTGCAGTTTTCCCTTCCATAAGCCGGGTCAGGAGTTCCTGACTGATTTCCGGCAGCAGAGTATTAGTCAGAATAGCGTCAACCGTTCGGGCGCCGCTTTCAACTTCGGTACAACGGCCCGCGATAAGCTCAACGACTTTGTCATCGTACGTAAATGGTATCTTGTGGTTCTGCATGGTGCGGCGACCAATCCGGCCCAGTTGTAGCCGAATGATAAGCCTTAGTGTCTCGTCGCTGATCGGATAATAAGGCACAACGACAAGCCGACCAAGCAGAGCGGCCGGAAAGACCTGAAGCAACGGTTTGCGCAGGGCCTTGCACACGCCATCGGGGTCGGGCATTAGCTTCGGGTCTTTGCACATATCCATAATCAGGTCAGTGCCGACATTGCTGGTCAGCAGGATGATTGTATTTCTGAAATCAATGAGGCGTCCCTCAGCATCTTCCATCTGCCCTTTGTCGAACACCTGGAAGAATATCTCGTGGACGTCACGATGGGCTTTTTCCACCTCGTCAAGCAGTACAATGCTGTATGGGCGTCGGCGCACCGCTTCGGTCAGGACGCCGCCTTCGCCGTAACCGACATACCCGGGAGGCGAGCCTTTTAGAGTGGAAACGGTGTGAGCTTCCTGGAACTCGCTCATATTGATGGTAATCAGGTTGTTCTCACCGCCGTACAAAGCTTCCGCCAGGGCAAGCGCCGTTTCGGTTTTGCCCACGCCGCTTGGACCCACCAGGAACATAACCGCAATTGGTCGATTGGGATTTTCTATTCCGGCGCGCGCGGTCTTGATACGCTTGGCGACTGCCGCCAGCGCGTGGTCCTGGCCTATAACACGTTGGCGGAGCTTGTCATCCAGATGCAGAACCGCTTCGATCTCATTCTTAACCATTCCGCCGACGGGAATTCCCGTCCAATCGGCCACCACCGAACCGACCGCCTGGGCATCGACGCACGGTAGAATCAAGGGCCTCTCACCCTGCAGGTCCTTGAGCTGTCCCTGCTGGTCCTTGAGCTGCCTTAGCAATTCTTCTCTGTCGAATTGCTCTTCGGCGCTCGTTTTTTCTCCGGTTGTCTCGGCGGATTTGGCGGCAGGGACGTCAGCTACGGTTACCTGCTTCGGCTCCTTTTTCGTCTTGGGGCCTTTTTTCTCGGCCTGTTCTGACTGTTCAATCGTTCCTTCGCCGCTCTTGCGCAGTTTTGCGCGGATATCCAGAATAGAGTCAACCAAGACCTTTTCCTTTGACCAGCGATCTTCCAGCTCAGCGCGTCTTTTTGTTTCGAGCTCAAGCTTATCGGTTATTTCAGACTCGCGCTTCCTGTGGTCCACACCGGTGGCGGTTTCTCGGCCGATGATTTCCATCTCTGTTTCCAATGCCTGAATTCGCCGACGGCAGTCGTCCAATTCCGGAGGCACCGCATGTTGGCTTATGGCCACTCTCGCACAGGCCGTGTCGGTCAGACTAACCGCCTTGTCCGGCAGCTGACGCTCGGGGATATACCGGTGCGAAAGCCGGACCGCAGCCTCCAGCGCCTCATCCAGGATTTGAACCCGGTGATGTCTCTCAAGGTTGCAGGCCAGCGCCCTCATCATGATTAACGCCCTCTCTTCTTCGGGCTCGTCGACCTTGACCACCTGGAATCTGCGGGTAAGCGCCGGGTCCTTCTCTATGTACTTCTTGTACTCGGACCACGTGGTGGCGGCAATTGTGCGCAAAGTACCCCGAGCCAGGGCGGGCTTGAGCAGATTTGCGGCATCTCCGGTGCCTGCCGCCCCGCCGGCACCGATAAGAGTATGAGCTTCGTCGATGAACAGAATTATGGGTTTGGGTGAGCTTTGCACCTCCTCAATGACCTGACGCAGGCGATTTTCGAACTCTCCTTTCATACTGGCGCCGGCCTGCAGCAGACCCACGTCCAGCACGCGCACGGAGACATCTTTTAACGATGGCGGCACGTCGCCCGCTGATATTCTCTGGGCAAAGCCTTCGACGACCGCTGTCTTGCCAACTCCCGCCTCGCCGGTGAGAATCGGATTGTTCTGACGCCGGCGCATCAGGATATCGACAATCTGCCTGATTTCACCATCTCGCCCGACTATGGGATCCATCTCCCCACTGCGTGCTTTTTCAGTAAGGTCGACCGAGAACCGCGATAATGCTTCCTGCTTACCCATGGCAGCCGGCGCCATTTCTCCGGCAGCAGCGGCAGCTTCCGACTGTGCCTTGAAGCTGCTGCCGTCGGTTGCTGCCAGCGATTCCTCCGGGGAGCCGCCGACTATTTTCGCAAACCCGTCCGTCAACTGTTCGAGCTTGATTTTGTCGAATTCCTTCGAGATTCGAAGAAGAACGTTCTTGAGCCCGCTGGTCTTGAGGATGCCGACGATGAGGTGACCGGTGCGGATCTGTGACTCGCCGAACAGCAGGCTCCCGTAAACCCATCCGCGCTCGACTGCTTCTTCAAGGTGGGAGGAAAGATCCGATATCGAGGTTGCTCCGCGGGGCAGCCGGTCCAGCTCGGCGGTCATGTCCGCCGCAAGACGCGAGGGGTTCACGTCGAAGTGCCGTATAATGTGGTGGATGTCCGAATCCGGCAGCTTGATAATCTGGTGCAGCCAATGCACCAGCTCCACGTACGGGTTGCCTCGCAGCTTACAGAAGACTGTGGCGCTTTCGATAGCTTTATAGCCAAGACTGTTGAGTTTGCCAAATAGTGATGCGCGGTTTATGTCGGCCATTACTGGATCCCCTTGTCGCTATTGCTTGTGCAGTTAATCATAGGCTTCAGCCTGTAAGCAGGGGCGAAGCCGCCGCCCGATTTGCAGTTCTTTGACGCTCGGTCTCGCCGCGCCTGCCCATCTCTTATACCAGCTTGTTCGACTGTGTCAATCTTTTTTACGGCTCGATCGGGCAGAACCCCGGCGCGAGTAATTGGAAATCATTTGCTGAAAACTTGCCTGACACTGACCGACGAGGGCATTCTTGCCGATAAAAAAGGCGACGCTGCCGGCAGTCGGGCGCCGCTCGCCCAGGAACGCCCACCCTTAGGGTCTACCTGGCCGACTCACCCAGCTTGCCCGCCACAATCAGAAAGCCGGACTGCATGAGCTTGCGAACCGTTTCCAGACAGGCGGGTGTAAGCTGCTCCGGATTGGCCTTCAAGAGACCTGCCGTTGCCGCGATGAGCTCTCGCAAAGTTCGACGGCCGTCGCAGCCGGCCAAGAGGTTCGCGATATACATGTCCACGTTCCCGGCAAACGGAATCCCCTCGGAGGCGTGCAGGTGTGCGCCGCAGAGGACCCACCGGCCGTTTTCAGCTCGCAGCCGGTGCTCCAGCAGGTGATTCTTGTCAAAAAGCAGACGTTGCTCCAGCAAGGCCTTATCATCGAGTGCCTGGAGCACGTCTTCCGCAGCGAATATTCGCTCGATCTGTTCGGCACTGGAGCCTGTGCCGCGGCCTTTGTCGATGGCGTGGGCTCGGAACCAATTGTCTTGTCCGCTTCGTCTTCGCAAAACCATTGCTCCGGCGCTGATTCTGCCGATGCCCATCTCTTCATAATAGGCCATCCACTCGTCGAGATAACGTCCGTAGGCCGGTGAACTTCGCCCCACGCTGGTGCCCAGCCAGTCGGCTGCATAGACCAACGGCTCTGTGGACTTGAAGCACATCATCCACGCATCGCAGCCTGTGTCGCAGACCCAGCTTCGCGGTCGAGAATCCCAATCCTCATCGTTCTTATGGTGCCAGTTGAAAAGTATGCAGGCAAAACCGCCTTGGTTGAGCTTCTCGCCGGCTCCGCGCAGAACCTTCTCGGATACGGCATCGCCCGGAAGGTTGGTATCTCGAAAAACAAACCGCAATTCCGGCGAAATCACGAACGGCGGATTGGTTACTATCAGGTCGAACCGCTGCTCACCAACCGGCTCGTAGAAACTACCCTGCCGCCATTTGACATTCTCTATTGCGTTAAGCCTCGCATTGAATTCGGCAAAATTCAGTGCGCGTGGATTGGTATCGGTCCCGATGACGTGGTCGGCGTGACGGGCGGCCAGAAACGCCTGTATGCCCGCGCCACAGCCGAGGTCAAGTGCGGTATCGACCTTTCGGCGGACCGTCAAATTGGCAAGAGTCACGGATGCGGCGCCCACGCCGAGCACGTGGTCGGCGGGCAGGTCACGATGAAGTTCCGGCCCGAAGTCGCTGGCCAGAAGCAAGTTGTGGTAGGGTCCCAACTTGGCATTGGAGCGGACCATGTGGTCCCGATGGTCCAGCAGGCCGATTCCTTCCAGTTCTTCGAGGTTCAAGCCGGGCAGCACCCTTTGCACAACCGATTCGGGTACCGGCCGGCCCAGCCAGAACAGCCGGACAAGGATATTATAAGAGCTGTCCGTCCTGACTCGCCGATAGACAACCTCCACGTCCTGCCGCTCGTGCGCACACGATATGCCCAACGTCTCAGCTAATGCCGTCTCGCAATACCCTGCATCCTCCATGACCTTCCTGAATGTCCTGTCCTCGAACGGCCGGTCCAGATGGAATACAGTCGCCTTAGAAGATTCTGCCATAGCCATCTCCCCGCACTTGTACTTGGTCATGTTGTCGCCCCGGGAAGGCCTGCTCGTTTTTCCGGACGCACCGAACTCAGACGAATCTGCCAAGACAACACCTTCGGGCGGCGGATTGGCGCATCAAACAAAAAGGTTGTAATGCAGGTTAAGGTAGGTGTACAGGACAGGGAAAGTCAGCTTGCCCGTCGCAACCTTTTCCATACCTGCCTCCTCGATATAAGCGAACCTCACATACCACTTTGTCGCTTCTCCTTTTATCTTCGCAGGCCCTCGTTCTTTCCATGAAATCATCTTCTTTTTTTTGGTAAGCCATCCAAGGTTGTCGAAAAGGTTTGCAATGGCGTCGGGCACCTCCTTGAAAACGCCCCTAATCGCCTTGTAGGCGGTGCCGGCGCCCATGCCGGGGTACATTGCAAGGCCGAAGCCGGTAACCTGTTTGACGAGCTCTGTGGCGGTGTCGCCCACGGGAGAAATCGCTCTGAATCGACTGCCCGCTTTATATCGAGTAACGCCAACGTAGATATCGGGAAGGTCCTCGAGGCGGTTCTCAATACGGCAATGCTTGTTGTTGAGCAGCCATTCGGACATCCCGTTTTCCGTACCAAGCAAAACCAGCGGCAAGGCCCCAACTTCCGTGTCCGAGAAAAGGTAGGCGCCGCCGGAACGACTTGCATGCCTCAGCGCCCCTCGATCTTCCACAATACACCCCTTGCTGGCGCTCACCTTGCCCAAGCCCGACCGATACATGTCAGCATCCATTTGAGTTCTCCTGTTACAAAAGACTAAATGCGTAAAAGAACCACCGCCTCCACCTCTGCGAAACGGTGAAGACATATTCGGCTGCTGAAATAGGCGAATCTTGTTGCCTGGTGCAAACCCGGAAGCCTTGCTTGGATGCTCCCTACGGGTGCAGTCATTGTCAGCAGCGTGCCCCGCCGCGGGCAAAGAGTAGAAAGTCGAGACTGCATCCAGTACTTCACAGGCCCTTGCTGCCCATCATCATTCGGATTCTGCCCTTGGTCGGAAACGGGGGCATAGTCGTAAAGAGCCACATGAAATCCGGGCCGGTGGTTGCCAACTTCCTAAACCTATCGATGTGTTCTCCTGTAAATTCGTACCCCCCTACTACCTTCTCGGGTTGGTCAAAGTAGACCAGGATGTGCGCATTCCAATCATGGTTGTCGTGTTCAGACAGTGCGCTCTTGATGGCCGACTTCGCTACGTGCCTGCTGTCAGAAGGGAGCAAGCTTTCGTAGAAGCCAATCTTGTAGGTTATGATCTTGTTGAGTGTCAGCGTAAGAGCCGACTCAAGCACTGCGTGGTGGCGCGCCGCCACCAGCGTCGCGAGTGCAACGAGCTGGTAGAGTGGGTCGTAAGGGATATTGCAAAGCCTCGCGAGCCGCTCGATGAAGAATATGGAGTCGGCTGTGGTGCCCGATATGTCCGCTCCCACAGGTAAACCGAACGCTTTGTCAATCTTCTTTACTGTAGAGGTCATGGTTGGCGTAAAGAAGCGCTGCTGGCCCGCTCTTGGTGGCAGGGCTACGTTCGTCTGCATCTTCACGGCCGCTGCCTGCCTGATGTCTATGCCGTGCACGGCGGCCGGCATCTGCCAGTCCTTATGCCAGCCGGGTGTCGCTCCGCTAGCCGGCTCTTCCCGAATGCGACCATCTTTCCAGACGGGTTTGCCCCCCGGCCGGTATTGCTCCTTCAGAGTATGCAGCTGCGCCTTCTGATCCTTGCCGATAGCTCCCGTTGTGCGCAGGTGTTCGGTCCTCGTTTCAGCTACGGTCCCATAGAGGCGAATCACATCAGAACATTCTTGAGCCGTCAGGGATTGCCATTGACTGCTGACGTCCTGTAGAGTCCCCCTTGTGCCCCAAATAACGAGCGAGTCTTCGGCGCGGCAGGCTTTATCGATCACAGCCGGAGGCTGTTGTCGCATATCGTCCAGTGCCTTCTTGGCCATTTGCCTTAACGGCCCGATCAGACCGTTGCTTTCCCTGTCGAACTCAGCCACCAGCTCTAATGCCAAGTTCTGCTCCAATTTGAATCGTTTGTTCACCAAGTCCGGGATTTGATGTGCGGTTAAGTTTATTATCATGATTACCTCCATCAGCACCGTAATATCGGCATACAACACATGCTCTGACGGCTTGGCCTATGTGGTATTATCCAAGTCACGATCGCCCTACGGGCTTTCTCCGTATTCTGGTTCTGTCGAACCTGGCCATAGGTGCTCGGCAGAGGCTTCATACTGGCGATCTACTGGTCATTGTTGCCCAGGCACAATTTTAAGTCAAGACCAATCCTGCAAGATTCTTGCTTTTTTTGCAGCCGAATCTCCCAGACTTCGGCCAGCCTCTAATACGTGGAAAGTACCTCGTTTGGGTGAGCAGCTGACACTGTCGGTGGAAAGAGCCATGCTTTTTTCGGCAAGAAAAACATTATTGACAGTGGTTCCAGCCCTGCCGAGAATCGTCCTACGGCGGGAATGGAGCTCTTCGAACGCTCCAGCCAAGCTGAAGCTGGTAAGCTGTTTTGTGAGCTCTGTGGCGGTGTCACCCACGGGAGAAATCGCGCGGAATCGACTGCCCGGTTTATATCGGGTAACGCCAATGTAGATATCGGGAAGGTCCTCGAGGCGGTTCTCAATACGGCAATGCTTGTTATTGAGCAGCCATTCGGACATAGCATTTTCCGTGCCCAGCAAAACCAGCGGCAAGGCCCCTACTTCCGTGTCTGAGAAGATGTAGGCGCCGCCGGAGCGACTTGCGTGCCTCAGCGCCCCTCGATCTTCGACAATACAACCCTTGCTCGCGCTCGCCGAGGCCCAACCGGTACATGTCAGCATGCATCTTGAATTCTTTTGCTACAAAAAACTAATCGCCTGAAAAACGACGGCCTCCACCTCTCCGAAATCTCTGGTGAAGACATATTCGGCTGCTGCAATAAACGAATTCTCTCACCTGGTACAAATCCGGGAGCCTTGCTTGGATGCTCCCTAAAGGTACAGTCATTGTCAACAGCGCCCCCATTGTCGCCGGGCGTAAGGGAGTGTCAAGCTGAATTTTGCAAAATTTGCGTCATTCTTGGCCGCTGCAAGGGTGGCGACTGAAAGGCATTTAGATGCCGCAATGCTGCTCTGACCGGGGGCAATGCCCACGTTTGCACCGCTTCAGCCCTTCCGCAAAGGCACGGGCCGTTTGAGGTACGGCCATTGTGTTCAAGCTGCACAGAAATATTTTTCAGAAAAAGCCTTGACGGTTGTGCCTCAATCGTCCAAAATGCGGCATATTAGGTACCGCGGTTTCCGGATACTGTGGCGAGGTCTTGTGCTGCGACGGAGCTTCAGGTGTGGGTAACAGCGTGAGCAGAAAGCTGCCGAAGGGACAGCGAAGTGAAATTCCGTTGCGGCAGGTGAGACTCGCCTGTGGAGTTTGAGGCTTGAGGCCGCTTCTGATATTGCACAGCAGCGGCCAGCCATACCGCGGGCAGGTGTTTCGCAGTTTATTCTTGTTTGGACATGCGATGGCTCTTGATGTTGAAAGCCTGCTTTCCGAAGTTAGCCCCGAGGCCCCTTGCGGCGAAGACCTCTCATACGACCAATCTTTTCTTGCCCTCGAGGATATGGTTCGGACGAAGGGCACGGGCGGGGTAGTAGCTGGTACGGAGGATGCGGCGGCAGAGCCGAACTGGCGTGAAGTCCGTGAAACGAGTCTGGGACTGCTGCAGCGATCCAAGGACCTCAGGCTTGCCATGTATCTTACTCTCGCGCTCTTGAAGATGGAAGGCATCGACGGCCTTCGCGACGGGCTTGTTGTACTGCGCGGGCTGCTGGAACGCTATTGGGACCACCTTTACCCTCAGCTTGACCCCGACGACAACAACGACCCGCTCCAACGGATGAATATCCTGCAGTCGTTGTCGCCGCCTTCGGTAAGCGAGCAGGACCCGATGAAGTTCAAGCAGCGACTAGCGGAGGTTCCGCTGAGCAATTCGGCGCGGATAGGAAGGTTCAACCTGCGCGACATCCAAATCGCCAAAGGAGAGATTGCAGTAGCAGATGATAAGGCGGCCAGCGCCCCGGACGCGGCTTTGATAGATGCGGCATTTCAGGATACTGCTACAGATGAGCTGCTCGCGACTGGCCAGGCCGCCCAGGGTGCGATTGAGCAGGTAGCGGCTATAACCACTGTTTTCTCGAAAAACGCGTCCCAGGGCCAGTCTCCGGATCTTAGCGGTTTCCAGGCGGTTCTCGGTAGTATCCATAAATGCGTGCAGGAGTATCTGGCAAGACGGGGCTACGGCGAGTCTGTGGCGGAAGGGGAGGGGGCCGGCGGTGAATCGCAACAGGGCGGCGCGCCTCTCACCGGTGAGATTCGGTCGCCCCAGGAAGCCCTGCTGGCCATCGAGAAGGTCTGCCAGTACTTCGAACGCAATGAGCCATCGAGTCCGGTGCCGATGCTTTTGCGCAGGGCGCAAAGACTGGTGTCAAAGAGCTTTTTGGAAGTCATTCAGGATGTTTGCCCGGAGGCCATTAACCAGGTAAGAATGATTGGCGGAGTCACCGAGGGTGATTCCGGGAGCGGTTACTGAACAAGAATTAACCTGAAATATAGGTACGTTTGAGTGCGTCGATATTCTTCGATGCTTGGAATTTTTGAAAGGAGTGAGCATGGCAAAAAAGAAAAGCAGTCAGAAGTTCATAGCTCGCAACCGAGCCCCACGAGTGCAAATAGAGTACGATCTGGAACTCTACGGAGCGGAGAAGAAGATTAACCTGCCTTTCGTCATGGGCGTGATGGCGGATTTGTCCGGCAAGCCGGCGGAGAGCCTGCCCGGCGTTGCAGATCGCAAGTTTCTCGAAATCGACGTCGACAACTTCGACGAGCGGCTCAAGGCCACGAAACCGCGGGTTGCTTTTCAGGTGCCAAACACGCTTACGGGCGAGGGCAATCTGAGCGTCGATATTACGTTTGAGAGTATGGATGATTTTTCTCCGGCGGCGGTCGCGCAGAAGGTGGACGCTCTGAACAAGCTGTTGAAGGCCCGAACCGAATTGTCCAATCTGTTATCGTACATGGACGGCAAGAGTGGCGCCGAAGAGTTGATAGCCAAGGCCCTGAAGGACAAGGCCTTGCTGGGGGCCCTGACTTCTGCGCCAAAACCGCAAGCTGAATCTGCTGAGAGTGGTAAGGAGGAATAATCCGATGGCTGAAGAAATGAAAGAACAACAAGGGATGCAGCCCGCTGAGGCTGTGGCCATAGAGCCAACTGAATTTGATAAGCTCCTGCAGAAAGAGTTCAAGCCCAAGTCCGACCATGTAAAAGAAGCCATTGGTTCGGCGGTTCGAACGCTGGCGGAACAGGCGCTGGCTGAGACCACTCTTGTCTCGGAAGACGCGGTCAAGACCATCGAGTCGATTATTGCAGAGATAGACAGGAAGCTGTCCGAGCAGATCAATGCGATCATGCATCACCAGGATTTCCAGGCGCTTGAGGGCGCGTGGCGAGGGCTCCACCATCTTGTGAACAACACAGAAACCGACGAGACGCTGAAGATACGTGCGCTTAATCTTTCCAAGAAAGACCTGGCCAAGACAATAAAGAAGTACAAAGGCACGGCCTGGGACCAGAGTCCGCTTTTCAAGAAGCTGTACGAAGAGGAGTTCGGCTCTCCTGGCGGCGAACCGTACGGCTGCCTCGTCGGCGATTATCAATTTGACCACAGCCCCCCGGACGTCGAAATACTAAATGGGGTGGCGCAGATTGCCGCGGCGGCTCACGCACCGTTTATTTGTGCAGCCGCCCCTACATTGATGAACATGGATTCCTGGCAGGAACTCAGTAATCCGAGGGACTTAACGAAGATATTCCAGACCGCTGACTATGCTCCGTGGCGGTCACTGCGGGACTCCGATGATTCGCGGTACATCGGTCTGACGATGCCGCGATTCCTTGCGCGGCTGCCTTATGGCGCCAAGACGAATCCCTGTGAGGAATTTGATTTCGAAGAGGACACGGCGGGAGGCGACCACTCCAAGTATCTTTGGGCAAATTCGGCCTTTGCGATGGGTGTGAACATCAACCGCTCCTTCAAGGAGTTTGGATGGTGTGCACGTATTCGTGGTGTTGAGAGCGGTGGAATGGTGGAAGGGCTTCCCTGCCATACCTTCCCGACCGATGACGGCGGCGTGGATATGAAGTGCCCCACGGAGATTGCCATTACCGACAGACGCGAAGCCGAGCTGGCCAAGAACGGATTGATGCCGCTGTCACACTGGAAGAACGAGGATTACGCGTGTTTTATCGGGGCCCAGTCGCTGCAAAAGCCGACGGAATACGACGACCCGGACGCCAGCGCGAACGCCAAGCTGGCGGCACGATTGCCGTATCTGTTCGCAACGTGCCGGTTCGCACATTTCCTGAAGTGCATTGTGCGCGATAAGGTTGGTTCGTTCAAGGAGCGGGCTGACCTGGCGAGCTGGCTAAACAGATGGATAACCCAGTACGTCACCAGCGATCCAAACGCCTCGGACGAAGTCAAAGCCAAATATCCTTTGGCGGCGGCAGAAGTGGTGGTTGATGAAGTGGAAGGAGATCCGGGGTACTACTCGGCCAAATTCTTCCTGCGGCCTCACTACCAGCTTGAGGGACTGACTGTTTCGCTGCGATTGGTATCCAAGCTACCCTCAGTCAAGAAGGGTGGTTAGGTTTACGATTAAACGCGAAAGATGCAAATAAGACGCTTTCTGTAAGCGAATTGAACAGGGGTTGCTAATACTATTTCTTAAAAGGGAGTTACTAAGATGGCAGTTGATTGTTTTTTGAAGATTGGTGATATCAAAGGCGAAAGTACCGACGACAAGCATAAGGAGTGGATTGAAATCCTCTCGTACAGCCACGGGGTTTCGCAGACGGGCTCAGGGGCCCGCAGCAGCGGCGGCGCAGCCTCCGGAGCAAGGTGTGACCATCAGGATTTCTCGGTCACAAAAGTCCTGGATACCACTTCACCCACGCTGAATCTCACCTGCTGCAACGGTACGCACATCAAGAGCGTGACGATGGAGTTATGCCGCGCTACCGGGAACAAGGAAAAATACATGGAATACAAACTGGACGACGTGATCCTTTCCTCGGTTGCCATCGGGGGCTCCGCGGGCGGTGATCTGCCTATTGAATCGGTCACCTTCAACTACGGCAAGATAACCTGGAACTATATCCAGACGGACCACCAAACCGGCGCAACGAAGGGCAACGTTGAAAAATACTGGAGCCTGATCACCAACAAAGGCGGCTAATATCAGCGTCTTGAGAGTTTGGGTAAAACGCCGGCTCGTCCTCTGAGCCAAGAGTGAGGTCTGTCTATTTGGTCCGGCAGAGGAGGCTATTGCTATGCAAACGGAAGAATTGGTGCGGGCGGGCCAGCTTGATGAGGCGCTGGCTGCTCTCGAGGGGCAGGTTCGCGCCGCCCCTGCCGATGCAAAACTTCGCGTCTTCCTTTTCCAGTTGCTGTCGGTTATGGGTGATTGGGACCGTGCGCTGGGCCAGTTGAATGTCGCGGCCGAGCTTGACGCTGCGAATCTGCTGATGGCCCAGGTGTGTCGCGCCGCGCTCAACTGCGAAGCATTGCGGGCGGAAGTCTTCTGTGGAAAGCGCTCACCGCTTGTTCTGGGCGAGCCGGACGAATGGGTCGGATGGCTGGTGCAGGCGAACCAGATGGTTGCCGAGAAGAAATACCAGGCCTCACAGAAGCTTAGAGAGCGTGCTTTTGAGGCAGCTCCCGCTGTTTCCGGTTCGGCCGACGGCCGGTCTTTCGAGTGGATTGCGGATGCCGATTCCAGACTTGGCCCGCTACTGGAGGCTATTGTTGACGGAAAATACTACTGGGTACCGTTCACCACCGTAAAACAAATCAGAATTGAAGAGCCCGGCGACCTGCGGGACCTGGTCTGGATTCCTGCGTATTTCACATGGGTAAACGGCGGTGAGGCAACAGGCCTGATACCCACGAGGTATCCGGCTTCCGAAGTCAGCGAAGATAATTCTATCCGGCTTGCACGCAAGACCCAATGGGTTGAACTGCCGGGCGACACATACCTCGGTCTCGGACAGAGGATATTTGCCACCGATGCAGATGAGTTCTCGATACTGCAGGTGAGACAAATAAATTTGAACCACTCAAAGACTGAGCGGCAAGGCGGTGAAATCGGAGATGGCTGAACTTGCGCCTATGGATCGTCTGCAACCGTGCCTGTTTGACCGCCTCACTGACGACGAACCGGAGGCCACAAAGGAAAGTCGCGACCGACGTGTGGTTTCAATTCAAAAATACAGGGCGGCAGTGTTACGTGATGTCGAGATGCTTTTCAACTCGAGGTCCAGGCCTTCAGAGGATTACATATACGAGTTCACCGAAGCCGCACGGTCCGTGCTAAATTACGGAGTTCCGGATCTATGCGGCGCCACTATTTCAGGCATAACTCCGGCAGACATCGAATCACGAATAAAACATGCTCTTGGATGTTTCGAGCCGCGGATTTCACCTGAATCGCTTTCGGTACGCATAGTTTCTGGGCAGGATACACGGTCTGCTGTCACCATATCGTTCGAGATAAAAGGCGAACTTTGGGCCCAGCCTTCACCGGAGCACCTTCTTATCAAAACTGAGGTCGACCTGGAAACCGGGCACTGCGAGTGGAAAGGCGAGTCAAGTGGATAGACGGTTGCTCGAGTTGTACAATCTCGAACTGGCATATCTTCGTGCCATGGGGGCCGAGTTCGCAAAGGAATTCCCCAAGATAGCGGGCCGCTTGGGTGGGCTGGATGAGTTTCAACCGTGTCGAGACCCGTTTGTTGAGCGATTGCTCGAAGGATTTGCATTCCTCGCAGCGAGAGTCCAGCTCAAGCTCGATGCAGAGTTCCCGCTCTTTACGCAGTCCTTGCTCGAAACCATCTATCCCCACTATCTGGCGCCTACGCCCTCCATGTGTATCGCGCGGTTTGAGCCGGACATGAACGAAACGGGGCTGGTTGACGGCTTCTTGATTCCGCGAGGGTCGTCGCTTTACAGTATGCTGGGCAAGACAGAACAGACAAGATGCGAATATCGTACGGCGCACGATGTGACGCTGTGGCCCATTCGGATAAGCCGTGCCGACTACTATACGCGGGAGCTGGCATCGCTCGATGTTCCCAACCTGACGGGTATCAGGGCTGGAGTCAGAATCAGAATTCAATCACCGCAGGAGCTTAGTCTTGGCAAAGTCAAGCTGGATTCTTTGAGCCTGCATCTTATGGGACCTGGCGAGATACCCATGTATTTGTACGAACAGTTCTTTGCAGACGCCGCGGCGGTTGTTGTGCAGCCTGCAGCCAGGCCCATAAAATGGCAGAAGCTCATTGACGCCTCGTGCATCCGACGGCTCGGTTTCGAGAATAGACAAAAACTGCTGCCTTACGACGCCCGGTCTTTTCAGGGATATAGACTCCTGCAAGAGTATTTTGCATTTGCGCAACGGTTCATGTTCATCGAACTGACGGACTTTGGTGAAGCCATCCGGCGCTGTGAGGAAAACGAGCTGGATATAATAGTCTTGTTTCGAGATTTGAATATCAAGCTTGAGGGCGCCGTCAGCGCCGATAACTTTGGATTGTTTTGCTCGCCGGCGATAAACCTATTCGAAAAACAGTGCGACCGCATACCCGTATCGGACAGATTCTTCGAGTTTCACGTGGTTCCCGACCGGACCAGGTCGCAAGACTTCGAGGTTTACAGAATTTCGAAGGTGGTTGGTTATGGTGCACGGTCCGAGCAGCTCCAGGAGTTCAGCCCGTTTTATCTGGCAAGAGACTTGGGGAGCAACAGAGCAGGCGCGTATTATGTTACACATCGTGTTCCGAGACCGGCATCGCAGAGCACGGGCCGGCAGGCTCTCAGATCAAGAAGTTATGCGGGCAGCGAGGTCTACATATCCCTTGTTGAGCCGGGTGCCGCGCCGTACAGTGCCAACCTAAGACAGTTGGGAGTGGAGGCGCTGTGCACAAATCGTGACTTGCCGCTGCAAATGCCGATCGGACTTGGCACGTCCGATTTCACTATGGAGAAGACGGCGCCCTGCACGTCAGTTCGCTGCGTCGCGGCTCCAACGTCGCCTAAACCATCTCATGCTGAAGGGGATATCCTTTGGCGCGTTATTGATCACCTCTCGCTCAACTATCTTTCTCTCGTCGACACCAATGAACGAGAAGGCGCCTCTGCTCTTCGCGACATTATGAAACTATACAGCGACACTGGCGACCCACAGACCTGCAAGCAAGTTGACGGCGTCAAGTCCGTAAGCTGCAAGCCGATCACTCGTAGAATCCCCACGTCCGGTTCGATAGCATTTGCCCGCGGCTTGGAAGTGACTGTAACCATTGAAGAGGCGTCATTTGAGGGAACCGGCGCGTTTCTCCTCGGCGCCGTTCTCGAACAGTTCTTTGCCAGATATGTTTCCATTAATTCCTTTACTGAAACCGTAGTGAAAACCGTCGAACGCGGAGAGATTATGCGATGGACCACGAGAGAAGGATTGCGTCCGATTCTCTGACTCTTAGATTGCACGACAAGCCTTATGAGTTTGACTTTTTCCAGGCGGTGCGACGGCTCGAATGTGCTCGTCCGGACCTGCCTCGCGTCGGATATTCGCAGCGACCGCATGCTGATCCGGTCAGGTTTTCGCAAGACGTGTCTCTAAGTTTTGCGCCCTCGTCCGTCAAAGCTTACCACGAAGCCACAAGCGAGCATCCTGCCCGAATGATCGTGAGCTTTTTGGGGCTTCTCGGGACCAACGGACCGATGCCTCTGGCCATAACTGAATATGTCCATGATCGCTTACACAACCACAGAGACAGGACACTGGCCAGCTTTCTTGACATCTTCAATCATAGGATGATATCCCTGTTCTATCGTGCGTGGGCCTGCAACCGGCAAGGTGTAAGCTACGACCGCAAGGAAGAAAACCGCTTTGCACTTTACATCGGCGGCCTGTTTGGAATAGGAGCGGATTCGCTTCGAAACAGGGATGCCGTTCCCGATCCTGCAAAACTTCACTATTCAGGGCGCCTTGCGTGCCCCGCCAAGTATGCTGAAGGCTTGAGAGAGATACTGCAGGATTACTTCGGGATAACAGTCAAAATAGATGAATTTGTTGGACAGTGGATAAACCTTCCGAAAGAGTACCGCTGTCAATTGGGAAAAGCACCTGGAAACTCAAAGTTGGGACGTACATTGGTGATAGGGCGTCGTTTTTGGGAGTGCCAGCAAAGATTCAGGATTACATTCGGCCCAATGTGCCTTTCCGATTATCTGCGTTTTTTGCCCGGACACGATAGCATTCGCCGGCTCATTGCATGGGTCAGGAACTATGTAGGAGATCAATTGAGTTGGGAGCTTCAGTTGATACTGCGCGCAGCAGATGTCCCGCGCATTCGTCTTGGAGAAACGGGCCAATTGGGATGGTCGTCATGGCTCCGTAGCAAGGAGTTCAAAAAAGATGCGGACAGCCTTGTGCTGAGAAACCTGGTGGCATAAGGTGTTGTGAAATCGAGTGTTCCGTCCATGAGCTGATTCGCACCTGGAATTCTTGTTGACAAGGCAAGAAAACTGAAAATAATGGGGTGTCATAGGCGCCGTTGTTTTGTTGCAAGAGGACCGAGAAATTATGCCCGCCAACAACGAAGACAAGTTGAAGAATCGCGTGCTGGAGACGGCAAATCGACTTCGGCTGATTCAGGTGGACTTTGCAGACGAAAGCAAGCAGACCAGAACCGAGTATCTCTGCGAAGAGATTGAAAGGGCCTTGAAAACGGTGCTGCCGCAGGAGCGGCATGAATTCCTGGAAGGATTGATGGCCAAGTTCCCCGCCGGACAGATTGGTGCTCGGCAGATATCGAAAGAGCCGCCGCCTGAGAGCGATCTGGTCGTTGAGGAGGATAGACTGAACGACGCCGACTTTCTTGCCGGCCGGCTCTCTGAGATTTTACCGGCCCTTTCCAGCGACCGGAAAGAACATCTCGCCGGGGGTCTGCATCAAGCTGGATTGCCCACACAAGGAACGCAGAATTACTCACCACAGATGATTCAAGAACTAATGACTCAGCTTCAGCTTGGCAACGAAAGGCCCCTCGATAACAACCGTCTCATAGAGTTAATTACCCTGCTTACCGATTTCGTATGTAAGCTTGAGCCTCTGGTATGGAATACGTGGCGCAAATTGTCACCTCGCTCAAGCATTCGTTCGTCCGGTGTTCTTAAGAAGACGATGGGGCAGTTCGCTTCCGGCGATTCTGGTGCGCCTCGGCAGGAGGTCGATAGCCAAATTAGACAGCTGCAGCGGCTTATCGCAGCCATTATCACTGCGATCAGCAGGGTTGGCAGCCAGTTCGCCAAGCATCATCTCGCGAGATTTTCGCCGTCTGAGATTGAGACCTTGGTCCGAATGGAGCATGGAAGCGTGTTTGTAAGTCACGAGGTCAAGTGCTGGCGAAAATATCTCGAGCTGGCGGGTGCGTTGAATGAGGACTCCATTGAAACGGAGATAAGAAAGGCGATAGTTGATTGCGTCGAGTCTTTGATGAAGGGGATGGGTCAACAACGTTAGTACGGGGAAAACATTATGACCATACAAGGCCAAATCCATTGGTATGAAGGCCTCTTCCTTCAGCCTCATCATCTGCAGGCCATGCAAAGGCACATCATGGAGAGATTCACAGGGGAACGCCGCCTCTGCTGGAGCTACCCCTATGGCTTGATAGATGCGAAGGTTTCCGACGATCAGCTCGAGAATATGAGAGTCGGCTTCGACCGGCTCCGAGTCATAATGCCCAGCGGGCTGGAGGTAAATGTACCTGAGAATGCTGTTCTGCCGTCCCTTGACATAAAGGAAGCGTTTGCATCAAGCAGTGGTCCGCTGACCATCAGTCTTGGCGTGCCGATATGGTCTCCTTCACGAGGTAATCTTATTGAGAAAGGCGCCGAGGAAGACTGGCGCGTGAAACGCACGTATCGGGTGGCTGAGGTTGAGAGGCCTGATGAAAACACCGGCGAAAATCCTCAACCGATCCTTGTGCGTCAGATAAATGCCAGGCTGCTTTTAGATGGCGACGACCGCTCTGACCTTGAAGTTTTGCCGTTGCTGCGAATCGTCCACCCCGCCGGCGAAGATATCGGTCTGCCTCGGCGCGATCCTGCATACATTCCTGCCTGTCTCGTGATAGGGGGCTCAACCGTGTTGAAGGAGCTGCTGCGAGATTTGGCTAACCAGGTCATGGCAAGTCGAAACGAGCTGGTGGTTCAAATTAACCGTGGTGGTTTTTCCATCGAAAACCTGCGCGGCGTTCAATTCGAGCAGATGTTTCGGCTTCGAACTCTGAACCGTTTTAGTGCTCGACTCTTCGCTCTTATCCGAGCGCCCGGCGGAGTCACGCCGTTTCAGATGCACCTGGAGCTGAGAGAGCTGCTCGCGGAGCTCGCTGCATTACGTCCCGATCGCGACCAGTTCGACAGTTCCGAGTATGACCACGACAACCCGGCGATGGCGTTCAACGAGATGTCCTCCAAGATCAGGTCCCTGCTCAAAGGCGTAGTCCGAGCCAGATATCTTAAGGTTGGTTTTACGATGGATCGCGAGCAAAACATCCTTGCTGCTACCCTCAGCGATGAGGCATTATCCCTTCCCAACGAGTATTTTCTTGCCATCAAGACGAAACAAGACCCTTCGGAGCTGGCGAAGCTGGTGCTTGATCGGGACCGATTCAAACTTATGCCCCAAAGTCTCGCAAGTCAGCGTGTTTTCGGGATCCAGCTTGCTCAGGAGCTGTTTCCACCGGTTGAGCTTCCCGCCCAGGTGGGGCTTCACTATTTCAGGGTGTTGCGAGGCGAAAACGCTCGGCTTTGGGAGCGCATAAAGCAGGAGAAGGCTGTCGCCGTGCGATGGCCGGGCATCGAATCATCCGACTTTGATGTCACCCTGTATATGACTGTTCCAGATACGGAGGCATAGCAAGTGACACTGATTGAATTGTGCGAACCGCTTTTCCAGTACGTTTGTCGGCTGAGCAGGTCGGCGCGGATGGGCTGTACTCTCGAAATGGACCAGGTACGCGCCGACATAAAAAGGATATTCCAAGAGATGAGGGCAAAGGCCGGCACGGCGGCCGAACTCGTCGGTCAGTATGAAAAGATTGAATTGCCTCTGCTCTTTTTCGTCGACTTCATGGTAAAGGAGAGCAAGCTGAACTTCGCATCCCAGTGGTATGAGCTGGGCCGGGAAAGGAACGAGCTGGCGGGCGACGAAAAATTCTTTGATCTGCTGGATGAAAACCTGGTCGATCCGAGCAGTGCCGCCACCCAAAGGCTGCCCGTATTCTACACTTGTCTCGGATTAGGTTTTACGGGAGTTTACACGGGACAACCGGAAGCCATCCAAAGGTTAATGTCGAAGATCTCGGCCCGTATTTCGGGGATGATGGATGCGGACGAAAAGTCTTACATCTGTCCCGAGGCCTACGAGAATGTGGACTCGAGGGACTTTGTTGAGCCGCCGAGTACCAAGTTAGTCGGTATCGGAATCGCCTTGATAGGTCTTATTATCGTCTGGAGCATTGCATATTTCTGGTTGTTTGTGGGGACCTCCAAAAATGTAGGCGATTCGCTTGATACCATCATAAAACAGGGTGGTTCTGCTGTCGTCGTTGAGTCCACGCACGATAACACCAATTAGATCGGAGAATATCGAACCAATATGATGCCTCGAATTTCAACCTTTGCGAATCTCCCGACACCCGCCAAGATTAGCCTTGTGGCGGTTTCCGGAGGCGGCCTTGTAGCCCTAATTGGATATCTGCTTCCCCCAGGGGTATTCTGGGTGGTGCTTATCGGAATCGCCGTTGTAACTCTGCTGCTTGTCCTTTACTGGCGCGTGCTAAAGTGGCTGAAGAAACGCCAGGCTGCCCCAATGGAGCGCGGCCTCATGGAGAATACCTCGGCAACACCACAGGGAATCAGCGCCCCGGCGCACGTCGCAAGGCTGGACGATTTGCGCAAGAAGTTCGAACAAGGCGTACAGAAGTTCGCCGCTGCGGGCAAAAGTCTGTACAGTTTCCCTTGGTATTTGATCGTAGGCGAGCCAGGGTCAGGTAAGACGGAAGCCGTACGCCACTGCAATGTTGGTTTTCCGCCCGGTCTGCAGGATGAGTATCAAGGCGCCGGGGGCACCCTCAACATGAATTGGTGGTTTACAGACCATGCGGTGATTTTGGATACTGCCGGGCGACTGATGTTCGAGGAGGTCGAAACGGGAGGCTCAAGTGAATGGAAGGAGTTTCTAAGTCTGATGAGAAGATACCGCACACGCTGCCCGATAAACGGCGTGCTGCTGGTTATTCCTGCTGACAGCCTTATCAAAGACACGGCGGATGAAATTGAGCGAAAAGCATCCAAGATTGCCCGGCAGTTTGATCTCATCCAGCGTGCGCTGGATGTGCGTTTTCCCGTGTTCGTGGTTATTACCAAGAGCGACCTTATCAACGGCTTCCGTGATTTCTTCGACAACCTGCAGGACCCGCAGCTCCAGCATCAGATATTGGGGTGGTCCAACCCCGCACCGCTCGACGAACCATACAATCCTGATTTCATCGACCAGCACCTGAAGACAATTCAAGGACGTCTTTATCGACGCAGACTTGCATTGATACAGGAAGTGACCTCTGAGGAGTCCGGGATTGACAAAGTGCGGGCCATTGACACGTTGTATGCTTTTCCGCTGAGCATTACAAAAATAGCGCCCCGATTGGCTCGATATCTGGAGCTGATTTTTAGTGTCGGCAGCCAGTGGTCCTGCAAGCCGCTGTTCTTCCGCGGTATCTATTTCACCTCCTCAATGCGAGAAGGTTCGGCTTTGGACGAGGACCTTGCCGAATCGCTCGGAGTCCCGGTCGATTCCCTCCCGGACGGACGAGTATGGGAGCGCGACAGGGCATACTTCCTGCGAGACCTTTTCACCAAGAAGGTCTTCCGTGAGCAGGGACTGGTCACATACGCTACAAATGCAAAGAAGCTGCACAGCCGAAGAAAGACAGCGGTTTTGATCTCGGCGGCCGCCAGCGTGGCCTTGCTGCTCTTGTTCACCATCTATGCTGCGAACCGTTTTAGCCGAAGTATCGGGAAGATGGAAGGGTATTTCGCGAACGCCGCAAGGTTTGTAGGTCCAACAGGACAGAATGAACTCGAGATAATAAAGAAGGAAGGCGAGAATAATTACAGATATATTGGCAGGACTAAAATATATGACAAAGCCAATAAGCCAATACCGGACGTCATGAGATTAAACTTCTCCGCCGGACTTGCTGATACCGTGTTGCAATGGGAAAAAGAAGGCGTGCCCTGGATTTTCGCCTTGGCAGCCAGAGTGGCCGAGGGTATTGAGCCGGAGAAACTGAGAAAAGCCGAAGCGGTCGTCTATGAGAAAGGTGTGCTGCATCCACTGCTCAATGCAGCTCGCGACCTGATGGATACGCAAACAAACGGCCGGTGGACGCGGGAAGATAACGAAACCAGGCTCCTGCGTCACTTAATCCGCATCAGAGCCGGTAAGTCCTTCGATGAAGACGGTGAATACTCCCCAGAAGTTTTTTTGGACCCTTTCGTCCGGTATATCTTTGCCCATGACGAGCTTGGAGGATACGAGGAGGACCTAGTCAAACAAATCAAACTTTACGATGAGGACAAGGCAAGGTTGCACTACCCGCTCCGCTTGGTGTATGGAACATCCTGGCCTGCCGAATCCTTCAAGAGCGACCCCAACGACCGCGATGTCGCAATAGAGCATGGTGCAGATCTTTTCAATAAGTATTGGAAGGATCCGAACCGGATTAGTCAGGCGCGCCAAGACAGCACTCAGATCAAGACATTGAACAGTCTCAGGGGAGCCATCTCGCGGTTCAATAGCGCCGAGGAGGCTATTTTGCTCCTTGGTGGTCGCGGATCTGACGGGCCTCATGCGCTTAGCCAACTCAAGTCCTCTAACAGTAGGTGGGACGAAGCCGTTAAAAACCTGAGCGAGGCCAGACGAAGCATAGTTGAGTACAGCCGCACTCTTGAAGATTCCCGGTCACTTGGGAGTCTTTGGAGCACGGTGTCAACAGAGGCCCTAAAAGATGTCAATGAGAATTACGAATTTCTTCTTGACGAGTTGAAAGAGGTGAGAAAAGGCGAGTTTCTCGGTGAGATTCGCGATGAGCTTGAGATGACTCGATCTGAAATCATTGCGAGCCTGAGTAACAGTGATTTGACAAGAGAGCTTGACCAGCTTGACAGAGGTTTCTGGACTCAGCGTAACGGCAGGCGCTTATATGAAATCCGTTTTGAAATGTACAAGAATGCCGACGAACAGGTCCGCGTGGCCAGACACCTCTCCGAGCTGAATCAGGTTGCTGGGGCAGTCAACGAAGTGAATAGGGCCATTAAAGCGGCACGGGATAAAATCCGCGAGTTAGGGGCGCTTGACCCCGGCGCCTTTCGTCTCCAACAGGCACACGACGTCTCCATGTCGGTTCTTGATGGGGCCGAGCAAAGACAACTTTCTGATGTTTTGAAAGGCGGATTGGTGGAGGCCGCCCCTAAGAACATGGAAGAACTCGCGAAGCTTATTGAAAAAGGCGGAGGGATGGATTGGCCGGCCACGGTTCCGACAAAGATAGTCGACAAGAAATATGACCCTTCGGCCGCCGCTGCCGTGCTTGAGGGTTGGGTGATTCTTGGAGACGTATTGAGGGACGCTTCAAAGAAGTACGAACTGCTCGATGAGACGCACCTTAATGAGCTGTATCGGGACGCAAATGGAGTCTACGTGGAATATGTAAGGCGATACGTGAATTACTGGCTCCAGACCGTCCCTGATCATTTTATTAGAAGCATCATTCCACAGGAAAACCAGTGGCAGGCCCAGCACTTGCAGCTTCGAAAGCTCGATGTTTTGGATGTGTCTGCCCAATTGAACAAGTTTGGCAAAGATATTGAAGAGAATGCTCTTGGCAGATTTGAGAAGTACATACCGGCAGGGGAGCAGAAGGTCAGACAATTCCGCAAAGATATGGGAAAACTCGCTGATAATTTCTTCCAGAAAAGGTGCGAGCGAACACTCGAGAAGTGGGGAAGCTTGAGCGGTGAAGCATTCGAGGCCCGAAACGAGTTGCTGAGCAATAATCCTATACTCGTCGGCAAGGATTACCTTGCATTTTCCGCCGGTTCGCCTACGGAGTTTGTTGAGGCCTACTGGACCGAGCTGACTCACTATTCGTTGCGTTTGATTGCCGACCAGGTGCAACGAGAGGGGGAAGAGGCGTTCGAAAACCTTAGAGCTCGCTATGGGAGCAAGTTTCCCTTGGAACGAGACAGCACGCAGGATTTGACCCTTGCTGAACTCAAGGATGCCCTTTCGCTTTCAAAAAGGGCTTTGCCGCGAAAGCAGTACGACCCGGGAACAATCGGAGCCGGCGCTGAGACAGGGGTAGCTAACGTGGATAAGCAGTTTGGCCAAATGCGGGCATTAGTGCTGCCCCAATCCAGCAGCACATGGGCCGAGGGAATCAGGCAGGTCTTGCAGGGTATTCCCGAAAGTGTGGATCCTTACTATTGCAGGATAACTCTGTTGAGCGAGAGCCAGCAGCGAGAACTTTTGCGCCAAGGCGAAGAACTTCTGCTTGACTATCTCACAGAATTCCGGCTTCTACAGGGAAGCGGCAAAAGTGGGCGGTTCAGCACGCGTTCCAGGGAGAATCATAGCATGGGTATGGTCAAATATCCCGGCCCGTCGGTGACGGTAGAGTTCTTTCAGTATCCCTCTGATGCCGAAGCCCGCACGAGTCTGGAGTTTCCGGGGCCCTGGGCGAGTCTGAGGATGTTGCATCAATGCAGTGATGAGTGTAAGAAGGGGTATATCAAGCTGAATGTCAAGACCAAAGAAGGTCTGGGGGGCGTGTTCTGTTTGCAGCTCGAATTCTTCAAAGACAGCGATGGCACGAATAAGCTCGACCTGCCAAGACCTGACCAGTGGCCGTCATTGAAAAAGTAACTGGATTCCCTTGTGGAGCACGACATTCTTGACGTCGATTTTCAAGAAAATTGTGAGTCATTTGCGTCCCGGAACACCTAATGCCGGGTATGCCGGCTCCGAAAGAGTATTCGTTGCCGCGTTCGGTAAACACCCCGGTTGGGATGACCACATTGACGACATTGGCTTGGAGACCGATGTTTTCGTAAACGTAAAGCGCCTGCTTTATGTCCAGGGTATCGGCGGCAACATTGACTCGGGAAGCTGGGACAAGCTTCAGGGAAATCAGCTAATCAAAGAGTTCAAACACGTATTTGTCTGGTGCATGTACAACAACGTGGTCGTTGGGCGAATATGGTCCTCGCGAGACGGCAAGGGGCGCACGAGCTACCCAATGATAGTCTGCGTTCAGTGCCATCAATTGCCGCTGGAATGGGTGCTAAAGAACATATTATCTCGCTTGGAAAGGATTGAAGAAAGCTGTGTTGCAGCCACATCAGCACCCGACGTGCAGATGATTATTGAAAACGCTCAAAACGAGCTTCGTCAATTAGCCCGGCAATGTCAATCTTCAGGAAAGTCACCGGCGGCGCGTGCAGACGTTCTGGCAAGGCTCGCCGACTATCCCGAAATGGGCCCGAACCGCGAAGGTCTCCTTCGCATATTATATCATATAGAGCGTGAAGTTGAACGATATCGTCCTGATTCCACCAAAACCAAAGAATTCCGGCCGACCTTCCTGCGTATCCCCGGCTCACCGCCTGACTGGCCGGAAAGTGCCCTCCTGTGGATTGGCTTTCTGCTTGCCAGGCTCGGCAGCACTGCGCCCATACTTCTGCTGATGCCGCTAAGATACAGTTGGATAGATGTAATTATAGGCGACCCGACAGAAGTGCAGTTGTATTGCCTGCGAGCTTCGCTTGATGTGATTCCCCTTACCAGCAGTATCCCGTACAATATGGGTTTGGAGTTCATCGACCGAGCTAACCAGCTCATTGAGGATTCCCGACGCATCGCAGTTGAGTAGAGCACCAATGACACCGAATCATCATGACCGGTGCTGACATTCTTCAAAAGTTGTCCCGCGCTTAAGCGCAAGTCCGGATGACGGAGACGGCAAACGACTCCACCGAAAGGAACAGCACTGTGCGGAGAATCGATTCTAACAGCAGCCATTCTTGGGCCACAAGAGAACGTCCTCAGCAGCGCATAGCGGCTACAATTTGGAAACAGGACCCAGTAGCCGCCGTCCGTCTTAGACGCAATCCTCATGCAGTACAAATCAAAGCTGAAAAAGTCAGGAGCAGTCGGTAAAAGTTGAGGACCGAAAGGCAAAAGGGCTGCAAGTCGAATGCTTACAGCCCTTGTTCGAGGCCTTTCACTTGGATTTGTGTTACTCGGGAACAAACTGGATGGTATCGCTGCGGAGACAACGTAGCCGTCATACGTCAGGGCGCTAATCTCGCATATTGCCTCGAGCTCATGCTCGGCAAGCTTCTCCGTCTCAAGATGTACAACAAGGTCCAAATCGCCATCTTAGTCAACATCTTCGAGGTTTGCCATTGGCGACGGTGCATCCTTCTTGCCTCGCAACTTGACTAAACCGCCTGCGAAGTGCTCGCCGCGCAGCGTCACGGTGCCCGGATCGACGGTTGAGGCGTCAAAGCCGAAGTCTGTCAGGAAAGCCACCGGCACTACGCCATTAGAGCCCATATTGATGGCGTTCGGGAAACTGCCCGGCTTGATGTCAATGCCTGTGTCAATCACCCTCACAGTTACGGTCGCAATATCAGGCTCACTACTTGCCCCACACTCGTCTATGACAACCAGTGAGATTTCTGTCTGACCGATTGGGAAAGTTTGACCAAGAATCGGTTCGGTTGAATCTGCATCGTTGCAGGGGTCAGCGTCCCCATCCAAGTCCACTGACAAGTCAAGGCCCCGTTGGTATGTGAGAGTATCTTGGCCGAATGCTTTTGACGTTGTACCGTCGACCTGCACAACCGCGCCGTCCCAGCTTGTTGCTTGGGTAATATAAGGCCCACCAGCATTAGCCACTGGTAGCGGATTGCCCGGGTTGGGGCGTCCTTCCTGAACCGCAGTCGCGACAAATCGGGACTCCCCATGACGGTGTTTTCATTAGAGGCTGTTACTGATTGTATTTTGGCAGCGTGGGAGTTGATGCTCGTTTGGTAGAGATTTGCCGCGTCGGCGGTAGAATTGGGCCTTCACCCCACAAATAAGCACCATGCCACTCCTCCGGCCGCCGGCAAGGGGGGGGTGCGGCATAGTCCTTCGGCCGCGGATACGAAGCGGTCCTGCGTTTTCTACCCGATACGACCCTATTTGTCAAGCGAAATCGTGATTTTTTGATTTTTTTCGGGATTGGGCATCAACAATTGGGGCGGCTGCTTCGCCATGTTTATGTATGATAGAAGACGTGAACGGATAAATATCAACAAATTGCTGCTGTAAAGGAGGTATGCTATGTTTGGGAAATCAGGTCGTATGTTTTTAGTTCTGCTGCTGCTGGCCGCAGCCGGTTCGGCAGGGGCCAAAACCCTGTTACATTGGACATTTGACGGACCATTGCGAGAGAAGATGGTCACGGCTGCTGATGTGGCCTCGCAAGTGACCATAAAGACGTTCGTAAACAAGGGTCTTCGAGCCCCGGAGGCGGCAATCATATACGGACCCGCCAATCCGTGGTATAACAAGCAGGGCACCAGCGCCCACTTTCAAAATCCGACGGACGTGAGCTTCGGCACCGCTGCAATGTTCGCCAATGACCCCGGGCCGGACAGTGTGTTGGACCTCAGTAAGCTTAAGGCATTTACGATTGAAGCTTTCATTTGTGTCCACAGTCTTCGCCTGAAAAACGTCGTGGTCAGGAAATACGGCGGCGGGCGATATTACCTCGAGGTAACCAACGACGGGAATCTTCGATTCGCCATCAACGATGACGATAAGGCGGCGCAGACCGGCCCCGGCACCATCCAGCTTAACAAGTGGCATCACATCGCAGGTGTTTTTGACGAGAGCGATACCGCCGCGCCGATGAGGATATATGTCGATAGCAGGCTGGCCGGGACCGCCCCGCATAAGCAGCGGGTTGAGGACAGCGAGCGTAGCCTTGGCATTGGGGCGATGATTCGGGACAACGCCGACCCGCCTCAGGACGCCGACGATTTCTTCGATGGCTTCATAGACGAGCTGCGAATTAGCGATACGGCGCTGTCTCCGGATGAGTTTCTCAACGCATCTGCCACGCGTGTGTCCTTTGAGAGCGAGTCTTCCGAGGCGGCGGAGTCTGTCACGCCTGCGGTTCTTACCGTAAGACTCTACGGAAAGCCCAAGGAAACTGTGACGGTGGACTATGCCGTCGTCGGGGGGACAGCAGCCGCAGGCGAGGACTATGTGCTGGACGCGGGGAAACTGACGTTCAAGCCTGGTGAGTCCAGCAAGAATATCAGCCTTGACATCCGCGATGACGACTTGATCGAAGAGGATGAAACGATAACCGTGGGCCTGATAAATCCGAGAGGGGCTGATTCTGAATTGGGCGCAATATCGCAACACACATACAAGATTATCGATGCGAGCATCAAGATCTCCTTCGACGCAGAATACAGCCGGGGTTCCGAGGGCGTCCCTGCGGGACCTATTTCGGTAAGTTTGTCTCGCGCCGGCAGCGAAACGATAACGGCGGCTTACGCCGCCAGCGGCGGCACGGCCACGGGGGACGGCGTGGACTACAGATTGATCAACGGCACTTTGACGTTCAACCCGGGCGAAACCACAAAAACAATCAGCGGCATTGAGGTCATAAACGATGATCTCGATGAGGATAACGAGACAATCGTAATAGCGCTAGCCAACCCGACGAATGCGGCATTGGGGCAGCGCAGGCAGCACACTTACACAATCTTGCGACAGTTTGATGGTCTGCATTGGTATCATTCAGCAGACTCATCGCTGTTGGGGCTGACGGATTCCGGCGAGCTTGAGTGGAAGGTCCGCGAAGGCCACCAGATTATGGTCAGGCTTCCCGAACAAAGGTTCAGTCAGCCGGGCGACGTCGTGACATTCTCTTACGTATGGTCAAGTACGAGTCCGGAAGACTACGGCTGCGAATGTTACAAGGATCACGACCCTGACCCGAACATATACAGATACTGCTCCGACGTCAGATGCGTCGGCGGGACGGGGGACTTTCGCGTAGGTCTGTTCGACTCGAACGAGCATGGACACATCCCGGCAGATGGGATCGGAAAGGAAAATGAGATATATCGAGGCTATCTCGGCTATCATTTTCGCTTCTTTCCCCACGTCCCTCAGGATGCACCCTTGAGATTTACCGAATACAAAACGGGCGGCGGCAAAGAGTCTCATACAAACACGAGTATTTGGGAACGAAACAGGCCCATGAAGAACGACTCTCTTCTCTCTAACAGCAACTCGTGGAAGAGGCTCGGACAGCCCATGATAGGCGGCCTCGGCCTGCCGTTAGGTGGTTCGAGCCTGCTGACACTCCGCCTCGAGCGTGTATCAGGTACGACCGCCAGAATAAGCATATCCTGTAACGGCAAGACCTGGAGCAGAGAAAGTGAGACTCCCGGTGCTATTCCTGACAAGATCGATGCTTTTGGAATGTGGTCGCAACACGGCGTTTATGATTACGTCAGGCTCGGTATACCTCGGGCGCCGGCTCCGGCTGAAATCTCGGCAAAGTAGCTCGCTTGGAAGAACAGTTCAGTCGCCCCGAGCGTGCTATTGCCTTGTCAGGCGTGGTTTGAGGGTTGTCATTGCCAGACCTGCACACCAAGGCGCGCCAATCTCTCACTCCTAAGGCAAGAAGAACGAGCGGCTGGCGTGGAGCAGACAGGCGGCAAAATCAAAATGTAAAAATTCAAAGCGGCAGCTGTTGACAAAAGCAGGCGAGATGGTAAAAGTTAAGTCGTGTTCGTGTGGTTTGACCTTACAAAAGGCTGGATACTGTTTTACGGAGGACGCATCATGAAATTAGACCTGAAGCGGATTGACGTGTGGGCCATCGGCATTGAGGATAGACCCGGTGGATTGGCGAAGAAGCTCGATGCACTTTTGAAAGCCGGCGCTAATCTTGAATTCCTTGTGGCCCGCCGAGCCCCCGAAAAGCCCGGCGAAGGAGTTGCATTTGTAACACCAATAAAGGGTGCAAGGCAGGTAAAAGCCGCCAAAGAAGCAGGCTTCCGCAAGGCTGAGTCCATGCACTCGGTCCGCATTGACGGCCAGGATAGACCCGGTCTTGCTGCAGAAATGACCCAGAAGATTGCCGAGGCCGGGATTAACCTTCGGGGCTTATCCGCTGCTTCAATGGGCAAGCACGCCGTTTTCTATCTGGCTTTTGACTCGGTCGCGGATGCAAACAAGGCGATAAGGTGTCTCAGGCAGTCACGCTGAAAGCAGCATAAGATTTTAGCGGCTGAAACTTGTTTTCCGGGAGTCCTGGCTCTGTTGCTCCGGGTTTCAAGACGCGGGCAATTCCCTGCCAGTGTGTGTCTTCAAAGAATAGGTTTATGAAGTTCAAATCAGTATTTCTTAGGAACTATGCCTTTTCGCTGTTACTCATCACGTCTATCGTCATCGGCTCTCTTTTGGGGGTGCTTTTCAAGCACAAGGCCGCTTTCTTCAAGCCTTTCGGTGATATTTTTCTCAATCTGCTTTTTACCATAGTCGTCCCGCTTGTTTTCTTCTCCATATCGTCCGCCATTGCTGCTATGACGGATGTTAGACGGCTGGGCAAAATATTAGCGTCGATGCTGTTGATTTTCGTTCTGACCGGCACAATCGCGTCGGTGCTGATGGTTATTGGTGTGCGGATTTACCCGCCGGCCAAAGGTATAACACTGAATGCGGATTTGGACGTAAATGCCGAAAAGCCGAATATCTCCGAACAAATTGTTGATACCTTCACGGTCGGCGATTTCAGCGGACTATTGTCGAAGAAGAATATGCTGGCCCTGATCGTGTTTTCCGCGCTGGTCGGGCTGGCGGCTTCTTCTGTCGGCGAAAAAGGCAGGGCTTTTACTCAGTTCCTTCTCGCCGGCAACGAAGTCATGAACAAAGCCATTGCTTATATTATGCTCTATGCGCCGATCGGCCTGGGAGCTTATTTTGCATACCTCGTTGGCGTTTTCGGCCCAAAGCTGTTGGGGTCGTATTTCAGGGCGATGCTGCTCTACTATCCTCTTACAATCCTCTATTTTGTTGTCGGCTTTTCACTGTACGCGTATGTTGCCGGTCGTATCAGGGCCGTCAGGTCATTCTGGGGCAATATCATACCAACGTCATTGACAGCATGGGCGACCGGCAGCAGTGTTGCGGCAATCCCGACCAATTTGCAGGCGGCCGAAAAAATCGGTGTTCCCAAGGATATAAGCGAAGTGGTCATCCCCGTCGGCTCTATGATTCACATGGATGGCTCATGCCTGTCCGCGGTCTTGAAGATTGCCCTGCTGTTTGGTTTGTTCGATAAGGATTTCTCCGGGGCATGGACCATTTTCACCGTCATTGGCGTGGCCCTGCTCAGCGGAGTTGTCATGAGCGGAATTCCGGGCGGCGGCTTCTTGGGAGAACTGCTGATTATCACCCTTTATGGCTTCCCTGTCGAAGCGATGCCCATCATTTCAATGGTTGGAACGCTTGTTGACCCCCCGGCGACCATGGTCAACGCCGTCGGTGACAATGTGGCCGGCATGATGGTCGCACGTATGCTCGGCGGAAAAGGCTGGATGACAAAAGGAAACGCTTCTCAATGCCGGCAGCGATAGTCTTGAAACTGCAAGACACACGCTGGCGTCGACTGAATCCCGACAAAGCGGGCTCATGAGGTCAGAAGATGTTGTTTTTGCAAGCAGGATTATGAACGAGATTTTGGAAGGCGTGAAAAGTGACTGACGCAAAACTGACGCAAACGGGTGTCTTCGAGGGACAACCAGAAAATGTTGCCAAGCATAATTGCCTGATAGCCCTCAAGTTAAAGCAACGCGCCCGGCAGGGCTCGAACCTGCAACCTACGGATTCGAAGTCCGCCACTCTATCCAATTGAGCTACGGGCGCAAATCCAAAACTTGATGTCTTGGCCGGCAAAGATATACGTGCTGCCAACCAGATATGAACACTCTAACATCACCGCCCCGAATCCTCAAGGCCAAAATTCCTTATCTCTCATGCGCCCGGTTTACTCTTGACGGATGAAGGCAAAACAGTTCTCCTTGTAGTCAGGTGCAGACTTTGAAAATGTTGTCGTACGTTTTTTGTCTGAGGAAGATTGAATGATGACTTCGCGTGAGAGACTTCTGAGGGTTCTTAACGGAGAGGTCCCGGACAGGACCCCGATCACGTTATTCGTTACGGATACCGATATCGAAGACGGCCCCCCAAACTGCGTGCTGGACCGCAGGACGCATGACACTATAGAGGACCTGATAAGATTTCATGAGATTCTCGGTATCGACATAATGCTCAGAATCAGCGTGGATGTCTTTGAGCCGATTGCCTTTGATCGTGACACCGACGACTGGGTAAATGCCTGGGAAATTTCTTCTGACAGAAAGAAACTGACCCACACGATCACCACTCCGGAAGGCCGACTCACTGAGACTTTCGGCCTCGAAGGTGAGGAATTTCACGGCGACCCTTCGAGGGACTGGATGAAACTGCGCAACGTTCGGACCCAAGCGCTCATCAAAGACGCCGAAGATTTACAGATGATAAAAAAGTACAGACCTCAAATTCCTGACTATGACTTAGGCCATATAAAGCACATCCGCGACAGACTCGGCGACCGCGGTATTGTGCTTCCGCGCGTCCCGAGCAGTGTCTTCAACTCCGCGTTCGGTTTGCGAAAACTCCAAGACCTCTTCATAGACCCGCTGCTGAATCCTGATTTATACCGGCAGCTCATGGAGTTCTGTGCGAACGATGTAATTGAGGTGGGCAAGGCCGTTGCCCAGGCCGGCGGGGACGTGATGCGGATCGTCGGCAATGTTGCCAACAGCGGAATGGTCGGCGGCAGCTTCTATCTCGACCATATCTTCCCCTATGAGAAGCGGTATATTGATGCGCTGGCTTCTGACGGCATCAAGGTGCTCTTCCACAACTGCGGCCAGTGTGCCGCTCTACTGGAGGTATATCGAGAAATGCTCGACGGGCAGGCCCTTGAGTCGTTATCCACTGCCGGCTCTGGCGGCGATATCACCAGTTTAAGAAGTGCCAGAGACACGCTCGGCGACCGCGTGGTTATGGTCGGCAATTTCGACCAGGTGCATCTGCTCAGACAAGGCACAAAGGACGAGATAACAGCCGAAGTCCGGAAGATATTCGAAGAAACCATGGGCGACCAGCGGTTCATATTCAGCACCTCGGACAGCATAGTACCGGGGACACCAAAGGAGAATATCGAGACACTTGTCGCGGCTGCTCTTCAATGTGCGCAAAGAAGTTAACGCAGCCAGTCTACCCTCATGCGGCCATATTGGACAATTTGGTCGTGGTGCACATAATGAAGCATCCGACAACAAAAACCATCTTGCTTGTCGTTTAAGCAAGAAAGTTCGTGCAAAACAGTGCGTCAGCTGACCTGAGCCGAGAAGAAGTTGACAGTAAAAGCAGGAAGTTGTTACATTATAACAAGTCAAGAAAGTTGCGCCCGTAGCTCAGCAGGACAGAGCAACGGATTTCTAATCCGTAGGTCACAGGTTCGAATCCTGTCGGGCGTGTTTTATAACTTCCGTGTTTAGAATCATTTACGTAAGTTGTTTTTTCTTACAAGTCTCAAGAGAAACACGGCCAGCAATTCCACGTGAAGTCCGAGTACCGAAAGTTCAGGGCAAAATGCCGAGGCATAGACCCATATTACCCGGACGGTCTTCTATGTTGCATTTTTGGGTAAAGCTATATTCTGGCAAAGTCTATGGGTCTATGGGGAAAAAACTGGACGCCATGCCACAACCTATTCAAAAACAAGAACTTACAACACACCCCAATCCCAGTGACATGAGTAACGGAGAGGGCGGGATTCGAACCCGCGGTGGGGGTTTATACCCCCACGACGGTTTAGCAAACCGTTGCCTTAAGCCGCTCGGCCACCTCTCCGAATCCTTCAGGAAGCAATGGCCAAAAGCATCCTTGCTATAGTAATCTACCCGCGTCCACTCGATATTGCAATATATTTGAGCACAAATTTCATGCCTGTCTTACGATTATCCTCGAGCGGCAACTGTTGCCAACCTGCGTGACAGCCTGGTCTGCCGTTTTTTTACCTGAAGTTGGGGCCGATTACTCTTTTGGCTCAATATGGGGTCAGACCGTCGGACAGATCGAGTTGTGGTGCTCTACCTTTTTCTTTCATTGTTCCAGAGGATAACCTGTAAACGCTGGCAGAACACAAAACCCATTCGCTTACAGATCTCGGCTACCATTGGCGACCGCGCCAAGACCTCGTCCCTTGTTCTGCCCTGAGGCATTAACATTACGCTTCGCGAATCCACGCTTCCTATCTCCGCAATTACCTGCTGTATCTCCTGCACATCCTTCGCCGAATCCACCACGAATTTTATCTGGTATCTGTAATTTCTGATTAACTCAGCAACTACAGCGATATCCAGCCGGGCATCTTCGTGGACCACCGCGAGTTTTGGGTCTGCCGGCGTGGAATTGCTCAACTTCGGGCTAATACTCATTAAGTCACAGGGCATGTTTGGAATAAACGCGATACCGGCCGTCTCAATTGTCACCTCTTTTCCACAAGCTCTTAGCGCTTCTGCCAATCCCGGCAGTTCCGAACTTATCATGGGCTCGCCGCCGGTTATTACGACAAATCTGCACCGCCATGCTTGCACGGCCTGCAATACCTGCGCGATACTATAACTCCGCGCCGCACTTTCGTCCCACGCATATTTTGTGTCGCACCACCGACAACGCAGCGGACAGCCGGCCAAGCGCACAAAGACACTGGGAACACCAACCAGGGTCCCCTCACCCTGCAGGGAATAGAATATTTCGCTGACACGCACGCATACGTTCCTATATATAACGCAGCCTAAATGTCTGTTTACTCACGCCGGCGCTGATACTGGATCGGGTCGTCCAGGCCAGCTTCGGCGAACCCCTTCAGTCTGAACCTGCAGGAATCGCACCTGCCGCAGCTTCTGCCGTACTCGTCCGGGTCGTAGCAACTGTGAGTGAGGGAATAATCCACGTTCAGTTCTGTTCCCGCGCGGATAATCTGGGCTTTGGTCATCTCGATTACAGGTGTGTGGATTCGATACCGGCCCTGGCCCCTGGCGGCGGCAGCAGTGCCAAGGTTCGCAGTCCGCTCAAACGCGGCTATGAACTCACCCCGGCAGTCGGGGTAACCGCTGTAATCGGTGGAATTAACCCCAATATAAATGTCGAACGCACCAAGAACCTCGGCCCACGCCAATCCGTAGCTCAGGAATATCGTATTGCGGGCGGGAACATAGGTTGGCGGTATCTGCCGGGGCTCAAGCAGTTGCCGTGTATCCTTTGGGATTTCGACGGCTGAATCCGTCAGTGCAGAGCCGCCGAGCGAAGCCAGGTCGATGTCAATTATACGGTGCTCTGCCGCTCCCAACGAACTGGCCACTCTCTTGGCAGCCTCCGTCTCCATTTTGTGCCTTTGGCCGTACCTGAAAGTCAGCGCATAACATCGGAAGCCCTCGCCGCGGGCGATGGCCAAAGTAGTGGCGGAATCAAGACCGCCGCTCAGCAAGACAACCGCCTTCTTGTTTGTCACTTCTCATTCCCCGCCAAAGTTTAACGACCGTTCTTTGGCAAAACAGTATACCACAGCTTCGATCTGGCGCAAAGTGGGCAAAAAGATTAATTATCACTTGTGTAAATCGAACACTCCGGGTATACTAAAAATCAAAGATTCAGAGAGATTCAGAAATGGCTGAGCGGGAAAAATTAGAGTTGTTCGAGAATCCCTGCCCTGAGCGGGACTATGTTATTGTGATCCGCTGTCCTGAGTTTACGAGCCTGTGTCCCAAGACCGGCCAGCCCGACTTCGGCGAGATTATCATCGAATACTGTCCCGATAAGCTTTGTATCGAGCTGAAAAGCCTGAAATTCTACATGCAGAGTTACCGCAACGAAGGTATCTTCTACGAAACCCTGACAAACGGTATACTCGATGATTTGTCAGACGTCTGCAAACCGCGCTGGATGAAGGTCACCTCACGTTTCACGCCGCGAGGCGGTATTACCACCGAGGTAGTTGCCGAACATGGAACGGATACGTAAGGAAATGCTTCTTGAAGGGTAGTAGGATGCCGATAACATTTAATTGTGACCATTGTGGAAAGAAAATAGAAGCACAGGACAGTGCCGGCGGCAAGTGGGGCAAGTGCCCCTCGTGCCGTAGCAGAATATACGTCCCCGGCCCTGCTTCCGATGAGGAGCTCAGGCTTGCGCCCATAGACGAAACCGAGGAAGAAAGAAAAAAAAGGCTCATCGCCGAAGCTTATCAGGTTACACAAGACATACTGCGCGAGCGTGAAATCCCAAACGTCGGCGCAGAGCCTGTTACACCCGCAGCCGCAGCCAGCAGTGAGGAGCTGACTAAAAGCATTATTGCCTACCTGCGGCAAATGGCAGACGGCGAGCTGGACCAGGCCAGACAGACAGCGGACCTGATAATCCCATTTGGCAACAGGGCTTTGGAGATTCTCGATAGAATAGCAGTTAGCGACATGCCTGAGCCGGAGCTGGCGGATATCCCGCTGCAGGTTATTTCCGCACTGGTAAGAAAGCTCCGCGAGCAGGTGACCTCACCGTAGTCCCCATTGCCGACAAGCACATTTCCCAGACCGCTCAAAAGTCCGAAAAAATACCAGCAATTTGCACGCCTGTAAGACTGTTTTCGGCCCATAAAAAGGCCGGGCCGGATGAGTCCCTGCGATTTGGCCGCGAGCGAGCTGTTTTCTATAGTTTGTTTAGAAGCGGCAACAACTTTATGTGAGCTTAGCGTAGCAACTTGGGGGAAGCTTATAATGGCCAATGGGACAACAATAGTACATGTCACCCATGAGACGGTAGGGAAAGTTGGCGGCATCGGCGCCGTCCTGCACGGACTGTTTACCTCCAGCTCCTATCTGGACGCCGTCGAACGCTCAATCCTTGTCGGTCCGCTGTTTGCTATTGAGGGCTCGGCAAAGGAGCGCATCGGCAACAATGGCGAGGTGTTATATTCATCGCTCGACGGCCTCGTAAACACGGGATATGCACCAGCATTCCGGAAAATCGAGAGCTATTACAACACAGCCATCGTTTACGGCAGACAAACCTTCGTTGATAAACAAACGGGCATAAAAAGTTCGCCCGAAGTCATCCTCGTGGATGTGACACGTATGGACAAGGGCCCCATCAATCACTTCAAGAAAAGACTGTTTGAGGAGTTTGGCATACAGAGCCACCTGCACGAGAACCTATGGGAGTTTGAGCAGTACATACGACTGGCGCCGCCGGCAATTGCGGTCCTGAGAGCCATTGGTGCGGCCAAGAGTTCGACGACAGTCATTGCCCACGAGTTCATGGGGATGCCGACGGCGTTGGCGGCTATTCTGGAGCCGGCTGGCGAGTTAAGAACCGTCTTCTATGCTCACGAGGTTGCCACCGTTCGGCACATCGTGGAAAAACATCCCGGCCACGATACGATGTTCTATAACGTTATCCGGCGGGCGCGAGAGAACGGACTGTATCTGAGCGACGTATTCGGAGACCAGAGTTCTTATTTCAAGCACGCACTCGTGGAAGCTTCAAAGTACTGCGACGGCATATTCGCCGTGGGCAATTATGTTGCCGAGGAGTTGCGGTTTCTCGCCCCCGAATTCACGTCCGCCGACATCGACATGGTTTATAACGGAATACCGGCATATCAGATTACCCTTGCCGAAAAGCATGCGTCAAAAGAAAAATTGCGGCAGTATTGTGAAAATCTGCTCGGCTACATACCTGACTTTATTTTCACGCACGTTACCAGACTGGTCCCGAGCAAAGGTCTTTGGCGCGACTTGCGGGTCCTCGAACATGTCGAAAAAGAGTTCAGAACTCAAGGCAAATACGGTGTGTTGTTGCTGCTATCAACGGAGGTCGCCCGCCGGCGCAGTCGCGATGCCCACAATATGGAATTGGCTTACAATTGGCCTGTGGCGCACCGCGAAGGCTGGCCTGACCTTTCCGGGGGAGAAGCAGGCTTCTATACCGCTGTTCAGGAGTTCAACGCCAAAAGCAGAAATATAAAGATCATTTTCATTAACCAGTTCGGGTTCAGCAGAGAAAGCTGCGGCCTCCGTATGCCTGTGGACATGGAGTTTGTCGATATCCGCAGGGGAACCGATGTCGAATTCGGCCTGAGCATTTATGAGCCCTTTGGAATTGCCCAGCTTGAATCCCTGACTTTTGGCGGGATGTGCGTTATCAGCAGGGTCTGCGGCTGCGCGGGCTTTCTGCGGGACGTCACGGGGCCGGAAGGCATAAAGAATGTTATCGCCGGTGACTATACCCACGTAGACGTCAGCCGCTTTCCGGATATCGATGACATGCTGCAGATTGACCGCTCTACGCGAGACTGTATAGAAGAGGCGGAGAGCGAAAGGGTTGCCATGCAGATATGCTCACGACTACCCAAAAGTGATTCTGAAATTGAGGACATGATTCAGACCGGCTATTCGCTCGCCGGGAACATGAGTTGGGACACAGTTGTGAGCAACTATTTCCTGCCGAGCCTGCAAAAAGTATACGAGCACCGCCGCAGCGGTATCTACACCGGAGCATAGACCGAGCCTGCTGCAATTTACCATCGCCGGTAAACACCATGTTCAGCCGATATTTGGTTGACCGTTCTGTGCCCGCCAATAGCCTCCATCGCCACCCGGGCTTTGAACTGCCCTCTATAACGTTTTCGCTCTGCCATAGCTTCCTTACACAAAGGTAAGCATTTTCACCTACAACAAATTCAGACCCCAACCTGATTTACACAAGCAAACCGCACGTTATTATGGAGTAATAGGACTTGCGGTTCCAAAAACAACTGTGCAGGGATAGCAGGCTTATAAGTAGAAAGAGTGAGTAAAATTTTATGAATAAGAAAAGAGAAGAGCCGAGGACTAAGACAAATAATAAAACGAGGATTCTGGTTGTGGACGATCACCCCGTCATACGTGAGGGGTTAACACAGATTATTAATCGAGAGTCAAACCTCCTGGTTTGTGCCGGAGCCGGAAATATTGCAGAGGCTGTTAAAGCTGTCAGGAAGCAGAAAATTGATTTGGCTCTTGTGGATATGCTGCTTAATAACACGACAGGCATACAGGTAATGAAAAAGATAAGAACCTTATGTCCGGGTATCATTACTCTTGTCTTTTCCATGAGTGACAACTCTCAACACATAAAACAAGCTATTGAGGCAGGGGCAAGAGGATATATTACGAAAGACGAGATATCTGAAGATATTGTAAATGCTATTCGTCAGATACTCAAAGGGCGAATATACATCAGTAGCAAATTACTCAAAAATCTGCCAAAAGGAGAAATCGATGGTCTTTTGGTTGGCAGGGTTCAAGGATGTTGTGATTAAAACGCAAAATTCAGCTACACACGATGTGAATAGTACCGAAACGGGCCTGGCGAACGTCAGTTTATTCAATGTAGTAAACAACCAACACTGTCCACAATGCGGCGGCTTGACGGAAGAAGTGGACGGATGTAAAGAAGGCTCAATTGCATATGTGTGGTTTGAGTGCGTTAAAGCAGATTGCGACGACCAGTGGTTGCAGCCGTACACAGGCCTGCTGCCAAGACGGTTTGAGCAAACTGTGGCGTAAGGAGAATCGCCATGAAGGTATTTATGTTAGGCTGGGAATTTCCACCCTTTATCAGTGGTGGCTTAGGAACTGCTTGCTACGGCCTCACAAAGGCGATGAGCAAGCTCGGCACAGAGATTTTGTTTGTTTTGCCAAGAGCAGGCCAGCCTAGCCAAAGCAGTCATATAAAAATACTCAGTGCTGAAGGATACATCAAAACCGAAGAACTAAGCGATTTTCAGAATGTTCGATTCAAAGCAATTGTTTCACCATTAAGACCATACGTTCCTTCACGGATATATGAAGCATCCGAAAATAAAGGAAAAAACAATCGTACTTATACATGGCACAGTAATCCTTCTGAAAATACTGAGATCTATAGCCGTGATATATATGAACAGGTCTGTCGCTATGCCCATGAAGCAGCACAAATAGCTTCTATCGAGGATTTTGACGTTGTTCACGCTCATGACTGGATGACATATCCGGCTGGAGTTGAAGTTGCGTGCCTCAGCCGCAAGCCATTAGTTGTGCATGTCCATTCAACAGAATTCGACCGAAGCGGTGAGCACGTGAACCAGACAATATATGACATCGAGCGGCGAGGTATGCATGCCGCTAATAAAGTAATCGCTGTTAGCAATTATACTAAAAATATGATAACCGGTCGGTATGGCATCTCACCTGATAAAGTAGAAGTGGTTTACAATGCAGTTGAAAGTAATAATGGAGCTTCTGTCCGAGAACTGCCAAATAAATCCGCCAAAATCGTTCTGTTCCTTGGTCGGATTACGATGCAGAAGGGGCCGGAATACTTCATTGCTGCTGCAAAAAAAGTGCTGGAGAAAGTTGACAACGTCAAATTCGTCATGGCCGGCGATGGGGACATGACCCACCGGATGATTGAATATGCAGCTTGGCTGGGTATTGGCCATAAGGTCTTCTTTACAAGGTTTTTGCGTGGCGACGATGTCGACAGAGCCTATCAAATGGCTGATTTGTATGTAATGCCCTCTGTCTCCGAACCTTTTGGTATCGCACCACTTGAAGCCCTCAGGCACGGCGTGCCGGTCTTGATAAGCAAACAGAGTGGTATCGCTGAAACGCTGAAAAATGCGCTTAAAGTAGATTTCTGGGACATAAACCAAATGGCAAATAAAATGGTGGCGGTATTGAAACATTCACCATTGAGTAGAACACTTCGTGAGTATGGTAATATCGAGACAGGAAAATTTCGCTGGGAAGACTCAGCGGCGAAGGTAAATAACATCTATAAGGAAATGCTGGCTTGTACCCCAGTCAGGATTTAACAAGGAGTCTCCTATAATGGCATCGGTTTGTTTTTATTTTCAGGTCCACCAGCCCTACAGGCTCCGAAACTATACTATTTTTGATACGGACAGCGATTATTTCGATGATGTTAAAAACGCTCAGATTTGCAGAAAAGTCGCACATAAATGTTATCTGCCCGCAAACCAGTTGATGCTGGAGTTGATAAAAAAATGGAACGGCAGATTCAGAATATCATACAGCATAACCGGCTGTTTGCTCGAACAGCTTCAATTATATGCCCCCGATGTTTTGCGGAGCTTTCAGGACCTTGCCGAAACCGGGTGTGTAGAGTTCCTGGGAGAAACTTATTACCACAGCCTAAGCTTCCTTTATTCACGCCAAGAATTTGTTGAGCAGATCGAAGCTCATAAAAGAACCATGCAAAGATTGTTTTCCCAGACACCGAGAGTATTTCGTAATACAGAGCTTATTTACAATAACCAACTGGCTGAACTGATTGAGAATATAGGCGGCTTTGATGTAATATTAGCTGAGGGAGCTGACCATATACTTGGCTATAGAAGTCCAAATTTTGTGTACAGCCCGAAGAAATGCAGGAGGCTAAAGCTCTTGCTCAAAAATTATCGTCTTAGTGATGATATTGCTTTTAGATTTTCCAATCGTAGCTGGAGCGAGTGGCCGCTGGATGCCTGTAAATTTGCAGAGTGGGTCAATTCAGTTAATGGGTGCGGCTTTACTATAAATCTTTTTATGGACTATGAAACTTTCGGCGAACACCAGTGGGAAGACACCGGTATATTTAATTTCCTAAGACACCTGCCGGATGAAATTCTTAAACATCCGGATAACGACTTCAAGACTCCTTCCGAAGTTGTCGCCGCCTATGATGCTGTCGACACAATTGATGTCCCATATACGGTCAGCTGGGCCGATATTGAACGCGACCTTTCTGCCTGGCTGGGTAATCCTATGCAGCATAATGCCCTTGCTGAGCTATACAGACTCGAAGAAACGGTAAAACAAACCAAGGACAAGGATATTATCAGGGATTGGCGAAGGCTCCAGACTTCGGATCATTTCTATTATATGTGCACTAAATGGTTTTCTGACGGCGATGTCCACAAATACTTTAATCCTTATGATTCACCCTACGATTCATATATCACTTTTATGAATGTACTGGATAACCTCAACTATAGATGCAGCGAAATTCTGACACACAAGAGATGTAAACCCTTAAATACTATTGGCAAGCATGCCTTATCAATTTAGAAGTATAGGCAAAAACACACTTGTAACCTTTGTCGGAAAGGAAATCTCTATGAAAACGAACATTTCAGAAAGCAGTGCAAGCTTAACAACCGGCGTTAAGAATAAATCGATGACAATGAGTCAGATCAAACAAAAGGCTATATCTGTTGGTGTGCAGCCGGGTGATATGAAAAAAACCGAACTCATTCGCTCGATTCAGAAGGCTGAGGGCTATACGCCGTGCTTTGGGACTTCAAATGGACGATGCCCTTACACTGACTGCTGTTTTATGGGCGACTGTCTCACAATAAAATGCTAATTAGACGTGCGGTGCATTGCTGCTTGCTTTGTGCCGGAGGATTTAGTGCGGACCTGTTTGTTGAGGCCGGCTGCAAAAAGAGCATTATTGTTTTCCGAGGTTATCACAGTTCGGTAAAAATAACGTAAGGAAACCTCTGTATGATCTTTAAAAGTATTGTCGTCTACCCAAAATACCCTGAGACTCTCCAGCATTTGTACGACCTCGTATGTAATCTCTGGTCTGTCTGGGATTGCGATGCGATAGGGTTATTCTATAGGATAGATACTAAATTATTCAGAGAAGTCAATCACAATCCCTTGAAATTTCTTAACAGTCTCAGCAAGGAAAAGCTGGAGGCTCTGGTAAGTGACAAAGCGTTTTTGTCTGAACTTGAAAGGGTGTGGGAGAAATTCAAGTCTTACATCCAGCATACCAGCACGTTAAGAGAAGAATGTGAAAGTGAATATGGTTTCAAGCCGGATGATGTGATTGCATATTTTTCAATGGAATTCGGTCTTCACGAATCCGTCCCGATATATGCCGGCGGCCTCGGTGTCTTATCCGGGGACTTTCTAAAGGGTGTTTCAGATCTCGACCTGCCGATTGTAGGTGTCGGATTGTTATACAAATATGGCTATTTTACACAGTGCATTGATCCGAAAGGATATCAGCAGGAAATATTTGCGCCGTTTGAAAATCATCTTATTCCCGCAAGAGAACTGCGCGATCCTCAGGCTAATTGCGCACGTATCAATGTCAAAATCCTCAACGAGGAGGTAAAGGTGAAACTGTGGGAGATTCAAGTAGGTAAGGCCCGGCTAATATTGCTTGACACCGATATAGAAGAAAATCCCCCACATTTACGCAATATCACCGATGAACTTTATGTCAGCGACCGGGAGAAAAGAATCCAGCAGGAATTGGTTCTGGGAATAGGCGGAATCAAAGCCCTGAATCTGCTCGGCACAAAAGTGAAGGTTTATCATTTTAATGAAGGCCACTCCGCTTTTGCCGCTGTGGGTAGATTGTGTGATTTAATGGAGGACAAGAAATTTTCACTTTCACAAGCAAAGGCTATCATCAGAGCTTCAACGGTCTTTACAACTCATACCCCTGTCATAGCAGGCAATGAAAATTTTAAAGCGGATCTGGTGAAAAAATACCTGCAGCCAAAGCTCAAGGAGATAAATCTGACTTTCGATGATATTGCAGAATTGGGCTTTATAGAAGATAACACGGACATCTTCTGGATGCCGGCATTCGCCATGCGCTTTTCCAGACACATAAATGCGGTATCAAAACAGCATGTGGACGTATCTCGAAAGATGTGGGCGCCTCTTTTTCCGGAAACCCCAACTATAGAAATACCTATCGATCATGTCACCAATGGGGTACACATGTCCTGGATAAGCCCGCCTTTTACAGATTTATTTAATCGCTACTTGGGCCCGGAATACATACACTGCAGCAGAAACAAAGAAATCTGGAGGAATATCTATAATATCCCGGATGAAGAGTTATGGGAGGAACACCGCAGGAACAAGAAGGACTTGATTAACTACATAAGAAGACAATTCAGAGGACAGGCAACATCCAAGGGGTACTCACAATTCAGGAAATTAGGTACAAATCTTTCGCTTAACACTGATTATCTTACCGTAGTTTTCGCCAGGCGTTTCGCTGCTTACAAAAGACCGACATTGATTCTCAGGGACAAAGAAAGATTCAAAAAGATTCTGACCGATTCAGCCAGACCTGTGCAGATGATTTTTGCAGGAAAGGCTCATCCTGCTGACCAGCAAAGCAAGGAAATGATCAGAGAAGTGCTTGATTTTGCAAAGCAGTACCAGTTGGAAGACAGAGTGATTTTCTTGGAAAATTACGATATCAACACAGGCAGGCACCTTTGCTGGGGTGCGGATGTCTGGTTGAATACTCCCTCTAATAATATGGAAGCCAGTGGAACCAGTGGAATGAAAGCCGCTATGAACGGAGCCTTGCATCTAAGTACTCTTGAAGGCTGGTGGCACGAAGGCTATACCGGCGAAAATGGTTGGGCGATAAACGCAGGCAGTATTTATGACAAACCAGATTTGCAGGATATGGCAGACGCAGAGCAATTGTACGACCTTTTAGAACATGAGATCGCAGTCTTATATTATGACCGCAACGAAACAGATATCCCCGGAACCTGGGTGAAAATGATGAAGGAGTCGGTGTTTTCAGTTTGTCAGAATTTCAATATAAACCGTGTGCTTTGCGATTATCTCAAGAAGTACTACCTGTCGTCGATGCAGGCTTCTGAGGAGATTACACGAGACGATTATCAAATACTCAAAACCGCCGCCCAGGAAGGAAGGGATGTGCTGAAATATTGGGATAATATAAGAATAATGCCCTTCTCAACTGACATAGAAAAAAGAGGCCGCCTTACCAAAGGTGAGATTGTTAACGTGCAGTGCACTGTCCAATTGGATCAGGCTCCGCCGGAACTATTCTCCGCAGAGTTGTTTTATATACTTGATAATAACAGTAAATTTAAAATCATTCCTATGCGATTGCAGGACAACCAAAGTGGCCTCGCTAATTTTGTATGTTCTTTCGAAACAGAAGGCTATGGCTTACAAAATATAAATGTCCGCCTCAAGCCTGCTAATAAAATTGTCCGGGATTTGCACCCGGAACTGGTTAAGTGGGCCGAGTAAATAAGCCTAAAATCAGGCTCTACCGTAAATTTCCGTTATCTTAGCTAAACTTTTGGCTGCCGATAGTTTCAAATCTTTCTTTTGAAGTCTCCAGGTCCAGTTGCCTTTGAGAGTAGCCGGCCGATTCATTCGAGCTTCCTCGCTCAATCCTAAAACATCCTGCATCGGTATTATAGCTGTATTGGATATAGTGCTCATTGCGAGCCGTATTAATTCCCAATGTATTAGCTTGGCAGGCACCTCATGCCCTATATAATCAAACAGCCTTTTCTTCTCCGCCGGGCAGGCTTCCTTCTCAAACCAGCCCCTTACAGTATTATTGTCGTGTGTGCCGGTATAGACTGCCGAATTGCTGATATAATTATCCGGACAGTGAAAATTTTGGGATGCGCCCCCATCAAAACCGAACATCAATACCTTCATGCAGGTTAGATGGTATTGTTTAATCAGTTCTTTTACTTCAGCAGTTATATAGCCTAAATCTTCAGCAATAAAACGCGATGAAGAGAACCGTTTAACCAGCTTGTTGAGGAAATCTTCCTTCGGTCCTGAAATCCACTTGCCGTTTTCTGCGGTTCTACTGCCCGCCGGAACCTGCCAGAAACCGGCGAATCCCCTGAAATGGTCGAGCCGTACAATATCAAATAAATCAAGATTGTGTTTGACCCTCCTTAACCACCACTCATAACCTGTTTTCTTAAGCGCCTGCCAGTTGTAAACAGGGTTGTTCCACAACTGACCGCTTCGACTGAAGAAGTCTGGAGGAACTCCGGCAATAAAACGTGGTTTTTTTGTCTTCGTTAATTTAAACATTTCTGGATTCGCCCATACATCGGCACTTTGGTAAGCTACATAAAACGGAATGTCCCCAATAAGCCTGATATTACGTTCATTACAGTATTTCTTTAAATCATGCCACTGCTTGAAAAATACGTATTGCAAGAACTTCTCTCGATTTGCTTCACAGGCCAGCCGGGTCTTTGCAGACCGAACTGAAGCTTTCCTGTGCTCTCTTAGCTCAATCGGCCACCGGTCCCATGACCGACCGTGGAAATGCTGACACAATGCGGTAAATATCGCATGGTCTTCAAGCCATGATACATTGTCCCCACAAAACCTTTTATAATCCGTTCTCTTCCCATGCTTTTCGAAGCATTCGTATGCGGTATCAAACAGTCTTCTCTTATAAGAATATACCGATAGGTAATTTACATTTGCTTGACAAAAAGCCGGGGCGCCTTGGATATCCTTTTTGGCAACAAGACCCTTTTTATATAAATATTCCGGACTGATAAACTGAGTGTCTCCTGCAAAAGCAGATGAGCTATTATAAGGAGAATAATTCTTGCCAATTGGAATCGGAGGATTTAACGGAAGAACCTGCCAATAACTTTGTTTGGCACGAACAAGAAAATCTGCAAATTTGTAAGCTTCGGGGCCGAAATCTCCAACACCAAACCTGGAGGGCAAGGAGCTGATATGAAGCAAGATGCCGCTGGCTCTCTTTTTCATTGTTAATTTGTTCGTGATTCCTGCAGACTAATCAACTACAACCCCAAGATAGTTTGCCAGGTTTTTAAAATGTTCACACCATCTTTTTGCGACCCCATCTTCTGAGTCAGCCTTTTGCACCATCGCAGGGTATTTTTCTTTACTGATACCAAACAGTACGTTCTGGGCGGCCTGCAAATCGAGTTCGGGAGTAATGCCCAACAGAATACCCAGGGTCGTAGTTATTGTTTCAAGCAGTGCGATATCATCAGGAGAACTCTCGAATTTGTCCATCAGAGAGTTGATTTTTCGACTCGCTTCAAATTTCAGCGTTGTTGCATCAAGTTGCAGCGACAACTTTGCAGCTTCATCGACAAGTGTTTTGAGCTGCTCGGAATCCATTGGCCCGAATTGTATTATCCGGCACAGGTCATGGTTAAGTATGAATTCGGCAGGAGCAGAAAGAGCCTTCGGCAAAGGTATACGCATACCACGCATGATCTGCATAATTGTGTAGTTATGCTCGTAAATATGCCTGAAGGAAGCCTCGATTTCCTGCCAGGTGGTTTCGAGCAATCCATAAAGAATACGTCTCTGTTGATCCTTGAAAAGATGCAAGAGTGAGTAGTTGTTGCCTTGGAACGATATATTCATCACACGCATAACTTCTGTAATATCGCCTCTGGAAAAGGCGGTTTTCAGGTCTTCCCTCATTTTATAAAAAACTTCATCCGGCGACCGGGCATTTGCTGCACAGATTAGATTATGGTCGCCAAGATGCAGGACAGCAAAGTCCATAGCATGCTTTTCAAGAACTATAGTGGACTGTACTGTTGCCCGTCCAGTGGCGAGTACCTGAATGCCTGCATTGATGCGGTCATATGTTTCAATTTGGGTGCTATAACAATAGATATCCTTTTGGCTTTCACGTTTCTCAAAGATGGAACTGACAGCTAAATGTGCCCCAACCCTGTTCAGATCAATGTTGGTAGTCTTTACAAGGGCATCATATACGTCTCTGCCGCTATTGTAATTCCTTATGTTTGTCGGGGCCTTTTCAAGTATATTCTTGAATCCCGGCTCAAAATCCTTGTTGTCAACTTCTTTTGCCAGCTGGATCGCTCTGGCTGCATACTGCATTATCTGAACGGTTTCTATCCCGCTTATGTCATCAAAAAACCAGCCGCAGCTTGTGTACATCAGCATCGCGTTTCTCTGCATCTCAAGAAGCTTCAGAACAATTACTTTTTCATCAAAAGAGAGTTCTCCTCCGGCAGATTTCGAAAGATACCTTTCAACATTCTTGGCCGATCTGTTATTTACGATTGATATGTACCCGTTTCGTGCTTCCCAGGCATCAGATACATAGTCGGCCATTTTATTCTCGTAAACACGGATAAGCTCGTCTCGCAGCCAGTCCATAGCTTCGCGAAGCGGTGCCCGCCACTGTTGTTTGCCCGATGGGAATCTGCCATAGTTACAGCCGCAGTTGCTTCGCCATCTTTCTATGCCGTGACTGCAACTCCAGGAACTGTTTTCATATATCTCGACCTCGTACTGTGGCGGAAATTTCTCCAGATATTCTCCGTATACAGTAATCCTGGCCAGATCGTTCGTCCGGATAAAGTGAAGACAATAAGCCAGAGCCATATCCGTATATCTGTGATGATGACCATACGTCTCGCCATCTGTGGCAATATGTCCAAGGCCGGTCTGATTATTATTCCCACCGGGTATCCAGGCCAGTCTCCTGGCAAACACCTCTCCGTTTTGAAGTATTTTGCCGTCAGCGACATCTTTGGCAGTTGGCTGGTGGTAAAAAAATAAATTTATCGTTCCACCGGAAGGCAGCCTGCAGCTGTACGCTCCCGTTGTATCAACCTGATCACGGTCTATATTCTGCCATTGCTCATCCCCAATCTTACGGACTCGCTTGGCTTGATGAGGAGCAAGAATTGTGAACTTGATATTATACTGTGCGAGTATCTCCAGGGTTTCTATGTCAACTGCGGTTTCAGCAAGCCACATTCCCTCCGGCTTTCGTCCAAAACGACATTCGAAATCTCTTATCCCCCAGACAACTTGAGTATACTTGTCCTGCCTGTTGGCAAGCGGCATAATGATATGATTATAGGCTTGTGCAATCGCCGCCCCATGTCCCGAGAAAATCTTTTGGCTCTTCTTATCTGCCTCAATAATACTTTCGTATACATCCGGTGAACGTTTTTCCAGCCAGTACAGTAAAGTGGGACCAAAGTCAAAACTTATTTCAGAGTAGTTGTTGGAAATGTCTATGATTTTTTTATCTGGGCCGAGAATCCGTGATGCCGCATTCTGCCTGTAGCACTCTTCTGTAATTTTGGCGTTCCAATCGTGATATGGATAGGCCGAGTCTTGAAGTTCCACTTCCTCTAGCCATGGGTTTTCCCGTGGCGGTTGGTAAAAATGACCGTGTATACAAACATACTTTTCCATTCTCATTCACCTCTTGTATATGCATGATTATACCACATCACACCGATAAGAAATATGGCAAAGTCGCTTTAAGTTCACGGCGAAGCACGCAAACTATGATTACGACCGTCAATTATACCATGGAAGCACAAAAGAAGATGCAGAATGACATACTCTTCCCCCGCCCCAGAGTTTCCTTGGACAGACATTTAGGGGATACTATCGCCCGAAAGGAGTCAAGGTATGTCCAAGGATACAAGACCATCGAATGAAGCTCCGCTGGCAGCGGAGCGAGCGAAGATGGACTCTGGTGTCTTCAGTGATGTGGTAGAGCTGGCTTGCGAATTCACCGGGATCCACGATGTTCGGATTGAGGACCGTACTAAGCTGCTGACAGATAAGGGCAAGGCGTTGCTGAGCCGCGAGTTTGGCCAGTATCTTGAGGTTCGTGGCATCGGGTACATCTTGGCCTCGCCCTATCATCCGCAGACGACCGGCAAACTAGAAAGATATCATCGTTCCGTGAAGGAGCAGGTACTGTTGCACGTGTGGCAATTGCCGGAGCAGCTTGAGAAGGAGATTGCCCGGTTTGTATGTTGGTATAACAGCCGGCGATATCATGAAGCCCCTGGAAATGTCACGCCTGACGATGTGTATTACGGCCGCCGTGATATCATTCAATGTCCGGGCAACGGCACGGTGGAGAACACCACGGACAGGAACTTGAAACGAGTTCAAGTTGAAGTTCACTTGTAAAACGGAAAAGAACTCGGCCCAACAACTCCGGCTGACCTCAATCCCGGTGAAAGAAGAGACATCAGACTAATGGCAACAAACGAGAATTGTGACGGGTGGAGTGCCCATCCGGAAGTCGCAATCGGCGAATATGGTAGCGGTGATGGTCAGATTTTCTTAAGCAGGCAGAAGGCTTGAGCTTTAACGACAGGTTTGATATTCTATTAGAAATGAGTCTCTGTCTCGACGTATCGGGATAGCTAAACCCTTCGACAAGCTCGGGCCAAGTAAGGAGATATATATGGGAAATCCCGGATAATCTGGATTATGTATTTGGCTGAAGGATTAACTGAATCTGGTGAGAGGTATGGAAACAGTGTGAGAATTCACGAAGTCATGGCAGTTGTTTTGCTGGCTCTACCGGTTGCTGGGCTTTTTGCTCAAACAAGACTTTGCTCAGAGGAATATCTTGAGCCGGCTCTTTATCATCCTGATGGATTATTTGTGTGGGATACGTGGTTCCTGCAGGATGGGGATACTACGCATGTTTTTCATCTGCAGGTAAAGCGACCCAACAAGAATATTGACGACAACTTCAAACAACAGAAGGAGAGAATTGTAAATTATGTGGAGGAAACCGACAGAGAGACTTTCAATGCTACAATAGGACATGCGACGAGCAAAAAACTGCTGGCATGGACCGAGCAGCCGACAGCGCTGTTCAGAACCGATCCCCAGAAAGTGGGAGGTGTGAATAATGCCTATGACGACGGTGACCTGTTTACGGGCTGTGCGGTAAAGCATGAAGGTGTGTACTACCTTTTTTATACGGGCAATACGCGCCGCCAGGTTGACGGCCAACGGCGAGGTGTGCAGTCTATCTGTCTTGCCACATCCACTGATGGCATTCACTTCAGGAAGCATCCGAGGAACCCGTTGTTCTCACCTGATCCGGAGCGATTCTACACTTATCCTGATCCGCCTGCGCCTTTCAAGCACCATGCTCACAGAGGCACCGACTGCCGCGACATACTTGTGGTCAAAGACCCGTCTGGTCAGGGGTGGCTCGGATATGTAGTAATGCGGCGCAAAGGTTTCAATGATGCATTTCATTCGGCATGTATCGTGTTGTGCCGTTCTGATAACTTAATCGATTGGGATATCGCCGAGCCGGTATGCACACCCAATAGATTCAACTGTTTTGAAGTGCCGGATGTTTTCCGGATCGGCCCCAAATGGTATATGATTGCCTTGACGGGTGATTTTTATGGTCAATCCGACAGATGGACGGATAAGGACATTACCTGTGCGACAATTGTTTTTCAAGCCGACAGTCCCGAAGGGCCCTTCCTCGAAGTTAAAGATAACTTACTGCTGACGTCAAGCACGGACAAAGGTCAGGGCATCAGTGCCCGTACGGTCGAGCGAAACGGGGAGCGTCTGTTGTTCTACACACACTCTGAAATCACCACCGGCCGAGGCCGTTTGAGCTGGCCCGAAAAACTTGTTCCACGTGCCCAAGGCGGGCTTGACCCGATGTACTGGGAAGGGGTAAACGATGCCTTTGAAGCTGCGGTTGATGCGGCTCCGATGGATGTTACATCTGATGAAAGCGGATTCAAATTGATAAAAGTCAAGGAATGGACCCGAAAAGACTCTACGTATATGATTACGGCAAGGGTAGATTTAGGTACTGCCCAGGCCGGGGGCATCGCGTTCGGCTGCAAAGACGGGCCGGAGCCTTTCCTGCTTGCCCGGATAGACTGTACAGCTAAGCCCGAGGGCCTTGTGTCAATCGAGCGTCTTGAGGATAAAGAGATAATACAGAAGAGAGAGACGAAGATAGTCAGGAAAGGTGTCTATAATTTAAGAGTGATTGTCTGTGGCGAACTTATTAAATTGTATGTCGATGAAAAGCTTATCTTAACTCAATATACCGCCGGTATCAAACCGGGCGACGTGTATCTGTATGCCCGACAAGGCGAGGCACGGTACCAAAAACTCAAGTACTACGCCGGAAAGACAAGAAGATAACAGGGACAAGGCCCAGACAGAATGAAATCCCTGTCAGCTCAAGCCGAATTTTATTGGCTTCTTAATACCACATGGAGAAGACCATGTTGTTTGAGAATATAGATAGGAAAGGTAAGTTCACCTGTACCATTAGTGGGTCGAGACAAAGACGCACCATTCTCAATTATATCACGTTATACACCATTCTATTTGCAGTTCTGGGGATGCTGTGTCTGACCATATATTCTGGCGGTCATGCGGATAGTTTCTTCTGGGCATTCCAGTATTGTCTCCAAAGGCCGCTGGAGCGGACGGATGCAAGGGCCATCAGGCCCTCGGCATTCGGCTTATCCCATCGCATACCGGGC
>DATKZT010000078.1:0-20541 GCA_035527845.1 Sedimentisphaerales bacterium | reverse complement strand
TTGGTGGGGTTAAATTGCTTGAACCACATTTGTTTTTTCGATAGTCTTTTGTTCATGGCCATCCCTTTCAAATGACGGTTTCGGTTAATGATTTTTCGAGAATCATAACCGTTGAAAGGATGGCCTTCATATTATCTAAATGTTGCAGCAGGGCTCGCCGATAGGATTGACGGCTGTGCGGAAAATAACAGGGCCGTGAATCAATTATCAGTGGATAGCGGTTGCTTTACCAACGGCAAAAGCATATAATTCAGGAATACGCGTTGGCAGGCTGCCGCAGGCCGGCGAGAATCGGGCCTGCGGGTGCTGTAAAGCATCGCGTAATTATTGTTTTTATGAACTCATGAGGAGGAGTATTATGTCGGGCAAATCCACAATTCGGATGGTCTCCATTTTCATGCTTGCCGTTATCTGCAGCGCCGCTTTCGGCGCCGATCCGGTTGGCTGGTGGAAATTTGATGAGGGGAGCGGGTCAACCGCCTATGATTCGAGCGGGCACGGATACAATGGTTCGATAGAAGGCACAACGAGCTGGGTAACCGGGGCTGTCGGTCCCTATGCGCTGCGTTTGACCAGTGGTTACGTGGTTATAGGGGACCGTTCTGCACTTCGGCCTTCACGATTGACGGTTTGCGCGTGGGTGAATCTGCCCGGGCCGCAGGCGGATTTTGCGCGACTGCTTGTCAAGGGCAACGACAACTCCGAATCGTACAACTTTCAGTTTAGTGGGTACTATCTCCACTTTGGCAGCCAGGACACGGGCGGAGGCGGACACGGTGTGGGTCTTACAAATCCGCTGTGGCCCGACGACTGGATTTTTGTGGCGGGCGTCTATGACGGGAGCAACATGATTCTCTACGTGAACGGCGAGCCTGACAATTCTGCGGCAGTCGGTTCGTTCACCCCTATCCAGGATGACGGCCCGCTGGTAATCGGCGCACGCGCGCCGGATATGGATCGGAGGATGAACGGCAGCGTGGATGACGTGCGGGTTTACAACTACGGTCTTTCGCCAGCGGAGATTCACGCGATCTACTGGGCGGTGCGGGACCCGAGTCTTGCCGGCGGTCCTAACCCTGATGACCTGGATGAAGATGTCAGACCGGATGTGGTGCTGATGTGGTCGGCGGGGCAGGCCGCAGTTTCGCACGATGTATATTTGGGCACGGACTTTGACGATGTGAACAATGCCACCAGTTCGAGTCACGCCGGCGTCATTTATGACAATGTCGATGTGAACTACTACGACCCGTCGGGTCTGCTGGAATTCGGTGTCACTTACTACTGGCGCATCGACGAGGTGGGCTCGGGGGAGACGCTGAGGGGCGCAATCTGGTCCTTTACCACCGATGACGGCAAAGCCCGCAATCCGAATCCTGCGGACGGAAGCTTCGCGCCACTTGAGACGATCCTTGAATGGGCGGGTGCGCCTCTGGCAACGTCTCATGATGTGTATTTCGGGAGGTCACTCTATGATGTCGGTGAGTTCGCGACGCCGGTCAGCGCCGGGCAGACTGATACCTTTTACAACCCTGGACCGCTGGTGGAGGCGAGCAACTACTACTGGAGGATCGACGAGCGGGGGCCGCAGCTTGTCAAAGGCGACATCTGGGGGTTCAGCACCGCCGGCGGTCTGCATCTGAAGGTTGACCTAGGGCTTCCGCAGTGCTTTGACGGGGGCGCCGTGGTGATTACGGACCCGCCAGTGGAGGGCACAGTGAAGGAAGGATGGTGGGGGTTCGTGGCATCTCGCTGGGCCGATATGTACATGCACGACGCGGTCTGGGAGAGGGGTGAAAACGGAGAGGGTCCGCCGCCCGATACCGACGGCATCGCTGGGTCTGGCGTGCACGTCGCCATCGGCTGCGGGGGTGTGGGTGACGGGGGCTTTCACGTGTACAACATGTGCCGTGACAACCTCGGCGGCGACGGCTGCCCCACCGGCTCACCGGTGGGAGGTGCGATTGCCAACGGGTGGTATCACGACGTGGACTGGGGCGGGGAGGCGACCGGTGACATCCTCCTGAGAATCAACGGTCTGCCGCCGGGCGAGTATATCCTGATTAGTTATCACAATCACTGGGAGCCGTGCAGCCAGGGGACGCGTAACTGTCTGAATTGTTATTCGCACATGCCCAACATGCCCGCCGTGACGGCCCAGTCGCTTCCTGTCAGCGGATTGCCCGAATATGGGAGCTGGAACTTCACGCCCGGCACGGGAGTGGGAGTGACGGCCATCCAGAACGACTACGACATTGACGTTTCGTGTGTCACTGAAGATGAGCAGGTTTCCACTTCCACTATTCGCTTCCATACCGACGGCAATGATGTTCTGGTTATCTATGACGGCGGCGATAACACGTATCCGGATCCTGCACGGCCCGACCGAGAGGGGTCAAAGGCCATTTTGAATGCGTTTGAGATTATTGCGGTTGCGCCGGACGAGCCCGAGCAGCCGACGGCATCCAACCCAAGTCCGACCCAGGGCGCCGAGGACGTTGATCCCGATGCCGTTTTGAGCTGGACGCCGGGCGAGGGTGCGATATGGCATGATGTATATCTCGGGACGGATTTCATTCTTGTACGCGACGCGAATACTGCCTCCGCGGTGCACCGTGCGACACTCGGCGGTGCGGTGAACAGCTACGACCCGTGCGGTCTCGAACCGGGAGGGACGTACTTCTGGCGGATTGACGAGTCGAATGGCGTGGACACTTACACAGGAAGCGTATGGTATTTCACGGTGAGAGATTATATTCTCGTGGACGATATGGAGTCCTACGACGAGACCAACGACATATCCGAGACGTGGCTGGGGTACCCGTACCCTGACACGGACAACTACGCCTTTGTTTATCTTGAGCAGTCAACGGTTCACGGCGGGCAAAAATCAATGCTATTCTACTATGACGCATGGTTTGGGACGTACTTTACGGCTACCCGCATCTTTGCGAGCCCGCGGAACTGGAACCTGCCGGGAGTGAACCATTTGTCGCTCTGGTTCCACGGCTATTCTTACAACATGGCGGATGACCGGATGTATGTTGTCTTGAAAGACGATGCCGGTCACGCGGGCACGGTGATGTATGATGGCGATGCCAACGACATCACGAAAGAGCAGTGGCTCGAGTGGAATATCCCGCTGGAGGATTTTGGCGACCAGGGGGCGGACCTATCGCAGGTAGAGGAACTGATAATCGGCGTGGACAGCGAGTGGTGGGCGGGGGTCATATACTTCGATGATGTTCGACTGTATGGGACCCGATGTATTGCCGAGTACGCCCCAACTGCAGACGTGACGGGCAATTGCATGGTGGATCTGGAAGACTTTGCAGTGCTTGGGAGTCAGTGGCTTGGTCCGCCTGCCACACCGTCGGCCGACATCGCGCCAAATCCGGCCGACGGCTGGGTCGATGGGCTGGACTTAGCGGTGCTGGCCGGGCAATGGCTCGAGATAGGGCTATTTCCGCCGGAGTAGGGGGCAGTTGCATAGGAAACCATTTGTTCTGCGTCTTCTAAAGGGCGGCGCATCGGGTCGTTGCGGCCGGCATCGTAGGCGACCGGCGGGGTGCGTGGGCTCAGTCAAGGCTGGTTTCCAGGCCTTTTGCCAAGAAAAATCCTTGATTTATGGGACGGAATCTGCTATGGTGACTGTTGTTGCCGGTCGAGACGACCACGATTGACATAAATGGAGTGCAGAACCAGGTTGGAATCTTCGCAACTCTATTTCTATCATATACTTATGACTCTTCGGAGGTGGACTATGTACAGGAATTCGGCTTTGCTGGTGTGTGTGGTTGTTGTGTTTTGTTTTGCCGGCGGGTCCGCACTCGGCCAAGCTATAATGCAGTGCGACACGGGCGGATGCGGGCCGCTGCAATCCGGCTGGACCGGCCTGAGTGGTTGTGGGACCCACATCAATGTCGCTGGCAGCGGTATCGATGTGACGCTCGCTACGGGCAATCCCGGGGCGTGCGAGTGCAGAAATCCGGGCGGGACGGGGACGTTAGCGGACGTGGAGGCCGATTTGCTGTTTGCAAACGACGAACAATCGAGTCCCGGCGGGGATTTCATTATTACGCTGAGCAACCTGACATCCGGCATGACCTATCGGCTGCTGAGCTATCACAACCGTTCGGATGAAGGCGATACTACTATTCCCGGCGTGACGATTACGGGCGGCACGCCGATTTCCGTGCCGGCCAGTATTGTTCAGACGCACGCGATTATGGACGACCCGGCCGAATGTGTCTTTACCGCTGGAGCAGGCGATGTTTCCATCCGCTATCTTGCGCCTGTCGGCGGCTGTGCGGGATGTCAGGCTTTTCTCAATGGTTTTGTTCTCGAATACGTTGGTCCGACGATAAGTTTCGCTACGGATACGTCAGGGGGGATTGAGAGCATCAGTCCCGCACTTGTTGAGGTCAAGCTCACCAATCCGGTGGGCGGGGCAACATACACGGTGCAGTACGCCGCCACGGGTGGTACGGCGACGCCCGGCGTGGACTACAATCTCACACCGGATACCCTCGTTTTCAATCCCGGCGACACGAGCAAATTCATCAGCATCGAGATTATCAGCGACCAGGAGCTGGAAGAGGATGAAACAATCATCCTGGAGCTGTCCAACGCAACCGGTCCCGACGTGATGCTCGGGATATCACAGCACACGTATGTAATTTCCGACCTGGCGCCGAAGGTGCTGTTCGACAGCGCAGCCAGCAGCGGTCTCGAAAGCCACAGTCCGGCAATGATCAAGGTAAAATTGTCACACGCGAGCGATGACACAGTGACGGTGAACTACGGCGTTACGGGAGGTACGGCGACCAGCGGGGCCGATTACTCTGTGGTGGGCAACATGCTGACCTTCGTGCCGGGCGATGTGACCGAGTACATAAGCATCAATATTGTGGATGATACAATCACCGAATCGCAGGAGACCATTGATCTGGCGCTGTCCGGTCCGGTCAACGCCACGATAGGGACGCCGGCCCAGCACACTTATTCGATTCTGGACAATGAGCAGGGGGTTTATTTCGACGGACTGATCTGGTATTACTCGAGTACGTCGAATCCCCTTTACGTGACGCCGGAAAATCAGCTCGTCTGGGCGCCCGAAGGCGAGGAGCAGATAATAACGCGCCTGCCGGAGCAAAGCCTCAGCGTCGGTAACAAGGTTGAGATGACCTACTGGTGGATGACAGACGGCGACCATGATTGCCCGGACTGTTTCGCATGTCCCGACGGCTGCTATGATGATTCTATAGAGTGCATCGCGGGCACGAGCGACCTGCGCGCCGGGCTGTTCGAGGCGGACGGTGAGTACATAACCGGGGACGGGTATTCGGTGACTGGCAGCTCGGTATTTGCGGGATATAAAGGTTATGCCTGGCGGTTCGGGCCCAATATGTTAGCGGGGCCGACACGCTGGGTGGATTGCACGGGCGAAGTGCACAAGACGGGGAATTTTCAGAAGAAGTCTGCGAGTCTGGACAATCTGATGTACACGAATGACGGACTGGAGGCTTACATTCCGGGCTTCGAGCTGACCCCCGGCGAATGGTCGCTCTGGACCATTTCACTGGAGCACACGGATGATGGCATCGTATCATCGATAACTCTCAACGACACAACCTACACGTGGACGGACACCTCGAGCACTGACCGGCCGAGCAAGATAGACGTCTTTGCCTTCCACATGCGCAACCACCGTCCTTACAGCATCTGGACCATTGAGCCTGTGGCGCCGCCGCCGCCGCCGTGCAAGAATCTTGCCGGCGACCCCATCATCGACTGGGACGACCTTGGAGCGTTGGCGGATTGGTGGATACATCGCTGCCGCGAGGGGGAATGGTGCGAGGGGCGTGACATCAACGAGGACGGTGCGGTAACGATGTTCGATTTTGTGTGCCTTGCCTACTGGTGGCAGCAGCCTTGTCCGCCCGAATAGCGTCCGATCCCTGATAATATAGGGTAAGGAAAGACCTCACGATGTCACTGAGGCCTCCATGGGGGAAAGCCCGTAATAATAGAATTATCAAACTGCGGGCTCTTCGCAAGGCCAGTCATGTAACAGAACCGCCAATTTTCAGCGCCGCTCGTGTATATAGGAGGCGCGATGGCGCCCGGCAATATATTCAAGGCTTGCAAGGAGAAGGATTGTGATTGTCAAAACAACGTTGTGTGTGGTCTTGCTGCTCGGATTTGCCTTTTGCGGCCGCGCCGAAGAAGCCACGGTGTTTGACAATATGGTCTGGTATCATTCGCATGACCCCTCAAAACTGTCCGTGAATGCTGACGGTCAGCTCGAGTGGACGCCGGGCAAGCCGCACACACTTTATGTCAGGCTTGCCGAGCAGGATCTGAGCGATGTGGGCAGCTCCATCACGATTTCCTATATGTGGCACAGCATTGGCGATTACCTCGGTTGTGACTGCCATGACCCGCCCAACTGCAATTTCGATGACGATGTCACGTGTCTGGCGGGAACGGGGGACTTCCGCCTGGGGCTGTTCGATTCAAATGGCAAGGGTTACATCACCGGCGACTATTTCGGCGAAAAGAATCCAATATTCCTCGGCTATCTCGGCTACCAGTGGCGATTTCACCCTCACGTGTGCGACAGCGAACGCTTCATCGAACAAAAACCGGACGGGACTACGGAATCCCACACGAATGTAACCTGCTGGAAACGCAATCAGCCCTATATCGAACCTTGCGGCCAAGAGCTTCTTGGCGACTGTGACCCACGGCCCTGGGTACGAATCATGAGTCCCGAGCCGGCCTGCTTCGATCTCGGATTTGACGAGTGGGGCCTCTTGATCATAGAGGTTGAGCGAGTCTCTTACAGTGCGCTAAAGACCACCTTTACCTTCAATGGAGAAACCTTCGATGTCACGGACGGCGACACCCTTTATCAGCCGGACAAGATAGATGTTTTCGGCGTCCACTTCTCGAATGCCCGCCCCTACGACATTGTGGTCCTTGAATCCCTCCTGCCTCCTCCGCCGCCGTGCAAGAATCTTGCCGGCGACCCCATCATCGACTGGCATGATCTTGAGGCCCTGAGCGATTACTGGATAACGCGCTGCAGCGCCGGGAACTGGTGCAACGGGCACGACATCAACGAGGACGGCAGAGTAACGATGCCCGATTTTGCGTGCCTTGCATATTGGTGGCAGCAGGTTTGTCCGCCCGAATAGCAACGTGTCTATACCGAGCTTTTGTAGTTGTGGGCGCGGGATCTCGGCCAGATCACCCATACCAGGTTCTTTTCTTTGAGCGGGGATGAACCAGGCCGAAAAAGAGACGCACTACGTTTGCAAACATGAGGGGAATCTGGTAGACTCTTTCGTTTGAGTCGTTGTCAGGTGCACTTGACTGCGGCGGAGTGCAAACCCGAAGTGACCGTTTGAACTGAAGTTATCACCGTGAAGGAGCTATTGGAATGTCGAAGAAGCTGACTGGTCTAACATGTTTAATCGTGGCGCTGACTTTGTCGGGCGCGGCGCGTTCGGGGGTCCGTCTGGCGTTCGACTGCGGAGGTTGTGGTCCGCTTCAGGAGGGCTGGATATGTATCCCATCGTGCGGAACGTACCGGGACGTGGGCAATACGGGTATCGATGTGACCGTGGGGCTTCTGATTGAGCAGGGCGAGTGCAGTTGCCGGAGCTATTTCGACGAATCGTCGGACGGTCCTGCGACGGGGCCGCTGGCGTACGTGGAGCAGGATTTTCTGTTTTCCAATGACAGGCAGGATTCGCCCGACGCGGATATTGTGATAACCTTCAACGGGCTGATCGGCGGGGCAAGGTATCGTCTGGTGAGCTACCACAACCGGCTGGACGAGGGCCAGACGACGATACGTGGCGTGGAGGTTACGGGTGCGAGTGACGTCATCAAGCCTGAGACGATTGACCAGGAGCACAACCGGATAATTAACCCGGCGGTGATTAGCTTTACTGCCGGCGGCGGGGATGTGTCCATTCGGTATATCGCTCCGGCCAAGAGAGGCAAGCGGGGACAGGTGTTCCTGAATGGTTTCGTGCTGGAAGGCGGGCGGCCCGATGTATCGTTTGAATCGGCGACATCCTCAGCCGTTGAGAAAGAGGGAACGGTTGCTCTCAAGGTTGTGCTTTCGGAGGCTCAAGAGCAGCCCGTTACTGTCAAGTATGCTGTGACGGGTGGTGACGCTACCGGCGAGGGGCTGGACTACGTCTTAAAGGCCGGCACGGTGACATTCGCGCCGGGAGAGACAGCGAAGAGCGTCGATATCAATATCGTTGGCGACGGCATGGACGAAAACGACGAGACCATTGAGGTGACACTGACAAACGTCGAAGGCGCGGACGCTGAAATGGGCGCCATCACGAAACACACGCACACGATTGTGGATCCGAGGCCTTCTTTGGGACTCGTTCCGAATAGAGCCGTCAAGCTCGAATCCGAATCTGTTGTGGAAGTGGTGGTCAGTCTCGAACGCGCGTCGAAGAGCACGGTAATGGCGGACATCAAAGCGGTGGGCAGCACGGCCAAGTCGGGGACGGATTATAAGCTGGCGGAGTCAGGGACACTTACCTTCGAGCCGGGCCAGACCACCAAGACCATCGAAATCGAGCTTATCAATGACGGCTCTGACGAGGGGGCCGAGCAGATTGTGCTGGAGCTTTCCAATCTTGTGAATGCCAAGGCGGGCGAGGTGCGTTACACGTGCACGATTGTTGACGGGTGGTCGGAGTATGCGTTCGAGATGTTCAAGCTTGATCTTGGCTGTGCGGGGAAGCCTGAGACGCTGAAGGCGGGCTGGACGCCGTGGGAGATTCCGAATGGCTGTGACGGTCAGCCGCACGAGGGCCGGTCAATTAAGAACATAGCGGGGACGGGCGTCGATGCGCGGCTGAGCATCGCCGGCGACAAGGCGTGGGGGAATCTGCGCTGCGAACAGGGCCAGCCGATTTGCAATTCGTATTACTCATATTTTAACAACTACTCGGTGGAGGCGGGGATTGAGCTGAAGCTGAGTGGACTTGCGGCGGGCGAATACTGGGTCTATACGTACCATAATGTGCCCAGCCAGAAAGTCAGGGCCATACCCCGGATAGCAGCGACAGGCGCGGGCGTCAGGCAAATAGGCGTTGCGGAGGGCGCACACATAGTGAACGAAAAGCTGGATGACAATGTTATTCCGTCGCTCGTGAAATTCTATACGGATGGTTCGGGTCCTGTGACGATTACATACCATGCGCCGCCGGGCTCCAATGCCGCGGTTAATGCCTTTGCGCTTCACAACACGGTGACGCCGGCGTATGCAACGAATCCTGTGCCGGCGCACAAGGCAAAGGATGTTTCGCCGGATTTGACGCTTCGGTGGGTTGCGGGCTCAAGTGCGGGTTCGCACCATGTTTATCTGGGTACGGATGAGCAGGCGGTTGAAAACGCGACAACATCTTCAGCGGAATACAAGAGCAGCGTGACTTCGAACAGTTTCAAGTCCCCCCTGCTGAAGTTCGCCCAGACCTACTACTGGCGTATTGATGAAGCTGATGAATCACAAGCCGGCAAGCCGTACAAGAGCAAGGTGTGGAGGTTCACCGTTGACCGCGGACAGGCACGGAGCCCGGCCCCTGCCGATGGGGGCAATGCGCTGGAGCAGGCGGTGCTTCGCTGGTCGGCCGGGGCCTATGGGAAAAAGCATGAGGTATATTTCGGCACGAGCGAGGCGGCGGTGGCCAATGCGGATAAATCCGTACCGCAGTACAAGGGTTCTTTCACCGAGACCAGCTACAAGCCGGAGGCGCTGAAGGTCGGCACGACCTACTATTGGCGCGTTGACCAGGTCGGCGATGAAGCCTCGGTCAAAGGGGACATCTGGAGCTTCAGGGTGACGAATCCTGTGCACCTGAAGGTTGACTTTGCGCTGCCTAAGAGCGACGGGAGCGGCGTGGTGGAAGGTTCGGCGAAGCCGGGATGGCAGCACTGGGCCGGGCCGCAGTGGGCGGATATGTATATGCACGATGGTCTGTGGGAGAACGGCGGCAGCACAAAGCCAGGCGATGCGGGTATAGGGGGTTCGGGCGTGCACGCGTTTATTACGACGGGGTCGGAGGGTCAGCTCGGTCTGCACGTAAAGGGTATGTGCCGTGACAACCTTGCGGGGGGCGGTCCGCCGACGGGGACGCCGAAGGGTGAGCCGATTGCGAATAGCTGGCTTTATGCGGTTGACTGGGCGGGGGAGTTTACGGGTGACATTCTTCTGGTGCTGACGGACCTGCCCGCGGGGCGGTATGAGCTGATTAGTTATCATAATCATTGGGAGCCGTGCTCGCAGGCGACGCGGCATTGTATGGATTGCGTTTGTGACAACCCGCGAATGCCGCCGATGGCGTCGATTACGGCTAATGCACTTCCGGTAGAGCCGCCCTTCGGCTATGCCGCACATTGGGGCCTGCCGAAAGGCACGGGCAAGGGGGTCAAAGCGGTGGAGAATGCGTACGACGTGGCGCCGACGAATGTGCTGGATGATGATAAGGTTGCCACATCGCGGATTGTTTTCGAGACGGATGGCTCCGAGGTGCTGGTCATTTACAGAGCCAACACCAGGCCCTACCCCGATTGCGGCCGCAACAGAAGAGATGGAAACCGCGGCATCCTCAACGCCTTCGAGCTAAACTTCCTGCCGTAACACAGGGGCTCAGGTTGGTCAGCTTATCACTCGAAAAAAGTGCCGAGCATTGTGGTCATTCCGAGCGCAGCCGACGAACCTAAAAAGCCTTCTGTCCCTTTTCCGCCTGTCCCAGCACGCGGTAGGCAGGGACCGATTCTACTTCACCCTTACGAACGCCCCGACTTCAACGGGAGATAGTTTTTCCTCCCATCTTCAGAAGGAGATTCTTCGCCTCCGGCTCACAATGACACTCTGCTGGCGTGCAGCGTGGAGCGTTTAGGGTGCAGAGTTCGAGGGTGCGCGGTGGAGCGATTCGGCGGCGGTGGTTTGCTGAGCCAGGGCCTTGCGGAATAGCATGAGGCGGTAGGATTTGAATTTTCTGAAGTTCTCGCCGGTGCGTTCGCCGTTGAAATACTTCTGACTTGCCTTGGTGAGCTGCTTGCGGTATTTCCAGGTGAAGAGCTTAAAAGCAATGGGATAGCGTTCCGAGAAGAAGCGGAGGCCCGAGCGTAAGACAGGCTCGCCCACCTTGTTGAGGGCATCAGCCAATATGTCAATAGTCGGCGCAGTCAGCTCGGTGATGTCTATGTCGCGCAGGGGCTCGAAGGGATAGTCCTTCATAAGCTCCCGGAATTTGCCGAGCCTGTGCCCGCCCTTTTGGTGGCGTCTTCCTTCCGTTTCCTTTCGGAAGACGTCACATATCAGCATATAGCCGCCGTCATTGAGCAACCGCCAGGTTTTTTCCAAAGCCGTCTCGAGATGGATATATTGAAAGCTCTCGCTGAAGAGCACGAGGTCGTATCGTTTTTCTGTTTGGACGTCTTCATAGCGACACTCGAAGATATTGACCTGGTCGCCCAACAATTGACGGCCCTGCTCCGCGAAGAAGGAGCTTGGCGATACGGCGTCGACTTTGTGTCCTCGTTCGATAAGCCTTCGTGCCACTGCGCCCGTTCCGAATCCGACGTCGAGGATCGTGTGGACGCCATCCGGAAGATTCGAGATGAGCAATTCCGTGTAGTTCTGCTGAGCCTTGTTGAGATTGCCGATATCCACCGGCAGGTCCGGCGTCCAGTATCCGTAATGCAGGTCTTCGAGCTTGAGGAAATATCGGCCGCAAATCGAAGCTATCTCCAGGCCGACCTCGCGAGAAATGTTCTTCTTTCTTTTCTTCACTTGTGCCTGCTCCAATTATTCCAATAACAGCGTTTCAGATATCCGCCAGCCGCGTGTCGAATACTCCGAAGTCACAATGCGGTCTTTCATTCTCACCGATGCTTTCAAGATACGGCGACGGTGGAAACTTTGCAACAAGTTTTTTCTTTTTTGGCTTGGGTTTGTTTGAGCTGAGATGTCGTGTGGCCCGCGCGGAAGTCGAAGCGATGCCTACACGGGGTGAACAGACGGAGGGTCGTTTTGTAAGCGGCCGGCAAAGGCGGGCAGCATGTCGGCATACGACGCATCCACCAAATCCGCCTGTGCAATCCCAAGCAGGTCCATGTATTTTCTGCACTGGCCGAGCAGCTCGGCTGTGTCGGCCGCACCGGCAGCACCGATGGCTTCAATTTCCACGAACCGGCCGAGGCCTTCGACGACGTCCAAATGAAATTTCACATTTTCAAGAAAGTAGATTTGGCGCTTCTTTTTTACAACCTTGAAGACGCCCAGGGCGGCGGTCAGGACCTGCTTCAATGCCGAGGCGTTCTCAACAGGATACAGCGAAACGTCTGATTGCTTCGGTCCGACCTGATCGGGGCGCTCGTAATGGATAAGACCATTCTCGATGTCCCCCTGTCGCAGCTTCAACCTGCCTTTGGCAACCTTGAAGTACGTATCCGTCTGCCGGTCCATCCCCTTGTACTCGGCTCCCCTTTCACGCAGTATCGCCCTGACCCTCTCCGGATTCGAACACCGCGCCTTGATCTCAACGTTGATATGTCCCATCACTTTGCCCGGTTTTTCCCTGATTCTCCGAAAACCCTCCGAATTCCGCAACCCCAAAAATCACACGCCAAACCTTTGACTATTTTCCCTCATAACTTCCCCCCCACAAAAAGTGCTTGTATATCGCCAGTCCTAACTCTAATATGTGCCCCAGCTTGGCCCTGAAATCGAGGATATTACCACTATGGCCCAAATAATATTTACCCCCGGTGAAGCCGTAAACATGCTCATGGCAAATGACTTGCTCCCGGAAGTGATTACCGACATCAAAGTCAGCGATGACACGCTGGTACTCAATGTTGCCACCCCCTTGCCCCTCGTGGATTCCCTGCCCGTCTCAATCAAATACCTCGGCTTCAAGGAGGGCCGCCTCGAACTGGAAGTCTCGGTCCCCATACTGAAAGGCAAAATGCTCGAAACCGTCGTCCACCTCGTCCAGGGCACACTCGAACGCAGATTCCACGAGCAAATTCAGCTTGACTATCCGAGGCTTTACGTTCATATTAACAGGCTGTTAGTGGCGAAGAATATCAGGTCAGTTGAGGTACGCGAGATAACCTTTGAGCGTGGATTCTTTGAGATTATGGTGGTCGCGCCCTGACCGGACAGGGCGCGGGCTCGTTGAATTGAAGTTTTGAACAAGGAGGACTATTATGAGCGCGTTGGTAGTGTACGCCTTAATCACGGTCGTTTGCGGAATTCTTCTATTCGTTATGGCGGTCTTCGGCGCCGACAGTGACGTGGATGCGGACGTCGATGTGGATGCGGATTTTGACGTCGACGCTGATATGGATCTCGACGCCGCTGACATGGATGTGGGCGAAATCGGAGGCCCGAGCCGGCTGAGCCTGAAGCTAATACTGTTCTTTTTCATCGGTTTCGGCGCAATTGGGTACGTCTCGGCTTACCTCAAATGGCCGGTTCATCACGTCATCTGGGGCCTGCTGGGCGGCGCCGTCGCCTGGTACATCGGCTACGCCATCCTCAAGATGCTTTACAAGCAGCAGTCGAGCAGCCAGGTCCGTGCGGCCTCTTTCGCGGGAGAGCGGGCGAGAATAACCGTACCCATCCCGAAGGGGGGTGTAGGTGAAATAAGCGCCGCTAACGAAAAGACCGGCCAGAGCATCTACCTCAGCGCCCGCGCCGGGGACACGGAGAAGGAATTCCAGAAAGGCGACGTTGTCACTATAAAGTCCGTGACGGGCGGAACGGCAACGGTGGAGTAAGAAGCGCCGGCGCCAGGCCCCAGTGGCTGATTCTCAACAACTTAGTATAGGAGAATGATTATGGAAGGTTTAGGTTTGATTATCATTGTCGTCGCTGCCGTAGGCGGATTGCTTTCCGGCATTCTGATTTTCACCGCCAACTATATCAAGGCTGAACCCAATGAGGCCCTGATTTTCACCGGGCGGCGGCACCGCGAAACGCAGCGGGGATGGAGGGCCGTCGTCGGCGGCGCCAAATTCAGAATCCCCGTCCTCGAAATCGTCAACAGGATCTCACTCAAGACAATGAACCTTGCCGACGTCCGCGTCGTCAACGCCTACTCGAAGGAAGGCGTCCCGGTAACCATCGACGCCGTCGCGAATGTCAAGATCTGCGGCGAGACTGAAATGCTCGCCCGTGCCATCGAAAGATTTCTCGGCACCGAGCCAAGACAAATCCAGCAGATAATCAAGGAAACTCTCGAGGGGCAGCTCCGTGACATCATCGGAGTGCTCACCGTCGAGGAGCTCTACCAGAAGCGCGATATGTTCGTCAACAAGGTGCTGGAACAGGCCGGCGAGGAACTGGCAAAAATCGGCGTCATCATCGACATCATTAACATCCAGGACATCCGCGACGAGAAAGGGTACCTCGAGGCCCTCGGCATCAGAAGAACCGCCGAGGTCAAAAGGGACGCCGCCATCGGACAGGCCGAAGCCGACCGCGACGCCATGAAAGAATCCGAAACCGCCCGACGCGAGGGAGAGGTCGTAAGGGCAGAGCAGGAAAGACAAATCGCCTTGGCAGAGAAAGACCGCGACGTCGCAAAACAGCAGTACGTCGGAGAAACGCTCGGCGCAACAAAAAAGGCCGAGCAGCAGGGACCCCTCGCCGAAGCAAAAGCCAGGCAGGGCGTCGTCATCGAAGAGCAGAAGGTCCTCGAAGAGCAGCAAAAGGCAAGAGAGAGAGTCGAGGCCGCACGCGCTGAGGCCGAAGAGCAAAAATATCGCGCCGAGGTTGTCATTCCCGCGGAAGCCGAAAGGCAGTCCGCCATCCTCCGCGCCGATGGCGAAGCCGCCGCGATCCTGAAAAAGGCAGAGGCGCAGGCCAAAGGCATCCAGCTTACCCTCGAAGCCGAGGCCGAAGGACTCCGAAAAAAGGCCGAAGCCTGGAACGCCTACGGAAAAGCCGCACAGCTCAACCTCGCCCTTGAAGCCATAAAGAGCGTCGCACAGGCGGGCGCGCAGTCAATCGGACAGGTCAAATTCGACAAGGTCATCGCACTCGATAGCGGCGACGGTGACGGCGCCGTAAACAGAATGCTCACCGCCGCACCCGCAGGACTGGTCAAGTTCCTCGAGCAGATCAAAGCCGCCACCGGCGTCGACCTCACCGAAAAGCTCCAGGAAATCATGGCTATGAAAGAAGAAAACCCTCCCGCCGATACCGCGGATACAACAGCGCCGAAATCGCGAATGCCAAAATAGCATGGATTCTGTGTCGAGGCCGGACTGAACCGTCAGTCACCAAAAACGCAGCTAAACCCTTATGCCATCTTCGGCCCCCGGCAGGCGGGGCGCCTTATTTCTCCGCCATTTCATTTCGTGCTGCCGTCACCTGCGCGCCGACCCGAATCGCACGCCGCTCATTTGCCAGGTTGGTTAATTGTCAGTCGTAAACAGCAAGCCGCAAATCCGCCGTCATCCTGTCCCTACGCATGCACGGCCGAATTAATCTCCCGACGAATAACAAATTCTTAAACCCTCAATCCCACGATGGGTTGGCGCCCTATGCAATATGACGGCCGAAAGGAGGCTCTTCGTGATGCTCGGAGTTGAGCGAGAAGGCCAGCTCGCCGACTTCCTTCCATTCTTTCTTTCCATACCGAAAGACACTGCCCAGAATCGTTGCTTCCCTGCAGTCCGGACAAATTCTTTGCTCAACCACAATTTTCACGTCGCCCTCGGCCGTCTGGTGCTGCTCCGCCAGTTCCCGGCAGTAAGAGGCCATATCGTCGTAGATCCCTTTTTCCTTCAGGTCTGCAAGGCTGCCAAAAATTTCTTTGACAAGATTGTCCTCATGCTCAAAGAAGATTTGGTACTTGTCCTGCTCCTGTTTATACTTGCCGCAGCGGTTACAGTACGGCCGCTTCTCTGAGCAATAGTAAAGCATGCCGCCGGCGCCGAGTAAGCCCCCGAGAAGGTCCGCAATGTACGATATTGTCATACCAGTCGCCCCTATCTCAGTCCCCACGTCCCCTGGCCCATCGGAAACAGCTGAGCCCTGCAACTTGAGTTTCATGAACTGGGTAAATGTCATGAGCTCGCGGAGTCTGTACTCGCCGTCGGGTACGCCTTGGACTCCGGAAATTGTAAACTTCATCGTAAAGTAGATGCCGTAGTCGACGGCGGCGTATGCAACCATCACCGCCACGGCTAAAACAACAAGGCTCGCCCCAGCAACCTTTTGATTAATGCGATAGCAGATCGCGAATTGAATCCACGCTATCAGCACCCCAAGAATGAGCCCGCTGATGGGCACAATATACCAAAGGTTCCAGTGAAGATATTCGTTCACCACCGGCAGACAGCCCAGCCCGAAACCGATCGCAAGACCAACCACGATTGAAGGAATTAGTTTAATCGACATGATTCTTACCTCCCTGTTTACATGATGTTTCGCACCTGCTCACTTACAGGAATTTCGGGCCCCGTAATTACTCCGGTCGAAGTATAACTAACGTACTGTTTCCCTGCAACAAGAAATTTTCCTGCATTGGCACGTCTCCTGTATAGCCCTTCCACGAACCGGAATTCACGATCCAGGAGTCATACTCACATACACGTTTGTGAATTATCGTTAATCATTTGAAACGCTCACAGAGAAAGTCCGGAATATTTTGTAATAAACTCCTCCCGGCGGTTACTATTAATTCAGAAAGCAGGTGTTTTTCAGATGTCGGCAGATACGCACGAAGAAATCTTCAAAAAATGGCTGGACGAACACGGCAACCTCATCTTGCGGGTTGTTAGGGCCTATGCCCACATAGGCGAAGACCGGGATGATTTGTTTCAGGAGATTCTCATTCAGTTATGGTCGTCTATTGCTGCCTTCCGCGGCGACGCGGCAGAGACCACCTGGATTTACCGCGTCGCCCTCAACACCGCCCTGGTCTGGCAACGCTCCCAAACCAGAAGACGCAGGCGACATCATCAGCTTATTGCCAACTTGAACCACGCCTCCCAACAAGCAGGCAATTTTTCCGATACGATGCGCGACGGCCAAATCATTGAGCAGCTCTACGATGGCGTTCGCCAACTGCCCAAGATTGACGGCTCTCTTATTCTCATGCACCTCGACGGACTGACCTATGAGCAAATGGCCGACGTCCTCGGAATCACAAAAAACAACGTCGGCGTAAAACTCAATCGAGCCAAGAAGCAGCTCGCTCCATTATTGAAAGGGCTTATCGATGACTTTTGATGAACTGAAGAAAACCTGGCAGTCCCAGCAAACCGGTTTCAAGCTGACTATCGATTCCGATATGCTTCTAAAAGAAGTCAAAAGAAACAAAAAACATTTCGCCTCTGCCATATTCTGGCGCGACGTCCGAGAAGCGGGCCTTTGTGTCATTTTGTCCATCTTTTTCCTGTATGTCGGCATCAGGCTTGCGCTCTGGCCGTTATTCTTGCTGGCTGCGCTCATCCTGGGAGTCGGTCTGTTCCTGGTAGTTGACCGAGCCTTCCAAAAGAGAAAGGCTCCGAAGTCCACTGAATCACTCGGCGGCTGCATCGAAGATGCTCTCGCTCAGGTCAACCATCAGATAAGGCTGCTAAAGAGTGTCCTCTGGTGGTATTTGCTGCCTCCGGGTATCGGCATGACCATCTCTTGCGTATATTTGGCCTACTTGTTGCGCAGGGCGCCGACCTGGTGTCTCTTGATTCCCGTTGCATCCTTCATTGTTATGACTATAGTTCTTTGGCGCGTTTACCATCTGAATCAATGCGCTGTCCGCAAAGAGCTGCTGCCCCGGCGCGCCGAGCTCGAACAACTGCTGAACGCACTTACGACCGCCAACGACCAATCCGCCTCTTGAGCCTGAAACCACGGTAACCATCGGTTGATCGAGCATCGAGTATCGAGCATCGCGCATCATGTACATTGACTCGCCGCCCCCAATACGCTAAACTTGCTCTATGGTATGAAGACGACCAAACCACAGATTATCGCGTTCGAAGTGACGCGGCGATGTCGCTATGACTGCCGGCACTGCCGCGCCGAGGCGGGTCCGCAGGCCGAGTCACAGCAGTTGACCACCGAGCAGTGCAGGAAGATGCTCTCAGCCGTGGCCAGGTACAGCAAGTGCATGATAATCCTGACCGGCGGCGAGCCTATGGAGCGCGACGACATCTATGAGATCATAAGGTACGGCTGCAAACGCCGACTCCGCATGGTCCTGGCGTCCTGCGGCTATCTCATCAACGACCAATCCATCGAAAAGCTAAAGCAGGCAGGCATATCCGCCTTGTCTTTCTCCTTAGACGGCGCCTCGGCCGAGACCCACGATGCCTTCCGCAGGGCCCCCGGCTCTTTTGAGGCCGTCCTCAACGCCGCCCGCCTTACCAAAGAGGCGGGCATCCGCTTCCAAATCAACACCACAATCAGCCGAATCAACATCGACGAAATCGCCGGCATCGCCGACCTGGCCAAGCGTCTCGGCGCCGACTGTTTCAATCCGTTCATTCTTGTCCCCACCGGCCGGGGAGAGCAGATTGCCGATGAGCTTCTGGATCCGCTCAACTATGAAACAGTCCTCAACGAGCTGCTGCGGATGAAGCTCGAATCGCAAATCGAGGTCAGGGTTACTTGTGCGCCGCAGATGGCCAGGATTTGCAGCCAGCAAAAACTCGACCGCATCGGCGCAGGCGTCTCAGGCTGCATCGGTGGACGCGAATTCGGTTTCATCAGCTATCGCGGCGACGTCCAGACGTGCGGGTTCCTGAACCTCTCGGCAGGGAACCTTATCGAGAACGAGTACAACTTCAAGGCAATATGGGAAGGGTCCGAGCTGCTGGAGGAGATTCGCGACGTCTCGGGATACAAAGGCGACTGTGGCGTCTGCGAATATGTCACCACCTGCGGCGGCTGCCGGGCGAGGGCGCACGCGCTCACGGGCGATTACCTGGCGGGCGACCCGGTTTGCAGCTATAAACGGGCACAGAAAAATGAGTGAGCAACTGAGCACGCTGCAAGAGAAACTGTGTAACGCGCTGCAGGAAGGGCTGACAATCTGTCCGAGGCCTTATGCGGATTTGGCAGAGTTTCTGGGCAGCGACGAAGAGAGGATTCTGCGCGAGGTTCGAGAGCTGAAGCAGTCTGGCATTATTCGGCGGATAGGTGCGGCGATAAACGCCCGCGCACTGGGAAGGGTCAGCACGCTGGTGACAGCGCACGTGCCCGACGAGGACATCCCGGCTGTCGCGCGGGCCGTAAATGCGCTCGAGGGCGTCTCGCACAATTATCTTCGCAAGCACTATTACAATCTGTGGTTTACACTTCAGGGGTCGTCCGGCACCGAGATTGAACGCACGCTGGCGAATCTTTCGGGTCGGCTGGGCATCGATTTTCACAGTCTTCCGGTTATACGTATGTTCAAGCTCGACGTTCGATTCGATGCGGAGGGTGAAGGTCGGGCCCAAACGGCCGAAGCGGTGAAGGTCCCCGGTGACATGGTCGCTGAGCTGAGCGAAGATGAGAAGCACGTCCTGTCGGGGCTTCAGGGTGAGCTGGAGGCGACCGCCAAGCCGTTCGATTTTCTGTGCAAAGGCGGGATGAGCGAGAGGCAGGTTCTTGGCATCATCGTGGGGCTGCTTGAGAAAGGCGTCGTCAGGCGGATAGGGGCGGTGCTGGACTATCGCAGGCTGGGCTTTACGGCGAACGTGATGTTCTGCTGTTCGGCCCCGGCCCAAGCGGCCGCGCGAGCGGGAGAGAATCTGGCGCGGTTCAGGGTAGTGAGTCACTGCTACGAGCGCAGGACCTTCGAGGGCTGGCCTTATAATCTCTTTGCGATGATGCACGGGCGCAGCATGGGCGAGATTCAGCAGGTGGTGGACAAGTTCACCGGCTCTGAGGCGATAGACTCTTATGAGCTTCTGCCGACGCAGGCCGAGCTGAAGAAGCGGCCGGTCAGGCAGCAGTTCGGCGAACAGTGAAGACTCTCTCACGTAGCGCACAGGGGTTGCTTTAGGGCCGGTTTGGCGGGCGAGCGAACCGGCGAGGGCTGCACCCAGGCTACGCCGCGACAAGTTGAGTTTGATTGGTCCCCAGCTTGACGATTTCAAGAAGCTCACCCGTAGGGATCTCCGCTTGGCTTCGAGTTTGTTCTGGTTAAGGCCGAAAGTGGTTTCATTTTCATAAGTGTTTGTTGGAACTGAGGTTGGGTCGTTTTTTGGGTTTTTTGGAAAATTGGGTTTGTTTGGGTTCGTTTTGGGTTTGAGGGGCCCTGACGAGCGAAAAATTGGGTTCGTTTTGGGTTCGTTTTTGGGTCTTGCCGAAGGGCCTTCATTTTCGTAATCCTTTGCAGGGCTTGGGTTTGCGCTGATTTTGAGTGTTTTGGAAATTGGGTTTGTTTTGCACGAAAAGGGCGGATTTGTAGAGGATTCTCGACAGAAATCGAACGGAGAAGGCGCAGGACACAAGACACAAGGATTCCGCCGGAGGCGGACAAG
>DATKZT010000077.1:0-9485 GCA_035527845.1 Sedimentisphaerales bacterium | reverse complement strand
TTGGTGGGGTTAAATTGCTTGAACCACATTTGTTTTTTCGATAGTCTTTTGTTCATGGCCATCCCTTTCAAATGACGGTTTCGGTTAATGATTTTTCGAGAATCATAACCGTTGAAAGGATGGCCTTCATATTATCTAATCATAGAGGAAGCGACGCTTTGCGTCGCGTTTTTTTTGAATAGATCCTTCGACTCGGCCTTCGGCCTCGCTCAGGATGACATGGTGGGAGATTGCCGCGCTGCGCTCGCAATGACCGTGGGTCGCCGGGGCGGCGCGGGGTCGGGGCAAGGGGACCGGCGGCAGTCCACCTACGGCGGACAAGTGCTGGCGGCTAACAGATGAGGAGGCGACGCGGGGCGGAGTGGTCGTTAGTTGTTGGTGTTCGTGTGGGCTGAGGGCTTCAAAATTCGCGGTGGAGGGGTAATAATGCTTGCTATTATGGAGGATTTTGCTAATTGATAGATACGGCAGCGACGGCGATCCCGGCCGGTGTGCCGGACAGAGAGTATCGTTTTAAGGGTGCTGGATATGAAGGCAAAGAGAGCATTGTTGTTCGGACTCGTAATCATGCTGTGTTTTGCCGGCTGCAAGCGTCAGAGCAAGTCGCAGCGTCTGTTCGGCGTGACCTTCCAGACGATGAACAATCCATTTTTTGTGGACCTCAACGAGGGCATCAAAGAGGTTGTTGAGGCCCGCGGCGACCGGCTGGTGACCCTCGACGCCCAGTGGAACAGTCTCAAGCAGCGAAACGACATTTCGGACCTCATCCTTCAGAATGCCTCGGGCATTTTCATCAATCCGGTCAACTGGGAGGGCATAAAGGGGAGCCTGCTGCAGGGCAAGAGCCGGGGTGTGCCGTGCATCGTGGTTGATGCGCCGGTAAAGGATATGGACCTCGTAGTGTGCCAGGTGGCGTCGGACAACGTCGAAGCGGGACGGCTGGCGGCGCGGGCGCTGGCCGGTGTTTGCCGGCCTGCCAGGATTGTCATTTTGCATCGATCCGTCAACAAGGCCTGCATAGACCGTGTGGCCGGTTTCAAGGAAGAACTGGCCAAATACCCGGATATGCAGATATTGAGCACTCAGGAGGGGGAGGGCACCACCGAGGGGGGTCGGCCGGTTATGCTGGACCTCTTGGGGCGTTTTGCCGACCTCAATGCCGTCTTTCCGATTAACGACCCAAGCGCGTTGGGCGCCATTTCGGCGCTCGAATCGGCGGGCCGGCTCAAGGATGTCACTGTGGTTACGGTTGACGGCTCGGCCGAGGGCGTGGCGGCCATCAAAGCGGGCAAGCTGCTCTCCAGCTCGGCGCAATTTCCGAAAGAAATAGGCCGGATTGCCGCCCAAAAGATGTACGAGCACCTCGAAGGAAAGACCGTCGAGAAAGATATCAAGGTACGCGTGGAGCTGATCACCAAAGAAAACGCTGATTCGTTCTTAAGTGCAAAGTGAGAAGATGGCTTCACCTGCCGGCGACAAGACCCAGCTTCTGACCTTCCGCGGCGTCACCAAGAGATTCGGCGGCGTCACGGCCTTGGACAACGTCGATTTTGACCTGCGATACGGAGAAATCCACGCCCTGCTGGGCGAAAACGGCGCCGGCAAGTCCACGCTTATCAAGGTGCTGGGCGGAATCCATATTCCGGATTCCGGCACGATCCGAATCGCCGGAGAACCGGCCGATATCCGCGGCGTCGCCGACGCGAACAATTACGGCATCCGAATCATCCACCAGGAACTCTGCCTTGTCCCGAATTTGTCCATCGCCGAGAACATTTACTTGGGCAAAGAGCCCGCGGGACCGGCGGGCCTGCATCGCCGGAAGATGGCGGCTGATGCGCAAGCCCTTATCACGGACCTGGGTCTGTACGAGATCAGCTCGGTTGGCACGCTCATCTCGCAGCTCAGCGTGGCGCATCAGCAGTTGGTGGAAATTGCGCGAGCGCTGTCGTGTCAGGCCCGGATTCTGGTACTGGATGAGCCGACATCCTCTCTTTCCGAGGCGGAGACTGAAGCATTGTTCGTTACCTTGCGACGCTTGAGGTCCCAGGGAGTCGGAATAATTTACATTTCGCACCGTCTCGAAGAGGTAATGCGTCTGGCCGACCGCATAACGGTCCTGCGCGACGGGCGCTCGATGGGCACGCAGTATACGCACCAGCTCAACCAGCGTGAGCTTATTCGCTGGATGGTAGGCCGTGACATTAAAGAGCATTTTCACCGGCCCGTTTCCAGAATCGGCCAAGCGGCTCTGAAAGTCCACAACCTGAGCAGCCCAACCGTCCGCGGCGTCAGCTTCGAATTGCATTATGGTGAAATCCTCGGCCTGGCGGGACTAATCGGCTCCGGACGTACAGAGCTGGCACGTGCGCTTTTCGGCATCGATCCCGTCCGGCAGGGGCAGATTTATGTTGATGGTCAAATTGTATCAATCGACTGTCCTAATGAGGCACTGAATAATGGAATTGTCCTGGTGCCGGAGGATCGCAAGCAGCAGGGGCTGGTCATGTTCCAATCTGTCGGTTTCAACCTTGTGCTTCCGTGGGTGAGGTATTGGATTAGCGCCTGCCTTCCCAACCACCGAAAACGCAGCCAAATCATTGACCGTGCAATAAAGGATTTTTCGATCAGGGTGGCCGACCCCGAACAAAGTATCGACAGCCTGTCGGGCGGTAACCAGCAAAAGGTGCTTGTCGGCCGATGGATGGAGCGCCGCCCCAAAGTGCTTATTCTCGATGAGCCCACGCGGGGCGTGGATGTCGGGGCGCGCGAAGAGATGTTTGCGATTATCGGCTCGCTGGTCGAATCCGATATGGCAGTCCTGTTCATATCGTCCGACCTTTCGGAAGTCCTACACACCTGCCACCGTGTTGCACTCTACCACGAGGGCCGCATCGTGAGCACCTTCAGGGCCGAGGATATTACCGAAGAGCAAATAATGGAGCAGCTTACAGGAGCAAAAGCCGGTGAGAACCTTTAGACAAGTACTGCCGCTTGGGCTGGCAATGGCGGCGCTGCTGCTGATTTTCAGCTTTTGGGCGCCGAACTTCCTGAATCCGCAGAACATGCTCGATTTGGTTCAGCAAATCTCCGTCAACGCCATCCTCGCCTTCGGAATGACACTGGTGATTCTCATCGGGGGCATCGACCTGTCGGTCGGTGCGCTGCTGGCGCTGGTGGGGACCACTACGGTTTACGTTCTCAGGCGCGGACCATCGGAGCAGCAGAATCTCTTGTGGTTGGCGGTTGCACTGCTGGCAGGCTTGGGCGTGGCCGCGGCCTTCGGGGTGTTCAACGGACTCTGTGCGGCCAAGACGAAGATGCCGCCTTTCATCATCACTCTGGCAATGATGCTCGTGGCCAGGGGCGCGGCGCTTCGCTTCAACGAGGGCCGGCCCATGCATATCCCTGACCAGCAGACCGTCTTTCTTGCCTTGGGCAACGGCCGGCTGTTCGGAGCGGTCCCGATTCCCGTAATCGTAATGTTGACGCTTTTCGCCGTCGTTGCCGTCCTTCTGCACCGCACTCGCTTCGGACAGCATCTCTACGCCATCGGCGGCAACCGTGAAGCTGCACGATTCACCGGAATTCCTATCGTGCGCAATGAGATCATTGTCTACCTCATTTGCTCGGTTCTCGCGGGTCTGGCAGGTATGATCCACACTTCGCAGCTCTATTCTGCCGAGCCTGCCAGCGGGGTGATGTTCGAGCTGAACGCCATCGCCGCGGCGGTGGTGGGGGGAACGAGCTTCACGGGCGGCCGAGCCAACATGGCCGGCACGCTCATCGGGGCGGTCATCATCGGGATACTGGATAAGGGGCTCAACCAGGCCGGCGTCCATTTCTCGCTGCAGTACATCGTGAAAGGAATGGTCATCCTCACCGCCGTGTACATCGACGTGCGCCGACGCTCTGCAACTTCCGGGTAATACCGCACCTATTTGATAAGTGCGATTCCGGATGAGCACAAGTATTTGATTGGCATGGGATTGGATAACGATTTAAGGGCAAAGAATAAACAGGTGCGGTATAAGCTGAGAGAATGGGGGTGTGCAGGGCACTCCATAACCCCAGCCATGAGCGACGCGCAGCCTGCCATATCAATTGCTGCTGCACGTACATTTTTTTTGTTTTCGGCGGATATGGTTGGTTTATTCGCTCAGCTTGACGGCCGTGCCGTAGACCAAAAGTTCGGCGGCGCTTCCCACAACACTGGTAGTCATATAGCGGACATTGATGATGGCATCGGCGCCCATCTGTGTGGCCTGCGCGACCATCCTGTCAGCAGCCAATGTCCGGGCCTTTCCCATCATCTCTGTGTACTCGGTCAATTCGCCGCCAAGGAACAGCCTGACTATCGCCGACAGGTCTTTGCCGATCCAGATAGCAAAGACCGTATGGCCGTGGACCAGACCGAGAATCTCACGTATCTGGCGGCCGGGCACCTCTGCGGAATTCATCAGCAGGACCCGGCTGTCCGGCGCGGTATCGGGTAACACATCTGTTGACGTGATTCTTTCCCATTGTTCGATAATCACGGTCAGCAGGACCACAAGGATACCGCCCAGCAGGCAGAACACGGCTATCCGCAGCCACCAGGGAACAACCGGGTCCTTGGCAGCCATCACGTGCCACGGCAGCCCGGCGAATATTACCGTGAGCAGCGCCACGACGAAGACCACCGAGCCAATCTGTCGAATCACTTTCATAGCTTCTCCTTATCCTTTAGAACCAAAAATCTAAGTTTACGTTTAGCTTGAGCCACCCGCATGCAGGTGTTATGCATCCCAAGTCTGCCCAAGGCCGGACTCACGCGTTTGTGTAAAACATTCATTCAATCTCGGCCAGGGACAGTGCCTCAATGCCCTTTCGAATCGATTCATTGTCCCTGCCGAATATCAGAATGACCCTTGTTCCGTCGTGCAATCGCCGGCGGACGATGCTGTGGTTCTCCGTCTTGAGCGGAGCTTTAATCTCGCCGGCGGCCGCACTTAGCCTCCGGTTAGACGGCGACGTCTGTTTGTCAGTGGATGTCGCCTTGCCTAATACATCGATTTAGCAATTCTCGCTGAAAGACTTATGAATATTTCCCCTGTTCGGTAGCCTTTGCTCGCTGCTCATCAGACATCCCGGCCAGTCGCTCGACCTGCTTGACGTCCAGCCCGATTCCTTGGGCGACGCGACGGCCGTATTCCTGGTCCGCCTTATAGAACAGGGCCGTTTGCCTCAACTGGATGCGTTTTTGCGCCTTGCCGAGATGGTCCACAATGTTGCCGATGAGGTGTTCTCGGTCTGCGTCCGACATGACTTTGCGATAAAGGTTTCCCGCCTGGACGAAGTCGTCATTGGGATAAGCAAACCGATAGCGGCCGGCTTTTCCGGAAAGTTCGAAGGCGGGCTCGCCCGTCGTCGGGTCCGGGCCGGGTCCGCCGAAGCTGTTCGGCCAGTAGTTGGGCCCGCCGCCCCCGTTGTCGTCAACGCGCATGAAGCCGTCACGCTGGTAGCTGCTCTCAGCAGCGTGTTTAGGCGAGTTGACCGGTATGAGGTGATAGTTGGGGCCCAGTCTGTGAATGTGCGTATCATGGTACGAGAAGACCCTCGCCTGCAGCATTTTGTCGGGCGAAACGGCGATGCCGGGGACCACGTTTCCCGGACAAAACGCCGCCTGCTCCACTTCTGCAAAATAGTTGACCGGATTGCGGTCCAGGACCAGCTTGCCAACCTTGATGGGCCGGACCTCTGCATGTGGCCAGACCTTGGTGATATCGAAAATGTCCCACGGGAAATCCCTGGCCTTTTCCGGCGTGAGAATCTGCATCTCAAGGGTCCAGGAAGGATAATCGCCCCGCTCGATAGCCTCGTACAGGTCGCGCGTGGCGTGGTCCGGGTCTTCGCCGCACAGCCGCTTCGATTCGGCTCGGGTCAGATTCCTGATACCCTGGTCGGTCTTGAAATGGTACTGTACCCAGAAGTACTTACCCTTGTCATTGTACCACTTGTAGGTGTGACTGCTGTAACCGTTCATCTGCCGATAGCTCGCCGGCGTCCCCCTGTCGGAGAAAAGGACTGTAACCTGATGAATGGATTCGGGCGTAAGGGACAAAAAGTCCCAGAACATATCCGGATCAGGCAGGTTGGTTGCAGGGTTTCGTTTCTGCGTGTGGATGAAGTCCGCAAACTTCAACGGGTCGCGGATGAAAAACACGGGCGTGTTGTTGCCCACCAGGTCGTAATTGCCTTCTTCGGTATAGAATTTGACGGCAAAGCCGCGGGGGTCGCGCGCCGCATCAGCCGAACCTCTCTCCCCCCCCACGGTGGAAAAGCGAGCGAACACGTCCGTGCGCTTGCCCACTTCCGATAGAAACCTGGCCTTGGTGTATTTGGTGACATCGGCAGTCACCTCGAAATAGCCGTGCGCCCCCGCTCCCTTTGCGTGCACCACTCGTTCGGGAATTCGCTCGCGGTCGAAGTGGCCCAGCTTCTCCAGTAAATGAACATCCTGCATCAGTACCGGCCCTCTTTCGCCGGCGGTCATGCTGTTCTGGTCGTCGGCCACCGGGATTCCGAAAGCAGTGGTTAATCTCTTTTTCCCTGTTTGTTTCTTTTCCTTTTTCATTGTTACCCCCTTTCTTTGTTTTGTAATGAACTTACACCCCCATGATGGGCCTCGGCAGATGAGCTGATTGGCGTCGGATCAAAGGTGCGGAGCCCCCATGTACGCGGGCTATTATTGCCAGGGCGGTTATAAAAAGGCAAGAAATAATTGCCCGGCGGCAAATAATGGCGTGCAGACCGGACGCTATCATTCTGCCGTTCCGTCAAATCGGAACCTGCGGCAAAGCCGCACCCAGTAAACGCTGCCTGCCCTCAGGCTTTGCTCGACACCAATAGATCAGGCCGCGCCCGTCCGGGCGGCTTGTCTTGCCTGCCGCCAGAAGGCAAGGATGAGCACACCCAATACCAGGCAGGGTACGGAATCGCCCAGATACCACAGGGCCGGCATTTGGACCGCAATCCCCGTTATCGCACAGACCGCACCTATGAAGATGGCGCAAAGGCCGGAGAACGGCACAATCACTCCGTATTTCGCGGGGTCAAGGGCAAGAATGATAAAAAATATGCCCACCCCGACATAAGTGGCACAGACCGCGCGAACGGCGTACTCGACCAGCGGCGAATCGGGCAGCGATTCGACCCCGAAGAATTTCGCGATGGATTCGAACCCCGAGACGGGTAAGAACATTCCAACCACCGACAGCACGCACAGAATGCCGGTTACCCACAGACAAATCTTTAATGCACGCATTGGCCGCCCCTTTCAACAAACACCGGACACTTCATTATTTGCTTTTCACGGTCTCTGTCAATTCAGCGATGCGAAGCACGGCTCCTTCCAATTCTTGGAATCAGGAAGGGCGTATTTTGTTTATATTCAAGATAGTCGCGTCCAAAGCGAAGAGCCAGTTCTTTTTCCTCAATGCCTTTGACACCGCCGGTAACCGCCATGATCTCAAACAAGCAACAAATCAGCCCGACCGTGAGATTCGCCAGGAATGTCCCGAAAGCAAAAAGATACAGAATGGTGCCAAGGTGCATGGGATTTCGGCAGTATGCGTAAGGTCCGTTGGTGATTAGTTTTTGGGTTGGAGCAAGAGGCGTAGGCCCTCCCCGCCCGACAGTCCATTGTGTCCAGGCAGCCCACAGCGCAATCAGCAGGCCAACCGCCCCCGAAATGCCGGCCAGGATCAATTCCACCGGCCGTGTACACGGAATTGAGACCCACCTATTCAGGAATCCGGCCACGAACAGGTAAACGACGGGAAAAATCACCAAAAAGACGATGCATGCTGCAAGGAAATACAGTACCCTGCGAGCCATCGAATATCTCGTCTTAGAAACGCCGACTAAGAACTCTGGGATTTTGCTCATTATAAGTATAGTAATAGAAATACGTCGGTCATCACAAGCTAAAAGCCCTATTTGCTCCCAATTGTCTCCGCCAGTTCGGCGATTCGAAGCTCCAGCCTTTTTATTTCCCTTTTGATGCTGTTGTCACTGATCATCTGCCACGAGAATATCTTCATCAGACCAATGCCATGGACAAAGCAGATGAATAAAGCGGCATACATGACCTGCCATCGCGTATGTTCGGTGCCGAAGAATCGGATGCTGGTATAGATAGCGCCGCATAAGCAAATGATCGCAAAGGCCCAGACCATGATAGCGAACGAGGCCATCTTTTTGCTGTAGAATTCCTTTGCCATCCAGAGCACGCTGCCTTCTCTTGAGTCGTCGTATTTATCCTCAGTCATCTTTTTCATCATTTCGTCGTCCATATCATTTCTCCTAAAGTTTATTTGGAATGTTGTTGCCAAAGTTCTTTAAGCTCTTTTCTTGCATTGTGCAGTCGTGATTTGACAGTACCTGTCGGTATATTGAGAGCTGCGCCGATCTCGGGCACGCTAAGCTGTTCGAAGTAATACAAGCTCAGAACCGCTCGTTTTCTTATGTCGAGTTTTTCCAGCAGGTCTTTGAGGCCGGCGTCTTTCTTCTGTTCTTGCGGCGGGTCCTGAATATCTTCGATGCTGACCTGCCTTGCAGCCCTGCTTCTCTTTCTCCAGTCGATCGCCTTGTTTGTTGTTGTTCTGTATGCCCAGGCCCTGAAATCCGCCGGGTCGCGCAATTTTCTCAAGCCTTTGATGATGCCCAGCCAGGTCTGCTGTGTTACATCCCAGGCGGCCTCGCTATCGCCGATAAGCCGATAGGCGTGCTGCCAGAGCCGCTTCTGCCATCGCCCGACCAGCTTTTCCATCGCCCGGGCATCACCGTCCTGGGCGTCCATGACCAGAAGCTGGTCGATAATCTGTTCTCTTGCCGGCTGCATCTCTGCTATTTTAGTCTCTTTAAGGGCCTCAGCGGTTCATTTTATTTTAGAAGAGTGCGCGTATTGCGGCCCGGAATCCAATTGCAAAAACGCCCGCCAATTGATATATACTCGGGAAAGGCTCGAAGGTCAAACAAAGACCAAAGACCAGGACTAAATACCAGCGGCTGACGACTATCAGCCGGTGCTGGAGAGGTGTCGGAGCGGCTTATCGAGCAGCCTTGGAAAGGCTGTGTGGGGTTTATCCCCACCGCGGGTTCGAATCCCGCCCTCTCCGTTATTTTTCTGTCCGCCAAAATCACGTCTATAAGTTCTTGTAATTCCGGCACTTGCGGATTGTTGCTTATTTTTGACTGTCCCACTGTCCCTAAACTGACTCTTAAACCGATATTGTGCTGGTTCGGCACGATGTTAGAATAGACCAATCTGATCACTACTTTGCGGTTTTGTGATACGGCAGGATTCTGAAGTTATGTCATTATTCTTACAGCCGCAGATATGGACGGATATGCCAAACTGCAGGGCTATTTTTCGGATGTGTTCATATAGTTGATTTCGAATATCTGCGGGTAAAGCTACCCCCGCAGAATTGCCGGTTCCA
>DATKZT010000076.1:0-130751 GCA_035527845.1 Sedimentisphaerales bacterium | reverse complement strand
TTGGTGGGGTTAAATTGCTTGAACCACATTTGTTTTTTCGATAGTCTTTTGTTCATGGCCATCCCTTTCAAATGACGGTTTCGGTTAATGATTTTTCGAGAATCATAACCGTTGAAAGGATGGCCTTCATATTATCTAATCTGTCAGGTGCAGGTTATTACGGAACGATTGGGGCGGGGAGGGGTGCGGCGGATTCGAGAGCGGTCATGGCGGATTTTATCCGGGCGAGCATTTCGGCGACCATTTCCGGCGTGTATTGTTTTCCTTCGCAGGAGAGGCGTTTGTAAAGTTCGCCGGTGAGCCACTTGTTTGCGAAGTAGGTCATGTCTTTGAGCTTGAGTATTTCCAGCTCATTGCCGACGATTCGGCCGGTGACGCCGCCTTCGTGGATTCCCCTTGCGGCGGCGATGGTCCAGACCTGCCAGGCCCTTGCCCTTGCGGTGAAGCAGTAGTCGCTGTCGCTTCCGACGAGGATGAAGTTTGGGTCGAGGAGGCCTATTTCGGTAATCATTTTCTTTCGGAGGATCATGCAGGCGCCGTTGACCCAGAAGACGGGTTCGTCTTTTGTGAACTGCGAGCGCGGGCCGTGGCGGTGCTGTCCTGTGGGGAAGGCCTCGAAGCAGCCGGCGTGGACGACGTAGTCGGGGATTTTGGCCGAGAGCTGCAGTGGTGCGCCGATGCCGCATTTCGGATGCGCGTCCATGAACCGGAGCATTTGCTCGACGGCGTCGGGCTCGAGGTACATATCCTGGTTGAGCATGATGATGTATGGGCAGTCGTGGGGGAGGAACCTTTTTATGCCTTCATTTATGGCGGCGGTGAAATAGACGTTGTGCTCATTGTTATCTCTGACGAATATCTCGACGGGAAGGGTCTGTTTTTCGAGGTGGGCGACACATTTTTCAAGCTGTTCTTTGCCGCGGTAGGCGGGGATTATGACGGGGACCTTCTCGCTGCGTGCGCAGGTCAATTGTGGTTTGCTATGATTGCGGGCCGTTTCGGCAACCAGCTTCGTCAAGTGTTCGGCCACGTTATGAAAGACGTCGGCCCATTGGCCGGTCTTTGTTTGGCGAAAGAGCCTCATCGTGGGATACCATGGGCTGTCACTGCGGTCGAGCAGCCATTGCCAGGCTGGCGCAGCGCAGAGGATGGTCCAGGTGGGTTTGCCCATAGCTGCGGCCAGGTGGGGCACGCAGGTATCGACGGAGATGACGAGGTCGAGGTTTTCAATTACGGCGGCGGTATCGGAGAAGTCGTGGAGGTGCTCTTCGAGGTTGACGACGGGGATTTGTTCGGCGGATTCGTTGAGCTGTGCGGCCGGGCCGCCCTTTTGCAGGCTGTACAGCTTGACGCCTTCGATGGCGGCCAGCGGCAGGAAATCATCGAGGCGACAGGAGCGGAGGTGGTTCCTTTCGTAGATGGAGGAGCCGGACCAGACGATGCCGACGTTGAAATGGTCGCAGGATATTCTTTTGCGCCAGTAGTCGGCCTTTGCGGGGTCGGCGTGGAGATAGGGCACGTCGGCGGGGATGTTGGCAAGCGTGGTTTCGAAGATGCCGGGCAGGTCCATCAGTGAGACGTGCAGGTCGAACTGTGCGGGCGGTTTGGCGTGGGGCGAGGCTTCAACCAATTCATCAACGCCGGGAAAAGCGCGCAGGAGGGCGAGCAGGGGTTTCCTTACCTCGAGGATGACGGTTCCGCCGCGGGCCTTGACCATTGGCAGGTATCGGATGAACTGGATGGTGTCGCCGAAGCCCTGCTCGTAGTGGACGAGAAGTGTTTTGCCGGTGAAGTCGGAGCGATCCCAGCGGGGCTTATCGTATCGGTGCGGATAGGTGAGTATCGCGAGGTCGGGATGGCGGCGCCATTGATATTCTTCGAAGCCTTCGGCGAGGTTCCCGGTCAGAAGCAGAGCGAGCGAGAGGTTCCAGTGGGCCTCGGCGTAATCGGGGTCGATGCGAATTGCGTGTCTGTAATTTTGGAGTGCCTGTTGGTATCGGCCCATTGCATTGAGGGCGACGCCGAGATGGTTGCAGGCCTCGGCGTAGTCGGGCGCCAACTGGACGGCCCGTTTATAGCTTTCGACGGCCTCTGTGTACCTGCCGAGCTTTTCGAGGGCGAAGCCCATGGTGTTATGGGGCTGCGCGGAATCGGGCATGAGGGATGTAGCCTGGGTGCACTTATCTACGGCGGCGGCGTAGTCGGCCTGTGCGATAAGGGCGATTGCCATGTTGTGGCAGGCTTCGGCGTAATCGGGTTTGAGTGCGAGGGCGTACTGGTAGGCTTCGAGTGCCTGGTCGGGTCGGCCGAGGGCCTCCAATACGATGCCGCGGGTATTGTGAAACTGCGGATTTTCGGGATCTATTTTGATGGCTTTGGCGAGCAGGTCGAGCGCCAATTCGCTGCGGCCGGTCTGAGAGGCTATCATCGCGAGCGAGTGGAGGCCGAAGGGATGGTCGGGGCGGATTTGGAGAAGCAGATTGTAGAAGTGCTCGGCCTGGGCGAGGCGACCGGCCTGATGGTGCTGCACGGCGTGCTCGACGATTCGGCGAATATCGGTCATACGACGTCACCTCGAGATTCGGCGGTCAGCTCAACGGGGATCCATCTATATCAACATATTGATCGAGTCTTCCGTGACGAACAACTGGGGCTGGTAAACGTCGACGGAGGCGGTGTCGGTCGGTAACCACTCGTCGGACGGCTGCCGGTGAGTGCTGTCTGTTTGGTTGAAGGTGCGTTCATTGAAGGAGCCGTCCTGCAACATCTGCGATTGCTCTTTGAAGCCCTGGTGCTGTGCCTGGTCGTTCAGTACAACTTCGAGGCGTCGGACCTGAACGCCGGCGTCGTGCAGTGTCCTGATAATCTGGGGCAGCGCCTGCTCGATTTCGTATCTGGTCTGCGTCCTGGAGACTTCCAACAGGCCGGTGATTTGGTCGTTTTGTTCCTGGAATCTTATGAGAACCTTTCCGAGCTCGGGTGGATTGAGGCGAATGGTGATCTGCTGGTCGCCCTGGCGGAGCGAGGTGCGGATTTGTTCTGTGAGCTGCTCGCCGACGAAGTTTTGCTGTGGCGGCGTATTGTTGGCGGCCCTGGCTGTCTGGGCGGAGGTATTGCTGGTGGTCTGCACAACGGCGGGCTGGGTATTGTGTTGGAGCGGCGTTTGTTCGGGGCCGGAGCCGGAGCGGTCTTTGGAGGCGGCGGTTGCCCCTTTTTGGCCGGCGGTTATCCGGAAGGCTTCAAGGGCCGGGCTTTTCGGATTTGCGTCTGTGGCGGCGTTGCGGGCCGTCTGTTGGCGCTGGTCGCCGTCGGGCATCAGGGCGGACCGGTTCATGTTGGATTGTTGTTCGGCGCGGTGTTCCGGGCTTGTGGGCGACTTTGCCGGATTAGCCTGTGTCAGTTGCGACGGGACCTGGGAGGTCTCGGGGCGGGCCGGCGACAGGACATCTTTTGATGCGGGCGTGCGGCTATCGGCGGCGAGGAGAGACTTGTCTGCGGCGGATAATTGCTTATCGAGAAGCTTTGTCCGGGCTTCGGATTTTGTAGCAGCCTCTGAGGCTGGCTTTTCAGCGGGCAGAAGTGCTGCGGAGGCGGAAGTTTGTGCGGACGCGGTCTTTCCATCTGTAGAAGGCTTCTGGTTGCCGGCGTTGTTGAGCAGGTTGGAAACAGCCTCTTTGGCGGCTTGTTTATCTGCGGCATTTTGCGGCGTGGTTGGGACTGCGGTGGAAACGTGGGCGGCAGGATTATTTGTGTGGGTGTTTTTGTTGGCTGCCGCCAAGTTTGCCGCAAGGGGGTCGGGCGGAGCGGCCTTTGATGCGATTTTGTCGGCGGTGGTGAGCGGGGCGACCTTGCCGGTGGGATTGGCTTTGTCTGCGGCGCCGGGTCCGAGTCGGGCGGCCCTTGCGTCGGCAATGAGTTGGGCAAGGTCGCGGCCGGCTTTGGGCTGCATGTTCATAGCCTGGACTTCTTTGGCGCCTTCGGGGTTGAGAGAATAGGTGGACAACCAGAGCCGGGCCAGGTCGGAAGGACTGGGTGTTTGAGAAGCAGGGGTCTGCTTTTCGGGCTTTTCTGATGGCTCTGCATTTGGCGGGGTCGCGGGCGTGGCCGGCTTTTCAGCGGGGCGTTCGGCGCGGTTCGAAGTCGGGTTAGGCTGCCCGCTTATGGCATCAGTTGGTTTATTATCGGTCTTTGGCGGCGGGGTAGAACCAGAGGATGCGGATTTGTCGGCCCTGCTTGAATGAGATTGTGGCTTGTCGGCAGAGAGGCCGGCTTCAAGCAGTGAGGCAAAGCTCGAGCCGCCGGATTCTGAGGGCTTTGCTGCGGTCGGATTAAAGCTGTCCGCCTCAGCGACTGCGCCACCAATTGCCAACAAGCTGGTTTCCATAGACCTATCCTTAGCAGAACCACTTAGGTGGAGCAACCAGTGTGCCAGCCATCGCGGAAACTACCGTCGGGGTTGATAACTACTTATGATTAAAGAAGTTAGTGACACATCCTGAATGGCAAACGAGCGGCGGCATTGTTGGATTACGTCGAGTTGGGGAAAGATGTTCCTAAAGGACGGGAAGAAACTTCCGCCGAGGCTGGGAACAGGAAGGTATCCGGCAGTTCCGGACTGCAGGCGCGCGGTTTGTGGGCGAGGGGATTAGGTCGGGGTGGGCTGTACAGGCGAGTTTTTTTTGCGAGGCGAAGGACTTTGCGGCAGCTGAGCCTCGTGTACGAGAGCGCATCTGGTCGTATAGAAAGCTGACGGAGTGCTCAATGGTCAAACTAACGAACAGTCCTCTCAAGGCTGGTTTTTGGGCGCAAGATCGAGGTTTGGGAGTCTGAAAGGGGCGAGTTTTGGGTGATTGGCACGAGTATTGCTCCCTCTTTGCCAGAGCGTCAGGATGCGTGCATTGGTACGAAACAAGGGCGCGCGATGTTGAGCAGCGTGGCAGGAACGGGAAAGAACGAAGTATGCCTCGGACAGACGGTATAACGGACCTAATCGATGCCGGGATAAGGGCTGAGAACCTGCGTCAGGAGGCCATTGCGAGCAACATTGCGAATCTTCAGACGCCAGGATACCGCAGGATTGATATTGATTTCGAGGAGTTACTTGGGAGAGCCATGGATTCGGGCAGGGGCGTGGAGCTTGACGAGATCGAACCGCAGGTATATCAGCCGAAGGAGACTCCCGTAAAATCAAACGGGAACGACGTCAACCTGGAAAACGAGGTCGGGGAGATGGTTAAGAATACTCTTCGTCACAAGGCATACATTCGGCTGCTGCACAAGAAGTACGCACAGATTGATTTGGCCATAAACGTAAAATAGGCAAGTCGTTGCGCGGGGCGCGCTTGGCATCGAGCAAGACGAATGTATCGGGTCTTGAGCAAAGGGTCAGAGTAAATGGAAGTGAATAACGTGTTCGGCCCCCTGGACATAGCGGTTTCGGGTTTGCGGGCGCAGAACAAGCAAATGGAAGTGATAACGTCTAATATCGCCAACGCGCGTACGAGCGATGCGGGCAAGGGCGAACCGTATCGCAGGCTTGAGGCGATATTCAAGACGGAAGCGGAGGGCGTCAGCGGGGTCGCGCTGGACAAGATAGTCAAAGATACGAGCGAGTTTTACAGGATTTTCGAACCGGGCCATCCCAATGCTGATGAGCAAGGTTATGTGGCGATGCCCAACGTCAATCTGCCGATGGAGATGATTAACCTTAATATTGCAACGCGGGCTTATCAGGCCAACGCAGCGATATTGAAACGGTATCAGCAAATGGTAGAAACGACGCTCGAGTTACTTCGGTAGGACTTAAGGAGTGGACAATGATCAAGTTTAATGCCGACGTCAGCTCGGTGCTGGCGCAGATGAACAAAGTGATGTCCGGAGGTGAAGTCGGCGGCAAGAAGGCGGATTTCGCCAACGCGATGAAGGCTGTGGAGAAGTCGATATCGGCAGTTGATGAACTCCAGCAGTCGTCGGATGCGTCGATAAAGGATTTGCTTGCCGGCAGGAGCGAGGACATTACGTCGGTGGTTTCAGCGGTGGCGAAAGCTGATATGAGTTTCAAGCTTCTGGTCGGGGTCAGGAACAAGCTGATCGAGGCGTACAAACAGACTATGAATATGCCGCTATGACAGCATGCGGTCTTGACGAGGCCGGAGCCCAAAAAGCCGGGGGCTGCACACAGGTTGGAGTTGGCGGCGATTTATCATTAACCACAGTGGCACGATGTATTTTCTGCAACAACTAAAGGCAATTTGGCAAAGGATAAGTCTTGTTCAGCGGGCATTACTGGCAGCGATTGTTCTGACGTTTGTTATTGTCGGAGCCCTGACATTTCATTGGGCGGGCCAACCTGAAATGAAGATGTTATACCAGGATTTGTCGCCGGAAGAGGCTGCGAAGATAACAGATAAAATAAGTGAGAAGGGCGTCGTATACGAGCTGAAAAACGGGGGTAAAACTATCTATGTACCGGAAGAAAAGGTGTATCAACTGCGTCTGGATATGGCAAGAGAGGGACTTCCGGCGGACTCTCAGGGCGGCTACAAGATATTCGACAATGAAAAGATCGGGGTGAGCCCTCTTGTTCAAAGCGTGAACCTCAAGCGAGCGTTACAGGACGAGCTTGCCAAGAGCATCCAAATGCTGGACGGTGTGGTTCACGCACGTGTGCACATAGTGAGGTCTGAGCAGACGGTGTTTACTTCTGAGGCGGGTAAAACCACGGCATCGGTGGTCCTTCGACTGAGGCCTGGCAGCAGGCTGAGCGGGTTGAACATATCGGCGATCACTCATCTGGTGGCGGGCAGCGTGGAGGGTCTGAGCGTGGAGAATGTAACCGTAATAGACAGTCAGGGGCGTCTTCTGAACGGGGAATCGGATGACGCTATGGCGAGCGGAGCGGGCACAGTCCAGGACTACAGGGAACGCGTGGAGCAGAATCTGGCAAGAAAAGTGGAGGACATGCTCACGACTGTTCTTGGCCCCGGTCGGGCTGCGGTGGAGGTCAGTGCCGTTGTGGACATGAACAGCAGTAATGTGGTTACAGAGAAATATGAACCGAAGGGTGTGGCGGTAAAGGAGGAGACGAAGGACAAGAGCAAGCCGGTGGGCGGCGGGCCGGCGGAAGGCGAGCAGGTGGCAGTGAGCGGCAAGGAAACGGACAGTACGAGCCTGACAGAATATCTTTTCGGCAAGACTATTGAAACGAGGGTAGAGCTTCCGGGGAAGATAACCTCGCTATCGGTGGCGGCTTTCGTGGACTTACACGCAGCCGATGCGAATGCATCGGAGGCCGGTGAGAATACTGCCATGATTATGGAAGCATCGGAGGTGGAAGAAATCATCAGGAACGCACTTGGGCTGGGTGAGAAAGATTCTCTGAAGGTTGTTAACGCAAGGTTTCATCGTCCGCCGGAAATACCGATTGAGGAGGCTTCGAACTGGCCTCGTTACGTAGCGCTTGCGCGTCAGGGGTCTTTAGGAATTATGGCAATTTGCGCGCTGCTGGCTCTGCGTGTTTTCAGCAAGGCGAAACGGAAAGCGGCATCGGCGGCTCCGACGCAGAAGCTGGCGGAAGGAGAGGGCGTTGCGGGCTTTCTGACGGGCGGACCTCAGAATTCTGAGCCTTTATTGCTGCGTAAACAGATAGCCCATGCTTTGCAAAGCAATCCGGAACAGGTCAAGCAACTGTTCTCCACCTGGCTGGAAGAGAAGGGAGACTGAATATCGTCATGGATCATGTATGGCCGATGAGGTGAGAAGCGAGGATTGGCAAACGACAGGCAACCTTACAAGATTCTTAGTCTAATGAGCGCATAGAGCAGTAATCATGTTACATCAGGTTAATGGGAGCATGAGACCGGAGAATGAGACTGACGGGAAGACAAAAAGCCGCTGTATTGTTGATGAGCCTGGATACGGCGACAAGCACGGAGCTGCTTAGGGGGCTCGCTCCGGACGAGATTGAAGATATTGGTATTGAGCTTGGGCGTCTGGAGGCATCGGGCGAACGAGACGCGAAAGAGGATGCAAGAGTCGTACGTGAGTTCTTTTTGTCGCTTCAAAAAGGGCAAAATCAGAAGGCGACACTAAGAAGCTTTCTTAACGAGACCCTCTCGGCGGTTGTGGGCAAAGACAAGGCGGAGCAGATTCGGTCAAAGATAAGAAGGGAGACAAGCAAGAAGGACCCATTTGCAGGCATACGTTCGGCCAAAAGGGACGAGCTTGTGCTTGCGCTGGAGGGTGAACACCCGCAGACGGTGGCGGTGGTACTTTCGGAGCTGGCTCCGCAGAAGGGGCAGGAGGTTCTGTCACTCCTGAGCGAAGAGCTGCGGCTCAAAGCGGTGCGTAAGATGACAAATCAAGAGATGCTGGGGGCGGGCGTGAGGGAACGGATAGCATCGATGGTCGACGCGAGGCTGAAGACATTTGAGGGAGAGGTTGTTCTGGAGAGACCTGAAAGACGGGAACAATCGCTGCGCAAACTGGCCATAGTGCTCAGCGGTCTGGAGCGGGAATTGCGGGACCAGCTTCTGGACGAGCTGAAGAAGCATGACGAGGAAACATCCACGACGGTGCGAAATCTGATGATAACCTGGGAGGACATTCCATCGATTGCGGACAGGTCGCTTCAGGAGGCTTTGCGGGCGGTCGAAGCAAAGACGTTGGCGGTGGCACTGTACGGCGTGGAGGAAGAAATCGCACAGAAGATACGCTCAAATGTGTCGGAGCGAGTTGCAGCAGCGTTGGATGAAGAAACATCGCTGATGCAGGAGCCGCTGCCGAAGGAGGTATTCGAGGCAAGGGAAGTCGTTGTGGAGCCTTTGCGAAAGGCGAACGAGGAGAGTAAGCTCAGGTTCGTAAAACGGTAACAAGGATGCCGGAGACAATTACAATTGGATTTGTGAGGCCGATCTTCTCTGTAGTGTTGACGGACGGGGCCGAGGAGCGGGGCACGGGAGCGTCGGGCGGGGCGGACGAACGCGATGTGCCGGCGCAGCAGAGGGCAAGCCTATCGCAAGCGTGCCAGGCGCTGGGGGCGGCGGTGAACAAGATAAATGAGTTCCAGGAGGAGCTATTCAGGGGACACAGGGAACAGATAGCCAAGTTATCCGTGGAAATTGCGAGAAAGATATTGGCGCAAAAAATTGGGTCGGGAGATTATGAGATAGAATCTATTGTTCAAGAATCTCTCAAGAACGTTCCCGCCCGCCAGGAGGTGGTGGTTCATTTGAATCCGGAGGACATTGGTCAATGCGAGCGGGCACAACAAGCGGCAGGAAGCGGCATCCCGGCAGGCATAAAGCTGATTGCGGACCCAAATATGGGTCGGGGAGAGTGTCTGCTTGAGACACCGAAGGGAATAATCGCATCTTTTATCGACGAACAGATAGAGCAAATCGGCGAGGCGCTCAAGAAGGTGGAATAGTCAATGGCAACGAGCGGAACGGATAGCTGTTTAGTAGATTTTGAGAAGTTTCATGCGGCGTTACGGGGCGTGAATTTGTCCAACTACCAAGGGTACGTGGTGCGAGTGTCCGGCCTGACGGTCGAATCCACGGGTCCGATGGTGGGCTTAGGTGAACTTTGCGAGATTCATATTCGGGACGGTCGTCGTGTCCTTGGCGAAGTGGTGGGCTTTCATCACGACAATCTTATCCTGCTTCCGCTGGAGCACATAGAAGGTATATCGGCGGGTGACGCGGTGACTGCGAGGATTACGCCCCGCTATATCACGCTTAGTGAAAGGGTCCTGGGCAGGGTGGTTAATGGTCTTGGGGAACCTATCGACGCCAAAGGGCCGCTATTGGGAGGTGATAAGAAGGCATTAGATGCAAATAGTCCGGCGCCTTTGAGCCGAGAAAAGATCACCGCGCCGCTGGCGTTGGGAATCAGGGCAATGGACGGGTTGTTAACGTGTGGCAAGGGACAGCGAATGGGTATTTTTTCAGGCAGCGGAGTAGGCAAGAGCGTTCTTCTGGGTGATATTGCGAATTCGAGTGAGGCGTCTGTCAACGTAGTGGCATTGATCGGGGAGCGCGGGCGGGAGGTCCGGGAATTTTTGGAAGAAGACCTGGGTGCCGACGGGTTGGAGCGGAGCGTGGTAGTCGTTGCGACGTCGGATTCGCCTCCTGTTCAGCGTGTAAAGGCGGGTTTCATGGCAGTGGCGATCGCGGAATATTTCAGGGACAGGTGCAAAGACGTTTTATTCATGATGGATTCGCTTACGCGTTTCGCACAAGCGCAGCGTGAGATAGGTCTTGCGGCAGGCGAGCCGCCTGCCACAAAGGGGTACTGCCCGAGCGTCTTTTCGCTGATGCCAAGGCTTGTGGAGCGTTTGGGCTGCACGGGGAGCGGGAGCATCACGGGGATTCTAACGGTTCTGGTTGAAAACGACGACCTGGGGGACCCGGTGGCGGACAGCGCGAGGAGCCTGTTGGACGGGCACATAGTGCTGTCGCGGAAGCTGGCTGAAAGAGGACATTATCCTGCGGTGGACATCCTGGCAAGCGTAAGCCGATTGATGCCGATGGTCACGAGTGAGGCGCACAAGCTGGCAGCACAAAAGCTGAAAGAGATATACGCCACATACAGGGACGCCGAAGATTTGATAAACATCGGCGCGTTTTCGCCGGGCAGCAATCGTCGCATTGACGGAGCGATTACGTTGATTGAAAAGATAAACAATTTTCTGATTCAGCCTGTTCGTGAAAGAACGGACTTTGAAGAAACTGTGCGCCGGCTGACTGCAATTACCGGGTCATGGGACGATTTGTTGAGAGCATGAAAGTGCAGGCGTGGGTCATGTGATGACGGGATACTGCAGCGCACCATTGAAGGCAGGTGTGAATGAAACGATTTGTGTGGCGACTGCAACGTGTTCTTGAGATAAGGGCGAAGAAGGAGCAAACGAAGAGGGCAGAATTGATAAAGATAATGGAAAAGCTGGCCGAGGCGAGGGGTCAACTGTTGGCGCAGCAGAGAATACTGAGCAATATGATCTCACGTGTAGCCGGGCAAGCGCCTCGTAAGAGGCTGAGTGAACAGGAGTTTTTTTTGAAATATTCCCTGGCAAGTGAAGAGCGGATTAAGATGCTCAAGAATAGAGTGAGTGAGCTGGAATCGCAACAGCGAAAAACAATGATGGAGCTTTTGGAGCTCAAGAAGTCGAAAGAAGGTCTGGAAAGACTGCGAGCCGAGGCAAAAAGGAGATTCATAGAGGAAGAGGAAAAAGGCGAGCAAAAGGAGTTGAACGAGATAGCCGGGATTTCCTTTGCTCGAGAGAGGAATTCATTTTGCAAATACGGGAGCAGCAGATTAGGAGAATGAGCCTGTGAGCAAGAAAATGATAATAACGACGTTGGCGGGTCTGATAAGCCTGGGCGGAGGTTTTGCCTTCGCGTGGTTGACAAGAACAGTTCCGGCGGGTCCGGCACCCGGCGGGGCGGAGCTAAACCAGCCGGAAGTCATGTCGCAGGAGAGCTTTGTGGTGCCGCAGCCGGGAAACGCGATTGATATTCCTGGTGGAAGCGGCAGCAAGATAAAGAAAGGCATGCCCGAACAGCAGCTCCGGAGCCTGGTTTATGAAATCCAGGAGAGCATGCGGGACTATAACAACAAGCTGGCGGGTCTCCAGACAGAAGAGCAAAGGCTGCAAATTGCTCATGAGATGCTGAAGAAAGATATTGATAACCTCAACAATCTTCGAGCAGAACTGGCTTCCATGGTTGCGAGCCTCAAGAGTGAGCGGGATAAACTGCTCAAGAGCAGACTCGAGGTCGGCAAAGCTGAGAGAGCAAATCTGGTGTCGATAGCCGCGACATACGACAAAATGGACGTGAGCAGTGCAGGCAAGATACTAAGCAGCATGTGTTCGAGCGAAGATGCACAGTCAAAAAAAGGGATGATGGGAGGCAGTAACAGCGATGTGGATGGCGCGGTCAGGATTCTGTATTACATGGCGGAAAAGACCAAGGCCAAAGTATTGGCCGAACTGGTGAATTCTCAGCCGAGGCTGGCGGCAACTCTCTGCGAAAGATTAAAGCAGGTAATTGAAGAGGAATAGTTGCGTGGATATAGCGACGATAGTTGGAATACTGCTTGGCTTTCTGGTAATTACTACGGCCATCGTGGCCGGAGGCGGCTGGCGGATTTTCATCCACGTCCCCTCCATGGCAATCACGATTGGCGGAATGCTGTGTGCGACGCTGATTCATTTTTCTCTGCCCCAGTTTTTAGGGATATTCTCAATAATCAAGAAGACGTTGGTTGCGAAGATCCCGCCGCAGTCGGAGCTGATTCAGAAAATGGTCAACTTCGCGGCAATAAACAGGCGCGACGGAGCGCTGGCCCTGGAGCAGGAGATTTCGAAGCTGGACAGTCTGTTCTTCATGAAGGGCTTACAGATGCTTGTGGACGGGCGCGAGTCGGAAGAGATTCGGCAGCTTTTGTCTCCGGAGATTCAATACCTGCAGGACCGACACTCCGGGGGAAAGAAGCTTCTGGAGTTTATGGGTTCTTCTGCGCCCGCTTTCGGGATGATAGGTACACTCATCGGTTTGATTCAAATGCTCAGGAGCCTGGATTCGCCCGAGAAAATCGGGGGCGGGATGGCGGTTGCCTTGATCACAACTTTTTATGGGGCGTTGGCGGCCAATCTGATATTCATCCCTCTGGCGGGCAAGTTAGGAATCTATTCCAAGGCAGAAACAACCACGATGGAAATGATCCTCGAAGGGGTGTGCGCGATAGCTCAAGGGGACAATCCGACGGACGTCCGGGAGAAGATGCACGTATTTGTCTCACAGAGCAGGCGTCAGGAAGTCAAGGCGTTAGTATAATGGCAGGCCTTGTGAAAAGACGTGTAGAAGCGGATGATTCCAGTGGTGCGCCGGAATGGATGGTGACTTTCAGCGATTGCATGACGCTGCTGCTGACGTTTTTTGTGCTGCTTTTGAGTTTTTCATCTTTTGATGAGAAGACTTTTAAGAAGCTCAAGTCAATCTTTGGCGGGGCTATGCCGTCGGTCAGCGGTGTGCTGGGGGGAAGCAAAGACGCATTTTTGCCCACTCAGCAAATCTTGCATACCGCAGAACTCGACAAGGGCAGCGAGAAACCCACGCTCGTAACCGGGCTGGAAGACAGACAAAAAGAAGAGACGGAGCCGGAAGACTTTCGGAGCAGAAAGGTGTTCCTGGTACCTTCCAAGAAGGTCTTTTGGGGCAAAGGGGCAGCTATTTCGCTGGAAGGGCGCCGGACTCTTTCGGCGCTGGCGGCGTTATTGAAGGAAGCGCCGCACAGGATAGTGATAAGCGAGAACGGGCTGGAGGCCGACGAGGGCGGTGGGGAGTCCGGTCTGGAGCGTTCGTGGGCGGTAATGAGCTACCTGACGGGGAAAGGGGGCCTGGACAAGAGATGGTTCAGTATATCCGCATCGAACACAGTACCTATAGAAGACGTGGAGCCCAGCAAACGAGGTCGGCCGGAGGCGGCGGGGCGCGTACTTGAAATTGTCCTGTTGGAACGGAGCATTTACAATTGACTCGTGAGCGTGTGGAAGAGGAAAAAGGTTCGCCGGTTCCGGCGTACATCGTGACGTATTCAGACATGGTGACGCTGCTGCTGACCTTTTTTGTAATGCTGCTGTCGTTAGCGACTGTCCAGGATCCGGAGCTTTATAACGTGGGGCGGGATTCATTCTTGCAGTCAATAAACGAGTTTGGCGTAGGGATACTTCTGGGAGGAATTCAAAGGCCCAACTTCGGGCAGGTGAAAATCAAATACTTCATAGAGAGACCTGACAGGCTATATGAGGACAGGACGATTGATGCGGGCGATGAAGAGGTGCGCCGGATTTTCAAGAAGATCAACCGTTCCGTGACGACGGCACCTTCACAATTAGTGGCGGAGAAGAACAGCTTTTCGGTAACGAGCATTCGTTTTGGGCCTGGGGAGGCGATGCTGAACGAGCCGGGCAAGAGGTTCCTGGCAGAATTCTGCCTGAACTTGCAGCAGGACAGGGATTCTGAAGCTGTGAAGCTTTACGTTCTTGGTCTGGCGGGCGATGAGCGAAGCGAGAAAGAACAGTGGATACTCTCTGCGAAACGAGCGCAAGGGGTAGCGGACTTTTTGAAAGAAAGCTCAGGGTCCCAATGGCCGGTCTATTCGTGGGGGGCAGGTTCGGGTGGATGTTGGGTGCAGCCGGACAGTCCCATTTACGGACAGTCACAGATATTGATCGCGGTCCTCAGGGGGGGCGAATAGTCCATGGCGGCAGAGTAGGCAAGGGGCAGGCTCAATACCAAGGCGGCAACTGCTGTAAGAGGGTGTAAAGATTTTCGACAACATTTGGGATTCTTGTCGTGATTGAGGGTGGAAATCGGCGTCAGGGGGGTGAATTCATACTTGCAGGTAAGGATGCAGGCTATTGGGTTTCTAAGGCTTACAGGGGCCTGGATTCCCGCTTTCGCGGGAATGAGAACGGGCAGTAGAGACGATTCAGCAAGAAGGGGCGGCAGGGATGCAGGCAGAAAATCGAGCTACAAATGTGAAGCGGACCGGGGTGGGGGCGCTGGCGGCGTTTTTTCCTGGTGTCCGGCACACTATTTGCTGCATAGAGGTTTCGTAAGCCGGCCCCGTGCGTGGGGGCGGCGACCTGATGATTCCGTGGTGCGTTAGATAGCGTGGCGGGACACAAGACAAAAATCGTTGCGTTTTTGGCAGCGGCGGCGTTAATCAGCGGTCTGATAGTGGCTCGCTCGGCCGGAAGGGGTGCGGCGCCGGCGGAGAAGGTCGGATTCGAAGCCGGTTCGCTGTTCGCGAATGACGCCAATCTATGGTCACAAAGAAACGACTTGGGGACGGGGGATTTGGTTTCCAAGACGGTAATAGCCGTTTTGATTGTGGCCGCTTTTGGGGCGGCAGCGATTTACGTTTCGAAGAAGTTCCTGCCAAAACTCACCAACCTGCCAGGCAGAGAGATTCGGATTGTCGAAACAGCGCATCTGGGCCCGAGGAAGGCGGTACACTTAGTTAAGATAGGCAATCAGCGGTTTCTTGTGGGCAGTACAAATGAAAACATCATCATGCTGGCAAACGTAACTGAAGCCCTGTCTGAGAGTGAGCTGTCGGAAGAAGAGTAGCGAGACTTTCGGAGGATAAATGGTCGGTAAGTCTTCCAAAATACTGGTTTGGTCATTTGTTGTCTTGATGTCGGCCGGTTTATCTTTGGGTCAAGTCAAAAGCCCTTCCATGCAGATGGGCAAAGTGGATGTGTCGGGGCTGGTGGGCCAGAGCGGGGCTTCGGGGACAAGCAGTCCGGCAAATGGCGTACCGAGCATCGGCGACTTGATGATGGTCATTGACAAAGCGACCGCGAATGAGGCAAAAAGCAGAGACTGGTCAACCCCCGTAAAACTCGTAATCATCTTCGCGGGCCTGGCGATCCTGCCAAGTCTTCTGGTGATGATGACGTCGTTTACTCGGATAGTCATCGTGCTGTCTTTTGTCCGGCGGGCACTGACGACGCAAACCATACCACCGACGATCGCTATCATAGGCCTGGCGTTGTTTCTGACGCTGTATACGATGGCTCCGACATTTTCGAAGATCAATGAAGTCAGTATTCAGCCATATCTTTCGGACAATATCGATTTTCCGACGGCCACAACGACGGCAGGAAATTGTATCAAGGAATTCATGCTTCGTCAGTGCCGGCAGGCGGATTTGGCTCTTTTCGTTCAAATGGCAAAGATAGCTCCTCCGACGAGTGCGATGGATGTGGGTCTGCACATAGTAATACCGGCATTCATCATAAGCGAATTCCGGACGGCGTTCGAGATAGGCTGCCTTTTATTCATACCCTTTTTGCTGCTGGATATGGTGATTGCGAGCGTGCTGCTCAGCGCTGGTATGATGATGCTGCCGCCGGTGATGATTTCGCTGCCATTCAAGCTGATATTGTTCATTCTGGTGGACGGGTGGGGTCTGTTGGCGAAGAGTCTGAGCCTGGGTTTCAAATGAAGCGTTGAAGTTATTGTTGCAGGAGTACGACAAATGGACAGCAGTTTTGCCCTCTATCTTGGCCGGCACACACTTGAGACAGCTCTTCTTTTGTCTGCTCCGATTCTGCTTACGTGCATGGGTGTGGGCGTGGCGGTGACGCTGCTTCAGGCGGTGACCTCCATACGGGACATGACGTTGACGATAGTGCCGAAGCTCCTCGCCGTGGGTGCGGTGATGTTGCTGTTCGGCGGCTGGATGCTGCAACTGATACTGGGATTTTCGTACGAAATCTTTGCGCACATCCAAAATATCGGAAGCTGAGAGATGGAAGTGTTGGCAGAAAAGCTTCTTTCTTTTTCAATGGTGCTGACACGGATTTCAGCATTCTTTCTGGTGCTTCCGGTATTCGGGTGGAAGTCCATACCTGCGACCGTCAAGGCTGCGATGACGTTGCTGCTGGCGATTTTCTTTTCGATGATAAGTGCGCCGGCCGTCAAGCGTGAAGAGGTTTGCGCGGTTGAGGTTATACTGCTTATTGCGAATGAAGCCACGTATGGGCTGGCGCTGGGCTTAATCGGTGCGGCGTTATTCTCGGCGGTCAATTTCAGCGGGCGGATTATTGAGAGGGAAATGGGTTTGGCGATGGCGGAGATACTGGACCCGCTGACGGGCGAGCGTGCGCAGCCGCTGGCGAGCCTTCTGGAGATGATATTTATAATCCTGTTCCTAAGTGCAAACGGTCATCATCTGTTCCTGTCGGTCATCTCAAGAAGTTACGAGACATTTCCCGCGGGCAGCACTCCGACAATACCGGCACTGGCGGCGGGGGTAACTCAAGCGGGTTCGGTGCTGCTTCTGGCGGGGCTGAGATTAGCGGCGCCTATGCTGGCGGCTTTCTTAATATTGATGGTAATATTGGCGGTTTTGGCGCGTATGGTTCCGGAAATGAACATTCTATTCGTCAGTCTGCCGTTACGTGTGGGGCTGGGATTGGTAATGGCGGCGATATTTCTGCCGTTTATCAGCGGTTTTGTGGCAGAATTCGCCGACTGGATGGGTAAACTGCTGCCCTTGTAAGAGGTTTTCCAATATGGGAAGGAGCGGGAAGAATGGAAGGTAGAGTTGGCTGAGGAATTGTGAATCTATAAACCGGGCCAAGATTGACAGGTTTGAATTATGCCGGAGCAACCAGCCGCCGAAAAAACAGAACAACCAACGTCAAAGAGACTGCAGAAGGCGAGGCAGAAGGGCCAGGTGCCGCACAGTCAGGAACTGCCATCGGTAGCGACGCTTATGGTACTTGTTGCGGCGGTGACTCTGCTGGCGCCTGCCCTGATGCAGTGGCTGACGGCGCAAGTGAAAGAAGGCCTGTCGGGTGAGATCGGCGCTTTTTCGAGCAACAAGGCGTTCATCAGTTTCATCAATGGGAAAGTCATCGATTCGATACTTGTTATCAGCCCGATCCTGGCGGTAATTTCTGCGGCATCGGTGCTGACCTGTGTCGCCGTGAGCGGGCCGAATTTCGCGCCACAGGCGATAAGACTGGATTGGAGCCTGATAAGTCCGGGGTCGGGCTTAAAAAAGCTGATAAATCCTCGCTCGCTGGTACATCTTTTGACGTCCGTACTGAAGCTGCTTTGCGTGACGATAGTGGTGTGGCTGTACCTGCGGGACAAACTTGATGCGTTGGCGTCGCTGCGGTGGGCGTGGTCCGAACAAATTCTGGAATTGATGTGCAAGCTAATACTGGGATTGATGATCCGGGTGGGCATCGCGCTGCTGGTGATAGCAATTGCGGACACTTTTTACCAGAAGTGGAAGTACATTGAAGAGCTGAAAATGACACGGCAGGAGGTAAAGCAGGAGCGCAAGGACACGGAGGGCTCGCCTGAAGTCAAGGGTCGGATCCGGCGGATTCAGTTGCAGATGGCGATGAGGCGTATCTCGGCGGAAGTGCCGAAGGCGACAGTTGTGCTTGTCAATCCGACTCACGTGGCAGTGGCGTTGCGTTACGACTCCAAGACGATGGATGCGCCGGTGGTGGTGGCAAAAGGTGCAGACCACCTGGCGGGGAAAATTCAAGAGATAGCTCGGGCTTACGGTGTTCCTATAATCCGAAGGCCGGAGCTGGCCAGAGCGATGTATGCAACAGTAAAGCTGGGCAGCGCCATCCCGGAGACATTGTACGTGGCGGTAGCGGAAGTTCTGGCGTTGATTTACCGCCTGCGGAAGAACAGGGTGTAGGCGTCAGCGAGATTATGAGACAAGAACAGGACGGCAGATACAACCTGCAAGACTGCGTGTGTGAGGCGAGGATTGTTTGTCGCACGGACTATCTTCTGTTGGGGGGGATAGTTGCAGTGGCGGCGGGGCTGTTATTTCCGCTGCAAGGTCGCATTTTCGATGTGCTGCTGATTTTCAGCATGTCGCTAACGGCAGCCGTACTGATGATTACCTTGTCCGCACAGGGGGCTTTTCAGGTTCAGAGTTTTCCCTTGTTGGTTGTGTTGTTCACCACACTGCGTATTGGGCTGAGCGTGGCGTGCGCCAAGCTGATACTACTGGGTGGTAATGCGGGCACAATCGTGAATTTCCTGGGTCGGCTGGTTGCGGGCGGCCATCTGGCGTTCACAATCTGCGTGTTCGGCGTGCTTGTCGCCCTCATCTTTATGGTCGTACTCAGGACGGTCAGGGGAATAAGCCTTGCCGGAACCGAGTATGCCTCTGAGATCGCGCCTTTTCGGTGGCTGACCATTGACAACAAGCTGAGCGCCGGGGCCATCAGCGACGGGCAGGCCCTGAGCCTGCGAGCAGAAGTTGTGCGGGAAGCCAGCTTCTTTTCGGCGATGAGAGGCGCGTCGAAGTTCATGCTTTGCGGCGCGGGCATCGAGCTTGTGATTATCATCGTGAATATAACCGCCTCATTAGCGAAGGGGATAGCTGTCACGAGCAGCGGCGAAACAACATCGAGGGCGTACGGGAATCTGGCTGTAGGTTCGGGGATAGCCACTCAGATATCTGTTCTGATTACGGTTCTTGCCTCGGGTTATCTGGTTCGCAAGAGCTTTCTGCGACCGGCCGCGGCGGGTTTCGGGACGTCATACAGCCAGCCGGGCAGAATCAGAGTGACGGCCAGTGAGGTGTTGCCGCCGGCGAAGAAGGAGGATGAGCAGGCCGACCCGCCTCGGCGGGTCGAGGCGACTTCGGCGAGGTCAGTCGAGGCGTGGATTTGGCGAGATGTCGAACCTGCCAGTGGTTACGAGCGAATTGCAGAATTAGTCAAGAGCAGGTCGAGTGAGAAAGCCAAGGTGCTGTTGATGGGCGCCGTGTTCGCGGAGGAACTTCCAGTTACAGTGCCTGTTAACATCGCAATTCGGCTGGCGCACGGCCATCAAAGGTGTTTGCTGGTGGACCTCGACAGCGAGCGGGACGCCTTAGCGAAGGTTTTTGATGACAAGAGCGACTCAACGGCGCGAAGCGCGGCCGGTGAGAAGGCCACGTGTATCAGCAATCTGTGGATATGGCCGGCGAGCGGCTTTGGCAAAGTCAATGGCGGTTATGACTTGTTGAAATTGAAGAACCTTATCACCAGCGTCGCAGGCCGGTACGACCACTTGATCATCTACGCTCCGAATATCAAGCCGACCGTCCGGTGGGAACAGGCTGCAAGCAGTATCCATCTGGCGATGCTGTTCGGCAAGGCTGGGCATGACGCCGCAGATAGTCCGTTGGGCCGCCTGCACAGAGTCTTGACGGATTCAGGCTGCGACATCCTCAGACCGGCACAAGTCCTGGTTGAAGGTGTCTGAGCGCTGCCGGTTTGTGTAGTAAGAGGGCTTCTAATGCCCTATTGGAAACCGCGAAAGTTATCATTCCGAGCGGAGTCCGCCAAGCGGGTGAAGTCGAGTAATCTGTTTGAACAGATTTCTCCGCTGCGGGTCGCTTCGCGCGGCCTTGCGGTCGAAATGACAGTGGCTGGAAGGGCTCGCGGCCCTGCGGTCGAAATGACAGTGGCTGGAAGGCTTCGCAGGCCTGCGGTCGGAACAACGATGGGCGGAAGCCTTCGCTGACCGCATTTGAGAGTCGTTTCTGAGGATGCGATGGTCTGATGAAGGCAGGTCTTGGTTGCCGACTTTCAAGCCGGGTCTAACCTGTACCGAAGCCGAGGGCGGCTAACTGGTTCTGCATCAAGGCCAGGGTCCTTTCGAGGCGGGCATAGCGAGCGACCAGCCGGGCCTCGGTCCTTGTGAGGCGCTCCTGCTCGACATCGATTCTATCCTGCAGATATTCTATCTGGTCGTCGATGTGTTCCTGGTCGATCTGGACGGAACCGGTGGTGGCCTTGAGCATATTATCGAGGGCATCCTCTATTGCCCCGGTGAATCCCTGCTTTACCCTGACGGTGGCGGTGAAGGTGCCGGTTTGACTCAGGTCGACGCTGAGCTGCAGGCCGTTCTCGGGATATACGGGGTTGCTGTTATCGTCGAAGGTGCTGTCGCCGGTGACGATGTTACCGCTGAAAGTCGCATCGCGGTAGGTGGATTCGCTGGAGAGCTTGATTCTGGCGCCGGTGATGACGCCGCCGCTTATTGTCACCTCCACGTCATAACTGCCGGCGGTGGTGTAGTCACCGCTGGCGCCGTAGAACTCGATGGTATTGCTGTTGGAGCTGCCTGTCTTGTCGGCCCCGATTATTGCGAGGACTCCCATATAGTCCTGGGCAATGGCCTGGTCGAAGACATTTGTGTTGAGACTGAGGACTCCGTCTTTGTCGAGCTCGAGGCCGATTTGGCCGGGCATCAGAAAGGTGTCAACATCCGTGACAAATCCGCTCGTCTGAGCGATGAGCGGGTTGAGAAGCTGCCACCTTATGCCGGAAACGACGTAGTCTCCCATGAGCACGCCGGCGGTCTTCAAGACGTCGTTGTAGCCGGTCTTTTCCTTGACGTGTTGCATCACGAAGTTGTAGGCATCGATCATGGAATTGAGCTTTTGTTTGACCGATGCAATATCTCTGGTGAGAGTTATTTCCTCTCCGGAAGCATCGGTGGTATCGTGCAGGTGCAGGGTAACGCCGTAAATCACGTCGTCTATGGTATTTGAGCTTCTTTCAATCCAATCACCTTCCGGATAGCCGTCAACCCTTATCTGGGAGTCCTGAGCCGACTGGGTTTCAGTGAAGTCGGCTTCGGCGAAACCTTTGAGGTCGGCGGTGGCGCCGCCGCCCTGCGTCGATTGACTAATAGTCGGCATACTCATCGTTGTCGGGCCCGTGCCGGGGTCGTAGGTCAGGGCCAGGTCCATCTGGCTTTCGCCGGAGGTATGGTCTGTCAGGACTATTTTGCCGTTTTCGAGTGTTGCTGTTGCGGCGCCGGCGAATGCATCATTGATTTCTTCCATGACGTGAAACAGCTTCGTATTGGCGGTGACATCCATGTATACATCGACGACGGTGCCGTCGTGTGTGTGCCCGGTGATGCGGATGCGCTCGTCGCCGGCGAAGGAGCCGCCATTGAGGTCGAACTGGTCAAGGTCGGTGATCTTTGTGCCGAGTGCGGCGTTGTCATTATTGAAGGTAAAAGCGGATTCGGCCTGCCAGACTTCGGTATTACTCGCGTTGATGGAGATTTCGTAATCGGTTCCGGCCTGGTTGCCGTTCAAGACAAGGTGATATGCGTCATTATAGTTGAGGAGGCTTGCGGTGACGCCGGGGTTGTCGGGGTCGTTGTTTATCAGGCCGACGAGGTCTTCGAGGGTCGTGGCGGCGGCGGTGGTTATCATGACTTCCTTGTGGTTGTATGAGTAGATGAACGTACCCTCTCCGATGTAATCCTCGAGGTATTCCACGCCGGCGGTGTGGACCCAGCGCTCGGCAGTGGCCAACTGATTGACTACAACCGTGTGATTACCCTCATAAGCGTTATAGGTTGCCTCGGCGGTGACCTTGTCGCTGTCGCTGGAAGCGGCCGAAAAGGCACGCAGCTCATTGGCATCAGAAAGGGCCCGAATTGAGCTTGCCAAAGTGCTCAGCTTGGTCTCGAGGGTGCTGAGGGCATCCTGTTTTTCTTCCCAGACGCTCTTTCGCTGCTCGTACACGTCGACTCTGCGGCGTTCAACAGCCATGAGCTGGGCGATGAGGGTATTCGTATCAATGCCGGTCAGAAGACCCGGAAGACGCAAAGTTGACATATAATGACCTTTCAGTTTTTAGCAGGGCCGGCGTTGGAATAGTCGCAGGCCTTTCCATACAATATTATCGGTCAAAAAGGCACATACTTTAGTCATCGCACGCTCTGCAGTTCGGCATTTTCATATTCGGCCCGGACTCGCTCGCACTTTTGGAGCATCTGGCGAATCCGCTGGTTGGCCGGGTCCATACTCAGGCATTCTTTCAGCTCGGAGCAGGCGTCGGTAAAAGCGGTACGGGCATAATCACGTGCATTCGCCTGCAGGTAGGCCCGTCCTATTTCAAGAAGAATCACAGCGGCACGGCATTTGACGTGCAGGGGCCTGACCGTCGGAGGTATCCTGTCCCATGCAACGTCCGGAAAAAGCTCATCGGGGGCAAACGTTTCGATAAATCGCCGGATGACATCAAAATGGTTGCGAATCTTTTCGCAATTGGTGCTTCCGCAAAGGCTGTCGTGGTGCATCCTTCGCAGATGGAGAGGTTCCGGCAAATGTCGGGCGTTAAGGCCGGCTTTTACAAAGCGCCGGATCATATCGTAGTCCTCTGCAACAATGAGGGTTTCATCGTAAAGGCCAATCTTGTCGAACACACTTTTCCTGATGCCGAGCCTGAACGGTATTATCGGATGCCCGGCCTTGAACAGGTCTCTGACCATAAACCCGCGATCCTGATATTCGGGCTTCTTCATTACTCTTATGGGTTTACCGGCGCTGTCAATCAGGAGAACATCGCAATAAACAAGGTCCGCGTCGGGGTTGCTCCGGAAGTGCTGCAGGTGCGTGACAATGAAATCGGGCGTCATCATATCGTCTGCGTCCAAAGGCATGATATACTCGCCTGTCGCCTCCTTTATCGCCCGATTTCGCGCACTGGACGGGCCGTTGTTTTCCTTATAGATGTATTTGATTCTCTCATCTTCGAAGGCGGCAACGACATCTCTTGTGGCGTCCGTCGAGCCGTCATCGACGATAATCAGCTCAAACCTGGGGTAGCTTTGGATAAGGACGCTCTCAATTGCTTCGCCGATAAATTCAGCGCCGTTGTAAACCGGCATTACCACACTGACCAGCGGGTCGTCCGGCCTGGGTTTACAATATGGAATAACCGCTATGTACTCGGTGCCGTATCGGCGTCCGACTACGTACCGTTCATAGAGGCTGTGGATCCTGCTGCCGTGTTCTATGCCTTCCTGGTTGTAATAGTAAAGGCCGAGGAATTCAGGTATACGTCGGAACTTGTATTTGCTCGATATGCGAATCCAGAAATCCCAGTCGCCCGCGCAGTCCAGGGTCTCGTCGAAGTAGCCGAATTCGTCGTGGAGAGACTTTCGCCACATCGGCTGTGAGCCGACGCAACAGCCCAAGAGGAGTCTTTCGCGGGTGTAGTCCGGTCGCCGCAGTTCTTCGATACCGTGGTGATTTGCAAAGGTATCGTTTGGTGTATCGGTGCGTATCTGGTCGCCATAGACAAGAGCCACCTCAGGATTGGCCTGTAATGTCTTGGCCATAATCTCCAGGGCATCCTGGCGATGGCGGTCATCCGTATTGGCATTGGTGAGGAACCGGCCGCGGGCAACTTTGACGGCGCGGTTCCAGGCAGAGTAGATTCCTTCTCGCTGTTCGGTTTTGATATAGACTATGTTGTGGTACTTCTGCTGATACCGGCGGACGATGGTCTCTTCGTCCTGCTGGGAGCCGCTGTTGACAACGATTATTTCCAGTCGGTCGGCGATGGTCTGCCGCTCAAGGTCATCGAGGCAGCCGGTGAGAAAGTCCTCGGCGTTGTAGGTGGAAACGATAGCCGAAACCAGGTATTTATTCTGCGAACCAACAACCGCAGATACATCCGCTTTCTTCTCAGGAGGAGGCAAAGGAGCCGGTTTTCGGTCCAGCTTTGTCATCACGGTCCGAATACGGGCCTGCAGGTCCGGTGGAATTGTCAAATTCGGGTTGTCCAGCAAAGTTCCATATATCTGCTTTACCTTATCGTGGTCTTTGTCGTGCAGGCAGCACTGGGCCAATTGTGTGCACGTTTTCAGATAGCATTCGGCAATTTCGTCTCGGCTTTGGAATTCGGCGCCGAGCAATTGGCTGCCGCCGTCCGCAAGGGCCTGCTGCAAAGGTTTCACTATTCTTTCGAGGACGACCCTCGCCTGGTCATATTGGCCAAGGCGGACGCATAGACCACCAAGGACGTAACACCCTCTTACTCCATTGGGGCGTAGTGCGTTGGCTTTGCGGGCCCAGTTTATGGCATCCTGTGGGAAATTTTTCTCGAGGCACATAGCCACATTCACAATCCAGGCGTAGTTGTTTTGAACGGCTGGGTCGCATCCGGCGGGGTACAGGCTGCGTACCAGTTCCCTGTACCCTCTTATGTCCGGGTCTTTCCTCCATGCGAGCAGGTCCATCCATTGCCGGCGCAAGGTCTTCTCCGTTTGGGTGGGCCCTGCGGGGCGCGGGTCGTGATAAACAATCACGTCCGGAAAATACAGAACACTCCTGGTCTTTTCGGTGCGTGTCTTGCATATTCTGTATGAGAGGTCGGCTCCTTCGGGGCCAAACAACAATTCATCAAACCCCCCTGCTTCGGCAAAGACATCCCTTCTGTAGGCGGATAAAGAGCTAACCTCACAGGCAGTGGGTATTACCTCGTCGCCGAGGTCGTAATTGGCGGGCGCGTGCCTGGGACCGTCTTTGGTTTTCGGCAGGACCTTTCCTCTGAGGCCTGAGGCCCGCGTGTTCTTGAAGTGGGAAATGATATTGCGGACCATGTTCTCATCGGCAACGGCGTCGTCATCTATAAAGGCTATGTAAGGGGCTTTTGCAAACTCGCTGGCTTTGTTTCTTGCCGGCGAGGGCCCGTAGTTGTGCTCAAGCTCAATGCCACAGAGGCCGAAGTCAAAGTCTTTTGTCTTTTGTTTGAGCCCGGACAGGTCGCCATCGTTGGCTACTACAATCAGCTCGAAATCTTTTTCGGTTTGTCGGTTCAAGGAATCGAGGGCCTGAAACAGCTCCCGTTCTCTGTTATAAGTGACAAGTACGACAGTCAGTTTGGGAGCGGGGCTTGTTCTGCAATCCCACAGGTTCTTAACATTCTCGCCCAGAGATACCTGGCTGCCATTTAGTTTAGCCGTTACTCTTTGGCGCCAGATATTCACTTCGGGCCAATCGCGGAAGTCGGGATGATTGCTCAATCCGGCGGCGGTTATGTCCATTTTGTGGTGCAGGGCATACCGATAGCATTTGTCAATTACCATGTTCTCCCAGTTGAGCAAATCGCTGTTGGTGCGGGAGACCGCTTGGGGGTGGACCAGGCGCTCTCCGAGGAACTCATTCAAATATAGAAAGTCATACTTTTGCGTAAGCCTGAACCAGAATTCGTAATCGCCGGAAACGGCAAACGCCTCATCGAAATATCCGACCCTATTGTGAACATCCGCCCTCCACATCGGCTGTGAGCCGGGGGGACATTCGCCCCTGAACAGTCGGTCGCGTGAGAACGGGCCGTTAACTCTTTTGCCAACCTCGATTCTTTGACCGTCAGTTTCGGACACGTCTATCTGGTCGGCATAGACCAGCACTTTGTCCGGATTCGCATCGAGGGCATTGGCCATCTTTTCGAAGGCGTCTCCGGTGTGTCGGTCGTCGGTATTTGCGGTGGTTATGTACCTTCCTGAGGAGGCCTTGACGGCCCTGTTCCAGGCGCTATAGATTGTTTCGCGCTCTTGTGTCTTGATATACTTTATGTTTTCATATCGGCTCTGGAATTCGCGGACGACTGCCTCTTCGTTCTGTTGCGAGCCGCTGTTGACGACGATGATTTCTAGGCGGTCGGCGATGGTCTGGTTTTCCAAATCCTGCAGGCAGCCGCGGATGAATTTTTCGGAGTTGTAGGTCGATACAACGGCGGAGACTATATAGTCGTTTTCTTTTTCAGCAGAGACCTGAGAAAAAGCGACTTTGTCTCCGGACGAAGTGTAACTTTTTTCGCGAGCATTCCCAGCCAATTCGCGGTACAAGGCCAAGTACCTGTCCAGCATCAGATCGAGGGAGAATAGGCGCCTTGCCCTTTCAATGCCTGCACCGGCGTACTGTTGTCTCTTGGCGTGGTCGAAAGCGAGGTGTTCGGCCGCCTTCGCGAATTCGCCTGTATTTCGGTACTCTGTTATGACTCCAGTTCGACCGTTTTCAATTATTTCGGGTAAGCCGCCCGTGTTATAGGCTATGACAGGCAGACCACAGGCCATAGATTCTATTACAACCAGGGGGCAATTATCCGCAAGCGACGGAAACAGGAACAAATCCGCTGCCGAGTAGATAAGTGCGAGTGTCTTCTCGTCGCTTACGTAAGGTACGTGTATGACATTTCCGGTCTGCGATATTCTTTTTCCGCTGCCAATACTCAGGAAGTATACAGGGCCTGGTGACCGACCAAGATGTTGAATGGCAGCAGCCAGACAGTTGGCGTCCCTCCAAGGGCTATTCACACCGCCCTGAGCGGCAAAGGCAAGAATGGTTGCTTCAACGGGCAGGCGCAACTGCCTTCTGGCGGCATCTCTGGGATAAGGGTGGAAAACTCCGGTGTCCACGCCGTTATGGATCAATTCCAGGCGCTTGTTTTTCAGTATGCTCTGGCTGACCCTGGACTTCAACCACTGCGACGGAACCACAACGGTAACGTCGGCGGACTCGTAGATTTGCTTCTTGTCCTTCCACAAGCGTGCCGTGTTGTCTTTGGGCAAGGCCGGATATATGCTCAGATCGGGACAGTCGCCGCAACCGGTTTTCCACTTGTCGCAATCGAAAGAATGGGCGCAATGACCGGTGAGCGACTGCATATCATGCAAGGTCCAAACGGAGGGTCTGATTCGTGTCAGGTCAGGCAGAGCGAGGGGGTTGAAGTAAGCGCCGTGCAGGTTGTGGAAGTGAAAGATGTCGGCAGAGGTGAATTCTGCGTTGCGTGACAGCAGGCGCGTTGAGTCAATATCGTAGTAAAGAAGTCCCTGGTCGGTGCGTTCGTTGCCGGCGTCAACGGCGGGATTTGCAATGACGGTGACATCGGGGTCGTTGGAGAATTTGTTTTTGACAAACATTTTTAGGTGGTGGCCTCGTGCGGTCAAACCCTGCTTGAGCATCCATGCCACTTTTGCGGCACCGCCTCTGTTATCGACGGTGTTTATCTGGGCGATTTTGAGGGGCCCTTCCGGTCGAAGGGACCTCAGAAAGCTGACAGCCTGGCTGGTTCGCTCAGGAGCGGCTTGAAAATACTGCCGGAAGTTTTGCATAATTCGGTCGTCAAGGAAGACGTCGGCCGGATAACGTTCAGGTTTTGTCTGACTGCAGGGAGAATCGTATTTGTCGGTTTTGCCGCAGTGCAGTCCGGTTCCATCGGTGCCTATGTTCCTGATATGAGAGCTTGTGGGATAGACGTAGACACCGTCGTTGATATAGACAGAAAGCACCCAGTTGAGGGTCCAGACATCCGTCAGTTTTCCGTTTAAGAAATTCTGCACCGATATCGGAATGTCGGCGCCGCCCTGAGTCAGGTCGATATTCCTCTGATTTGCTGTTTCGACGAGTTTGCTCAGATCTCTGAAGTGTTGCAGCCAGGCCCTCTTCCATGTGGCCCAGCCCCAACTTCCGATTCTGGGAGAGAAGTAGGCGTCGTAAGGGTAATCGCGCAAGATGTCTTCGCTAAGGGCCACCGTATGGCCGGAGATGCCGAAGACTTTTGGGTCGTTTTCATAGTTGCGCAGACAAGCATCCATAAAATCAAAGAAATACGGCTGAGGAACGCAATCGTCCTCGAGCAGAATGAGCCTGTCGTATCGTTCAAGGACGGAATCAACGGCGCTAACGATATTTGCTGCAAGTCCCACATTTTCCGTGCGCTCGACTATTTCAGGTCTTGTCCAGTCAACGCTGTGCACCAGCCGCCTGACCAGAGACACGGCCTGAGCATCTTCAGGTCGTTTTGGGGCGTCAGAAAATATGTAAAGTTTCTTTGCACGGAGGTTTCTCAATGCCTTGAGCACTTCAAGCGTGTGTTTGGGTCTGTTATAAGTGACCAGGACCACAGGGATGTCAGCAGGGTCGGATTCCTCTATCGTGTATTTTTTTCTCTGAGGGAAAAGTGTTTGAGCATGCGGAGTTTTGGCGGGCAGTGCTTGCTTCTCAATCGTTCCGCGAAGCACAAAGATATTGCGATTGTGCTTATATTCCAAGTACCTCTTCAACAACTCGTATCTTCTCACCTTCCGGTTGTGCTGGTCGCCCACAGCGGCGTCGTGATAGATGACCGTGTTGGGCCAATAGATGATCTTATTCAAGGCGTCGTACTTTTCGGTGATTCGGCAGGTCAGGTCGGAGCCTTCGTGCCCGAAGAGCAGAGGGTCCATTCCGTTCAGGGACAGATAGATGTCTCTGAGAAAAGCGGAGTTGCCTTCGAGGTCACAAAAGGTCACAAATGGTTTGTCGCCGCGGTCGTAACCCGTAGCATCCTTGTTGGCTGCGGGGTTGGTCTTGGGCAGGGCCTTTCCTCGTAATCCGAAGATGTCGAAAGTCTCGAAAGCCGTTTTGATGGAACTGATGTAGTCGGAGGGCACAATCGCGTCGTCATCCAAAAAGGCAACAATGGCGCCCTTTGCGCAACACGCGCCGACGTTTCTTCCTTCAGAGAGAACAAGGTTGACGGGACACTTGATGTACTGGTCGGCATACTGCCTGAGACCTTCGACGCCACCCGTGCCGTTGTCAACCACAATTACTTCATAGCTGCAGGCGGCATCCTGCTTTGACAAAGATTCGAGACACCTGACCAAATCTTCCGATCTGTTATAGGTCACCACTATGACGGAGATATCTATCTTCTCGTTCTGCCGGGATGTGAATATGGTCCTCGGAAATTTTGAGTAGTCCACGGTTGTTGTGTACTTCTGCATATATTCGGCGGCGGCTTCAAAATTTCCTTTATCAAGCTCCTCGACAGCCCTGAGAAAACAATCGGGCGCCGTATCTACTGTGTCACGTTCGTACTCACTTTCCAGAGCAAGAGTCTTTGTACTGACAGAGGGCTCAGAAGACCCGTGGGGCGCCGCAGCCGGAGCTGTCTTGAACAGTTCCGAGCTATTCTTATCCACTTCGAACAATGGCACCGATGAGAGTGCTTGCGGTTCGTTCGTTTTGTATGCCTGCAAGACACTGCAACATATACTCTGGGCCGTTGGGTTCCGTGCTTCTTTGGTTATTCTTTTTGCAAGAGGCAGAACCTTTTCCCACTCTCGGCGCAGCGCGTAGGCGACGGCAAGATTGCCGGCCGCCTCGATGGAATCGGGTTGCAGAGACAGGGCCTTGCTCAAGAAACGACAGGCGGCATCGGTATGGGCGCGGAATTTGGACCTGAGAACGGACGTTCCGAAATCCAAGAGTGCATCAAACTCGGCGCTGGAATGATCGTGAGAGTGGCCCAGGCGAGGATACAAGTCTTGCAGACGCAACCTGCCGAGTGCGTTCTCAAAGGCCTGAAGCGAGGAGTTGAGAATCAAATCCGATTTGGTTGCCGTAAGGCTTTGGTCGTGCCGGCGGTAGTAATACAGAACATCGGGAACATACAAAAGTGGAAATCGCTCGGCAATCCTCAACCACATATCCCAGTCTTCGGCGCCTTCGAGGGAGGGGTCGTAGAGGCCCACTTCCTGCTGACAACGGCGACGATACATGAAAGAAGCCATGCCGGGGAAGTTAAGTAACAGCTTCTTATAATCCAAGTCAGGGCAGCGTGTAACACCAAGAAAGCGATCTCGCTCATCGATTCGCACAAAAGCGGAATAGGCAAAAGCCGCCTCCGGATTTGCTTTCATAGCGGCGACGAATTTTTCCAGGAAAACAGGAACGCAATAGTTGTCCGCGGAAATCCAGGTGAGCAGTTCCCCCCGAGCCGCTCGGAATCCGGTATTCAAGGCCTCGGGCAGACGCTTGTTTTCCTGATGGATCACCCGGACCCTGGGATCCTTCAGAGAGTTGAGATATTCGCGGGTCCCATCGGTAGAGCCGTCATTAACAATGATCAACTCGAAATCGTCGTACGTTTGCGCAAAAACGCTTTCGGCCGCGTTCGGTAACAACTGAAGATGATTGTAGGTGGGCAGAACGACGGAAACATGCGCTTGGGGCTGCTGAGCCGGAGAGGGGTGAAAGATTACCACAGCAAATTGCTGGATTCCGTTGTCTGCAGTCTTCACCATTTTGCCGTAATACTGTTCGATGTGCTCATGAAATTCAGAGGTGGAAAAACCGCGCACATGATCGGGATCCGGCATGAAGCCGATTGGTGTCGTAATGATTAAGATTGTACCCGGTTCAATAACCACACCCAGCTTCCGGATGAACTGTCGCTCCTGAGCGAGGGTAACATGTTCAATGAATTCAGCAATTACTGCGCAGTCAAACTTGCCGGAAAATTTGTGCGTGAGGACATCAGCACACACAGCCTCAACTTTATCGAAGGAGTACGCGCGAAGCTGGTCAATGTAAGCGCTTTGTGCATCAACGGCACAAATGTGGGTCACGCATGGATTTCGGCTGATATATCGTGTTATATTGCCACACCCACAACCCAATTCCAGCACTCTGCCCTTACAGTTTTCTGCGATGAAGCTGACACGTCTCCAGTAGTTTTCCAAGTTGGTATTGCTCATGCCGGCCTCTCTCAACCGGCTCGCCAACCCTGATGATTTGCGAACAGATTCATCGTTCAGGTCCGCCTCAGTCAAAATCCGATAGACCGGAAGCTTTCTAAGATAATGCTCTTCTCGCTCGGTCAGGGTTTGCATCCGTGCTGGTTGTTTGTATTGTGACATCCTCGGTCCTTACGTCAAATCCCTTATCGTAAAATACGCACAGTTGCTCTGTCGGCCGTCCGATATTTTCGGATCTGCTCTAATTTCTCTGTTAACTCCTCCAGTGTGGGCATTATTTCAGCCATCGTCGGAGGTTCAGGCAGACTGTACCCACCGCCCGCGAGTTCTCCACCTGCGCTCACTCGGCACTCAAAATAGAAATCACTGCACTCCGTCGGCACAAGAAGCGTCATGAATTCCAACAGTGCGAGTCCCCATTCGGTTTCCAACAGGCTATAGTATAGGTCATCGGTTCCGATGAAGAAGGGCTCCCGCATTACCCTGTCAATTCTGAACCCGGCTTGCCACAACTTGGCGCAAATATCGTCTTCCATGTAAAAGTGCACGTGATCGGTCTTGTACGATTTTCCGAGCCTTTGTCTTCGCAACTGGTGTAACGAGCTTGCCTCGTTAGGCGTTCCCAGAATGAGCAGTCCGTCTACGTTTAAGAGCGTCCGTACTCTTTCCAAAAGCCCAATGTCATCATCAACATGTTCTATGACCCGACTGAGAAGTATAATATCGAACGGCTCTTCGGTGACAAATTCCACAATATCACCAAGATGAATCTGAGCGTGCGGAGCTGCCTGTCTGGCCTGCTCGACGCGCAGCGGGTTATAGTCGAGCCCTGTGAGCTCAATTCCTTGGACAGACGCGAATCGATGCAACCAATAGCCGTCACCGCAACCCGCATCCAACATTCGAAGTGTCCGCCCGAATCGTCTCTTAGCGCGGTCGATGCATTGCAGGAAAAAGTCAAATCGTTTCTGATATATTGGTCGAATAGAAGGCTTGTCTGACCAATCAAATTGGCTGTCCACGTACCAAGGATTCTTTCTCAATATATTATCTGCGACGTGGGTATTGATTTTTGTCTTCGGCACGGAGTCATTCAGAAACTGTCTGTAAAGACTTACCTCGAGCCGGTCTATTTTGTCCTTGCTGAAAGGCTCGGCGGCTTTGCGGGCATTAGACCGGATAGTGCTGCGCAGTTCGTGATCAGTGCAGGCCTGCACGAGAGCTTCGGCAAGGGCGGTGGGGTTTTCAAAATCTTCGACCAAAATCCCACTTACGCCGCTCGTGATATATTCGTTCATCGGCGCGATATTCGATGTGACAACCACAGCTTGGCACGCAAGCGCCTCAATAAAGACCAGGCCGAAGCCTTCGCTCCTGCTGGGAGTGCACGTACAATCACAGAAGGAGTAGTATGTTGCCAACTCAGCATTTGGGACTGATTCAATGAAGTAACACCGGCGGCTAACCCCGCATTGCTCAGCCAGCCTTCTATACTCAGTTTCATCACCCTTGCCGACAGATATGCACACGTAGTCGGGGCCCAGCTTGGCCAGTGCTCGAATGAGGGTGTCGAGGTTCTTCTCCCGGCCCCTGCGGCCGACGTGAAGGATGCGGTATTTTCCGGGATAACGGTCGCACAACTCGGCGCGAAGTTTTTCGTCAGAGCAGGGATGAAAGACCTGTAAATCGACGCGATTTGCAAAGTCATATATTTTGTTAGACGGAATTCCTTTGGCAAGGAGCAATTCCCTTACAGCATTACTTACCGAAAGGACATAGTCGGCGTTACGGATGCTATCGTGCAACCAGGATTCTCTCTTGTCGTGGACGGAGACGACCACAGGCACTCCATCAACCTTGTTTTGACAGGCCAAATCAGAGGCCCGGTAGCCGCCGTAGGCCCTGACAATATCGATTTCGAGTTCTCGCAGACTTGAGGCAAAACGCTCCGGGCTGGTGGGTATCACGTGCATGCCATACCTGAACCCCGCCGTCTTCTCAAGCGGCGAGAGACAATAGACTTCATCGAAGAAAGAACATGGGTTATAGTAGCTTGGTAAAAGGTCTGCGCGGCCTTTTTCCACATAGGCCTGTAAAGGATCGCTTGGGACAACTGCTAATCGCTGTATCTTCGTACCGCCCGCTGATGCTGAATTAGACTCCATCCTTACTTTCCTTTGGCGAAACTTAGCTGTCCACGATCGCGTGCAAATCGCTGACGGCTCGGGACAATTTGTCACCGGGTAATGAAGGGCTTTCTTCAGTTCTTAGACCCGACTTTTCATCGGTTGTCATTACCAGAGCGCTACAGATTCTCTCTGCGGCGTGGCCGTCTCCGTAGGGGTTCGCCGCGTTAGCCATTTGCTCATACAGGGTAGAGTCGTTCAATAAGGACTCGGTTTCCGCAACGATTCGTTCGGTCTTTGTGCCCACGAGCCTTGCCGTACCCGCTTGCACCGCTTCCGGCCGCTCGGTTTTGTTGCGGAGAACGAGGACGGGCTTGCCCAGACTCGGAGCCTCTTCCTGCAGTCCTCCCGAATCGGTCAAAACCATGTAAGAGCGATTCATTAAGTGAACGAAAGACGCATAGTCCAGCGGTTCCAGTAAGGTCACATTGGAAAGACCCGCCAGTGAGCCATGCACAGGATTGCGGACCTGGGGATTGAGGTGGACGGGATACACAACGTGGATATCTTCAGAGTGGCGCCTCGAAATCATCTCAATCGCCCGGCAGAGAGCTTGCAGCGGCTCGCCAAAATTTTCGCGCCGGTGCGCGGTGACCAGTAGAATCCGTTTGTCAAAGGGGATTTGGGCCAGCGGCCCCGTGGTAAAATCGTATTCGCGCCCCACTACCTGCAGCAAAGCATCAATGACCGTATTGCCGGTAACCAGGATGCGCCGCTTATCGACCCCCTCTCGAAGCAGATTCGCCTGGGCCTGTTCGGTTGGGGCAAAATGGATATCCGCCAAGATACCTGTTGTGCGGCGATTGACCTCTTCCGGGAACGGCTGCAGTTTATCATACGTCCTCAACCCGGCTTCGACGTGCCCGATTGCGACGTGACGATAATATCCTGCCAAGGCTGCTGCCATTGCCGTGGTGGTGTCTCCCTGAACCAAGACCCAGTCCGGCTCTTGCTGACAGATAACAGGGTCGATAGCACCGAGAATATCAGCAGTGAGTTCGGCCAGAGTCTGGTTTTCGCGCATTAAATCCAAGTCATAATCGGGTTGAATGTCAAAGAGAGGCAATACATTATCCAGCATTTCTCGATGCTGGGCGGTTGCACAGATGCGCAGATCAAAAACCTCAGGCCGGCGCGCCATGACCTCGATAATGGGAGCCATCTTGATGGCTTCGGGCCGGGTTCCAAAAACGATTAGTACCTTCATACCTCTGCCTTACTCTGGAAGCACAAATCTTCACACGAGGTCGCGCCTCGGCAAGAGTCGCCTTGGGGTCAGCGAGTGTTGCTTTTGTAGGCTCCGAGGGTTCTTTTGCCCCTTCGAACCAGGCTGAGCTTTTCGGCGATATCGGCCTTCTGGGCGGTAACGGCCAGGCATAAGCTGTCGTACAGGGCCTGCAATTGATTCCGACGGGCCTGGAATTCAGGCTGATCCAGAATCGAGGTTTCTGCAATTTGGGTCACGAGAGAATCAGCCTGTTTGCCCAAGAGCTCAACGGCGCTAATCTTTTCCTCCTGTGCCAGCGTTATTTGCCGCAGCAGCAATGCTTCCAGTTTCTCCAACAACTGTATCTGCTCATCGGTGCTCATTAGACCGGGGTCCCTGCTTCGCTTGCCTGTTTCGTCCTGGTTAGCGTGTGCTCGACTTCTTCGAGAAGATCAGCTGCGTCCTTGTTAGCGGGCTCGAGCGCCAGAACATCGAGAAGGACTTCTCTGGATGAAGCGAATCGGCCGTCCTTCACGTACAATGCCGCCAGAGAAAACATAACCGACGTATCACCCGGGTGCATATTCAAATACGATTCCAAATAGTGGGTGACCTTTGCAAAGGAGCCCATTTGGCAGGATGTCTGGAAGAGCCCGAGGAGAGCCGGCAGGTTATCGACGTCCAATTCCAGACATTTTAGATACATCTGGAAAGCGTGTTTATAGTCAGCTCTTTGCTGTGCGACTATAGCCAGGCCGGCGTAGGCCTTTGCGCAGCAGACATCCAACCTGCAAGCGACCCTAAATGCTATCTCCGCATCATCAAGAAGATTCTTTTGGAGGGCGACGACTCCAAGTCCGACATAAGGACCTGCCTCATCGGGTTCGAGCAGTGCGGCCTTTTCGTAACAATTTTGGGCCTGTGCATAGCTGCCAACATGAACGTAGCAATCCCCAAGTTCCTGAAGAACGTCGTAGCGCTGTGTCGCGGCGTGGTCTTCAAGCTCACTTTGCGGGCTCTGTCCCCTTCGACTTGCTGCAAAATCAGCCCCTTCTTGTGTTAAGTCCATGGCAATTATTCCCCTTCAAGTATCTGCTCTGCCGTTTGAAGCAATCTGATTGCTGAGGTGAAATCTTTCTCCTCTCGTCTTATTTTTGCCTCCAATAGAAGAGTATCTACGGTTGGGCGACGGCGATTGATCTCGCGGCTGAGCTCTGCCGCCTTTGTGTAGTTGCCTGCCTTGAAATAGGCCCCCGCAGCCAGACTCTTCATCCACAGCTGGTTCTGATAACAGGCAGCGATATGTTCAAATATCTCGCCTGCCTTTGAACAGTCTCCCTCCTTTTCGGTCCTGGCGGCTTCCTCAAGCAGCTGGTCGAACTGAAATGGTATCTCCTGCGGACGCGGTCGTCTGAGGGTGATGCCGGCAGCTTTCAGAGACTGGCGAATCGGCAAATTCGGGAAACTGTCTCGAGCGTGTTTGAGGTCGCTCTTTCGCAGCACCGCCGCCCAAAGCGTATCCGTGGAGCAATCCAGCTCAATTGCTTCGCGGCTGACGGGGTTATCACCCAAGGCGTGAAGCGAATCTTCCACCCACATATCAGCGATATCGAGGCCGCTGGGCACAATAGCAATATAATCGCCGTCACATCGGGTCAAGGCCGCATCTATTCGACCGGCCTGAGACGCCGACGGATCAACGGGCACCGGGACAATGTTTGGCACCATGGACTTAAGCTTCTCGATATCCACCTGTGGTACGGGCAAAAAAAGCTTGTAAGGGTGGTAGGTATACCGCCAGATAGAACCGAGGGTTCCGGCGGCCTGCTTGTCCAACCGGTCGGCAAGAAGAACGATGGACATGTCCTTAATCTTTAGCCAGGGCTTTGGAGGCCTGGTTGTGCGTATCGTAAGGGCATTTCTGAGATACTCGTTCTTGTCTTTGCGTTTCTGAACGGATATTCTGTCACATTCGCCGAGGGGGCTGTAGAATTCGCCGGTAATGTCACAGACGTGATGAAAATCCGAGAAGAAAGCCAGTCGGCGGGTCATATCCCAGTCAATGAGGACGTCCAACTGTTCATTGTAGGGGCCGGTCTTTTCGAAGAGATCTCTGCGGTGCATCAGGCTTACATGGAGGACGTGATTGAAATAGAGCAAGACAAAGCGGTCGAAATCGCGGCTGACTTCGACGACCTTGCCCAATACCATCCGAGCGCCGTCCGGCATAACCCTACAACATACCTTGTACAAGTCGCTGTAGGCCACCTGACATTGGGTCTGGGTCTCCAGCGCTTCAACGAGCCGTTCGATATGATTGGGATAGTACAAGTCATCATCGTCAAGATATGCAACGTATTTGCCTTCGGCTCGGGCTAACGCTTCATTCAGGGAGAAGGCCTTGCCGCGGTTTTCTTTTCGGTTGATGAACACGAGTCTCTTGTCGTTAGATGAACGAATTACGCTGGTAACGTCCTGGCCGCCGTCATTGACCACGATAATCTGAAGATTTCTGTAGCTCTGCCGCAAGACACTGGCCAAAGCTTGGGCCAGATACACCGGTCTGTTGAAAGTAGGAACAAGCACGGTTACAAGCGGTCCAGCTTTGGCATCACAGTTCTTCGCCATTTCGAGACAATCAACCATCCCTTGCCCGGGCGCAACTTACGCGATTGCGGGGTTTGCATATCCATTGCTTTGAAAAGGCCGGGCAATGGATTCCGCCATTTGCGCGACCTCTGAAGGCTTTGACGACTGTCGGGGAGTGGACCTGACGTCTTGTGTTCTCTCCAAATCCACTTCTCTCTCCATTTGAACAAGGATTTCGTTGATCCTGTCCAACTGGCTCTTAAGCGGATATTTTTCCTCGACAAACCTTCGATATTTCGCGGGGTCGTACGCGCCGGAGCAGATTTGCGCACAGAAGTCTTCGGAGATATTAAAAAGGTATTCGGACGGGAATATCTGGCCCGCTCCGGGGAAATTGTGGATCACGGGCTTTAGGCCGCAGGCCATACCTTCAAGCAGTCCCATGCCCTGGCTTTCTCCTATGCTGCAAGAGACGATGTAGTGTTTGTCCTGGAGCCAGGAGTTGACATCCTGCTGCCAGCCGTCAAAGAAGACGGCGTCCGTGAGGCCGAGTGCGTACACCATGTGCCTGACGTACTGTTCAAGCATTAAGTCTTGAAAGGTTCCGGCGAAGAACAGCCTGTATGCGGGGTCGATATAGTGCAGCTTTTGCATACACTGCAGAAGGAACATGGGGTTTTTTCTCAGATTCAGATAACCGACACAGGCAAGGTTCTTTCCTTTGGTTTTGTCGATGAATGGGAGCTTATCGAAGTTAATGCCGTTCGGAATTGTGACGAACGAGGTACGACTCGCAATATTCGGCACCTGACCGAGAAGTGCATCTCTGACAAACGAGTTACCGACTGTGATGAGCTTATCGATGTTCTCCCATTTGACCTGAGTCGGCCAGGTTTCGTAGGCTTCGAAACGGTGAAGCCGGACAATGTTCTTGCACACCTTAGGCAATTTCGATGCTTCCACCACCATATCGGTGCACCACTCGAACCATGAGATATCGCTCCATCTCATAAGCTCGTACATTTGGTCGACAGTTGTGCCGTCAAAAAGCCTGACGGGAAAGCGGCGTTTGGCGAAGTGGTATATATCGGTCAGGAACTTTGTGTCACCTCTCAATCCGCAAAAGAAGGCCATCCTGGGCCTGCGTGCAAGGATGACGTCAATCATAGGCCTGAGAACTTCCTGTCCGGGTGATATTCTCCGGGAGCGCAGCAACATTTCAACGGCATCGGCCTTATTGCCCTGATTGAGGAACACGTTAGCGGTTCTGTTGAGGACATCGGCATTGAGAATGCCCATTCGTTCCATCTGATCGAAAAGCGGCACGGCTTGGGCGGGCCTGCCATCGGCAAGATACGCCTCGACCAGATTCCAGATTATCTCGGCACAATCGGTTTGGAGGGCCCTGGCCCTTACAAGATGGTCGATTGCTTCTGTGGAGCGTCCGAGGCAGTGCATAATGGCACCGGCATCGTTGAGCGCCTGAGCATCAGCGGGGGAGGTGCGAAGGTATCCCTGAATAAGGTCAAGAGCCTCCTGGTACCTGCCGGCCTGCGCCAATTCCAATCCTTTCTGGTAAGATTGGGGCCCTGGAAACGCACCTTCGGTCATGCGGGGACTGTCGGGATTTGTTGCCATCGCCATTTGTCTTACTCCTAATACAAAGACAATTACCCTGAGACGTTCTTAGACCTTCCGAGTTAGTGCAAATTTCGTGCCGTCGAGCCTAACCTGTGGATATTCACCATTTTGTTGTGCCGCCCTCAAAATCTGTATGAATATCGAACAAGAATGTCGTCGATTCCGTCTTAGTGAACAATCGCAAATGCCAGCCCAGTCGGTCTCTCACGGCGGTTAGGTCAGGAAGTTCAGCAGCGACAAAGACATAAGCTTTGCGGTTATGGATAACGACATCTGATACAATACCTCGCGGCGCGAGAGGTCTATAGCGACCTGGGCAATGTCGGCCTGCTGGAGGCGGGTGGACTCGTCCTCGGCATTGTACTTTACGTTTTGCATGCTCTCGGTGAGGTCGTTCAGGAAGCCGACTTTATAGCCCACCGAGACCTCGGCCTGGACGAGGATGTTGCTTACCTCATCCAGAGAGTTCAGCGACTCGCCCAGCATCTCCTGCAACTGGCCTTTTGAAAAGCCCTTTTCGTTTCGCAGCATATCGCGAATGCTGATCAGGGTATCGAATATGTTATAGGTTCCCGTCACACGGACCAGTTCGGTTCCGGTTGCACCGATGGCGGTGCTGTCAACATAGAGGACCTTGCCGGTGCGTGAGTCGGTCACGGCCTGGTTGGCGTCTCCTCCTGCGGGGACGGTCACGTAGCTGGCGCCGTCGTCGATAGAGAGTTTATAGTTGCTGCCATCATGAATAACGGTGAGCCAGACATCGCCGGTGACGGTGGAGGTTCCGGTTCCGGCCTGTGCGCCCGTATCGCCCGTGAAGAGGGGTTCGGAACGGTCGTGGGAAGAAAAGATGCTGTCGCCTATGGTGAAGGCGGTGGAATTGACGCCCGGGGCAACCTCGGTTGTTCGGTTTTCCAGACTTCCCTGGTAGGTGACGCTGGTTATTTCTCCGCCGCTGCGTTCGATGAGATAAGGGGCGGAGGTTGTGTTACTGCCTCCGAAGAGGTACTGGTTGTTGTGTTCGGTATTGGCCAACAGGGCCATCTGCTCCAAAATGGAGTTAATTCCTTCTGCGATTCTTTCGCGGCCGTCTTCACCGTAAATACCGTTGATAATCTGGGTCAGGCTCGTCTTGGCCTCTGCGAGGCCTGATACCATGTTGCCAATAATGGTGGAAGAAATCTCGAAGGCGCCAATGAGGTCGGACACATTGTCCATGTAATTGCCGAGGGACCTTTGCTGGGAGCTTAGCCCGAGAACGAGATAAGCTGTTGAGGGGTCGTCGGAGGGTCTGTTTATTCGGGCGCCTGTGGCGGCCTGTTCCTGCAGGCGCGCCATCTGCTCTGCGTGCAGGTTTAGAGCAAAGCTGACGTTGTTGTAAATACTGCCAAGCGTCTGGCCCACTGATAGCTCCTTAATAAGAGGCCATAACAAAACTCTATTTTGGCGGGTCGGGATTCCTGCTTTGGCAGGAATGACATAAATCCGGGACGGCCACCTTAGGTTTTGTCAGGCTCTGTTAATCTGTCTGTTTCGAACCGGACGAGGCGACATTCGCAGCGTGCCGGTTCGTAGCGTCTATACTATTTCCATAAGCGAGGCCAAAGACGAATGAACGGCGTTCATGTATTTTGCCATCGCCTGAAACATCTGTTCGAAAACCAGCATTTGGGCGGCCTCGTCATTGATGTTGACGCCGCTTATTGTGTCCCGCTGGTTGGTGAGGTTCTGGATGGTGACCTCGATGTTGCCCTGGCGCATTTGTTTTATTGAAAGTTCCTGGCCTATTTCAGTAACGAGGCGGCGGTAGAACTCGACAGGGTTCAGGGCGTCCAGAGAGCTGAAGCTCTGGTCTTTGACGCCAACGAGGCGTGTGACATTGGCGTTGTCGGTCATCTCCGCACCCAGGGCCGCGGCCACGCGTCCCGGGGACTCGGCAACATCGGAGCATACGGCTATGGTCGCAGCATCGCTGCCGGAGAAAAAGGTGTTAAGTCCGACGGCGGCGAGCACGCCGGAGGAGTCTGTATCGACGAATGCCTCGACGTCGAAGTTGTCACCGGCGTTGAAATCGCCGGGTCCTACGGATATTTTGATGCCGTTGCCGACTTCGATTATGTCACCTGCGGCGTAGTCCTGACCGATATTCAAGGTGGCAATTACGCTTCCGGCGCCGCCGTTATCTTTTACTTGGAGCTGCAGGGTGCCGTTGCCCACCGAACCGGCACCTGAAACGGTAAACTTGAAGGCGTCGTTTTGGGTTCCGGTGTAGATGCCGGATACGGATATATTCGGGGGCGGCGTCGCAGTAAGGGTTTCGGCGGTGGGCTCCGGGAGTACGGCGGGCAGAAAATCGAATTCGTAGCCGGCGTCGGCGGAGATAACGAGTCGGGACGCATTCACCGAGGCGCTGAGGCCGTCAATTGCATCAATTGCGGCGGCTATCGTTGTCAGTGAATCGGTTGAGGCGTCGATATCAATTTCGTGCCGGGTCACTGTGTCGGCGGTCGTATCAACCAGCCTTATGTATATTTTGCCGGTTGAGACGGGAGGGTCGAAATCGGCCAGGTTTTCGCTGGGCATTATCGAGCCTGAAAGCTGTGTAAACGAGCCCTGCGAACCGACGCCCTGAACGTGGTATTGATTGACCCGGCTGATCAGCGCCGCGGCGAGGGCGTCCAGGTCGCTGTGGATGTCGGTCAGGGCGTGGTTTTTGAGCCAGATCAGTCCTCCGAGGCGGCCTCCCTCGACATCGGTGTTATAGGTATAGGCCCCGGCGACGGAAATGCCCAATTGCCCGGCGTCGTTGAAACTGACATCCAGCTCCAGCGGTGAGGCGCCTGTTACCACGGGTATTCCGGCGATGCTGACATCCACGACCCCGAACTCGCGTTGGTAGGTTTCGACGCCGATCAGTTCCGACAGCTCGGTAATGCGCTGGTCTCTCTGGTCCTGGAGATTGTTACTGAGCTTGCCGGCGATTTCCATCTTTTCGATGTTATCGTTGAGTTCGGCGATCTGGTTTATCAATGTGTTTATCCTGTCGACGGCATCTTCGGCTTCGAGAGTTATCTGTGTTTCGGCGCTGGAGAGGAATTCGGCCAGAGATCTGAATTGACCGGCCATGGTGTCGGCGGCCATTACCACCTGGCTTTGCCAGATAAGCTCTGTGGGATGTGCGGCGAGGTCCTGCAGGGCGTTAAAGAACTGGTCGATGGACTCGCTGAGACCGATGCCGGTCGAAAGCTCACCGAACGTGTTTTCGACGGTCTGGAGTGTGGTCAGTTCGGAACGGACCTGTTCGAGCGCGGATTGTTGTCTGAGAAGCTCTGTCTCGAGAAGGCCGTCGATCAGTCTGGTAACGCCGGCAATCTCAACGCCCCCGCCTATGAGAATGGAGCCTTCCTGGGACATATACGCGGGAGTCAGCTCAACTCTCTGTCGGTGGTAACCATCAGTGGCGGCGTTGGCAACATTATTGGCGATTATGTCAAGGGCTTTTTGAGCCGCGGTGAGCCCGCTTAGTCCAATGGCATAATTCTGCATTTCTTTACTCCATTCTCATCAAGGCTTTGGCGATCTTCACTCCTGCCTCGGCGGCGGCCCGACACAAAGGCCGACCTATCAATTGAAATCTCCGACAAATGAGCCCGTCTCAAAAATGGTAATTTACAAAAAGGTTGTCGGCCTGCTGGCTGGCTGCTCCCTTGGGGTTATAGACAAGCATCTCGGTCTTTGCCAAGTCAAAGATGCTGGTCAGCAGCAGGCTGTTGAATCTGGCACATTCGGCCAGAAGCAACATGGTACTCGAATGCTCTCTCTTGAGCTCAGTAACCAACGGCGCCAACTGCGTCCTCCTGTGAGTGATTTGCATCCCTTTTTCCGCTGGCAGCACGGTCTCAAGCTTAGAGAGCGTCATTTGCTCAAACTGACAGTCGAGGATATCCGCCAACTGCTTTCGTATCGATTGGCGTTTCATCTCATTGGCCCTGTAACCGTCGGACTCTGCTCTGATTCTATCCAGGAGGCGGCCCAAAGCAGCATCGTCTCGCCTGAGAACCGAGCCGCGAAGCTCGTTCAAGGTTGACAGATTCTCGCGAATGTAGCGGATGTCCGTGTCGAGCACAGCCAGAAGCTCATCGACCTTTTCATCCACGGCAGGTGCTGTTGCCTTCATAACACAATCCTCAAATCTCTCGTTGACTCAGGAATCCGTGAGGTCGCCTGTTATTTTTGGGGAACCTTCGGAGTGGTCCCCGACATATCCGGGCGCCTGCTGTGCGGCATTTGGGCGGTCGGAGCCGGTCAGGAACTGGTGTATATCCTTCCACAAGCCAAAGCCGCCGTTGTCGGCAATATCCTGAGCGAGGTACAGCCAGAATATTCCCTGAATCTGCTGGGATGCTCCATCCTTCTCAAAACCCCAGTCACCGACGGTGTTCTTCATTTCGTCCAGGAGCCTGCCAAGGAGGACGGATTCGAAATCCCTGGCCGCCTGTTTTTGCTTTTCTTCCGATAAGTTGTGTATCTCACTGGGCTGCGATTTTGCGACCGCCTTGTGGTAGGAGGCGCCGCCAAGATGCTCCAGCAGCGTCGGCGGCGAGACAGCTCCGGTCAGCATCAACTTTGTGTTATCCATAAATTTCCTCCGGCTCTTGTTTTTGCTCCGGCCGCCAGACAGGCGTTTTTTACATTATCACCAGCTTAGCCTGAAGGGCGCCTGCTCGTTTCAATGCGTTGAAAATGGCTATGAGGTCCCGCGGCGTTGCCCCTATCGCATTGAGGGTCTTGGCCAGTTCTGAAACGGTTACGGATTTGGAGACGGGGATCAAGTATGCTTCTTTCTCCTCGACGCCTATGGTGGTATCGGGGATCCGCTCTGTCGTTCCGGCGTCAGAGAAAGGTGCGGTCGGCTGGGAAACAAACTCGGTCTCCTTGATTTTCACGACAAGGCTGCCCTGCGAAATTGCGACAGCGGATATACTCACGCTTTCCCCGACGACGATAGTGCCGGTGCGTTCGTTAATGACGACGACGGCGGGCACATCGACTTTCACTTCGGGCTTGGTAATATCATCGATGAAGCCGACTATGCCGCTCCGGGCGATATCATCCGGGATCTCGACCTTTATTGTGCCGGCATCAGCCACGACGGCGCTGTTCGGAAAGCGCTCGTTTATCGCCTGGCTTATGCGTTCTGCCGTTGTGAAGTCGCTGTTTCGAAGGCCAAGGGTTACGAATCTGCGGCCAGTGATGTATTCCACAAACGTTGACAGCTCTTCCTTTTCGACAATTGCGCCGCCTGGAATTCGCGCGACGGTCTGGTGATTCTTTGTAATGGAGGCTTTATCGCCCGACGCCGTCCAGCCTCCTATTGACAGTCCCCCCTGTGCCACAGCGTAAATCTGTTGGTCGAGGCCCTCCAGGGGCGTGGGCAAAAGAATTCCGCCCTGAAGGCTTTTGGCATCGGCTATGGAGGAGACATCGACATCGATGAGCGAACCCTCACGGTCGAAAGGTCCCAACTGGGCGGTGACCATAACGACGGCGATATTGCCGCCGGTCAAATCGGAAGGAGAAAGGACCAGCCCGGAACCTCTCAGGATGTTTGTCAACATCTGTCGGGAGGGCAGGGTGCTGTCTCCGGTGCCAGCCAGGCCTATGACCAAACCTATGCCCTTTAGCGGATTGCCGCGAATGCCCTGGATGTCAACGATATCCTTTATCCGCTCAGCGCGGGCGGCGCCGACCACATTCAGCCAAACCAGACAACAAAGTATCAAACGAGCTCTCATGGTTTATCACTTCCCTGAATTACAGTATTTCAATCAGTTACCACGGCCACAAGATATCAAATATCGTCCCGAGCCATCCGGGCCTGGTGTAAGGCGCAGCGACCCCCTTGTTCCTGGTGACTATACGGAAATCGGCGACCCGCTTGCTCTCAACCGTGTTGTCAAAGGCGATATCGCTCGGCCTGACAATGCCGCTGACCTCGATGTTTTGTATGTCACCGGCTATTTCACGGTTGCGGGTTCCGGCGACCACGAGATTGCCGTTCGGCAGGACGTCCACAACGACCACCGTGATGGAATCCACGAACTTGCGCTCGTCCTTATAATCAGCCTTGCTTTTCAACTCGTTGGTGGATTCAGCATCCATTGAGAAACCAGGTATGCGCGGCAGAAGATTCTTATTCGACGTTACTATTCCCAGCTCACCATTGAAGGCGGCTGACCGATCGGTTTCCTTCTTCAGGTCTCTCTTTGCCTTGTTATCGACCTTGCTGTCTTCGCTGATTTTGATGGTCAGCACATCACCTATTTTGCGAGCCACATCGTCGGCGTAATAATCCCTCATATTCTTATTCTTTTTGGCCCAGATTGATCCGGCCCTCGCACAGGCGGCCCAGGAGAGCAAAAAGAACATCGACATACACAACAAAGCTGTTCTATTTTTCATTGTTCGTCCTTTCACATCACGCGATTTCAGAGATTTCTTACGAGAAGACCCGTCAGATAACAGGTTCAACCGTTCTGTCTTCTTTGACCCTGGCCAGAATTATTCGTTTGGAGTCGACATTTCGCACCTTAATGTATTCACCGATACGGCCGTCCTGCATGGCTTTTCCCGTAGCGGTAACGAGCAGCCCCGGTATTTCGATTCGGATAAGAACGGTTTCGTTTCTCTTGAGGACAACTTCAGGCCTGGCAAATCCCACCATACCCGACTGTATCACAGTGCCTTTGGCCGCTCGGCGTCTGACGATAAGACCGTACGGGGGCTGCCAGTCAGCCGGCTCCGGTTCATCTGACAAGGCCTCCTCTATTTTGACATTTTCAGGACTGATAGCCCCGCCGGCGGGGATGTCACCCGCCGCTATCACCTTGTGGCCGCGGTACCTCAGCAGGAAAGTCACTTCTCGCATCCCCAGTTGCTTGCCATCCGAAACCGCGAGAATTCCGACTTTCGCCATATTGCTCGCCCCGCTCTCGACTAAATGTGAGGAAAACTCTACGGCCCCGGCCGGTACGGATATAGTGAGGTCCTCCGGCAGGCGTGCCGGATCAAATTGACACGCAGTAGAACCGAGGCGACTTTCTTTCAAGAAGGCGCCCGCAACTTCAACAAATCTATCACTGTTGATAACTTGCTGCTGCCATTTTACCGACACTTTCTCTGCACCGGTCAGCATCACCTTAGAAGCCGGTATCCCATTGCAAGCCAACCGGCTCAACACCATCGGTCTGTCAACCAGGAAGTCCCGCTCCGGGGCAGAAATTCGGCCCAGGGGAATCTGGTTTGCTTTTGTCACGAGAGGCTGTTTTCCGCGGACTATGCCGATTTGGCCGAGTCTGATGTAATTGTCGTCGACTCGGACCTCTCTCGGAAGGTGAATCTGAAGAACAGACATATCCCGGGGACCGCTCGTTTGACTGTAGGTCGATGGTCCGCACAAGTGAGCCGCCAACAGCACTACGGGACCCAGGACCACTCTAACTGCTTTGCCGCCGTATTCCATTTTGTATCTTTCGTCTGTCATTTTGCGACTTACCTGACTATTTGACTTGCCGTTCGAAGCATATCATCACCCGCTCTTATGGCGCGTGAGTTTATCTCATACGCCCGCTGGGCGGTTATAAGATTGACGAGCTCTGTCACCATCTGGACGTTTGATTTCTCCAGGAAACCGGACTGTATGGTGCCGAAACCACTCTCACCGGGGGTTCCGGTCGTGGGCGTGCCGCTCGCCTCGGTTTCGGCCAGCATATTGTCCCCTTCGCCGGACAGACCTGATGGATTGGGAAATCGGGCCAACTGGATATTTCCCACCACCGACTGCGTTCCGGAGGCATCGGTGACATTGACGCCGCCGTCTTTTTCGATGCTTATTGATTTGGCGTCTATCGGAATACTGACGGCAGGCTCGATCATGTACCCGGTGGTCGTAACCAGCTCCCCATTGGCATTTATTTGCAGTGCGCCGTCGCGCGTATACCTCAAGCTTCCGTCCGGCATGCTTACCTGAAGAAATCCGTCGCCTGTGATGGCGATATCGAGAGGCCGCGTGGTATTTTCAAGCTCACCGGGAGTAAAAACTCTTACTGTGGATGCAGGCCGGACACCGCTGCCAATCTCCAGGCCGCTTGGAGACGTCAGTCCCGACGCCACCTCCGTCCCCGGCTCTCTCAAATCGACATAAAGCAAATCCTGGAAATTGATTTGGCTGCGCTTGAAGCCGGTCGTGTTGACATTGGCGAGGTTGTTAGCTATTGTGTCCACCATCATCTGCTGGGCCGTCATTCCCGTCGCGGCGGTAGAAAAGGCTCTTAACATATATGGTTCTCCTTATTGCAAGTCTTTGCAATTGCTCAGGCGTTGCGGGGACAGGAGGTCCCGGCGGCGCATTTGACCGATCGTCTATCCCATGGCTACGCCCATAATACTGCTGGAGGCTTCTTTCTGGGCGGTGACAATTTTCATATTCGCTTCGTACAGCCTGGAGACCATTATCATACTCACGAGCTCGTCGACTATCTTCACATTTGAAGCTTCCTGGTAGCCCTGCTTAAGGACCAGGCTTTCTGCTGGAACCGGCAAAACGTTTTCATCCGGCATCTGAAAACAGCCTGCGCCGACCGATACGAGCTTGTTTTGGTTATCTTTGAAATCGACGAGGCTGAACTTGCCGACGGGGATGCCGCCGGCACTGATGCTGCCGTCAGGGGATACAGTCACCTGTGAGAGGGGTGCGCCGGCGGGCAAGGTGATTGGTCCGGCCTGGCCGGCGACGATTCTGCCGTCGGAAGTTACAATCTGGCTGTTGTGATTGGTCTGGAACATTCCGTTGCGGGTGTAGAGCGGGCCCTGCGGCGTTTCCACGACGAAGAACCCTTTGCCGTACAAGGCAAAGTCAAGCGGTCGGCCGGTTTCGACAACGCTGCCCTGAGAAAAATCAAACACCGAATTCAAATCAACGGTGCCTGGAGCATAAGTCTGCGTGGGCAAGCCCTGGGCCTCGAGAGCCCTTGAGAAAGCGTTGCATCTGCGCTTGTAACCAACGGTGCTGACATTGGCAAGGTTGTGCGTTATGACGTAGAATTCCTGCATCAACGCATCGACGCTTGCACTGACTTGCTCAATACTTTCTGCCACTTCATACTCCATGCACGGACACGGGCTGGGGAGCCTGTTGCCGGTTTTGGACGGAATTCGGGGCTGCCTGACTTTCAGTCGCCCCCTTTAGAGAAGCCATATTGGTCGCACGGATCAGCTCGTTAATGTCTGAATCGCTAAGGCCTATCAATTCAACGGCGATTGAGAAACCATTTTGTACGGCTCTGATGTGCCTGACCTCGCCGATGTCTTCCACAATTCTCAATGCTCCCGACCTGCCATCGCCATGCCGACGCGGCGAAACCGCATCCCAGCCGTGGTCTTCGCCCAACTTCATCACCACCAGCACTCGTTCCTGCACCTTCACCTCCAGCGGCGCTTCGATGCGCAAGCCCGGACCGGCCAGCTCAGTAACGACGGCAGGAACAAACTCTGGCGGTCCCCAAAGAGTTCCGGGAGCCTCTGACATACCAGGGCTCGGCCCGGGATGGTTCCCAGTACCACCGGCATCCGCAAAGAGCATTTTTGAAAAAGGGAAGCGAGCAACCAACGCCGGCTCTCTGACGGGGACGCGGAGAAAGCGTCGGCGGTTTATGAACCGTATGCTATCACTGTGATTAAAAGCCAATATATCCCCATTGCAGGCGGCAATTGTGGTATCAAACTCCCAAATTGAGGCGCCAAAACAATAGCGCACGCGCCAGAGTTCGCCGAAAGTAATCTTTACCGGCACTGCGGACTTGATCGTAAGTTCCTTCTCGTCGTTGTGCATGACGATTGCTTCGATATCGTCGGAGTCTTTTGCCGCTCGGCACGTTATGTTGACCTTTCTGCCGACGGGAATTTGTCTGCTGCTCAATTTTTTTGATTTCACGGGCGCTCCGGCGAACAGGGCAGTTTGCTTCTGAAAGGCGAGTTTTTCACGGAGAAAAAACAGTACGGTGGTTAACGACTCACTATCGCCGCCTGTTCTACCCCGCGCAGCGCCCTCTTCCATCAATTTGGCAGCTCCACGATAGAAAGCAACATCGTCGGTGAAGACGTCCTCACTGCGTCGAATACCGGCCCTTTTTGCAACCTCAAGCAGGGCGCTGCATTCGCGTGCGCTCAGACCTCTTCTTTCTGCACATTCAAAGAAGAGCAGGCCCGGGCCCTTCCGTTCGCGAGTCCTTTTTTGCACGCTCACCGCTACAAGCAGAAGCGTCAAGGCTATCAGAACGATAACAGCGGCCACGATGAACCAGCGTTCGGTCACGAAGCTGGTTTGAAACTGGCGGCCTGCGGCTTTCCATCGCTCTGCCGGCGTCAGCGCCACGAAAGGAAGCCAGATCAAGAAGTAAGAGTCAAAATCCATATCTCAAATTGAACGCCAAATGTCAGGAACCAACTTTCATACTTGTTTGTTTTCTTTCAGGCCTACGGTTGCATTTGCTCATTATCTAATGAGGTTGGTCAACTCTCGCAGTATATCGTTGGCGACGCGGATGGTTCTGGCGTTTGCCTGGAAGCCGTTCTGGGCCTGAATCATGTTGACGAACTCGGTTGCAACATCCGCGTTCGATTTTTCGAGGGCGCCGCCGTGGATAGTGCCTGCACCGCCGGTGAGGGCCTGGGTGGCCACGGCCTCGCCCGAGTTAGCGGAGGCATTGAAGTAACCACCGCCGACGCTTTCGAGAGCGGTCGGGTTCTGGAACAATGCTATTTGTATGGTAGCAACGTCTTTCTTGATACCGTTCGAGAAAGCGCCAATGACTATACCTTCGTTATTGACCGAGACGGTGGAGAGAGAACCGGCTTCATAGCCATCCTGCTCTCTTGCCACGGCGGTGGAATTTCCGGCGAATTGAGTCAGGCCGTCCAATTGACCGGCCGTACCGAGGTTCATGGCAATGGTTTGCGGGTTTGCGGTATCGTGCGCAAATGCCACAACGAATTGCGCGGCATCGCCAATAACAGAATTCAGGCTGGCGTAGGAGCCGGTAGTGGCGTCGAATTCTATGCCGCTTATTCGCCGATTGTCCGGAGTTATCTGCTGGACATCACCTGTGATGGAGGTGAGCACCATATCCCAGGTATTGGGTGTGTCGGTTCGGACAAAGGCGCCGGAGAGGACGTGCTTTCCTCCCTGGGAGTCATAAACGGTGATGTTGATGTTTTTGACTTCCTCTCCGCCGACGGTGGAGACCTCGAAGTACGCCGGCATTGTGAGCGAAGCGGTGCCGTCGTCAGCAAATGTCAATCCTATATCGGACAGGCTGTATCCGCTGTTCACATCGGTTATTCGGATTCTGCCGTTAATCAGAGAGGCCACCTGTTCCGTGGGGTCGAGAACATTGGTATTGAGGTGAGTGATAACGTCATCGAGGGTTGTTGCACCAGTAACCGTCAAGCCGGTGTCGGACAGGGCGTTGCCGCTCGGGTCGTAGCCGGAGGCTGTGATGGTGGTGGTGGCGCCAAAGGCGCCGCTGAACTGGTCAAGCTGATCGAGTTCGGTGGCGCCGGTCGCGGTGGCGCCGCCGACCGTATAGGTTGTATTAGAGGTCAGGATGTTGGTTTGGGGCGTGGGAAAGGTGGAGTCGGCACTGAGGTTTCCTGCGACCCTGACTTCGGATGTGGCGTTAGCGGCCATGGCGACGTCGAAAGGCAGCTTGATGTTGCTGTCGCCCGGGACCTGGAAGCCGTCGCTCTCACCGACCGAGCCGATGCGCTGCACAAGGTAGCCTGTGGTGGGGTCAACCAGGTTGGAGTTTGCATCAACGGCGAAGGCGCCGGCACGGGTGTAGAGGTTTTGCGAACCGTCACTCAGGACGAAATAGCCTTCTCCTTCCAAGGCGAGGTCGAGCGGGTTGCCCGTATTAACGATATTTCCCTGCGATATATTTGGCGATATTCCTGCCACGCCCACGCCGCTGCCCATCTGCTGGGGGTTGGTGCCGCCGACTGTGGTGGTCGGCTGGGAGGCCTTTTTTATGGTTTCACTGAGCAGCTCTGCAAATGTTATTCGACTGGCCTTGAATGCGGTGGTGTTGACATTGGCAAGGTTGTTGCCTGCCACATCAAGCATTTTCTGATGGGCCTGCAGCCCGGTGACGCCCGCTGATAATGCAAAACTCATTTTTTTTCTCCTTAATAATTATCGGACTCTTGCCCGGATTCAATTCTTGACGGATATGACTTCTTCCAAACCGAGCGTGTAATTTCCGGCTGCTAAAAGGATTTCGCCGTTGACATCGTTGTACACCTGCTCCACCGTGGCGTTCAGGACGCCTGCCTCGCCCGTCTCCGTTGTTCCCACGAACGACACCTGCTTGCCTATCAGTGAATTGGCATAGCTGCGTTCCGCGGCAGCAAGGACCTTTACAAAGCTTGAGTTCATTGTTTCGAGCTGCTGCAACTGTGAGAACTGCGCCAATTGAGAGGCCATTTCGTTATTGTCGAGCGGTTCGAGCGGATTCTGGTTCTGCAATTGCGTCACAAGAAGTTTCATGTAATCCATCTGGATGTCACTTGCCACTGCGGTTACTGACGATGTGCTCATAATCTTTCGCTTTCCAATGAAAACAGACAACCTAATAGTTTTTTGCAGCTTTGCTCGGACTGCGCCGACCAAACAAGAGATGACGAGTGCAATTAGTGTGCCACACCGGGATCAGACGTGCTTCACCGAAGCATAACTTCTTGTCCTATAAGGCTTTAGCCAATCAGCAAAACCGAATGTAGGTGTGACGTGCGTGGGCGCGGAAGGACAGCAACCGGAGAATTCTTCCTGTGTCGCAGAAGATTTCTCCGTCTGCGGCCGGCATAATCGGGCAGAGAGGATTTGCTTGTTTTACCCTGGCTGTTCTGTGACGATAACACGTCCCATAAAAAGGCCTACAGGCAGGAGCTTCCTGCATGACTCGTATGTTCAATTAGCAGCCCCTTGAGGTCTTCTTACATCTTTGGAGATGATGCACTGCTGGTATTATGGGGCGGTCCCATAAAAAATTAATGCTGTTTCGGACCTTCCGCCGACTTAGTAGACATATACATAACATGAATAGAGTGGCCGACAACGTTCGCGTATAGAGTTCAGAACAACGATGAGTTTGCGCAAGATTGTTGCCTTAAGCAGGGACTCGAAGATTCAACAGTTAGCTCAGCAGGCTGCCGAGGAAGTGTTTGCAGCCGACGACCTCAGTGAGGCGCTGGAAATTGTTGAGGCCGTCAATCCGGATCTGATTCTCCTCGATCACTGGTGTAACCGTGCTGATACGCTGGAGTTTCTGCGGCTAAGTTCCGTGCACTCAATAGATGTACCCATAATAGTAGTCGGCGACGGTGAAAATAGCTCGGACCCGTCGGCGGAGCTGGTAAGCATGGGGGCCCGTGACTACCTGCGGGAAAGACACGATTACAATGAACTGCGCCGGATCGTTCGGGACTTGGAAAACAAGCCGGAGACTATTGAGTCTGAAGAGAACGCGAGCGAGTTTTTCGCCGAGGACTATGCAGCCTCTGTTTCTATGGTCGGGCACAGCAGGGCCTTTGTAAAAACGCTCGGTATGATTAGGCTTGTGGCTGCCAGCCGATGTAATCCGGTTCTGATAGTGGGCGAGACGGGCACCGGCAAAGAGCTGGCGGCCAAGGCAATTCATACCCTGAGGCATCCAGATGAGCCGTTTGTGGCCGTCAATTGTGCCGCCCTGACGGCAAACCTGTTGGAGAGCGAGCTTTTCGGCCATGAAAAGGGCTCTTTCACCGGTGCCGACCGTGAGAAGATAGGCCTTCTGGAACTTGCCGGCGGCGGGACTGTCCTGCTTGACGAGATAAGCGAAATGCCCATAGAGCTGCAGACAAAGCTGTTGCGGATTCTTCAGGAGCGGACATTCCGCAGGGTCGGTGGTGTGAAAGATATCAAGTGCAAAGCCACCATTGTAGCCACGAGTAACCGCAATCTCTACAGGGAAACGAGGGCGAACCGCTTTAGACGCGACCTTTATTATCGTCTGAACATCTGCCCTGTCATCATTGCCCCCCTGAGATCACCCGATCGAAGAGAAGATATTTGCCTGCTGACGCGCTATTTCCTGAAAACATCAGCTATTTGCCCGGAGAAGACCGCGAAGATAAAATCTCCAACAAGACTTGCGATGGAAGCTTTGGAGAAACACGATTGGCCGGGAAATGTGCGCGAACTGCGGAACGTAATTGACAGGGCAATACTATTGGAAACGACGGACAAGATCGGGCTAAGCAGCATTATGATCGACCCGCCTGACTATTTCGAACAATCTGAGAACGGTCATCCGGCAGGCCAGGATAACATCAAGGACTTTTCACTTGCAAAAGCCGAACGCGAGCTGATCGCCCGGGCTTTGCAGGAAACAGGCTGGCAGAAGACCCAAGCCGCGGCTCTGCTCGGGATAACAAGAGCAACACTATACGCGAAGGTCAAGCAGTACAACATTGAGAAGGGTTCGCGTATGATGGGAGAAGCGCAGGGAGAGGAAGGCGGGCTTGTGGACGTCGCGGAAGAATTGGACAAGGAAGGGTGCGGGTCATATACGCACCGGATTACAGCCGCACCATAATGAGGGTTGAGCGAGTAATTTTGGCTCTTCCGAATAATGGGTAGGTGGATTCGGAGTTCGGAACGCCGGAGAAAAATCGTTCGGGGCCCCAGAGGCATAAATTTCCCCCCGCGTGCCCAAATTTGAGCCTCTGCCCAAACGATTTTTCTCTCGAAATAGCTCCAAGACCCCGACCTGACCGTTTCACCTACGCATTAAGCGGATGAACGGTAATTTGTCGGCGCGGTCTCCAGATGTCGTAACCGCTCCTGACGGCCCTTGTTATGTCTGTGCCTGATTACCGGCTGATGACAAGTGCTGCGGTTGTGGATTTGTGTCCGAAAATCTATCGGCCCGTATAGAATCCTGACATTTCCGAGAATTGGCGAGGCCCCCAAAAGGCGAGTTTCCGGCCAAAGAGGATGTTAATCGCAACCTCCCGATGCCAACTGCAGACTCTGGCACGCCTATTGCTATTGTCATAGAAGATTCGAGAACAAGGTACTGAGGCTCTGAGCATCCTATTTTGCAAGGGGGAGTAAACGCCCCGGAATGCAGTGTTGAGGGCGGAATAGCAACTATGGCAACAACGGACGAAAAAGATATTCTCAAGGAGAATGCACCAGAGACGGCGGCCGAGGGGGAGGGCCTTGGAGAGGAAATACCCAAGGCGGAGGTTGACACATCTTCGCCGGCGTCGCGGCCTGTCAGCGAACGTTCCGAACGTAATCTTTTTGCCGGAGACGAAGAATTCTACAAGCTCCTGGCAGATTCGGCGGAGAGTCCTGTCGCTTCAATTCGCCCCGATGCAGGTGCAATTCGGAACAGACGCTTCTCAAGCCTTGAGAAGGTGCTCATCTTCTGTATCTTAGGCATAGCGGCAATTCTGGTATACGCATTGCTGAAATCTGCGTTGCTGCCAAGGGCTGATACTGGAGCGGAATCTCCCCCTCGACAAGGTGCAGGTTCTGTCGAACCGGCGCCTCTTGGCAGACCGTCGTTGCCATCCAGCCGACGGGCCGAAGGCACCGCAGGGGCAGTGCCGGAAGCATCCACTCGCGCAATCACAGAGCCGACAGCCGCACTGGCGCAACGGCAACCGACGTCTTTATGGGTTGCGGAGACTTTCTTCTCGCAAAAGGATTATGGCAAAGCCTTTGCAGTTTGTGGGGATATTCTGAAAAATCTTTTGAGAGAAGAGGGGGAAGAACCGGTCAGAGACTTTCTTCAGCTAAGAATGGCAATGTGCATGATGAACACGGGCGACCACGACGGGGCCGGTCGTTTACTGGCAAATATAATAAGAAGTCGTTCACCGCTGGTCCGGGCCCTGACTAACTACCATCTGAGCTTGCTGGAGATGGAGAATAAACAGTATTTGAAGGCTCGGATGAACGCTTACCAGGCTATTGCGCTGGCCGGCGCAACGGAGCGCGAGAGCGATTGGGCACATTTGCTGGAGTGTAATTGTAACTTTCTGGCGGGCGAATCAGTTACCAAAAAGGTTCTTTCGCTTTGCGACGCCGACAAGGACCTTCCGGAAGATTTCTGGGTGAGCGAAAACGCAGAAGCATGGTCTGCGCGGGCCGATCCCTTCGCCAGTCTAAACGAGGCACAGCTACGTTCGCTTCTGAATTCCGGCTGGGCGCACCTGAACAAAGGCCTGCTCGGCCCGCAGATTGAAAGGCTCCAGCATGCAGGTGGTCCGCCTCGCTGGTCTGTAATCTGCAATGGGGCGCCTATCGAAGAGCTGCTGGCAAGATTTGCCGCCAATGCCGGTCTCGAGATTCGCTGGGCCCCCGCTGTTACTCGATCAACCGAACAGATGCAGGGCGTGGTTCGCAGGAGGCCGGTGAGCTTGTACATGCCAAGCACAACAACTCAACAATTCATCAGTTCTGCGGCCGGCAGCGTCGGCCTGATGGCCCAACTGGATAATACACGAACCGTAAGCGTTTGTGATCTTGCCAGTTATTACTCATTGTCAGAATACGTGGCCCGGCTGACCGACGAAGCCCTTTCCATTTGGCAAAGATTCCTGCTCACATTTCACGATGATGAGCGCGCCGTCAACGCCCACTTTGCCCGAGGAGTCCTGCAGGCCCAGAGAGGCGAGGTGACCGATGCAATCGCAGAATACAAGTTAGTGGCAAATCGGTTCTCGCGCACATCTTTGGCGCCCCTTGCGATGTTGCGTTCAAGCAAACTGAAGGCAAGTCTTCATGACCACGCGGGGGCACGGGAGGACTTGAAGCAGCTCGTTGAGCAATATCCTGACAGCAAACTGTACGGTGAGGCGTGTCTACATCTGGCCGAGGTCACAGTCAAAGCGGGCCTCCAAAAAGAAGCCGGAGGCCTCTATAAAAAGGTTTACAACCTTTGCCTATCGCCGGAATCCCAGGCCGCCGCCGCCCTCGGAGCAGGAAGATGCCTTTATGAACAGAAAGACTATCAAGGTGCGGCCGAATGGCTGACGCGGTACGTCCGCCTCGCCAGAGATCACGCCGAGAGCGAGCTGTGCTCGGCCTATTTGCTCTTAGGCAAAACAAGCCTGGCTCTGCAGAAGCCGCAGCAGGCTCGCGACGCCCTCCAATACGCATTGGCAGGACAGTTGACCCAAGAACAGTACCTGGAGACCATATCAGACCTCGTCAAAATACACATTCAACAAGGGCAGCCGGTCGAGGCCCTTGACGTATTAGAAAATGTGCAGTCGCGGCGAATCCCGCCGCAGGAATACATAGAGATATTAGTGCTCAAGGCGGCTGTGCTTCGCTCCATGGGTTTAGTTAACAAGGCCGTTGCCACGCTTGGAGACACGGCACAGTATCTGGCTGAGCCCCGCCTGAAAGCCAGAGCATCTCTTGAATTGGCCAGGTGCCGCGTGGCCAAAGGAGATTTGGAACTGGCCTATAAAGACCTCGCCGAAACTCTCACTCTTGCCGAACCCGGCCCTGAGGCACACGAAATCACTGTCGAATTGGCCGATGTTTGCCTGAGACTGTCCAGAAATCCGCAAGCCATCTCTCTATGTTCACGACTTTTAGCTGCTGAGCCGGCAATGCAGATAAGACAAAGGGCCTTGAAGGTCCTGGCAAGGGCCTACGGCGAGCAGAAAGATTACGACAAGGCGGCACTGGCTCTGCTGGGACGGTGGGACGCGGCTGAGTTCTCCAACGACAAGACGGCTGCCATGGCTCAATCAATCGGAGCAGCCCCATAAAGCAGGAAGGTTGGAACCAATGAGAATTAATGGCAAGAATCCGGAACAGAGCTGCAGCTCCAGGCTCAAAGCTTTTCCCAGAGACCTCAGCTCATCCTATCGTACCTTTGGCTTTTTGGTTTTGGTGTGCCTTCTCTCGCCATGTTTTTCCGCATCGGCAATTTCATCAGAACAACCCGGCTCAACCAGCCTTTCCACTGTAGTTCGCGCGCGGACCTTGCAAGATGCGAACGAACATTATAGGCATTATGCATCGGACACAAACTTCCGAGACGAACTGTGGCGCGCCTGGATCAGCACCCCTAAGAATGATAAGGACGAGAAAGGAAAGGACGAAATTAAGCAGCTAATCGAGCGAATTCGTTCTGTCGAGTTCAGACCACAGCAGGAAGCCCGCAATGCCGGCCTTTCTGAGGGGGGCTCCACAACCGAACCCAATGGAACCTCGGCCCTTGGTGAGAAACCGAAGGAGTCTCCGGCGGCACCGAGAGAATTTGAACTTCCATACAAGGTTGTTTCCAGCAAGACTCTGGGAATGGTCAGAGAATTATGCCGACAACCCAGTCAAATAGAAAACCCTTTCGAACTGGCGGAGGTTTTGTTTCTCAGCGGAAATCTGGCAGAAGCGGCGGCGCTCTACCAGCAAGCCCTCAGTCGCCAGGATGTAAACGACGGATTCGCGGCTGAGCAAAGGGCTTGGATTATATTCCAAGTGGCAAACTGTCTGCGTCATGACGATATGCCGGCGGCAAAACGAGCATACGGACAGCTAATTGTGGAACACCCTGATTCGCCATGGACGGATCTGGCCAAGGCCGAGGGAAAATTGATTGATTGGTACTTGAGTGACAAGCCTTGGGCGCTGATTGGAGACAGTACACAGCAAAAGAGAATTTCTCAAGACGGGAGCCTGACGGGCCCCACTTGGAGCTACTTTCCGGAGAAGGCCGGGCACAAGAACCCTTTGGATTAGAAACGGAGTATCGGACAAGTGAGCACAACCAAAACGAGCGACACAAGCCAAATCCGGCAAGGAGATAATACGCCAAACGTATTGATAGTTGATAATGACCGCGAAGCAGCTCGCTTAATTCTTGAGATATTGGCTCGCAAAGGGATTCGAGGCCACTTAGCCGCCGATGAGAAAACTGCGTTGGACCTTCTTGACAAGAGTGATTTCGACGTTGTCTTCACCTGCGAGAGGTTCGCGACTCAGCCTCTCCCCCCTTCCACGAGGCGAGCGGATGGTGAAACGTGCTTGCGAGCACAGAAAACAAACCAAAAGGATGAGGTCGAATCACGTTCACACGGCGGTTTCGAGCTGCTCCGAAAGATCAAGGCAAACTCGCCGGAGCTTCCGGTAATAATTATCGCAGACTTCCATTTTCCAACCGGATTGCCGGGCAGCGGGGCAAAAAGCGAGAAACCAAAGGAACCGCCGCTGCAACAAGCTGCAAGAGACGTCCGATATGATGACGTATTACGACGGGGGACACAGACAGCCGTCCAGGCTGTTCGCCAGGGCTGCTATGACTTCTTGACAAAACCGCTCAGGCGAGAAGATATAGAAACTCTCCTGGAGATATTGTTGCCCAGCCACAGTGTATCCATAGGAGCTTCGGCTCAGGAGAACAGTCGGTGCCTGTACCAAATTGTGGGCAAAAGCGCCAAGCTGGTTCAAACCGTCAATTTAGCCGAGAAGATCGCTCCCACCTCGGCACCGGCTCTCATAATTGGTGAAAGTGGAACAGGCAAGGAGCTGTTCTCCTATCTTATCCATCACAAGAGCAGAAGGGCTCAGGGGCCTTACGTCAAGGTGAACTGTGCCGCCCTAAGTGACTCACTTCTCGAGAGTGAACTCTTTGGCCACGAGAAAGGGGCCTTCACCGGCGCCTACACCCGGCGCAGAGGCCGATTCGAAACGGCGCAGGGTGGAACGTTGCTTCTGGACGAGATAACTGAGACTGCGCCCAGATTCCAGGCGAAGTTATTGCGCGTTCTCGAGCAACAGGATTTTGAGCGCGTCGGTGGAAGCGAGAACATCCGGGTTGACGTGCGAATAATAAGCACTACCAACAAGAACATCGTTCAAGAAGTCCAAGAGGGGCGGTTCCGACAGGACCTTTACTACCGGCTGGGTGGCATAAGGCTGGTCATTGCCCCCCTGAGAGATCGCGGCGAGGACCTTCCCGAGCTTGTTTGGCACTTCGTCAACCTTTATGCTCGTGAGGCAGGGCGGCGTATAACCAAACTTGACCCTGTGATGATGGATATTTTCGCCCAATACCACTGGCCCGGCAATGTCCGGCAGTTGCGCAACGTTGTTCGAACAGCCCTGATTTTGGGCGCCAGCGAGACGCTCTCGTTGGCTGATGCGTCGTGGCTGCTTGATGGCGCTATATCGTGCGATGATTTCGCAGGATGGGAATTCAGTAAGTCGCAACGAGCCGCGCAAGTCAGGGGCGTCAACTGTCCCGAACGCATAAGAAGGGAAGAACCTGCCGACGAGCTTAATTGCTCGAACGAGCATTCAGGACTCGGCGGGGTCCCGCTTGAATTGATAGAACGGCGGGCAATCCTGGACACCTTACGTCAGACAGCCGGCAATCAGACGAAAGCGGCCAAGGCGTTAGGCATAAGCGATCGCACGCTGCGAGATAAGATTCGCCGATACCGCGAACAAGGTTGCCTGCAGCCAATCCGGTAATGTCAGGGTATGCAGATTATTTCAGGAAGTAATTGTCGGAGTGAAGACAGAAGATGGCAGACGGAAAAGACATAGAAAAACAGCAGGATACGGAACAGGAAAAAACTGACGAAAAGACCGCAAAAAAGCCGCGCATAAGGGATTTCTTGCCGTGGATAATAATGGTTGCCGTGGTCGTTTCTTGCGCCGGCGTCGGTTTTGGCGTCGGTCGACTGTTAGGTTGTCTCCACAAAACTGAGACCGCCGGGCACGCCCGGGAAGCATATCCGGCTCAAGAGGACAAATTGAGCCCCGAGACTTCGCGCAAAGACTCCGATAAGGTCTGGTACTACAATCTGGAACCCGTCGTGGCAAATCTTGACGAACCCGGTGTAAAACGTTATGTCCGGGCGACTCTGACGCTGGCGATAAGCTCTCAAACGGACCCCAAAAAAGGCGTTGCCTTCTTTGATGAGAAAAAGCCCCTGCTGACAAACGGGCTGACCATATACCTGGCAAGTCTGGGGCTCGATGATATCCGCGGCGATAAGAATCTCAAACGTGTTCAATCCCAAATACTGGACACTTTTAACGAGAAACTTTTTCCGGATATCAAGCCTCAAATAGAGGGGATTCTCTTCAGGGAGTTTGCAGTACAATGAGCGGCTCATCCAGCGACAACTTGAGCAGACAGAAGATGCAACAACTGCTCGCCGCTGTGGGTTCGGCGCCGGCAGGCGGCAGCCCACCGGCCGACGTCTCGGAGTATAATTGGCATGAGCCCCATTGTTTCACTCGCGAGCAACTCAGCAAATTGGATGATTTCACGAAAGGCCTATGCAAAACGATTGCGGCCAAATTTGCGGCCCTATGCCCCGGCGACTTCAGTGTAAACATCGATTCGACCACACAGCATTTTGCTGATAAACTCTTCGGAGAGTGCTCCGACAGCAACGAGAATGATTACTACCTTGCCTTTGGGAACAGTCCGGATCAACCTTGCGGCCTGATCGGCATACCGGCGCAGACGGCTCTGGGCTGGGCAACACAATTGCTCGGGGACACGGAACAGGAGAAGGACACAAACAGAGATTTATCACAACTGGAAGAGTCACTGTTATTAGACGCCGCAACTGCTATCATTGATGCGATTTGCGAGGTTCGCACCGCGTGTGATTTCCAGCCCACCGGAACGCTTGCGAGAAGGTTACAGCTCCTCGACCTGCAAGGCACAGAAGAACTGTGCAAAGTCACCTTCACCGTTGAGAAAACCGGTTCAGACAAGACTCAAGCTTACCTGTTGATGCTCTGTGAGGCGATGGAACCGGTTGTTGGGAGAGCCGGACAAGGTGCAAGCGGCGCTTCAGCGAAGGATATTTCGAAGGCTCTTCGCGGGCATTTGGAGCAAATGAGCGTTTTCGTCACGGCCCGATTGGCCACAACGGAGCTGACCCTGAGAGAGTTGATGAGTCTTTGTCCTTCCGACATATTGCTGCTAGATCGAAAGACTGCCGAGCCGATCGAGCTGGTTATCGAAGGTCGGCCGATCTTCGGAGGGCTGCTTGCAAAATCCTCTGGAAAGTACGCGGTAGTAATTGCGCAGGACCATAGATGCGTTTTATCGCCTTTGCAGACGCCGGAATCGCCTCACGGCACGGGCCGAAACACAAATTCGAACAAGAACTCATAAATGTATTGCAAAAGGAAGTCAAGGTATGGCAGAAACGGCTGAAGATGTGCAAGAAAAGACCGAAGTTAACCAGGAGCAGGATAACACGACGGAAGGGGATTCTAAGACGCAGGTACAGTCCGTCGAATTTTCCGAGGCGGTTGAGAGTGAAACCAAAAATGCCTCCGGAAGTATCGACATCCTACTCGACGTGAACATATTGGTGACAGTTGCCATCGGACAAACGGAGATACCGGTGCGACAGCTGCTGCAACTGGGACCGGGGTCGGTATTGAAGCTGGACAAGCCTGTTGATGCACCGGCGGATTTGTACCTGAAAGGCACCAGGTTTGCAACTGGCAACATTGTGGTGGTGGACAACCAGTTCGCCGTCAGAATAAAGGAGATCCTTGGTCCTGCCGCATCCGCTGAAAAAGCACCCGGCGCATAAGTTAACTATAGTATGATTATATTCGCTAAGAGAAACTATGATGACGGTTTCCTCCAAATCAACGGCATCAGGAATGCTCGGGCCTGACCCTCTCGATACATCGCCGGCTTCCTCAAGAAACAGTAATACGGTCCTGGCGCTGGGATTGGTGACAATTCTTGCCACACTTATCGTCCGGTTGCCTACGCCCATACTCGATATGCTCCTGGCCTGCAGCATATCACTGGCGGTGGCCATCCTGATAATTACCCTCTCATCAAAAGAAGCCCTCGAGCTATCCACGTTCCCCTCGCTGCTTCTTTTCGTGACCCTGTTTCGCCTCTCTCTAAACGTGGCTTCGACAAGACTGATACTTCTGCAGGGCAACGCGGGGAAAATCATCCAGACCTTCGGCAGCTTTGTCGCCGGCGGCAGCCTCGTCGTGGGGCTGGTAATATTCCTGATCCTCTTCGTTATTCAGTTCATAGTAGTTACAAAGGGCGCCGAGCGAATAAGCGAAGTTGCTGCTCGTTTCACACTCGATGCCATGCCCGGAAAGCAAATGGCTATCGACGCAGACCTTAATGCTGGAATTGTTACCGAGGCTCAGGCTAACGAACGCCGGGCAAAAATCATCAAGGAAAGCGAATTCTACGGCGCAATGGACGGCGCCAGCAAGTTCATCCGCGGTGACGCCAAGGCCGGACTGATAATTACCGCCATCAATATCATCGGGGGCATAGCCATAGGGTATTCCCGGGGCATGACAATTGCCGGCGCAATAAAAACCTACTCCATTCTTTCCATCGGCGACGGACTTATCAGCCAAATACCTTCAGTGATAATCTCCATAAGTTCGGGCTTCCTGGTGACCAAAACCTCCTCACAGTACAGTGTCGGGCAAGACCTCAGCAGACAGTTTCTTAAAACGAGTCAGCCATTGATGATGACCTCCGGCATTATTGCGGCCCTGGTATTGGTGCCGGGCTTGCCTAAGATACCTTTCCTGTTGCTCGCCGCCGGCACTGCCCTCCTTGGACGAGGGGCGGCGCGAACCGAAAAGGGTCAGGAAAAGAGACGCGGAACACCATCGCAAGTAAAGGCCGAGAAAGAACCCGTTGAAAACCTGCTTGATATCGATAGGGTCTCTGTACAAGTGGGTGTAAGATTGATTAGTCTGGTCGACCCTCGCAAAGACAGTACGATTTTTGAGCGTATAGGAGCTTTGAGAAGGCGATTTGCCCAGGAGCTGGGCATCATCATCCCTCTGGTTCGGCTGCGGGATAATATCAGCCTCAAATCCACGGCCTACGAGATCCGGCTGTCGGACCACACCATAGCAACCGGGCACCTCCAGCCGGAGATGTATCTGGCAATGGATTCGGGCGCTGTCCAGGACAAAGTGCCGGGAATAGAAACCACCGAGCCTGTTTATGGGCTGCCCGCTCTCTGGATTAAAGCTGCTGACAAGGATAAGGCCGAGTTAAGGGGCTATACGGTGATCGACCCTGAATCCGTGTTTATCACACATTTATCCGAAAGCTTGAGAAGGCACGCCGATGAGCTGCTCACGCGGGAAGACGTGCAACTGCTCGTTGATCGGCTTCGCAAGACCCAACCCTCATTGGTCGGAGAAGTTGTGGGCGAATTAGTACCTGTGGGACTGCTTCAACGCGTGCTCAGGAACCTGTTGAGGGACCAAATACCAATTCGCGAACTCACGGCCGTACTCGAAGCGATGGGAGAGAATGCCTCAAGAACAAAGAGCGCCTCTGCTCTGACAGAGATCGTTCGAAAGCGGTTGAGCAGAACGATCACAGAGCGGTATAAAGACGAGACGGGCAAGATTTCGGCCATCACACTGCACCCGGCGCTCGAGCATGAGATGCTCTCAACTGTGCGACAGGATGGAGAGGAGATGACGCTTGCCTTGCCAACGGAGTCGGCGATGGATATAAGCAAAAAGATAGCACACGCCTGGAAGACTGCAATGGACGGCGGCAAGGACAAAGTGCTCCTGCTTTGCGACTCGAGATTACGTGCGCCGCTGGCGATGATGCTCTCACGAGCCGTGCCCCCATTGCCGGTCATAGCCTATGATGAAATAGTGCTCGGAGCCGAGGTAGATCCGATAGAGACCGTATCCGTCCTGCAAGCCGAGCCCAAAGCGACCAAACAGCAGGAGCTGGTGGGAGTATCCAGCTGACAGGGCGCCAGAGGAATGAGTACGCCACGATATATGATTTATAACTGAAAGGAGCGGCCAATAATGCCTCTGCAAGCTCGACCGATCGCAGTGGGAATAGCGGTGCTATTCTTCTTTGGAATCAGCCTTGTGGGCTGGCTCAGCGGGCTTAGCCCCTTTACCTGCTGTAAGAGAGCTATGCTGGCCTCGGCTGTCAGCTACGCGGCAGGAACGTTAGCAGTTAAAGCAGTCAATGCGGTCTTGATGAGTGCTCTTATTGACAGCCAGGTAAGGCGTGAAAAGGAGAAGAATAGTGCCCGCAGGGACTAAGAATATTTCCGAACGGAAGCTCGACGCCAAACAGCACCTGAAGGCCGTTGCCCTGCGCGCGTATTCAAGGGACCAGAAGCAACTTCCCGATAATGAGCGAATAACCGAGTATTTACCGATGGTTCGCAGAATAGCGCAGCGGGTGGCGACTTACCTGAAGCCGCCGCTGTCATTTGAAGACATGGTCTCGGCAGGAACTCTGGGACTCATCAAGGCCTCCCGCGATTTCGACCCCGGCCACGGCGCCGAGTTCGAGACCTACGCTTACATAAGGATCAAAGGCGCCATTCTTGACGAGCTGAGAGGGTTCTCTTTGCTATCGTCGAACCTCAATAAGCAGATTCAGAATGCCTTGCGGGTCAGTCGTGAGATTACCGAGCAGACAGGCGCCGCCCCCACCGACGCAGATCTGGCTGAGAAACTCGGAATAACCGTAGAGCAGCTTTACAAAACACTCGAAAGCGCCCGTGCGCAGCATTTCGTCTCAATTGACGGGTTCGGAAGCGAGTACCCTGTTCTGGGCGAGGTCTTGGCCGCTCCTGACACCATGACGCCGGACGAACAGCTCGAACAGGCCGAGCTTGCAAACAAGCTGACCGAAGCCGTTCAGCAGTTGGACGAGAGAAGACGGCGGATAATTCTGCTCTATTACCAGCAGCAGATGACGATGAAACAGATTGCTCAAGTCTTCCAAATCACCGAGTCACGTGTCAGCCAGCTACACGCAAGCGCTTTGTTTAGTTTATCCGTAAAATTAAGGCAATGGAAAGATGGCGGACGATAACTACAATAATATAATAAAGCCGGTGGAAGGCTTGCAGAACATCATCGGACTGACTCCTGCCAAACGTCGTGAAGAGAGAAAGCGGCGTCGGGACCTTCGTAGCGGAAACAGACAAAAATCCGGTGAAGAACCGGGCAGGGGAGTCGACGAAAAAAGCGCCGGCGTCGAACGCGCCGAAGATGGAACCAACGAACCTTCCATTGACTATTGCGCGTGATTCGGGACCCGTGCCGTGCAGGAACAGGGAAAAGGCCGACAGAACAAGTGGGAAAAGCAATGGGACGTATTCTGAAAGGCAGCGAAGTCAGACTCGAAGGCAGATTCCTTCTGAATGTTGCCGAGGCCGCCCCGGGCCTGTCGAAGCAGACCCGTACAGCCTCGGCGCCGGCAGTACGGATTATAGAGAACCATCCTGAATTTGCAGTCGTTGAGGTGACTTGTTCCTGCGGCACAAAAACGAACTTGCGATGTGACTATGTTACGCCCAAAGAGCAATAGAGGCCGGTGGTTCATGAGCAATAAGCTGTCAAACAGAATAAATGGAGAAATTACAATGCAGCCCAACAAAAAAACCGCGATCTTTGTGTTACAATCAATATTGATGTTCCTTCTGCCGAGTTGCTCAGCTCCCCAAAGTCCCGAAGATATTGTCCCGTCGTCGGACCTTCAGGCAGAAGTGGGGAGGGGCTCTGTCGCTGAGAGATTCAAAGAATCCGCTCCACAAGGTCCGACCGCTGTTGAGTCTGCGATAGAGTTGTCGCAGAAATATGCCAAACTCTCCGAGGAGGCCGCGGTTCTGAGGCAGCAGAACAAGGACTTCATCGCGGAGAACCGCAGACTCAAGGAGCGTGCCGTTGCTCTTGAAACCAACTTGCAGCAGGCCCAAAAAGAGCTGACCGAGGCAAACAATCTTCTCAGGGAGATGGCCATTGAGCTGAACAACTGGAAAGGGAACGTCATCGGTTTCCGCGAAGAGATGCGCGATGCCGAAAAAGCCCAATTGGAGACGCTGCTGAAGATACTCACAGTTCTGGGCGGAGAGGTCAATGTTGGGTCGGTTCAGGGCGAGCAACAGGACCAGGCTGCGCTGTCGGCAGCGGCCCCTTCCGGGTCTCAACAGCAGGAAACGCGGGCAATAGGTGAACCAAATGAATAGAGCAAAGGCGATACTATTAATGTTCCCGGTTATTCTCTGTGGCTGCAGCTCGGCCAGAATGGCACCTCCGGGCCCTGCTGATTATTATTACATAAATCCGGATAAGAACCTGAGCGCCGTAGGCAGGGTTGCCATAGTTGAATTGGACAACTATTCGAGTTATCCACACATATCCGGCGATGTAACCGATGCGATTTTCCAGGAGCTGCAGAAGAGACAGGTGTTCTCTTTGACTATTGTTCGCAGAAATGACGCTGTGTGGCGCAGCTTGCAGATGGACCTGAGCTCGGGATATCAGCTTGAAGAATTGGTTGAAATCCGCAAGGCGCTCAAATGCAGCGCGGTATTGGTCGGCAGTGTAACCGAATTCAGGCCTTATCCCCATGTTGTCGTTGGTCTTCGCCTGAAGCTGTTGGATCTCGAGGATGGGCAATTGCTGTGGGCTTTAGAGCAAATTTGGGACGCGGCCGATAAAACGACTGAAGATCGGGTAAAAAGATACGTACATCATCAAATGCATCCCGATTTTTCTTCTTCCAGACAGCACTTGTTGGCAGTCAGCCCGATAAGCTTCATCAAGTTCGTCGCCTACGAGGTGGGGCAAACACTGTCGAGGAATAGACGGCGACAGGGTGGATTACCCGGGGTCTCTGTGGGAAGGTGAGACGCCGAACCCACGTCATCGTTCAGAAAAAAGGGAAAAACTTGAGAAAAAAATTGGGATTTGGCAAAAAAGCCTCAAGTTTTTTCAAAAACGTGCGAAAATGACATAGGCGTAACAGTACTGAAAGGGCAGTTATACAATGAAAATCGACACGAATGGGATTCAGGACTTCCTGGAAAAACCGGCACCGACGCAAATTAACTCTGTGAGGCCGCGTCCGAATGATGACGGTGATGCATCCCTGCGAGTCAGTTACGCCTCTTTGATTGACGAAGCAATGCAAAGCCAAGAGGTCGATAAAGGTGCGATTGACCGGGCGCAGGAACTGCTGCTGTCCGGTGAACTCGATGATCCGGAGAATGTTCGAGAGGCGGCAGGAAATATTCTGAGATTCGGTATATAAGAACCTTTAGTAATGGCGGGTTGAACTACAGGGCGGACCACGGAAGGTCGAAAGCCTGCGGCGTAAAGGATTATGTGACCGGGCGAGGATGTGTGGCCTAATGGTACCCCCATAATCCATCACCTCGCCATTTTTCTTGCCGGGGACGCTGCCGGGATTGTCAATAATCACGGTCAGACGTAACAATCAAGGTTTTTTCCCAGCCAAGCGGGGTCGATGGATACTGTATCCATGCGGAAGAGCCTTGCGTATGTAAACGCCTCGTGGGAGTGCGTGACGCGAAAACCAGTAAAGCAGCGTTCTTCGGTTTTGTTGTAATGCTCGTATGCGCCGGCGGCACTGCTCAGTCGGCTGCCGCAGTTGGCCAGAGGAAGCGACCTAACCACACGACATGGAATCTGCTTTGTCATCTCATCACCCCCAATTATGCTTATGTTAGCAAATTCGTTCTCCAAACTCAAGAAAAAACGAGGCGCTTCGGGGCGTAGCCGTCGGACTCCTCATGAACAAGGGCGTATTGCTTTTGATGGCACAATATTATAGGACGAGAAGAAGTTTACAGTGGATAGCCGGCCAATCCAAGGCTAAAATTTTTGAGGTCAACTTTTCGGGTAGAACCGGTTAGCAGGTTTGAGGTGTTGCGGTTCGTACCGCAAGGCAGCTACTGATGCAGATTATTGCTCAATGCCCAAGATGTGGCTGCACCTGGCTGCTCGACAGCAGCGCCGCCGACCGGCGGATAAGGTGCGAAAGATGCCGGCGACTTTTCAAGGTCCCGAAGCTGGCGGAAGTGCCCAAGGCGGTCAGGATAATAAAACAGGCGAGCGGAACGGTTTACGTGGATGAAGACGGCAAGACGTATGGCTAAGCCCTGCCGGGCGCCCGGGTTTATCCGAGGTCCACTTCTGTCGTCAGGGTTTCTCGGCAGAACTCTTTTTGGCTGTCTGCGGTGGGGCGTCTTTCTGATTCGCTGCGTGAGCCTGCTCGATTCCGAACGATTTTTCGATTCTTTCCATTCTGGCCGAAAGGCCCGTCAGCTCGTGCTCGATGGAATCCAGCTTGTTGAGCATCCTCTGCACGTCTGTGCCGAGCCGGAGCAAATTGCCTTCGGTCAGATCCAGATATCGTTCCATCAAGCGCTCGTAGGCATCTATGGCACGCGCGGCGTCGGTTCTGTATTCGGGTATGGCGACCTCGGGTCGAACCTCGTAGATTTCCTCGCGTCCGCCTGTTGTGGTCGAAGCCCAAACCAGGACGGCGCCGCAGGCCAGTAATCCCGCGAGGCCGGCAACCAGATTCTTTCTCGCTTTCATCGAATAATCTCCTTATTCTGATTTCGGAACCCTATCCTGTTTTATCGGCAGAAAAATGCGCCTTATTGCAGAGATTCGAAAAAAGCGGCCCGCAGCCAATGGGGGCCGAAGGAGCCCGGACAATGCCGGGCCCGCTTTTCTTGACCAAATCGAATAATGCGGTAGAATACCGGGACGCGAATTGCTCTTTAAGTGTGTGTCAATGGAAATGAACCGTGCGCAAAATAAGGACTTTTTATGAAGAGCGGAAGATATACGCTCTGGTTGTCTGTATGGCCGGCTTTGCTGATGTGCTGCGAGGTATTGGCGGCGGAGCCGGAGTTCGTCGTAAGATACAGTCATCTCGGAGTGCAGGACCCGATGATGCAATCTTCGAGCGCAAAAGCGGTGGTTTTCAAGGCACAGTTGGAGAAGTTATCCGGGGGCAGGATAAGAGTCGATATCTATCCCGGGGGGCCGTTGGGCGGGCAGCAGTCCTCCGTGCAGCAGGTGAGGAAGGGGACCATACAGATCGCCGATATCAGCTCGGGCGTGCTGGCCTCGCTGTATTATCCGCCTCTTGAAATTCTGGACCTGCCTTATCTTTTCTCTTCGAGGGCCAGCGCGAGAATGGCGCTGGACAACGGGCAGCCGCTGATAAGAAAGCTCAGAGAAGATTGCGCCAGGCGGACGGGCATTAGAATTCTTTCGCTGGGGCCGTTCGGCTTCAGGCACATGACAAACAATATCCGGCCCATCAGAACACCTGAGGATATGAAAGGCCTCAAGATGAGGACCATGGAAATTGTTCCGCACATGAAGCTGATGGAATCTCTGGGCGCAACGCCCGTTCCCGTCGGCTGGCTGGAGCTTTATACAAGCCTGCAAACGAACGTGGTTGACGGCGAGGAAACCACCCTGCAGAACATAGTGATGGGCAAGCTGTATCAGGTTCAGAAGCACCTGACGCTGACCGGCCATCTTATGGGGGTGGGCGCGTTTCTCTGCAATGAGCAGTGGTACCAGTCTTTGCCGGACGATTTGAGGGAGGCTCTGGTTGAGGCTGAAATGACGGCCCGATTGACCTACGACGGGTTCGGGGAGCTTCTCGATACACTGGCGCTGGAGGAACTGAAAAAGCCGGAGAAGCGGATGCAGATTTATTCGCCCACCGCAGAGCAAATGAAGATGTTCCGACAGGCGGCACGGGCCCCCGTAACGAATTGGATGAAAGAGCGGCCATGGGTTCAGCAGGAGCCTTACCGGGGTCTGGTCGCAGAGTTCCTTGCCTCCATCGAGGCCGTGGAAGAGCAGTTGAGGGAGGAAGCGGAACCCACAAGAACGGCGAAGGAGTGAGTGAACACGGCCGATGACGAAGATACACTTACCGGCCAAAGACGACTGGAGAGGCTGAGCTTGGATACACAAATGCGACGGGTCGAGAATTCACTGCTCCGATTCATACGCGCGGGCACGGCTGTCTTACTGGCGATAATGTTTGTCGTCATAATACTTGAGGTGCTCTTTCGTTATGTGCTTGCGCTGCCGGTGTTCTGGACGGAGGAGCTTGCCAGATATGTAATGTTTTACATGGTGCTCATCGGAAGCGCCGCTGCGGCCAGGGAAGACTTGCACCCCGCCCTTACCTTTGTCACCGCAGGCTTGGGGGCCCGGTTTCGCCGCTGGTGGAGACTTTTCATCGACGTACTTGTCTTTTTCGTTTTGGTCGTCGTTTTCTGGCAGGGCTGCGTGATGGCGATGGAAGAACGGATCGGCAGGACGGCCGCCTTGCGAATATCTTTCTTCTGGGTATATATGGCGCTGCCGATCGGCGCTTTTCTGATGATGGTTGAGCTGGCCGCCAGGAATATCTTCGGCAGAAGAAGCCCCGACAAAGAAGGGGGGAGTGACTCAACCGTCAAAGAGGATGAAGATTGAGTACCGCGCTTTTATTGATGTTCGCCCTGTTTGTGTTCCTGATGTTCTTCGGGATGCCGCTTTCTTTCTGTATGCTTTTCAGCTCGCTGGCTTACCTGCTTATGAGCGGCCAGACGCCCTGGATTGTGGTGCATCGAATGTTCACGGGCATAGACACTTTCACGCTGATGGCGATACCTTTTTTCATGCTTGCCGGGGAGCTGATGGTCTATTCGGGGACGGCCGAAAGACTGCTGAATTTCGCGAACGTTTCTGTCGGTCGTTTTCGCGGGGGGCTGGGATATGTGAATGTACTGGCAAGCATGCTCTTCGGCGGTTGCTCCGGTTCGGCCATATCGGATGTCGCGGGCCTCGGGCCGATGGAAATACGGATGATGGAAAAGGCCGGTTACAGCAGGAGTTTCAGCACGGCACTTACCGTAAGCTCCGCGATACAGGGGCCCATCATTCCGCCGAGCATTCCGCTGGTCCTGGTCGGGGCAGTGACAGGCATATCCATAGGCGGGCTGCTGCTGGGCGGCGCCCTGCCGGGCATAATGGTGGGTATTGTGCAGATGCTCGTTGTGTTTTTCATATCCCGAAAGAGAGACTTTCCCCGATTCGAGGCCCGATTGGCCCTTTGGGAAATCATCAAGGTGACATTTGGGGCGATACCTTTCTTGTTGATGCCGTTTATCATCCTGGGCGGGATTATAGCGGGAATCTGCACCCCCACGGAGGCATCCGCGGTGGCGGCGGCCTACGGCCTTATCCTGATTGTGGTGTATAAGAAGGGCAGGGTCGATTTGAAATCGCTGGGTAACGTCTTCGTCAGGGCCGGGGTCCTTTCTGCATCAATCCTGATGCTGGCGGGGGCCTCCAACGTGTTCGGGTGGATTCTTTCGGTCGAGAAGGTCCCGGCGATGGTAGCGGATTCTCTCCTGTCGATAACCGACAACCGCTGGGTAATGCTGCTCATGCTGAATATCCTGCTGCTGATCTGGGGCATGTTGATGGACAGCCTGCCCGCCATTTTGATTCTGGTGCCCATCCTTTATCCGCTTGCCAAGTCTCTTGGCATCAACCCGGTGCACTTCGGCGTAGTCGTCACATTCAACCTCGCGCTGGGGCTTATCACCCCCCCCTACGGGGCGGCGCTCTTCACCGGCTCTATCGTCAGCGGCCTGTCCATCGAAAAGATAGTCAAAGAGATGCTCCCCTTTGTCATTGCCAGCATCGGCATACTTCTTATAATTACCTACATTCCGAAAATCGTAACATGGCTGCCGGAGGTTTTCGGTCTGCTTTGAGCTTTACCGGCGGGCAGCATCTTTCCAGATATCGAACGCTATCATGACGGGTAGAGAAAGAGTAAAAAGGGCGCTGGAGTTCGAGGGTCCCGACCGTGTCCCCAGGCATCTCTGGAGGCTGCCGGGAACAAAGATGTTCCGACAGAACGACATAGACCGGGTCCTTACGAAGCACCCGGAAGACATTACGATACTTGATTTCAACTACGGACCCGGCGAAAAGGCCAGTGGGACGCGTTACAAACAGGGCGAGGTCGCAACCGACGAATGGGGATGCCGGTGGCGCGCCGCCGAAGACGGTGTGGCCGGTGAGGTGAAAGAGCCCCCGCTAAAGGATATTTCCGACGTCGAGAGTCTGGCCGCGCCATACGAAATACTTGAGGGCGCTGATTTTCCGAAAGTCAACGAAATGTGCGGCCAAACCGACAGCTTCACCCTTGCCTGGACTACCGTGAGACCGTTCGAGAGGATGCAGTTCTTATTCGGCACCGAGAAGCTTTTCGTAGAGCTTATGGACGCCGGCAAACACCTGTACCTTCTGCGGGACATCCTCCACAATTTCTATATGGAAGAAATAAAGAGGTGGGTGGAGACCGACGTGGACGGCATATCTTTTATGGATGACTGGGGGTCTCAGAAGAGCCTGCTCATTTCGCCCCGGTTATGGCGGGACTTTTTCAAGCCCTTGTACAAAGATTACTGTGATTTGATACACTCGAAGGGTAAGTATGCCTTCTTTCATTCGGATGGAAATATCGAGCTGATATATCCGGAGCTGATAGAGGTCGGCATGGACGCGGTCAACTCGCAACTTTTCTGCATGGATATGGAAGAGCTTGGCGCCAGGTACAAGGGCAGGATAACATTCTGGGGAGAGATTGACAGGCAGCATATCCTGCCTTTCGGCGCAAGAGAACAAGTGGCCGATGCCGTGAGAAGGGTCAAGGAGGCGCTCTGGATGCCCGAAGGAGGCATAATCGCGCAGTGCGAATTCGGGTTGAAAGACCCGGTTGAGAATATCGAGACTGTTTTCGAGAGCTGGGAGTCTATTGCATGATTGTTGCGGTAAACCGCCCGGCGAGATGAAAGGAAAGATTATGTTCAACAAGGAGCGCTACGGGAAAATACTGGTTCCAATGATAACGCCTTTCAGGGAGGACCAAAGTGTAGATTATGATGCGGCGGTAAGCGTCGCCGAGAAACTGATTGCACAGAAGAAGGCGGATTCATTGATACTGACCGGCACGACGGGGGAGTTTTTCACGATGACCTCCGAGGAGCGGGTCAAGGTCTTTGAGGTTGTGAAGGCGGCAGTGGGCGACAAGATACCGCTTATCGCAGGTACAGGGGCGGCTTCCACTATGGAGGCGATTGCACTTAGCAAAAAGGCCGAGGACCTGGGGTATGAGTTGGTGATGGTGCTCTCGCCATACTACACGAAACCAAGCCAGAAGGAACTGCACAACCACTTCAAGAATGTGGCGGCGTCAATCAGAATCGATATGATTATGTACAACATTCCCATATTCTGCGGCGTGAATATCGACCCCGAAACTGTGGCCGAGCTTGCCAAAATAGACAACATTGTCGGCATAAAAGAAGAGGCCGAGATAAATCCCAAGCAGATTACCGCTTATATCAACATCACGCCTGAAGATTTTATCGTATATTGCGGCGATGACGTTATGATTTTGGAGGCCTTCGCGCAAGGAGGGGAAAAAAGGATCGGCGGCGTTGTGAGCGGCGGCTCGCACTTGATTGGCGACCGCTTAAGGAATATGATCGAAATCTTCCTCGCGGGCGAAATAGAGGAAGCGGCGAAGATGCAACAGGCATTTCTTCCGTTGTTCAGGTCACTGTCTGCCGGCGGCCGAACAAATCCGGTCTGCCTGCTCAAGGACGCAATGAAAATGATTGGGTACGATGCCGGAATACCGAGGCTGCCTCTGACTCCGGGAACAAAGGAGGAAGTAACACAGGTTCAAAAGATAATGAAAGCATTGGATATCGTGAGATAACGCGCTTGGTGTGGGGACAGAAGCAATGGCGATGAGCCCGAACGAGCTGAAAGACAAGATAAAAGGCGTAATTCACCTGGTAGTGACTCACTTTGACGAAAACGACCGGGTGGATGAGAAATCACTCAGGAAATCGGTCGATCACGTGGCGAAGGCCCTTAAAGGCGCCGATGCGGTCTTTCTGACGACGGGCAGCACGGCTGAATTCTATGCCATGACGGACGAGGAGTGCAAGAAAGCCATTGCCGTCGTTATCGATGAAGTTGCGGGCAGGTTCCCTGTTATCGCCGGAACGGGCCGACCCGGAACGAAGTACACCGTTGAAATGAGCCGGTTCGCACAAGAGGCGGGCGTCGACGGCGTGCTGATTGTGAGCCCCTATTACCAGCCCGGCACAGAAGACGGCCTGTTCGAGCACTTCCGGAGTGTTGCCGAGAGCATAGACATCGGCATAATGATTTACAACAACCCCACTACCACGAAGTTGTGGATACCGCCGCCGCTTATGGCAAGGCTCTCGAAGATACCGAACATCGTAGCGGACAAGGAAAACACAACCAACGCCCTGGCTTACTACTGGATGCAAAAGGCGGTTGACCCCGGAGATATGGTAATCATCTGCGGGATAGGCCAGTTGATGTATCCGTTTTTTGTGCTGTACGGATGCCCCGGATTTGTCACCGAGCTTGCGAATTTCGCCCCTGATCTGGCCATTGCCTTCTACAAGGCCGGACAGCAGAAAGACTTCAACAAACTGACACAGCTCTGCGACAGATTCGCACCCTATCAAGAGTTTCTCAGCAGGGTCGCACACAGACGCGGCCTGGTCCCCACCGTTCTTTCCCCATACATTTCATCGAATGAGCTGCCGTTTTACCAAAGCGTAATCAAGTGCGCCATGAGCTTGATAGGTCTGCCGGGCGGTCCGGTGCGAGGGCCGTCGGAAAATCTAACCGACGAGGAGAGGAATGAGCTGCGGCTGGTTCTTGAAGGAATGGGCGTCTTATAGTCTTACTTTGCGGAAGCATCTTTTCACGCCTCGTTGAGCCGGAAATGGCTGGCGGAAAATAACAATTTCCGTTACAATTATCGGCCGGTACACAACAGGTGTGAAGGCCAATCAAATGGGTGGTTCTTCGGACTCCTGCCCCCGTTTGGGGACGAAAGCAGAGCTGGTCAAACGCTCAATCCAGCGAAAAAAAGCAATATGAACAGACGAGATTTCCTGAAAACGACAGGTCTTTTAGCGGGGTCGGTGGCTCTTGCGGGATGCACGAGCGCGGCGAACAAACGAGCCGTCAAGGCTTCGGCAGAGAGGCCCAACATCCTGTTTTGCATTTCCGATGACCAATCGTGGCTGCACACGTCAATAAATGGCTGCAGGGCCGTTGACACGCCCAATTTCGACCGCATCGCGCGAGAAGGTGTGCTCTTTACCCATGCCTTCTGCGCCGCCCCATCCTGCACGCCGTCGCGCAGCGCAATTCTCACGGGGCAGGAAATCTGGCGGGTTGAGGAGGGTGGACTGCTCCGGGGCGCGCTGCCGAGCAAGTTCAAGGTCTTTACCGGGCTGCTGGAAGAGGCAGGCTACCATGTTGGCTACACGCACAAGGGCTGGGACCCCGGCAATTACAAAGCCGGCGGGCGGTGCCACAATCCCGTGGGAAGCAGGAAATACAGCCAGCGCCGCCTTACCCCCCCTGCCGGCGGCATAAAGACGACGGATTATGCACGCAATTTCGAAAACTTTCTGAATGAGTGTCCGGATGGCGCACCATTTTTCTTTTGGTACGGGGGAAAAGAGCCGCACAGGGTCTATGAAGAAGGGTCGGGTCTGCGAGCGGGCAAGAAGCTTGACGATGCAAATGTCCCTGCCTTTTTGCCGGATACGCCGGAGGTGCGAAGTGACATCCTGGACTATTGCGTGGAGATTGAGTGGTTCGATAAACATCTCGGGCAAATGCTCGGCCTGCTTGAGCGCAGAGCCAAGCTTGACAACACCATCGTGGTTGTCACTTCCGACAATGGAATGCCTTTTCCGCGGGCCAAGACGAATCTTTACGACTTTGGCACTCGTATGCCGCTGGCCATCCGATGGGCGGCGAAGGTCAAAGGCGGGCGGGCGGTCGATGACTTTCTCAGCCTTACCGATATGGCGCCGACTTTTCTGGAAGCGGCAGGACTCGACGTGCCGGAGGAGATGACCGGCAGAAGTCTGCTTGGTATTTTGCTTTCGGGCAAATCCGGGCGAGTCGATCAAAGTCGCAATCGTGTCTTTACCGCCATCGAGCGCCACACGTGGTGCCGGCCGAACGGCGTCGGCTATCCCAGCCGGGCGATTCGCACATACCGCTGGCTCTATATCCGCAACTACGAGCCGGACCGGTGGCCCGCGGGCGACCCCGACTTTGATTCTCCACACCAGAGCGTATATGGTGACATCGACAACGGCGCCACCAAGACTTACATGATAGAGCACAGGAACGACCGCAAGGTGCAGCCGCTGTTCGAGCTTTGCTTCGGCAAACGGCCGGCCGAAGAGCTGTACGACGTCATCAATGACCCTGACCAGGTGAATAATCTTGCGGGCGCTGAGGCCTTTGTAGAGGTCAAAAACAAGCTGCGCCGAGAACTCGAACAATATCAACGCCGGACAAAAGACCCTCGTGTCGAAGGCAAATCTCCGTGGGACCATTATCCGTACTATTCTGGCGACTTGTGGAAGCGTTCGGCGCAGCCTGCCGGTTCGTCTTCCTGAGACTTGATACAGGAGCTGTTATCGAAATGAAAGAGGAATCAAAGCGGTTGAGTGTAATCTGCCTTGTTCTGGTTTCCATATTGATCATTTTGTGTGCCGGCAGTGCGGAGGTGGCAGCTCAATCATCGATACTGTCGGTTGACTACAGGAATCTGGTTTCACGTGCGGATCTGACATACGATAAACCGGTCCCGCGCAGCGAGGAGGGCCTGCCGGTGGGCAACGGCCGGATGGGAAGTCTCGTATGGACCTCGCCGTCGGCGATGAAGTTCCAAATCAATCGCGTGGATGTGTATGCAAATAACAGCTACACAAACAGCTTCAACAGGCGCGACTGGGACTACGCGTTCGGCTGCGGCTACGTCGATGTCGATTTCGTAGATTTCGGCGAGGATGTTTTTCCGGCGGAGCGCACCATTCAACATCTTTCGGTTTATGATGCTCTTGCCTCTGTAGAAGGAAAGGGTGTTCGTGCGCGCATACTCGCCTGGCACGCCCGGGACGTAATGGCCGTCGAAATCACCGATGGCCGCAGGCAGCCGACAACCATAAACACAAATCTGAGGATGCTCCGGCATATTGCCAAATCCTTTCCCGGTCAATCAGCGGAATACCGTGTACGGCAAAGCTCGGTGGTAATAACGAAAAATCACACCGCCACCTCGAAGCTGCATATTCGGCAGGGCAGAATCATTCTGACGCAGGAGTTCGAGGAAGGCGACTACTATTGCAGCTCAGCGGTGGCCATTGGCATTCTCGGTCGCAGGTCCAAGGCAAAAATTGCGAATGTGACGGAGGCACGCCTATCTGCTGAGCCGGGCAAGGGATCGTTTACCATCCTGATTGCGAGCGCGGCAAGCTTCGACCGCAGCGAGGACGTTATTGCCGCGGCGCTTAAGAACCTCGAAGCGGCCGCGGCCAAAGGCTTCGAAGGGCTGCTCGAATCCAACAAACAATGGTGGCATGACTTCTGGTCAAAGGCATTTATTCACCTGCACAGTGACGACGGCTCGGCAGATTTCGTGGAACATAATTACACGTACTTTTTGTATCTGATGGCATCGAGCTCGCGCGGCAGGTATGCTCCCCGTTACGGCGGAATGATATGGAACACGGAAGGGGACTTGCACCATTGGGGCGCCCAATACTGGTGGAACAACATGGACTTCTATTACCATGGGCTCTTTTCTGCGAATCGGCTCGAACTGATGGACCCGCTGTTCGAGATGCATTTCGGGATGTACGATGCGTGCGCCGCCGCGGCTCGTCAGCAATGGGGCAGCAAAGGTATCTTTATTCCGGAGACGGTGTTCTTCGACGGCCTGGCGAAGCTGCCCGAGGACATTGCTGAGGAAATGCAGGAGCTGTACCTCTTGAGGAAGCCCTGGAGTGAAAGGTCGGAGCGGTTCAGCGACTTCGCATTTTCCAAACATCCGCACAACGGCCGGTGGAATTGGAAGGATTACGGAAGCTGGGTCGATGGAAGGTGGGTTTATACCGAGAAAGGGCAAGGTCCTTACGGTCAGTGCGTTCATCTGCTGTCAGCCACCGCAAAGATTGCTTATCTCTACTGGCTCGGCTACGAATACACGCTGGATGAACATTGGCTGCGTGAGCGTGCTTATCCGATGGTGAAAGGTGCGGCCGAATTCTATCGGAACCATCCGAACGTCAGGAAAGGCCCGGACGGCAGGTATCACATTTACTTCGTCAACAACAACGAGAGTTGGCGGGGGTACCGTCAGGATACGATGGACGAGATGGCGTCCATGCATGGAATCCTGCCGGCCGCCATAAGGGCTTCTGAAATCCTCAAAGTGGATGCGGGCCTGAGGCCGGCGTGGCGTGAAATGTTAGATAATTTGGCCCCGCTGCCGACTACCCGCGACCCGGAAACCGGCTTGCTCCGCTACCGCTCACATCGTCCCTTCTATACGTTCGACCTTTACACTCTGGAAACAGAGGACCCGGAAAAGGTCAGGTTAGCCAACGCCACATTTTTCCCCCAAGGAACCGACGCGAAGAGGGAACCACATATTTTAGACAGAACGCCAATTGCCGCTGCGATGTTGGGCCGCAGTGACATCGTGAAGCGCTGGCTGCCGGATCAAATACGATGCTTGTGGCCTGAAAGGGACTTCTGTTATTTTGTCCAGACCGGCAGAACCGGAGTCCTGGCAAATCGCATGACACTTCGAGAGGGCGTCAATGCAATAGGCGCTCAGCGTCTGGGCATAATCGCCGATGCACTGCACCTGGCTTTGTGCCAGAGCGTGCCGGCGGGGCCCGGCCAAGACCCGGTGATTCGTGTTTTCGCCGCCTGGCCCAAAGAATGGGACGCGGAATTCACACTGCTTTGTCGCGGCGGGTTCCTCGTGACATCTTCCATCAAGAAAGGTCGGATTGAATTCGTGGAAATAAAATCGCAGCTCGGAGGCGAGTGCAGGCTGCGAAATCCCTGGCCCGATGCAGAGGTGACTATTTATCGAAACGGCAAAAACTGGAAGGACGCGAACGGGTCACTGTTGGAATTCGAAACACTCAGGGGTGATACCGTCGTCGTCACTTCAAAAGGCACATCGCCGGCGCAATTCAAGCGGGCCATTCCCGGGGCAAGCGAGCAATGACCTTCTCTTCAAATTTGGTGATTAGAATATTTTTGGCATCGTCTGTTTATCTGCTGACGGCGGCGGAGTCACCACAGGCGGCCCAAATGCCCGCAGCGAACAAGTATGTCAATTGCATAGGCATGAAGTTCGTTCGCGTCGAGCCCGGCCGGTTCACCATGGGCTTCGAAGGCAGGAGACTGCCACAGGAGCTTATCACAAGCCCATCGGTATTTGTGACCGGCGACTTCGACGAGCATCCGGCACACGAGGTCGAAATCACAAAGCCATTCTACATGGGCGTCCTTGAGGTGACGAACAGGCAGTATGAGCTGTTCGACGCCTCGCATCGCGCGCTTCGGGGCAAACTGGGTTTCTCGAAAGGCGACGACGAAGCGGTCGTCTTTGTGAGCTGGTACAATGCCGCGGCCTTCTGCCAGTGGCTGTCCGACAAGGAAGGCCTGCCCTATCGGCTGCCGACCGAGGCGGAATGGGAGTACTGCTGCCGGGCGGGAACCACATCAGTCTTCAGCACCGGCGAAAGGCTGCCGAAGGCATTGCATAAGAACGTGATACGAAGCTGGTATCCCGACCCGCGCACGACAGATGAAATCGTTGACCCAAAGTGGGTCAATCGCAAAGAAAGAACCATACCTTCCTTGACCGTCGGCCAAACGCCGGCCAATCGCTGGGGCATATACGACATGCACGGCAACGTCGAGGAGTGGTGCTTCGACTGGTACGGGCCGTACGAAGCCGGGCTCCAGGTGGATCCGGTAGGCCGGGCGGAAGGAGACTTCAGGGTCACACGGGGCGGCAGTCACTCCACTGAACTCTACTATCTGCGCTGCTGCAATCGAATGGGTGCACTGCCGGCAGACAAGAGCTGGTATATCGGCTTGCGAGTGGTACTGGGGAAGATGCCAACTACCGAGCAACTGCCAAGTCCGCCGCCACAACGCTGCCAGCTTAATGTCAAACAGTGGGCCGCGCCCGGTTTTGAGCGGGGTGCTGACCCTGAACAACCTTATTTCAAGGGCCCGCGGGTTTACGTCAAAATCCCTCCCAGCTCGAAGGGTCCGCTCTTTTCGAATCACAATCACGACCCGGGCATCGTCGAATGTCCCAACGGTGACTTGCTGGCGATATGGTATAGCTGCGTCGAGGAAGACAGCCGGGAGGTGGCCGTTGCTGCCAGCCGTTTGCGCCAGGGCGCAGAAGAATGGGAGCCGGCGTCATCTTTCTGGGATTCGCCCGACAGGAACGACCATTGTCCGGGGTTGTGGTTTGACGGCCGTGACACGATTTACCATTTCAACGGCCTGTCGGCCGCCGCGACGTGGGGAAGCCTTGCCATCATACTTCGCACATCCCGTGACAACGGCGTGACCTGGTCGCGCGCGCGTTTGATTGTTCCGGAACACGGGTATCGACAAATGGTGGGCGAGCCGGCCTTTCGGATGCAGGACGGCGCCATTGTATTCGGCGCCGACGCCATTTACGGCTCGACCGTTTGGATAAGCAGGGACAACGGCCTCACCTGGCATGACCCCGGCGGCACGCTCAACGGTATCCACGCCGGTATCGTCGAACTTGCGGACGGCCGGCTGATGGCCCTGGGCCGGGGCATGAATGTTGACGGCATGATGCCCAGGAGTATTTCTGATGATATGGGCAGGAGCTGGCAGGTGAGTGCAAGTCCTTTGCCCCCGCTTTCCGGTGGGCAGCGCATGGCGCTTATGCGCTTGAAGGAGGGGCCGCTGTTTCTTGCATCGTTCGCCGACAAAATGACTGTTACCGATGCCTCTGGAAACGCGCGCGATGTGTCGGGCTTGTTTGGGGCGCTTTCGTTCGACGATGGGCAAACCTGGCCCGTTCGCCGACTGATTACAGACGACGGCCCCGCAAGGACCCTCAATGGGGGAGCGTGGACGGGAGAGTTTGTTATGGGCCGCAGCACCGCCGAGCCCAAAGGTTATATGTCCGTATGCCAGACGCCGGACGGTGTTATTAACCTGATATCGAGCGCACTACATTACCAATTCAACATTGCCTGGCTGAAAAAACCGATGCCGGCTTCGAACCAGTGAACAACATATACAGATTTCAATTGAGGAGCAAGGGATGAACAGCAGCAACAGCAAACATCGGATTATTTGTATCGCGGTCGCTTCGCTGGCGGCACTCGCTTGTGCGTCACCGGCCGAGATGCCAACTGCCGGGCAATACACCAACTCCATCGGTATGAAGCTGGTGCGGATTGAGGACGGCGCCTTTCAAATGGGCCAGTTGAAAACGCCGCTTCCCTCAGAGATACTGCCTATGTTTCGTGGTCGGGGCAGAGTTGACTGCCTGACCGAAGGTGACTATGACGAAAAGCCCGTCCACGCGGTCACCATTACCGGGCCTTTCTATATGGGCGTCTTCGAGGTGACAAATTTGCAATACGAACTGTTTGACCCTGAGCATAAGCAGTTGAGAGTCAAGGATGGCAGCCTTTCCAGCGGCGACGACGAGGCCGTAATCAACGTGAACTGGTATGAAGCGCAGGCTTTTTGCCGATGGCTTTGCGATAAGGAGGGCCTGCCCTATCGGCTGCCGACCGAGGCCGAGTGGGAATACGCCTGCCGGGCGGGGACGACCAGCAATTACTATGCAGGTGACGTCCTGCCCGAGCAGTTCAGCAAGAGGGGCGGAAAGACCTCGCTGCAGGTCGGCATGACGCCGCCCAATGGCTGGGGCCTTTATGACATGCACGGTAACGTCGAGGAGTGGTGCAGCGACTGGTACGGCCCCTACCCGCTAAAAGCCCAGACCGATCCCGTCGGGTACATCAGGGGTGATTTCAAGGTCCTTCGCGGGGGAAGCCACAGCACGCCCGAATATTACCTGCGCTCGGCCAACCGAATGGGCCAGTTACCCGAGTGCAAAAACTGGCTGATGGGCTTTCGCGTGGTGTTGGGTGAATTGCCCGGCGCCAAACCGATGCCCATGCCGGAGCCGGCCCGCTACCAGAAAGACGTTGTCGAGCGAAACCCCGCCGATGTCACCAGGGGCCCCGACCGTGACAAACCTTATTTCCGGGGTCCGTACAAATATGTCAAGATTCCGACCGACGCTACCGGCCCATTGTTCGCGGCCCACAACCACGACCCGGCCATCGTCGAGTGTCCCAACGGCGACCTGATAGCCTGCTGGTACACCTGCGTTGACGAGGGCGCGCGCGAGCTGGCACAGGCGGCGAGCCGGCTGCGCCGGGGCGAGGTCGAATGGGAGCCTGCGTCGCCCTTCTGGGACGCTCCCGACCGCAACGACCACGCGCCGGCCATGTGGTTCGATGGACCGGAAACAATATACCACTTTACAGGTGTGGGCGCCGACGGCGGGCGAGGACGAATGGTTATGGTTATGCGAAGCTCCAAAGACAGCGGCGCGACCTGGTCGGCGCCGCGGGCAATCGTGCCTGACTTTACCGGCGGACACCAGCTCAGCGAGCCCGTATTTCGGATGCACGACGGCACTATCGTGCTGACCGTCGACGGCAGACGCACGCTGTGGATGAGCAGTGATGAAGGGCTCACCTGGGACAATCCGGGCGGCGACATATTGGGTATTCATGCGGGGGTGACACAGCTTAAGGACGGCAGCATTTTCGCTTTTAGCCGAAGCAACGGCGACAGAGAAACAATGCCAATCAGTATCTCCCGCGACAGGGGAAAGACGTTCACTTACGAGCCGAGTGAGTTTCAACCGATAGGCGGCGGCCAGCGGCTTGTGCTGCTCAGGCTAAAAGAAGGCCCGCTCTTCTTCGCCTCGTTCGCCAATCACGGCGAGGGCATGGAAATCACCGACTCGACCGGTACAAAGAGAAATGTTCGGGGGCTTTTCGCCGCTGTTTCCGAGGATGAGGGCAGGACGTGGCCCTACAAGCGACTCCTATCCGATGACGGCCCGGGCCGGACGATTGAGTGCACCGACGGCGGTGCTGTGGTCCTCAGCGCCCGCAGCGCCGAGTACCGCGGCTACCTCTCGGTGTGCCAAAGCGCCGATAGTCTGATTCATCTTATCAGCAGCCGCAACCATTATGCGTTCAACCTAAAGTGGATAAAGACCGCACCACCGCCCCCGCCGGCGCCACCGGTCAGGGTCAGGCGATTGGTCGAGACCTTCGACGGACCGAGCAGCTTCGACAACGAAGGCTGGGTCGAATACAAGGGATTCAGCGGAGGTTTCGACGGCAGGGGGCAATTCACCGTTAACGCGCACGTTCACTACGAGGGGCTCAACCGCATCGTCGGCAAAGGCTCCTTCGAGGCCGTGTTTTCCGTCAAAAATATCCATTACAACCCCCCCGGACCGAACATCTCAGAGGGGGTGACACTGGGCTTTAAGGACGCGTTCAATAACCAGAACCCGACGATGTTCGTCTGGATAAAAGAGAATTCAATCAGCGGCAACGTATTCAAGGGTATCCGGCTGAGCGAACCACCGAGAGCGGTGAAATTGAGATTCGTCTGGAACGAGAAAACGCGGCAATGGAAAATCTTCTACGGTCTGAACGGCGACGAGCCAACCACTGAAGTGGCTGAAAGCAAGGCCGGCATATATTATGAGAGTCCGACGAGCGAATCGTTCTCGGCCTTTTTGCTGATGAGCAACGGACAAATGGACATAGATCACTTCCAAATAACGCCGACGGAGCCGTAAGATACAAAACGGTCGAACGAGCAAAGCAAGAAAGGAAACCAATGAAGAAAGATAAAGTCTCCAAAGCGCCATCTGCAATCGCGTATGCGCTTCTTCCTGTGGCCACAGTCTTCTTTGGGTGCAGCAGCGTACTATCGGAAAATAGACCTCAGATGCCGAGCGAGCGAATCTACACAAACTCCCTCGGCATGAAACTGGTTCGCATTGAGCCGGGCGGGTTCACTATGGGCTTTGGCGACCAGCCATTGACGCAAAAAGTTGTGACGAGGCCGTCCCACTTTTCCATGGGGGACTTCGATGAGCACCCGACGCACAAAGTCAAGATAACAAACCCGTTTTATATGGGCGTCTGCGAGGTGACGAATGCCCAGTACGAACAGTTCGACCCCTCACACAACAAGTGGCGCGGTCGGCGCAACTATTCCAAGGGTGATGATGAGGCGGTCATTTATGTGAGCTGGGATGACGCCGTTCGTTTTTGTGACTGGCTGAGCGAAAAAGAGCAACTGCCCTACCGCCTGCCTACCGAGGCCGAGTGGGAATATGCCTGCCGCGCCGGGACAACCACTGCCTTCTGCACCGGCGACACATTGCCGAATGAATCCGCCGGCGGTTCAGGAACATCCCTGACGGTCGGCAAAAAGACGCCGAATCGCTGGGGACTCTATGACATGCACGGCAACGTCGAAGAGTGGTGCCATGACTGGTACGGACCTTACGAGCCCGGTCCGCAAGTGGACCCTGTGGGACGCGAGGATGGAAGCTTCAGGGTCGCGCGCGGCGGCAGCCATTCGACAGAACCTTATTATCTTCGCTCGGCAAACCGCAGCGGCACACTGCCGCAGGACAGACAATGGTTGATTGGCTTTCGGGTGGTGCTTGGCGAAATGCCGCAGACATCCGGCCTGCCGGCGGTAACTGAAAGTCACGAGCGTTACGTAAAGCAGAACGTGCCAGCCGATGTCAGCAAGGGTCCTGATCCTGACAAGCCTTATTTCAAGGGTCCGCGCCTCTTTGTCAAGATTCCCAAAGATGCAACCGGTCCGCTCTTCGGCTATCATAATCACTTCATCGCCGTGACCGATTGTCCCAACGGCGACCTGCTGGCGGCCTGGTTCAGTTGCATCGAGGAAAGAGGCCGGGAGCTTGGCATAGCGGCCGGCCGACTGCGCTACGGGCACGAAGAATGGGAGCCCGCCTCGGTTTTCTGGGATGCGCCCGACCGCAACGACCATACTACCGCCTTCTGGAACGACGGCAAAGGTACAATCTACCATTTCAACGGCCTCGGCGCAAGCTACAGGGACCTCGCAATCCTGTTGCGCAAATCCAAAGACAACGGCGTCACGTGGTCGAAGCCCCGCCTCATTTTCCCCGACCGCCAGAGCCGTCGCAATGTAGTAGAATCGGTTTTCAGAACGGCGAGCGGTCACATTCTTCTTCCCGGTGACGGACGCGGCGGCACCATCCTTGCCCTCAGCGACGACCAAGGCAATACCTGGACCGACCCGGGCGGCAATATCCGCGGCATCCACGCCGGGGTCGCGCAGCTCAGCGACGGCAGTTTAATGGCATTCGGGCGCAGGCATCCCATCGACGGAAAAATGCCGATGAGCATCTCCAAAGACATGGGCAAGTCATGGGAATATTTCGCCAGCGAGTTCCAACCTTTGAACCTGGGCCAGAGGGTAGCTCTGTTGAGGCTCAAGGAGGGCCCACTGTTTTTTGCCTCCTTCTGCAAGAACATGATGATTACCGATGCATCCGGCGGTCAACGTCCAATCTCCGGGCTGTTTACCGCCGTTTCGACCGACGAAGGGAAGACCTGGCCGTACAGGCGTCTGGTCTCGGACGATGGACCCGGCCGTGACATCGAGACAATGGACGGACACCCTGTCACCATGGACGCCCACTACTCTGAATTCGTCGGGTATCTGACCGTGTGCCAGAGCCCCGACAATATCATCCACCTGCTGAGCAGCCGAAACCACTATGCCTTTAACCTGAAGTGGCTGACGACACGACCACCCGCGGCCTCAGCCACAGCGTCACCGGCTGCTCGCCAGTTACCAGGCAAGCACACTCTATCCGACATTTACAGACCCGAGGGACTACCCACCCAGGACAGTTGGGAGTGGCAGTTCGCGGGCGCCAGTGAAAAAGATACAATTAGTCTTGTGAGCGAAGGCGCGTTGAAAATACACACCGGCGAGAATCAGCAACTCTGGTTAAGAAGTGAGAAGAAAGACGTGTTCGGCCGGGTCGATCAAAAGAAGGGCTTCGCGGCGGAAATAAGGACACAGGTGCTCAAGACATCGCCCAGGCGTCGAGGCGTTGACTTAGAACTATACGACGGGGCGGGCAGCCGGTACGCGATAACCATCACTGATACCGGCGTTTATTGGTACGAGGGCCTGGTCTTAGGCTCGGTCTTTTTGGAATTCGAGGAGTTTACTGCTGTGGCCGAGGGACTGGACAATACGGACGCGATGCACACGTATCGTCTTGCCGTGCGCGAAGACCGCGTTGTTCAAATCTATCGAGACGAGAAGCTTATCGGCGTGAAGCGTTACGAATACCGAACGCCGCGCGACCCTTACATTCAATTCGGCGCCGGCCACGGCGTCGAGGCGCTTGTGAATTATGTGGCCTGTGACTTGAACGGTGCCTTTCAACCGTAATGCGGCGTGAATTCGTGGGCGCGGTTTGTTTTGACCTGCGGACAGATTCCGGTTATGCTTGGTAGCATGATGGCCGGCAGCGAGTGCGGGCCAAATTTCGGAAAGACGGTCAGGAATCAGGGACGCCTCGTCATGGTGGATTTTATCAGCAACAATGCACTTGCCATAACGATAATCTTTATTGTCCTGTCCACCGTTGTCGCAGCCTTCATCAGAAGGACAACAAGAGACAAGTGTCTGAAGGACTTTTCGAAATGTATGGTAACGGTGGAGGACACGGCCGGCAAAACCATCTGGGGCACGCTGGGCGTGGAAAATACCGGACTGGAGCTGGTTTACGCACAAAAGTATCAGGACCGGGACGGCCACTACGAGACCAGCTACATCCTTTATAAGCACGAGTACCCGCGAATTACGGCCCTGATTCGCTACCACGACCAGCTTAGTGACAGCAATAGAAAACGTCGAGAAAAGGAATTGAAAAGAACCTATCATCCCAGGTTTTTGCGACGGCTTAAGAGAAAAATTCTGAACATCTTCAAAACCGTGCGCGATTCGGTGATGGAAGTGATTAACCTGTTAATGAGTCAGGCCCAAAAAGCCACGCCGGCCGGCACCGTATTGAAGACCCAGGATAAATATGTATCGCAGATGAAAGAGGAGTTGATGGGTGCGGTCGGCGCCTCTTATGAGCCGCTATTGGAAAAATACATCGGGCGCAAGGTTGTACTCGAGCTGGTCAAGGGCGACAAGATATTCGAATACAGCGGCGTGCTCAAAGAATACACCGCAGATTTCATCGAAATGATGGATGTTCTCTACAAGCCAAAGCCGGAGGACACGGCAAAAATCGCCGACCTTATCGCCTTTCGCAAATACGGCGTTGTCCGCCATCTCGGCGAATAGGTTGAGAGTCGTTTTACGGTCAACCTTCAAGCATATAGCCGAGCGACCTAAACTGCATACAAACATCAGCGGGCGCCCCCATTGGCCTCAAATACCACTTGCGGCTCAGCGCTCCTCAGCCATTTTCTTTATGAGCGCCTCGATATCGGCCAAACGCGCCTGAATCTGCCTGATTGTTAAGCTTCTCGACCTCGTGTAGAGCAGAACAGTAAAAACAACCGCGATTAGCAGCAGGCCACGCAGTATCATCGGTAAACAGTGCGACCAAATAAGCTCCATCTCATTGAAGTACTGGCGCATTCTGAGCCGCTCCACAACGGCGCCGATTATGAAGCATATCACCACCAGCCCCCAGGCAATTACAGTCTCCCATTTCGTACGTCGGATGCGCGCTTCCTCTTTTTCAATAATCTTCTGAGCCAGTTCCGCGCTCTCCTCGCGTTTGCCTTCAGAGGCAGTACCCATCTGTCCGAGAAGCTCTTTCTTCATGTCACTTTCTTTCGCCATTGTTCAAGTCTCCATTTCTCGCTTCAGCGCGCGCTTCGCATAATGTATGCGCGACCTGACAGTACCGACTTTACAACCGATTACCTGTGATATTTGTTCATACAACATTTGTTCCAAAAACCGCAGCATCAGAACCTCTTTATGTTCGGGTCTTAATCTCTCCAGGCATACGTGTACTCTGGCCGCATCTTCAGGAGAAAAAACAGGCTCCTCATTATCTCCTGGCGCTGCCACATCCTCTGCAAGCAGACACAAATGCTTTTTCTTCCTGAGTTCCTTATAAACGCTATTGCGAGCGATACGATAAAGCCACGTGGAAAATGTATCGAACTGCCTGAGGGTGTGTATCTTTCTGATAACGGCAAGCCACGTATCCTGCAATATGTCCTCGGCCATCTCCGGGTCCTCTATCAATCGAGCCACGAAGTAGCGCAGCGGCGCCTGATACCGCTCGATGAGCTCGACAAGAGCGCTCCTGTCGCCGATTTGACAGCGAAGCACCAACACCTGCTCAATCAACCGGTTGCTTACGCTCATAAGTTATCCTCACCTTATAAAGATGCGCCGCGCAGCGATAAGTTCAACAATTACTAAAGTTTTCCCCTTTTCGCCAGAAATTTGCCCCGCCGAAACCGCCACCCGTTGCTCTCTCTGTGTGGCGAAGGGCAGCGGATGATCTTTTGTGGTTTGACATCGTCCCATGAAAGCCTTAGAATCTTAATCAAGAAGACGATTGGGCATTATTCGGTGAAACAAGATATGCAAATAAAGCTGAAATTTCTTGGAGCTGCTCAGAATGTCACGGGCTCGCGGCACCTGCTGGAGGCGAACGGCGTTCGCGTTCTCGTGGATTGCGGGCTCTATCAGGAACGACAGTTCAGAGAGCGAAACTGGGACCCATTTCTGATACCGCCTGAAACAATAGACGCGGTGCTGTTGACACACGCGCATTTGGACCATTGCGGCCTGCTGCCGAAACTGGCCCGAGAGGGGTTCAAGGGCAAGATATACTGCACGGCCGCCACCGCCGAAATCGCCAAGATTATACTTTTGGATTCCGCCCACATACAGGAAGAGGACGCCGAACATAAGCGCAGGAGGCACGATCGCGAAGGACGAAAGGGCCCATTCCCCGAGGTTCCGCTTTACAGCACCGCCGACGCCGAGGCCTGTTTTCCCCTTTTCTCGCCCGTTGAATACAGAGAAGCGATACCGCTTGGAGACGGCGTGGAAGCAACGTTTTATGACGCGGGCCACGTCCTGGGCTCTTCCGTCATAAGGGCGAAGGTCCGGCGAAACGGCCAAGAGAGAATCATCATATTCAGCGGTGACATGGGCCGGCCCGACCGACCTATAGTATGCGACCCCACCGTCTTCGATCAGGCCGATTACGTCCTTATCGAGTCCACTTATGGTGACAGGGTGCACGAAGAAACGAAGGATGTGAAAGAGACGATCGGCAAGGTGATAAACTCAACAAAAAAGGCCGGCGGCAATATCATCGTCCCCAGCTTCGCCCTCGAACGCTCGCAGGAGGTCATGTATTACATGAACCAGCTGCTGCTCGAAGATGCCATACCGCATCTGATGGTCTTCCTGGACAGCCCGATGGCCTCGAAGGTCACCAAAGTCTTTCAGCATCATCCGGAACTTTTCAACGATGATATGGCACAGTTTATTCGGAACAACGAGTCGCCTTTCAGTTTTCCCGGTCTGAAAATCGTAGAAACGACGAAAGAATCGAAGGCCATAAACAGTATAAGAGGGACCATTATGGTCATAGCCGGCTCCGGCATGTGCACGGGGGGCCGGGTGAAACATCACCTGGTCAACAACATAACCCGCCCCGAGAGCACAATAATGTTCGTCGGGTATCAGGCGGTCGGCACGCTGGGCAGACAAATCGTCGACGGCGAAGAGCAGGTCAGAATCCTCGGCCAGAAATATCCGGTCAAGGCAAACATCGTTCGCATCCACGGCTTTTCAGCCCACGCCGACAGGGACGAGCTTTTCGACTGGCTGAGTAAATTGAAAACACCTCCGAGGAAGCTCTTCGTCGTCCACGGCGAGGCCGACAGCGCACAAAGCTTCGCCGATTACGTTCGGGAAAAAACCCACTGGGATGTCACCGTCCCGGCGTACCGGGATGAGGTCGTACTCGATTAGCTCACTCGATCTCCGCGGCAGACGTCGGCTGACCCGGACCTTTGTCATCTCTCACAATCGAATCAAGCAGGCCCTGCAGCTCGGCAACGCTGCCGACCGGCTTTCTGCAAACATAGTTCTCGCAGACATAGGCTGTGGCTTTGCCGCCAATCGTAACCTGGGCCTTCAAAAATGGAACCTGTTCTTCTATAGATGCGCCTGCTTCGCCCGCTGGATGTAAAAGGACGACCGCTCGCGGCAGGAACCTGCTGCGAACCGTCTTCAACATCTCTTTCGTATCAGCTTGCCCGGGGTCGCCGGCAATCACTATTTCCTGTGTGGGACCCAGTGAGAAATCAAGCGCAACAAGCATTGCCGTCAGCGACGCAGGCGATTGCGCCATCTGTGCCGAAAAAGCGTTCAGCACACGCTCGCCCCGTTCGGTGAACTCTCGCTCCATTGTCAGACTTCCGAGTTTCAACAGGACCAGCGCCGCGATAGAATTGCCGCTGGGAACAGCGCCATCGTAACCGGGTTTGTTTCGCACAATCAACGGCTCGGCATCCTTTGCCGCGAGAAAGAACCCCCCTGCCTCGTTATCGCCAAACTGCTCTGTCATCTGCTCGGCGAGTCCCCGCGCTTCTGCCAGCCACCTGGCATCGAAGGTCGCCTCATACAAATCCAACAGCCCCATAATTACAAACGCGTAATCGTCCAGGAAACCCGGCCCGGCCACCTTCCCATCGCGGTAGTAACGCATCAATCGACCATCGCGCCTCAATTTACCCAGTACGAAATCGGCGGCCTTCTCGGCGGCGGCAATATATTTTTGCTCCGAGAGCACTGCGCCCCCGGAGGCCATCGCCGAAATCATCAATCCGTTCCACCCGGCGATAACCTTGTCGTCACGATGCGGCCGAATCCTCTTCGCGCGATGAGCCAGGAGTTTTGAACGCCCTTCGCCAATAATGCGTTCTATCTCGGTCGCGTCTTTTTCAAGCTGTTTTGCCAATTGCTCCGGTGTTCTGGTGACATTCAAGATGGTCTTGTTATCCTCAAAGTTCCCCTCTTCCGTCACACCATAGTATTCGGCAAAGACTTTTGCCTGCTCGGCATCCAGAACACTCTCTATTCCCTTCGGCGTCCAAACATAGAACAGACCTTCTTTGCCTTCACTGTCTGCGTCTTCTGCGCTGTAGAATCCACCTTCCGGGGCCGTCATGTCACGCAGGACATAATCAAAAACCTCACGCGCAGTGCGTGCATATTCTTCTTTGCCCGTCGCCTGATAGGCCTGAATATAGACCCTGCTCAGAAGCGCCTGGTCGTAAAGCATTTTTTCAAAATGTGGAACAAGCCAGCGTGCATCCGTAGAGTAACGATGAAAGCCGCCGCCGAGGTGGTCGTAGATGCCTCCTTTGGCCATTGCATCCAGTGTCTTCTCCACCATTGCAAGCGCTCTTGCGTCGCCCGTTCTGCGCCAATACGCCAGCAGCATTGAAAGATTGCTCGCCTGCGGGAACTTTGGTGCGCCGCCGAACCCACCGTATGTGCCATCGAAGGTCTGCTGAAAATATGAAGACGCATTTTTCAGTACGTCAACAGAAAGCTTCCCCTCAGCAGGCTGCTCGCCCAGTCCGGCAAGCACGCCGCTGATTCTGCCGGCCGACTCCACCAGTTCCTCGCGCCTGTTTTTCCAGGCATCGGCGATGGTCAAAAGCACCCTTTCGAAGCTCGGTCTGCCGTAGATGTCACTCGGCGGAAAATACGTTCCCCCGTAAAACGGCTGACCCTCAGGCGTCAAAAAGACGGACAGGGGCCAGCCCCCGCTGCCGGTCATCATCTGGACCGCATTCATATAAACGGCATCGACATCCGGCCGCTGCTCTCTGTCCACTTTGATGCTCACGAAGTGCCCGTTCATTATCTTTGCTATCCGCTCATCCGCAAAGCTTTCCCTCTCCATAACGTGACACCAGTGACGTGTCGAATAGCCGATGGAAAGGAAAATCGGCTTGTCTTCCCGTTTGGCCCGCTGGAAAGCCTCGTCGCCCCACGGATACCACTCCACCGGATTGTGCGCATGCTGCAACAGATACGGACTGAACTCATTTGCCAGCCTGTTCGTGAATACATGAGATTTATTGTCGCCTTCCATAGTTTTGCCCCCTTGCCCGGCCGGGCTGATGTTGCAGCACATGCCGATTAGACAAGCCGCAGTCAAATAACCGCCCATATATCCCCGTAAGGCCATCATTTACCATCCTGCATTCCAAATAAAACCTGCTCTTTGTTAATACTACGCGGCAAATGACGGCCGGGTCGGACTATTTATCGCTCATCCGGTTAATGCGTAGGTGAAACGGTCAGGCCAGGTCTTGGAGTTATTTCGAGAGAAAAATCGTTTGGGCAGAGGCGCAAATTTGGGCAGGCGGGGGGAAATTTGTGCCTCTGGGGCCCCGAACGGTTTTTCTCGGGCGTTCCGAACCCCGAATCCAACTACCCATTATTCGGAAGAGCCCTATTTATCCCGCAGGTTCCGGAGGATGTTCCAGTAGGCCCCTCGGGCGCCCTGCCTGATTGCTTCGGCCAGGGCGACGTTCTCGTTGTAATTATGGTCCGTGGGAACGGCCTGCTCGGCAGCGTCAGCTTCCTCCAGCGGCCCAAAGAACCTCGCATCGCCGGCAATCAAATCGTTTACAAGGCGAGCGGGATTCGGCCCCAGAGTCCGGGATATGTAGAAAGTGGGTTTGAGCAAATCCACGGGTCCGTCATATTTGCGATGAATGTTCGGGTTGTCTTCGGGCGGACCCTCGGCCTCCACTATCCGCGCCATTTCGGTGCAGGGGTACACCCTGACGCCTACAGGCGCTCCCGCGCAGTCGGGCGCTATCTGCCTGATGAACTCAATCGTCTCGGCAACCGTCTCCGGTGTTTCTCCCGGCCCGCCAAGCAGAAGGTCTATCATTGCTGCTATGCCGTTGTCACGGCACAATCGCACCGCCGAAGCAAGGTCCTCTTTCACGTGCATCTGACGGTATGCCTTAAGCATCGAAGGACATGCTGTGTCACCCGTGAAATCTATGCCGACACAGCCCGCCCCGGCCATCGCCCCGGCAAGCTCGGCATCGAAGGGCACGACCGCCATATACGTGTACCACCGAATACGCCTGCCGAGCGCGCGCCGAATAAACTCCTCGCAGACCGCCAAAGCGTGACTGTCGGGCACATTGAACTCGGAATCGCACAGGTGCAGCACGTCTATTCCCTGCGAGAGGAGCGCCTCGGCCTCGTCGGCGACCTCCGCAGGGTCGCGCGGCCTGATTGTCGCGCCCTTGGATAGAGGGTCGGCGCAATAAATGCACCGGCGATTGCAGCCGCGCTTGGTTTCCAGACCGCACTGCCCCCCCGCCTTGAAGTAGGCGAGGTTGTCGATCGCATCGCGCTTCGTCGGCAGTGACAACGGCGCAGGCCAGAGGGGTCGATTAGCAACAATCCGACCGTCCTCGCGCCGGATCAGCCCCCCTACCCGGTCAAACGACCTTGTCCCCTTCAACTCGTCGAGAAGCGCAACTGTCGCCTGCTCGCCGTCGCCGCGAATTCCGAAGTCGGCCCCCACGTATTCGACGATTCGCTCGGGAAAAATGGAAAAGCCCACGCCGCCAAGCACGATTGGCGCGTCGGTCATACTCCGCAGCTCACGTACGGTCTCGGCCAGCTTAGGCAGGAACCAGTCGGCCCTGGGCCAGAAGCAGTCATCGACGTTGCGAAATGAAAGCCCGACCAATCGGGGCTGACTTGATGCAAAGTAATTCTTAAGGGCCGCCGCGGGATCATCGGCCAGACACAAGTCGACCACATCGACCTTAATTCCGGCCGCCCTTGCCGCACCGGCCACATATTCCAGACCGAGCGGACCTATCGGCGGGGTCATTCTGTTTGTATTTATCAGCGTTAGCACTTATCTGCCATCGAAGGAAAAAACAAATAAGAGAGAAAGTCCTCTCACTGCTGTTTCGCCCTTGCCAGGACCTGTCGGACCCGGTCATCCATCGCTTTCTGGTCGGTCGCGAAACTCCTCAGGCCCGCAAGATTCATCAGGCTGTCCAGACCAATCGACTTGCCGGCAAGGGCGTCACGCCAGTTTTCCAGCTTTGGAATTTTGCCCTCGGTCGTACTGGTTTCAATCTGAGCTTTGCTCCGGCGAACAAGGACATCTGCGCAACCATGCTCTGCAAAGAAATCAATCAGGTCGCCCTGTGTGAAACTGTCTATGTCTTCGTTATCCAGCCCGAACTCGCTGCCGATTTCACGAAGCCGCTGCCAGGAAGGATTCTTTTTGAAATCTCCCTGGAGTCGGCCGAAACTCGGCGAAAAATCCCTCCTGACAAACTGCTGAATCTCTCCGCTAATATCAGGCTTGCTTCCTATAATTCCCATAATACTGTCCCCCTTTCTGATTGCCGGCCGGATGAGAATCCGGCGCCGACGATTTTAATTCTCTGCCCGGCGCCGCAAACAAGATTTTCTGCTTCGGGGTCAGCTCTTCTCCGACTCACGCGCCTTCTTCCGGGCCGCCAGATAGCTCAGCAGTATCCCCAGCTCAAAAAGCAGATATAAAGGCAGCGCCAGCGTCACTTGAGAAATTACATCGGGCGGGGTAGCTATGGCTGCCACCACGAAAACAGCGAGAAACACGTACTTCCTTGACCGCCCAAGCGCCCGAATCGAAACAAGCCCCGTTCTATTCACGATAAAGACTGCAATCGGCGTCTGGAAGCCGATTCCGAAAACAAGCATAAGCAGTGTGATGAAAGAGACATACTTCTGCAATGTCCACATTGCCTCTGCACCAATGTAGTTGCCAAATCTCAGAAAAAACTCAAGTGAAAGCGGAGCAACAAAACGGAGGAAGAACAACGCCCCCGCAATGAACAAGCCGGCCGAGAAAGGCACCGCACACCGCACATACCTTCTCTCATGCGCATAAAGCCCCGCGGCCACAAACATCCATAACTGATAGAAGACCCAGGGCGAGGAAAGTATCAGACCGGCCATCACCGATATTTTCATATAAGCAGCGAAGGCTTCGGGCGGGGACCAGTACTTCAGTCTCGACAATTCAGGGTGGTTTTGCATTAGGAGCGTATAGGGCCATTCTATGAAACCCAGTATCTGCTTTCCAAAAAAAAGGCAGACGACGGCACCCACTGCCAAACCAAGGATTGCCAGGATCAGGCGGGCGCGCAATTCTTCGAGGTGGTCACCCAGACTCATAGTCGAGTCCAGGATGTCGTCTTTCTTTTTCGGGCTGGCCATTTCAGTTGGTAAGTTTGGACCCGGGACGCTTGCCGAGGCCGGTTAATCCCTGCCGTGAATATCATCGATTCCGGATGCGTCTTTGGCCTCCTTGGCTACGTCATCTCCGACCTTCTTGACTTCATTCACAAATTCGTCCTTGCTCTCCTCGGCCTCATGGATACCCTTCTTGAATTCGGTGAGACTCTTGCCGAGGCCGCGAGCAATTTCGGGAAGTCTTCTGCCGAAAATCAGCAGGGCAATTACCAGCACGACCATCAATTCCGGCCAACCAATCATCCAAGCCAGAACATAACTCGTATATTCGCTCATTTGGGTCTCCTTATTCTCTATTGCAGTATTATTGCATCAACCTAATTATATAACCAACGAGGCGCAATTCCTTTATATTGACAAACTACGTTTGATGACTATAATATGTTTTCGCCTTGTCGTCAACTGAATTAGCTTTATGGGGTTGGTCTATGAGGGCAAAGCCCGGGCAGCCAAATCAGAGGGAATCTGTCATAAGCTTCGGCCTGTTGGGCCTTCTTTTCCTCATTGGTTTGTGGATTTTCACCGCCCAGTTCAATTTTGATATGGGCCGATTTGGCATGAGCGTGCCCGTCGATGAGGTATCCGCCGCAAAACAGGGCATAACCGGCAAAGAAACAGCGGCCCTGGAGTCTTTTGCCCCCGCCGGCTTTGAGGCGTCTTCGGGGGTCGAAACATACACCGCGGAAAACCTGTACGAGAAAATCGACGGCAAGGCCGATTTTTATCTGGATTCGGGATTCAGAAAGCTGTTCACCCGCCGGTTCAAAGACAGAAACGATGATGCCCTTTGGTTCGAGGTGTATCTCTATGACATGGCTTCCAACAGGGGTGCTTTTTCGGTTTTCAGCGTGCAAAGAAGGCCGGAGGCGGTAGCTTCCGGGGTTCTCGAACCGATCTACACCTACAGGACCGCCAACGCACTGTATTGTATGAACGGCCATTACTACATCGAGCTGGTCGGTTCGGTCGAGTCAGAGCCGCTGTTCGGGGCCATTATGGAAACCCGTGACAACCTCAGAAAGAATCTGCCTGTGGATATGGTTACAGAGATAACCGAGCTAAAGCTGTTTCCGGCCGCAAGCCTTGTGCCGGAAAGTTTCAAGCTTTACCTTTCGGATGTTTTTGGTTTCGAAAAACTGACGAACACCTTTACCGCGCGGTACAAGGCTGACGATGAAATCATTACCGCGTTTTTCAGCAGACGGCCCGATGCACAGGATGCCCGAAACATCGCACAAGCGTACCACAGTTTCCTGCTGGAGAGCGGCTGCACCGATAAGGCGACAACCAATGAGGCTCTAAAGAATCTCAAGGCCAGCGTGATAGACTCCTACGGCGCCACTGAAATCATCTTTGTCACCGGGCCGTTCGTCGCCGGCGTTCATGAGGCACAGAATCAGTCGGCGGCGCAGAAGCTGGTCGAAATGCTTGCGGATAGCCTCCTTGTTGCGGCGGGACAGAAAAAATGAATAACCCTGAACAGAGACAATCCGGACGAAGAGAGTTTCTGGCGCGGACGGCCAAAGCCGGCCTGGCGGTCGCTGCCGTCGGTGCGGCCTCGTACCTGCTCTACGACCCGGCGGTGCCGACGCCCGCCGAAGACGCCGGCCGGCTGGTCACACTGCCTGATTTCTCCGTTCCCGCCGTACCCGCCAAGGCAATGAGCATTGTTACCGGCGCCGAGCGCACCAGAACCGTTGACAAGGCGATAGAATTATTGGGCGGCATCGAAAGATTCGTCAAGCCGGGAGAAACCGTCGCGATAAAGCCGAACGTCGCATTTGCGTCGCCGCCGGCGCTGGGCGCCACAACCAATCCCGATCTCGTGGGCGAAGTCGTGCGGCTGTGTTACAAGGCAGGCGCCAGAAAAGTCATAATTGCAGACAACCCCATCAACGATGCCGCAAGCTGCTTCGCGCTCAGCGGCGTAGACGCCGCGGCCCGCCGCACCGGCGCCCAAGTACTGTTGCCGACCGACAGCATGTTCAAATACACCACGCTCGAAGGCGGCAAACTAATCAGGAACTGGCAGGTGTTCTTTGAGCCGTTTATCAAGGCGGACAAACTGATTGGCATCGCCCCGGTCAAGGACCATCAAAGAGCCGGCGCTTCAATGACAATCAAAAACTGGTACGGTCTTCTGGGCGGACGGCGCAACATTTTTCATCAGGACATCAACACCATCATCGCCGAACTATCGATGATGGTAAGGCCCACACTCGTCATACTCGACGGCACGGAGGTAATGGTGACAAACGGCCCGACCGGAGGCTCGGTCTCGGACCTCAAACGCGCAAATACAATGATTGCGAGCTGCGACCAGGTGGCGGCCGATGCTTACGGGTGCACCCTGCTGGGCCTGAAGCCTTCGGACCTGCCCTACCTTGCCAAGGCCCAGCAAGCGGGCTCGGGAAAGATTGATTACGAATCATTGAAACCAAAGCTCACCGCGATAAGCTGAAACTGTGACTATGAGAATCGTAACCACAAGAAGAATGAGCCAGACCTTCTTTTTCGCACTATTTCTGTGGTTCTGCATAGTCGCCACGGTGGGTGAAGAATTCCGGCAGATTCGCGGCTGGCCTGTGAACTGGTTCCTGCAGCTCGACCCGCTGGCGGCAATCGGGACAATCCTGACCGAACACTCCCTGTATTACCCTCTCTTGTGGGCGGCGGCAACCCTGATATTGACGATAATCTTCGGCCGGTTCTTCTGCAGTTGGGTGTGTCCCTTCGGCTCACTACACAACTTCGTCAGCTGGCTGGGCAACAGAAGAAAGCCGACCGCGCAGAAGATAGAACTGAACAAATACCGAAAGGCGCAGCGCATCAAATACTTCGTTCTCGTATTCTTTCTTGCGATGGCTGCGTTTCCTTCCATTGCCGCCACTTTGCAGACAGGGTTACTCGACCCCATACCGTTTGTGACCCGCTCGTTCAATCTCGTGCTGCTGCCCATATTCGACAAGCCCGCCAATATCGCCTCCGCAAGCGATCGCTTTTACGAAGGTGCGTGGCTGATATTCGCGATCTTTCTCACGGCCATACTGCTCAATCTCGTAATCCCCCGGTTCTATTGCAGGTTCGTCTGTCCGTTAGGGGCGCTGTTCGGCGTAATCGGGCGATTCGCCGTCTGGCGCATCGGCAAAAATCAAAGCGAATGCATCAACTGCAGAATGTGCGAAAAATCCTGCGAGGGCGGCTGCGAGCCAACGCAGAACATAAAAATCAGCGAGTGCGTGCTTTGCTTTAACTGCCGCCAAGATTGTAAACACGGCGTAATCAGCTACCAGATGCGTCCTTCACTGGCAGGCGAAGTCACCGACCCCGACATCTCGCGCAGGGGCTTTGCGCTTTCGGTCGCGGGCGGAATCCTGGCGGTACCGGCAATCAGGCTGACCGGCACATTAGGCGACAACTGGTACCACAAGGTGATTCGTCCCCCCGGGGCCCTTCCGGAAGAGCAGTTCCTCAAGCGATGTATCAAATGCGGCCAATGTATGCGGATATGTCCGACAAACGTGATTCAGCCGGGGAGCTTTGCCGGCGGACTGGAAAATCTCTGGACTCCCGTACTCAATAACCGGATAGGCTCCAGCGGCTGCCAGTTGAACTGCGTGGCGTGCGGTCAGATTTGTCCGACGGCCGCCATCAGGCCGATTACGCTTGCAGAGAAACTTGGCCGTGACGAATTCGAAAAAGCCGGTCCTATTAAAATCGGCACCGCGTTTGTCGACCGCAACAGGTGCCTGCCGTGGGCGATGGGCAAACCCTGCATCGTGTGCGAGGAAAACTGCCCGGTCAGCCCGAAAGCCATTTATACGCAGGAATATTTTGATATAATAAGAGACGGCGCCATGATTGTCGAAAGTGCGGGCGCCTCACGAATTACATTCGTCGAAAAGGACCTTTTGCCCGGCGAGCTTGCGACCGGCGATTACTATTGTCTGATTGAGGGTGGTCAACGCCTCAAAGTGGTTGCAAATACGGAAGGCTCGGTGGAGGTTTCCTCCGGCGATAAGCCGATGAAAGAACCCGCTGCCGGAAGCAGAATCGAGATCCAGATTCGCCTGCAAAGACCCTATGTGGACATAGAAAAGTGTATCGGCTGCGGAGTCTGTGAACACGAGTGCCCCGTAAGCGGCAAAAAGGCCATAAGGGTTTCGGCAGAAGGTGAAACAAGGAGCAGCAAAAGAAGATTGCTGCTCGACAGCTGAGTATTTTTGGAGCCGGCGTGATGAAAAACAAACAGGCACAGATAGACAGAAGAAATTTTCTAAAGGCAATCGGGGCCGCGGGTCTGAGTTCGGCTTTTTCTTCGGGGCACGCAACGGCCCAGCCGGGCGACCCAAACAATTCAGCAACCGCAGATGCACCAAAACTGCCCCAGGTTCCCAAAAGAAAGCTGGGCAGGTTGACCCGGCTGGATGAGTCCGGCAGGCAAGTCCCGCTCGAGGTCCCGTGTCTATCCTTCGGAACTTTCCAGGTCGATACCGAGAATCAAATCCTTCTGCGAAAGACGCTGGAGTGGGGAATCAATTACTGGGACACCGCCTACAACTATTCCGGCGGAAACAGCGAGCTCGGCATAGGCAAATTCCTCGCCAGGAATCCGGGAATCCGCAAGGACCTTTTCATCGCCGACAAGGCATCAAAAACAACAACCATTGCCGACATGGAAGACCGCCTGCAGACGTCCCTCAAGAGAATGAACACGGATTATATCGACTTGTATTATCTGCACGAGCTCGAGCAAATCGACCGTTTGAACAACGACCTGCGTGACTGGGCCAAAAGCGCCAAGGATCGCGGGCTTATCCGGTTCTTTGGTTTCACCGTCCACAGAGATATGACCATCTGCCTCAACGTCGGCGTCAAGCTCGACTGGATCGATGCGATTATGCTGAGGTATAACTTCCGGGATATGCAGGACGAGGATTTGAACGCCGCGATTGATGCCTGCTATAAGAGGGGCATAGGCCTGACCGCCATAAAGGTAATGGGAAAAGGACAGGTCAAAGAAATAGAGACCGAGGGGGACAAAAAGCTCACCGAACACTTTCTCAGGCGAGGTTTCACCGAGGGACAGGCAAAAATAAAGGCGGTCCTCACGGATGAGAGAATAAGCTCGGTCTGTGTTGGAATGAAAAACATCGCCCTGCTGACTTCGAACGTGGCCGCTGTGTTCGATAAAACCGAGTTCACGCCGGAGGACATGAAGGTCTTCCGGAAAGTCGCACGCCAAACGTGCAGCGGCTACTGTGCCGGCTGCGCTCATATTTGCGATGCAGCGCTTCCCGATATGCCTTATGTAAGTGACGTTATGCGCTACCTGATGTATCACAACAGCTACGGCGAGAAAGAGCTGGCAAGGCGGCTTTTCGCCGAGCTGCCGGCACAGGCCAGAAAAAAACTTGTCCTCACGGATTATAGTCAGGCCGAGGCCCGCTGTCCGCAGCATCTGCCGATAGCCGCCTTGATGGCCGAGGCAGAAAAGAAGTTGGCCTGATAACAGATAATTACAGGAACACTTTGGGGGTAAATCCTATGAAAGAGAGCAGAAGGCAGATAGACAGAAGAAACTTTCTCAAAAAGGTTGGCGCCACCGGCTTGGGAGCCGTTCTGGCTTCAACCGTCGCGTCGGCGGATTCGAACGAGCCCAACGCGACAAAAAAGGAAAATAATAAGCAGGTGCCGAAACGCAGATTGGGTAAGCTCACCCAACTGGACGACTCGGGCAAAGAAGTACCGCTGGAAGTCCCATGCCTGTCGCTTGGAACCATGTTTGACGTCGTCGAAAACCAGGCTGCCTTGAGGGAATGCCTGAAATACGGCGTCACCTACTGGGACACCGCGCACTCTTACTCCGGTGGAAACAGCGAGCTTGGTATAGGCAACTTCCTCTCGAAGAACCCGCACATGCGAAAGCAGTTATTCATCGTCAGCAAAGCATCACAGGCAAAAACGATGGACCAGGTCGAGCAGCGCCTCCGGGAATCCCTCAAGCGAATGCAGACCGATTACATCGACCTCTACTACGGCGTGCACATACTTTCCGACCCGGCACAACTGACGGACGAACTGAAGAACTGGGCCGAGGGCGCCAAGAAACGCAAGCTGATTCGCTTCTTCGGCTTCAGCACGCACGACAATATGGCCAAATGCCTCGCCGCCGCGGCAAAGCTCGACTGGATCGACGCAATTATGGTCAGATACAACTTCAGAGAAATGCAGAATCCCGAGATGAACGCCGCCATCGAAGCGTGTTACAAAGCGGGCATCGGACTGACCGCCATGAAAACGCAGGCGCGCGGACAGGAACTTGAGACCGAAGCAGACAGGAAGCTCACCGACCACTTCATCAAGCGGGGCTTTACCGCCGGACAGGCAAAGTTGAAGGTGGTTATTGAGGACCAGAGAATCAGCTCCGTGGCCGTGGGCAGGGGAAATATCCGCGAGCTGCATTTGAATATCGCCGCAGCGCTGGACCAGACGAAACTCACCGCCGAAGATATGACAGTTTTCGAACAGGTGGCCCATGACACCTGCAGCGGTTACTGTTCCGGCTGTGCCCATATATGTGACGCCGCCCTCCAAAATATGCCATACGTCAGTGACATTATGCGTTATCTGATGTACCACGACAGTTACGGCGAGAAAGAAGAGGCAAAACGGCTGTTCGCGAACATCCCGGCGGGGGCAAGAGACCGGCTGCCCACCACGGACTACAGCCTCGCCGAAGCCCGCTGCCCCCAGCGTATGCCCATAGCAAGACTCATGGCAGAGGCCGTCAAAAAGCTCGCCTGACCAGGCTGAAAACGCCGTATGTTATGAGGCACAGCAGGCTCGCGCCGCCTCGTATGAATGGGGTCGCCGCGGCTGTATTTACCTGCCGCGCACGGGGCTTATTCGGGGTGCTTTTGGCCGACGAAAAAATTAAGACCCATATAAGCCTTAAGTCCTTTATTAGTAAATATTTGCGTCTGCAAGATGGGAATTTCCCTTGCCTTTGAGGGCCGGTTTGGCTATAATGACCTCATACTGAACGGGACGATTTGATGGGGTGAAAAAAAAGGGGAAAGCTAATGAAGAAGTTTTATTACGAAATCTGGCTTCCTTTTACGTTCAACAAGAAACGGCTTTTGGTCCTGGCGATAGCAAGCTATATCGCCTTGTGTTAGTAACCTTTTCTGCTTTTCGAGTTCCTTTCCAGCCGCTCGATTTAGGGCGGCTTTCTTTGCGCGCACAATTCTCAATTCTGACCACGGCGAGCTTTGTTTGGCGCTCCCTCGGCTTACCTGTCTTTCCGGTTTTCCGAAAGGCAAATGCAGCAGCCTCGCGGTTATGACCGGCGTGTCGCCTTTGCCGCCAAATATTCGTTCATGGCCGCAGCGGCAATCCGGCCCTGGCCCATCGCAAGAATCACGGTTGCAGCGCCAAGCACAATGTCGCCGCCGGCATAGACGCCTTCGAGAGAGGTCTTGCACTTTTCGTCGACAATGATATTGCCCCACTTGTTGAAGTCCAGACCCGGGGTGGTCTGGCGAATCAAGGGATTGGCGATGTTGCCGATAGCTATAATCACGGTATCAACTTCGATTCGGAACTCCGAACCCTCTATGGGTATGGGTCTGCGCCTGCCCGACTCATCCGGCTCACCCAGTTGATACTTCAGACATTCTATCCCAGTCACAAGGCAGTCTTCATTACCCAGGATTCTTTTCGGGCTTTGTAGTATGTGGAATTCCACGCCTTCCTGTTTGGCGTGGTGGACTTCTTCAACGCGTGCCGGCATCTCCTTTTCTGTCCGGCGGTAAATCAAATAAACCTTTTCGGCCCCAAGTCTGACCGCCGTTCTCGCCGAATCCATGGCTACATTCCCCCCGCCTACTACCGCCACCCTCTTCGACAGTGCAATCGGCGTGTCGGCGCCTTTGCCGAAATCGTAGGCCTTCATGAGATTGGCCCGAGTGAGGTATTCGTTGGCGCTGTATACGCCGACCAGCGATTCGCCCTCTATGCCCATGAACCTCGGCAGCCCCGCGCCCACACCCACATAAACCGCGTCAAAGCCGTCTTCGGTCATAAGCTGCTCGATGGTCCTGGTCTTGCCGACAACAAAGTTGCACACAATCTTGACGCCCATCTCGGCGAGCACGTCGATTTCCTTCTGGACGATTGCCTTGGGAAGCCTGAACTCCGGGATTCCGTAGACCATTACTCCGCCGGTCTTGTGAAAGGCCTCGAATATCGTGACTTCGTGCCCGGCCCTTCTTGTATCAGCCGCGGCCACGATGCCTCCGGGACCCGAGCCAATTACCGCCACCTTCATACCCGTCGGTGGCGCAACATCAGGAACGCTCTCGCTGTCCCGGTCGAGGTCGGCCACGAACCTTTCGAGTCTGCCGATTGAAACCGCCTTGGTCGGGTCCTTGAACTTCAAGCCCACCGTGCACGTCAACTGGCACTGAACTTCCTGCGGACAGACACGGCCGCAAACAGCGGGCAGCAGCGAGTTCTCTTTGATGATGTGAAGCGCCTCTCTGAAGTCACCGCCGCCTATGGCGGCAACAAAACCCCTTATCCTTATCCTCACCGGGCAGCCCTTGACACAGGGAGCGGTCTTGCATTGGAGGCACCGCATTGCCTCCAGCCGGGCCTGGAGCTCTGTATAGCCAAGCGCCACCTCATTGACGTTGCCTCTTCTTTCAACAGGATCCTGCTCGGGTATGTCCTGAGGCGGAATTTCGTATCTGTCTTTAGGTTTGAGATTGCCTTGCTCCTGCTTTGCCAGCAATTCTTCCAGTAGTTTTCGCTCTGCCTCGTCTGTCACGTCAACCAGTTCCTCAGTTACGTTGTCACCCATATCCTCTGTTTCCGTCGCGCCCTGACACACCCGCCTATTCGTCCAGGCCTATTTTACATCGGTGCTTTTTGTACTGTTCGTGGGCCCTTTGCTCCTGCTGCTTGTAGGCGTTCAATCTCTTCATCATAAGGTCAAAATTAACCTTGTGGCCGTCGAACTCGGGACCATCCACACACACGAATTTGGGCTTGCCGTCAAATTCAATCCGGCAGCCCCCGCACATCCCCGTGCCGTCAACCATAATGGTGTTTAGCGACACCAGTGTAGGGACGGCGAATTCCCTGGTCACCTCGCAGCAGAACTTCATCATAATTGCCGGTCCGATTGCAAAGGCCTGGTCCGGTTTCGGATCGCGCCGGCAGACTTCCTTTAGCGGCTCGGTAACAAGTGCCTTTCGTCCGTATGAGCCGTCGTCCGTCGTGACTATCAGCTCATCACTTATTCGGGCAAATTCATCTTCAAGGATGAGCAGCGCTTTTGTTCTGGCTCCAATAATGGTGATTATCTTGTTGCCTGCCTCTTTCAGGGCCCTGGCAATGGGCAGCAGCGGCGCATTGCCGATGCCGCCCCCGACGCAGACGACCGTGCCAAAATTCTCGATGTGCGTCGGTCTGCCCAGCGGGCCTACAACGCTTGCTATCTCCTCGCCCTCGTGCATATCAGCCAGTTCGGCAGTGGTCTTGCCGACGCGCTGCCAGATCAGCCGGATTGTGCCTTTTTGCGGATCGGCATCCGCAATCGTAAGAGGAATTCGCTCGCCGTATTCGTTGTTCTTGCTGATGATTACGAATTGTCCCGGTTTTCTCGCCCGGGCGATGAGCGGCGCCTCCACTTCGGCTATAAAGACGTCATCACTGAGGCTCGCTTTGGATACTATCTTGTTTGCCACCTTCTTGCTTCCTTACGCCAGAAGAAAAATAAACTCACTACCATAAATAAACCTATCCGTCAATATAATGTCCGCCTCCAAATCATCCTGATAGTCATTCATAACCTTGCCAGTGTTCTCAGGCTTGACATTGCCGGCAACGCGCTTCATCATTCATCAGTAATAGCACGGCATAGGATGGTTAATTTATGGCAAATAAAGGACTTGCGCGTCCTCATCTCCACAGTCGGTATTCACTGCTCGATGGGGCGATATGCTTTAAGCAAAAAAGCCGCCGCGGGATTTGGAATTTCGCGGCGGCTGATTCGATCTTCTTTGCCCCCATTATGTTCGGGGCGGCTTGGAGCTTAGATGACCAAGCTTGGCTTGTTCGGCTCGTTTGAGTCGGCGGCAAAGAAGGCCGGGTTTGGCTCATTCGGCTCGTTTGCGTCGACCACAAAGAAGGCCGGATTTGGTTGATTCGGCTCGTTTGTGTCGGCAACAAAACTGACGGAAGCCGGCTGATTCGGTTCGTTCGGCTCGGCAACTAAACAAGCCACCGCCGTAGAAGCGACCAGCGCCACCCCGCATGCGAGGGCCAACACCATTTTTCTGTACATGTTTATTCTCCTTTTTCAGCTAATGTTTCCCTGCGCGAAGACCACACATCTTTCGCCGGGGAACATATATAAAACCGGGAAACACAGAAACTTTACGAGGTAGGCTCTGCTATCGCAGGACACATTTTTTGAACGCACAATTCTGTGCACGTGTCCCTGCAGATATAACAACTATAATTTTATCAAATTCCCGGCAGCATGTCAATAGGCAAGGTAAAGAATTTTTGACGGCCAAAGAACTCACCGTCCCAAGGACGCTCCATAGCGTTTTTATCATTATGAGCGGTAGATGTTTGCAGTGGTGGGGAGAGGCCCGCTATGCGGCCCGTAAGTGTTTCGAATTCTTCGGAAGCGCTTCTTGATACAAGCAGTTGGGGCGCTTCTTATCCTAAGACTACTACAGGTTGCGTTGCGGCGAGACCGAGTCAAGCAGTTGGAATGGGATAATCTTCACTTGACATCTGATGATTAGGAGCTATCATGGATATCGCGCTAAAAAAAATCATTAAGGGATTTTTAACTTATGCCGAGTAAAGGATTTACGCATCTTCATCTGCACAGCCAATATTCCCTGCTCGACGGAGCGATAAGCTTCGAGAAGCTTTTCAAGCGGTGCAAAGAATTAGGCATGGACACCGTTGCCGTCACGGACCACGGCAACATGTTCGGCGCCGTCGAATTCTACACCAAGGCCGTCGATAATAATATCAAGCCGATAATAGGAATTGAGGCTTACATCGCCCCCGGCAGCAGGTTCGACCGTACCAAGACGAGCATTACCGACGCCGCGTATCACCTGATACTTCTGGCCGAAAACACTGCGGGCTACAGGAATCTCCTCAAGCTCACAAGCGCCGGCTACACCGAGGGGTTTTACTATCGCCCCAGGATCGACAAGGGAATCCTCGCCGAACTGAACGAGGGCCTGATAGCCACATCGGCCTGTCTGAAGGGAGAGATTGCAGCGCTATTGGCGGCGGGCAACGAAAAGGCGGCCCAAGCCGCGGCCGAGAGCTGCCTGAAGATATTCGGACCCGACAGGTTCTTCATCGAACTTCAGGTCCACGAAAACGATGACCCTAAAATCAATAATGGCCTTATCAATCTCGCCAATAAAGTGGGTATCGGTCTTATCGCAACCAACGACGTGCACTTTCTCGAAGAAGACGACTACGAGGCGCACAATTGCCTGTGCTGCATAAGTACCGGGAAAAATGCCGGCGACCCAACCAGAATGATTTACCCGAGAGATGTTTTCCTGAAGAGCCCCGACCAAATGCGCTCGCTTTTCGGCGATGTCGCCGAAGCATGTGACAATACACTTGCCCTCGCCGAGCGCTGCAATGTCGAGCTTGACCTCAAGAGCCGTCACGCCCCTGTTTTCAAGCCGGACGACGGCTCGACGCCCGAAGAGTTCCTGACCAAAATCGTCCTCGAAGGAGCAAAGCAGCGTTACGGCGAACTGACCGATGAAATAAAGGGGCGCATAGAGAGGGAGCTGGACGTAATCGAGTCGAAGGGCTTTGCGAGCTATTTTCTTATCGTTTGGGATTTCTGCAACTACGCGCACAAGAACAATATTCCCGTGGGCGCCAGGGGCAGCGCGGTGGGGACCGTGGCCGGCTATTGTCTCGGCCTGTGCAACGTCGATCCCATACGTTACGATTTGCTTTTCGAGCGATTTATGGACCCCCAGCGCAACGAGATGCCGGACGTTGACATTGATATCTGCCAGCAGGGTCGGGCCAAAATCATCGACTACGTACGGCAAAAGTACGGCCACGTCGCGCAGATAATCACTTTCGGGACCATGAAGGCCAGAGCGGTAATTCGTGACTTGTGTCGCGTGCTCGGAATATCCCTGGCCGAGGCCGACAGACTGGCGAAGCTCGTCCCCTTTTCGCTCGACATGACGCTCGACAAGGCGCTGATGACCGAACCCCAGTTGAAGCAGGCCTATGAGCAGAGTGACGAGACAAGGCGGGTCATAGATATCTGCAAGAAGCTCGAAGGCCTTGCCCGCCACGCCTCGGTCCACGCCGCCGGCGTGGTCATTGCCGATGAGCCTTTGACGAACTTCGTGCCGCTTTACAAGGCGCCGGACTCCGACGATGTAATCACGCAGTTCGAAGGCCCGATGGTCGAGAAAGTCGGCCTGCTCAAGATGGATTTTCTGGGTCTAAAGACGCTCAGCGTTCTCGAAAGGGCCAGGCAATTGGTCAAAAACATCCACGGCAGTGACATCGACCTCGAAAGCATCAGCCTCGACGATCCCAAAGTTTTCGAAGTCTTTGCCAATGGCCAAACAAGAGGCGTATTTCAGTTCGAGTCCGGGGGAATGCAGGACCTTTTGATGAAGATGCGTCCGGACAGGATTGAGGACCTTATAGCGGCCAACGCGCTCTATCGCCCGGGTCCGATGATTCTCATCCCCGATTACATCGACCGAAAGCACGGGGCGAAGTGGGACCTGCCGCACCCGATCATGACCGAAATCCTGGCCGAGACCTACGGGATTATGGTCTATCAGGAGCAGGTAATGCGAATATGCAACCGGCTCGGCGACATCCCGCTGCGCGAAGCATACGCATTGATAAAGGCCATAAGCAAAAAAAAGGCCAAGACCATCAGCAAGGAACGGGCGAGATTCGTGGCCGGCTGCATCGACAAGGGCCTCAGCAAAACGCAGGCGCAGCAGATATTCGAACTCATCGAGCGTTTCGCCGGCTACGGTTTCAACAAGAGCCATTCCACCCGCTACGCCGTTATCGCATACCAGACGGCCTACATGAAGGCGCACTGGCCCGTTGAGTATATGGCCGCCCTGCTGACGCACGAAATGGATAATACCGACAAGGTGGTCGAATACATCGCCGAGTGCAAGAGAATGGGCATCGAGGTGCTGCCCCCCGACATCAATGAAAGCGGGGTCGATTTCACGCCCCTTTACAGGCGCGTTGACAGCGCCGAGACCAAAAAGGGCGTAATACGGTTCGGGCTGGCGGCGGTCAAAGGCGTCGGCGGAAAAGCCGTCGAACAAATTATCGAGGCCCGCGAAAAAGTCGGTCGATTCCAGAGCCTCTTTCACTTTTGCGAAAACGTTGACCTAAGGGCCGTGAACAAGCAGGTCACAGAGGCGCTGATCAAGGCGGGCGCCTTCGACCGGCTCGGCGGCAACCGCGCACAAATGATGGCCGCCCTTGAAAAGGCGATGCAGATCGGCGCCCAGCTTCAGTCCGACAGGCACAACGGACAGATGAATTTCTTCGGCCAGATGGCCGGAGGCAATGATTATTCGCAGGACCATAAGCAACTGCCAAGCGTCCCTCCGTGGCCCGAGCCGCAGATGCTGGCTTTCGAAAAGCAGGTACTCGGTTTTTATGTTACGAGCAATCCGCTGAGCCATTACGCCGAGACCATCAACCTTTATTCCACCATCAACAGCTCCCAACTCAACGACGTCGGACAGGACAGACAGGTCTGCATCGGCGGGATGATAACCAGAATACGAACTCACATCACCCAGAGAGGCCGGAACGCCGGCTCAAGAATGGCCGTCTTCGTCCTCGAAGACCTGCAGGGACATGTCGAGGTGGTAATGTTCCCCGACGTACTCAATACCTTCAACCATTTATTGACGCCGGATACGGTGGTTTTCGTAAAAGGAAAGGCGGATTACAGAAGGGAAAAACCAAACCTGCTTGCTGCGGAGCTGATAGCAATGGACGAGGTCAGCGAAAAGCTGGCCGGCAAAGTGAAAATCCGGCTGGACGCAAAGGATGTCACTAAAGAGAAGGTGGCGATGATAAAGAGCATCTGCCAGACGCACCGCGGCAGAAGCCCTCTCTATCTGGCGATCAGAACCGACAAGGGCAGCGTTTATGCCGCGGCGGATAAGACTCTGTCGGTGACACCCGACGTCGAGTTCTGCCGGAAGATAAGACAGCTCGTCGGCGAAGAAAACTTCCAACTCACAAGCTGAAGGTTTTGCCCGGAGATTTCACAAGCTAATCAGGAAAAATCGTTATGTGGCTCTCAAGAGATGAAAAACGACACAACTATTGAAGCTGCCAGAAAGGAGTTTCAAATCCTGCGAAGGCTCGGCCCGGAAGCACGCCTTGAAATGGCGTTTCAGCTGAGCGATGATCTTCGCAGTATCGTTGAAACAGGTGTCAGAAAACGGTATCCTGATTACGATGAGAAAGAAGTCAGACGCGAGGTCCTGCGTCTTATGATAGGCGATCAATTATTTCAGGAGGCCTTTGGAGGGTCAGCTACGCTGAAGGGAGAGACAGGGGGAAACCAGTCTGAATAAAGAGAACTTGAAGGACAGATTTGCCGGCAAATTCATTGTCCTTGACGGGCCGGACGGCTGCGGCAAGAGCATGCAATTGGACCTGCTCGCGAAATACTTCAGCAAGCGCGGCCTAGAAGTAGTGCAGACCAGCGACCCAGGTGGCACCAAGGTCGGCAACCAAATTAGCCGCCTGCTCAAGTATGATGCACAGGGCCCCATGGACGTCTGCACGGAACTCATGCTTTTTATGGCATCCCGCGCTCAGCTTGTGGCGGAAATAGTTCGACCAGCTTTGGAAGCTCGTAAGACCGTGTTGTGTGACAGGTTTATTTCCTCGACGTGCGCCTATCAAGGCAGCAGCGGCTATCCTGTAGAGAAGATTATCGAACTTGGGAAATTCGCACTGGGAGATGTCTGGCCCGATTTGACCCTCGTAATTGACATAGACGTCGAGGAGGGGCTTAAACGTACGGGTAGGAAGCCATACCAAAAAACGAAAGTAAACCACAAGGACGCTGACCAAGGGTACCTGTTTGCAAATGTCGTTGTTGACCGATTTGATTCCAGGCCCATGGAATACCACAGAAGAGTAAGGAAGGAGTTTCTCAGATTGCCCGAGTATTATCCAAGACTTGTAAGAATCGTTGATGGTAGCCAGGGCGATATCAACGAGGTCCATGAGAGGATAAAAAGGGTAGTGGAAGGAACAGAGCCATAGCAGATGAGCCTCAAAGAGATTTTTTGTCAGGACAGGGTGATTTCAATCTTGCAGCGTGCCTTCGCATCGGGCAGGCCGGCGCATGCATACATCTTTGCGGGTCCGGAGGGCGTTGGCAGGTTCAAGGCAGCCCGGGAATGGGCCAAAATGCTGCTTTGCAGGGATCGCACCACAGAAACGGGTTTTGCCGACAGTTGCGGCTCATGCGAGTCGTGCCGATTGTTCGAGGCAGACTCACATCCTGATTTTCATCATATCTATAAGGAACTGCTCGAATTCACGAAAGACGGCAAGGGAAAAACCACGCCGGTCGAATTGCCTATTGATGTCATCCGCGAGTTTCTGATAGAGAAGGCGCCGAACAGACCGACCCTGTCGCACAGAAAGGTGTTTGTGGTAAGTGAAGCGGAAAAACTCAATGCTTCTTCGCAGAACGCGCTGCTGAAGGTCCTGGAGGAACCGCCGGAGTATTGCTGCGTGATTTTGCTGTGCACGCGACTCGAAAGACTCCTGCCGACGACAAAATCGAGGTGCCAGATAGTCCGGTTCGGCCTCGTGGCCGAGGAGAAAATAATCCAGAGGCTCAAACAGATGGGCCTCGCCCAAGTAGAGACTCGATACTTCGCTCGCCTGGCTCAGGGCAGTCTGGGTCAAGCGTGCCGATGGGCCCAGCTTGAACTGGCCGGTGGAAATCTTTATGAAACGAAAAAGAAATTGCTCGGATCTCTTGCGAGCTTCGAATATTCTCACGCCTTGGACCTGGCCGGATGGCTTGTCGACGAAAGCAAGAGAATCGCCGCAAGCTGGGCCGAGCTTGACGAGGCTACCAGCAAAGCCGACATCAATCGCAGGACCCAAAAGACTCTTTTACAGATAATCATATCGGCCCTGCGCGACGCGATGAGCGTGAACCTTGGAATTGGCGCGGGGCACGTTAATTTTGACCAAAAAAAGCATATAGAGCTCTTGGCCGGACGCTTCGACGTCGAGCAGTCGGCGGCAAAAGTCGCCGCGTGCTACGAAGCAATGAATCAGATCGACGCCAGCGTAAACGAGAGGCTTATTTTCGAGCAGACGTTGTTAAACCTTGCATCTTCTGATATAATGAGGGTTTAGGGATGTTAGCGAAGCCCCGCACCTTATTGTAGGAATTGACAATGGCTGAAACTGCTGCATTTAAGCCCAAGCAGGCGAAGAGCAGGAAATATATGCTGGTCCGGTTCGGCAGAATGAATACGCTCGGCTGGTTCGACCACAACGAAGCCCAGATACCAAAACTGCCCAAGCGCGTCGTGGTCAAAACCGAAAGGGGACTGGAGCTCGGTCAGCTTGTGGGCCAGCTTTGTCCCTACAAGGCAGGGCAATTCAAGCTCGACCCGGACGAGGTCAACAAGTATTTTCAAGACAGCGAGGTCGATTGCACATGCAGCCCGGCAGGCAAATTCGTCCGGTACGCAACCGCAGAGGATATAAGCGAGGAAAGGCACCTTGAGAAAATCGCGGTCGAGGAAATGGACCACTGCAGGCGGTTTACGAAAGAGCTGGGTCTGCCTATGAAGATAGTGGACGCAGAACACGTGTTCGGCGGCGAACGCATCATTTTTTACTTTATGGCCGACGGCCGGGTCGATTTCCGAGAGCTTGTCAAAAGACTCGCGCACGAATACCAGACAAGGATCGAAATGCGGCAAATAGGCTCGCGCGATGAGGCCAAACTCCTTGCCGATTACGAAACGTGTGGACAGGAGTGTTGCTGCAAGAGATTTCTCAAGGCCCTTAAACCCGTCAATATGCGAATGGCCAAGATGCAAAAGGCAACACTTGACCCCGCCAAGATATCAGGTTATTGTGGCAGATTGAAGTGCTGCCTGCGATATGAAGACCAAACTTATACCGAGCTTAAGGAACGCCTGCCCAGGAAAAACACGAGGGTGAAAACAAAATATGGCCAGGGGAGCGTCTTGGATACGCAGATATTGACTCAGCTCGTCGTGGTCGAGCACGAAGGCGGCGTGAAAGTCGCCGTTCCGGTCGAGGAGCTGGAGATAATCTCCCCCCCAGCCGGTAAAAGCAAAGACAATCCTCCGGACACCAAATGCAGCGACAACAGCGACAACGGCGAGAACGGAGCACAATAGAGATTTGGGGAGCAATTATGCCTCGCAAAATCGTGGTGACATCGGCCCTGCCCTACGCAAATGGTCCTATTCACATAGGACACCTTGTCGAGTATCTGCAGACCGACATTTGGGTCCGCTTCCAGAAAATGTGCGGCAATCAGTGCCTCTATTTCTGCGCCGATGACGCCCACGGCACCCCCGTTATGATAAGCGCACGCGCCGCAGGCATCAGTCCTGAAGAATTGATAGAGCGCATGCATACAGACCACAAAAAGGATTTCGACGCCTTCTACGTCGAGTTCGACAACTATTACACCACGCACTCGGAGGAAAACAGGCAGTTTAGCAGCCGGATATTCAATTCGCTCAACGAAGCCGGCTCAATCGTTAAACGAAATGTCGAACAGGCTTACTGCGGGCAATGTGGAATCTGGCTTCCGGACAGATATATTCGCGGCACCTGTCCCCGGTGTAAAGCAGAGAACCAGTACGGCGATGCCTGCGAACTCTGCAGCGGGACCCATCGGCCTACAGAGCTTATCAATCCCCGGTGCGCAACCTGCGGCGCCGAGCCGGTGCGCAGAGAAAGCGAGCACTACTTCTTCAAGCTTGCCGACTACGAGCCGCAGTTGAAGCGACTTATCGCTGAGGGATACGTCCAGGAATCAGTCGCCAACAAACTTGATGAGTGGTTCAAAGCTGGCCTGAAAGACTGGGACATTTCACGAGACAGCCCCTATTTCGGGTTCAAAATACCGGGAGAGCAGGACAAATTCTTCTACGTCTGGCTTGACGCTCCCATCGGATATATGGCTTCGGCAAAGAATTACTGCAACAGGAACGGCCTGGATTTCGACAGGCTCTGGAACAGCGACGAATACGAGCTTTATCATTTCATTGGCAAAGATATTATGTATTTCCACGCCCTCTTCTGGCCTGCAATGCTGCTGGGAGCGGGCTTTAGACCTGCCGACAAACTCTTTGTGCACGGCTTCCTGACTGTGAACGGCGAAAAAATGAGCAAGTCTCGCGGCACCTTTATCAAGGCGGCCGACTACCTGAAGTTCCTTGACCCCGAATGCCTCCGATATTACTACGCCAGCAAGCTGACCGCCGGCATCGACGATATTGATTTGAGCGTTGACGATTTCACGAACAAAACAAACTCTGATTTGGTCGGCAAGTTTGCAAACCTGGCCTCCCGCTCGGTACCCATGCTCACACACAAACTGGACTCTCGGATGGGACAATTGGGTCGAGATGGCGCCGGCTTGATCGAAAAACTCGCCGCCGCGAAGGAGCAAATTATCCGCGACTACGAAGGCCTTAATTTTGCCGCCGCGGTGCGGACGATTGTTTCTCTGGCCGATGATGCAAACCGATACGTCGAGCAGAATCAGCCTTGGGTAACAGTGAAGAACGATTTGGAAAAGACCCGAGCAACCTTGACCGCGGTAATAAATGCCGTGCGTATCTTAACGATTTACCTGAAACCCATATTACCCAAGTATGCTGCGAAGGTCGAGAAACTTCTAAACGTTGATAAGCTGAAATTTGCCGATGTCGAAGGGGTATTGCAGGACCACAGGATAAACCACTTCGAACGATTGGCGGAAAGGATTGATAAAGGACAGGTAAATGCAATGATAGAAGAAAGCAAAAAAGAGCGGACAAATAACGCAGCGCCAACCACCCCTGCCGAGCCGATCAAGCCCGAATGCACCATTGAGGACTTTGCCAAGATCGACTTGCGAATCGCCAGGGTCATCAAAGCTGAAACGGTGGAGGGTGCCGACAAGCTGCTGCGCCTGCAACTGGACGTCGGCGGTTTGAAAAAAACGTGTTTGGCAGCCATAGCCCAGGCATATAAACCTGACGAGCTGGCCGGCAAGACCGTGGTCTATCTGGCCAATCTGAAGCCCAGACAGATGAGGTTCGGTATCTCCGAAGGCATGATTCTCGCCGCCGGCGCCGGGGGAAAGGATATCTACCTGCTTTCGGCCGACAGCGGGGCCAGGCCCGGCCTGAAAGTCCTTTAGAAGTTTTCAGAATGCGAGAGAAACTCGAAAAAATCGCCCGGGAAGATGGCCGCTTTAGTCCTCATGCGGTCGGGTTCGTTCATGAGGGGCTCGACTATACCAGCAAAAAGGTGGTGCCGAAGCAGAGCCACATTACCGGCCAGGTCCTCTGTGAGGGCCTCAAGAGATTGGCCCTTGAGAAATACGGCAGATTGGCAATGTTGGTCCTGGATACATGGAATATAAGAACAACCCGCGATTTCGGAGAAATCGTATGGCTGCTGATTGAGCATAAGTGGATGAGCGCTCAGCCGACCGATTCAATAGACGATTTCAACGATGTCTACGACTTCAAAACTGTCTTTGAGGACCAATTCGAATTCTGAGGCTCGAATCCGAGGCACTCCTGCGAGGCCCGGTGCGGTAAGTAAGGCCTATTCGTACCACCACTGGCCGGCCGCAATAGAGCGGGTTATTCGAATAGGCTCTTAATCACACACAGATACAATGACGGCCCCCTGCCAATTGCTCACATTCCGGAGCGAGTAAGGTGAGTACATCCGGCGTTTAGAGCCCGGTCCACCTTGCCCAGATCAGACTCAGAAGCACGAACAACCCGAAGCCCGCGATTATTATGCCTGCGACTTTGTTCAGCCATGTCAATTTTCCATAACCCAGTTTCTCCAGAAAGCCGCCGGCAGCGCTGCTCAGCGTGAGCCACCAAATGGCCGAACCGACAAAAACGCCTGCTACCAACGAGCCAACGGAGGAATAATGGGCGTCCGCTTCTGCCAGGCCCAGGCCGGCGAATATCGCTGCAAAAGCAATAAACGTCGCCGGATTGGCCAGCGTAAGGAAGAACGCCGATATGAAATCCCTCATATAGTTGGTGCCGTTTCCCGAAGCGGCCCGCTGCACAGGCTTCGACAGGAACGCCCTGACGCCCATGTAGCAAAGCAAGATGCCGCCCGCCAGACGAAGCCACCTCTGTTCCTTAATCACAAAACTGGAGATGAAGGTGAGTCCGAAGACGGCCACAAAGCCGTAAAAAGCATCCGCAGCAGCCGCTCCAAGCCCGGAGACTATCCCATGAATCCTGCCCCTGTTCAAGGTCCGCTGGATACACAGCACCGCGATTGGCCCGACGGGCGTCGCAACCAACAAGCCTACAACAAGCCCTTTGAGGAAAATGTTGCCGCCCATAAATAATTATTACCACTACTAAATGAGGTTGGGATTCTGTCTGCTGCACCCGGCACAACGCTCAGGCTCTCAGCCGCCGGGCATAAGCCACGCCAGCCCCTTCTGATTCAATTTTTCCCGGCTATAATAACCCAGGCGCCTGTCGCTCGCCACCTTTTTTGCGCCTTTGGCCCGATCCAGGGTGCGATTCACATCTCCAGGTGGATTCCTTGCCGAACGGTCTCTACTGCCTTTTTGTCATTCCCGTGAAAACGGGAATCCATTCTTTCATACTCCTTGGACGACCACACAGAATCCGCATAATCTGATTCCGCAACCTGCAGCCAGCCCTCAAGCTGGCGCGCGTCTGCCAAATTCAGCCTCCGCAAAAAAATTAGTAATTTTCCAAGATAAGGCAAATTTTTGTTGACTTGCGCCTCATGGCCCCTAATATTATCAGATATGGCGAAAAGACTACTATCGAGATCGTGTCCGGCATGCGGGCTGCCGATGCAGACGGCGGCGATGGGCTGTGCGGCCTGCGGGGTTAAAATCGAAGGGCAGTTTACACAGACTTTCTTCGATCAGCTCTCGGCTGAGGACCAGGAATTTCTGGAGCGGTACCTGTTAGCGGGGTTCAGCATCAAGGAGCTGGAGCTGAACGGGCCCTTGGGGTATGCGGCGATTCGCTCCAGGCTGGACAGGCTTATAGCAAACTACAAAGCCCTCAAGAAAATGGACGCCCAGAAAAAATCCATACTCGAGCAGTTACGAAAAGATGAAATCAGCGTGGCGGAGGCGAAACGGAAACTCGAACGACTTTCAGGAGACTGAGAAATGCAAAACACTGCCAACATTTCATCAGAAGAGGAACTGTTGCAGCTTCGTAACGAAGGCAAGATAACGGAGGCCGAGTATGAGCAGCTGCGCGCCGCAATGGAGATGACGAAGAAGGGGGAGGCTGAGAAAGGTGCGCCAGAGGCAGAGGGTGTGAAATGGAAACGCAAGATGGGCAAGCGCGCCTTTATCCTGATGCTGGCGGGATTCATTGTGCCTGCGATCGGCTGGGGAATCACCGTGATAATAGGAGGCGTCGAGAATGAACCGGCGTTCGCGCCCCTTGAGAGAACGCGGACGCAGGCCGATAGCGGAAACACAAGCAGCCTGCGAGGGGATGAACAGAGTGGCGACCGCCTTAGAGGTGTGCGAGAGCGTCGAGAAGAAGGAGTTCGGCAGCTGAAACAAGCCAAGCAGGCCAAGCAAGCCACGGAGTCGAAGCGTCGGTGGCTGCTTGCGTTGGTTGCAGTGTGGGGTTTTCTGTGTGTTGGTCCGGAAATATGTGCGTTTGTGCTGGGTGTAATTGCGTGGCCGGATGTGTTTGGCAAGGCAACGGTAGTATGCCTTTCATCTATTGTGGTATTGGTTATTGTGTTTGCCCTATTGTTCACGGCGTAAGTATTAATGCTTTTCGGGAAGACTGAAAATGGAAAACATACCAACTGTGTCGTCGGAAGAGGAACTGCTTGAGCTGCGGCGGGAGGGGAAGATAACGGAGGCGGAGTATGGAGAGCTGCTTGGGGCGATGCGGAAGGCCACATCGCACACGAGGCCAGTATTGGACAAGACCGGGATAGCTGCGTGTTTGAAAAGACAATCCGGCAACAGGGGGATTCCGGGCGTACTCTGGATAGGGCTGGTGAGTCTGGGGATAATGGTACTTTTCAAGCTGGCGGCGGTTTTCAGTGTCGGCCCGCGGATTCTGGTTGATGCGGGGATTTCCGCGGCGCTGCTGGTCGGACTATATTTGGGGCACAAGTGGGCGTATATCCTGACTATTGTTTTTGTCGTGCTCGGTACGGTCTTTGCTTTGTCGAAAGGGGCGGGGTATGGGCTGCTGGTATTGGTTCTGGATTGTCTGGTCCTTGTGCCGGTCGTGCTGAGTACGGAGTACTTCTTCTTCAAGAACGGGGCGAATAGCGGCAACAGGGAGACTGAGAAATGAATAATTCAAAAAGTGTGTCCTCGGAAGAAGATCTGTCACGGCTTCGCAGCGAAGACAAGATAACGGAAGCGGAGTATGTGGAGCTGCTTGCGGCGATTCGGAAATCTGCGACTGAAAGTGCGAGACCTTCGTCGGGGGAGCCGGAATTTCAGGTTCTCAGAAAGCGAATGCTTACTTACGGTTTCGTGGTCAGCATCATCGGACTTCCGGTGGGTCTTGTCATGAATCTGCCTTACGTGTGGGGATTGAGTATCGTCGGTATCATCGTGGGGGGAATTAGACTGGGCCGAATAGAGAACGGTTGGCTGGCAAGGATCATCCGGAAGAATTTTGGCCGTCGGCGATAAGCACAATCGTGGGAAACGTCACTAAGTGTAAGAAATGGAAAACCGGTCAAACGTATCGTCGCAAGAGGAGCTTGCGAAGCTTCGCGATGAGGGCAAAATAGGTGAAAGCGAATATGGGCGGCCGCGCGAGGCAATGAAAAGCTGGCGTTAATAGGGGGGCTTACTCCCGGGTCGCTTCCTGGCCGGGCGTGGCCGGGCTTTGACATCTTTGCCTGAACTTCTGCATGTTCTGCTGAAGCTCTCCGAGTTCTTGTGGGAAATCAACAGGTAGTATCTTTTTCTGCTCATTCGGGTCTTTGAGCAGATCATAGGCAAAGCCCTCGCCGACGCCCTCGTAGTATTTGTAGCGTGCGGAGCGCACGACATAGCAGTCCGGTACGGCTGCTGCGGTGTATTCGGCGAATATCACATCATTAACCGTGTCCGCGCGGCCTTCAATAAGAGGCTTAAGGCTCTTACCCTGACAGGCGCCAGACACAGGTATACCGAGGTAATCGAGTATGGTTGGTAGTATGTCCACCTGGCTGACGAGAGAATCGATGTTTTTGCCTTCTGCTTTTGGGCCTGGAACAGAAACCGCCAATGGTACGTGTATTAGCTCCTCGAAGAGGCCCTGATGGCTCGTGTGGCCGTGCTCATAAAACTGCTCCCCGTGATCGCCGGCAACAATGACTATGGAATTGTCCAATAAGCGCTGCTGCCGCAGGAACTGGAGCATTTCTCCCAAATCGTTGTCGGTCTGTTTGACCTCGCCGTCGTAAAGGTCAATAATATGCTGTACATCCGCCGCCGGAGGGGGATTGCTGAACAGCGGCTCACGGGCTATTTCGGCGCCATTGATTGGGCCTCCATAGTTCGGGTCGTAGAGTTTGTCGTAAGGCGGCGGCGGCAAATAGTCCCAGTGATTGTCATAGTAGTGAACGAACATAAAAAAAGGCTGATGGGCGTTGTTTCGCAGCCACCGTATGGCAGCATCATTGATGAAGTCATTGGTTCGTCGTTTGTTGATGTCGACGGTCTCTCCAGTTTCAAAGCCCATACTATCCAACATAATCGAAACACTGTAGTCGTCGTAGAGATCGAACCCCTGGGCGAAGCCGTGCACGCTATCCAGCCTCGGATTGCAGCAGAACGCCATACAATAGTAGCCATTATCGTGGAGTATCTCTGCCAGCGTATCTTGGTTATCGGCCAGGACCTGATCAACGTGAGTGGCTCCGTGACAAGTTGGATAAAGGGAGGTAAAAATTGACCCGTGAGCGGGCATCATCCATCCTGAAGCAGCAAAGGCGTTTCGGAAGAGCGCATTCGTTCGGGCGAATGAATCAAAATTGGGGGTAGTGCGCCTATTGTAACCGAAGCAGCTCAGGTGGTCCGCTCTCAAAGTGCTTATAGTAATTAGGATCACGTTCGTATGTGACCCGGGTTCCGGGCCCTGCCCGCTATCGGCGCCGGCAGTGTGCAAGGCGCTCCCGGCAAAGATGCCCAAAGCACTAATGGCCGAAAGAACCAAAGCCAATCCTGGTTTTCTGATATACCTGTACATAACATTACCCCGTTTTTCTGTTTGTCTTGAGCTTTTCCAGCATCTTTCTTGCCTGCTCGGCGGCTTTGGTCGATGGAAATTTTTCAACCAGTTGGGTCAGCGAATAATAGGCGCCGTTGTAGTCCTGATGCGCCAGCAGGTCCGTAGCCTGCGAAAGCATAACAGGCGCCACCATCGGGTCATCGCCGTATTGGTGGATGAGCTGATATTCCAAGGCTGCCACTCTGGCAGCCTCATCGCGCTTGCGGCGAAGCGCCCACCACTTAACATACATCAGCTTGGGCTTATAAGCCTCGCACCGGCTGTCTGTCAGCGCCGTGTCTACATGCAACAAGATATCATCCACTTTGTTGGCTCTGGAGAGCGCATAATGGTATAGCCACATGGCTTTACAGGCCTGTTCAGGTGCGGCATGACCCTCAAATATGCTGCGCGCCTCCCCGGCAGCAAGGGAGTAATTCTTTGAATCCAGCCACAACTGTACGATCTCAAATTGTAGATCGGCAGTTAGGCTGTGGTCGCCGCCGGCAACGCAATCGATGGCCTTGCGCAAGCTGTCCACCGCGACGTGGGCCTTGGATGCCCCGCATTTCTTCACCGCGGCCCTGTAATACTCAAGCTCCGAAAATGGTTTGTCCTGCGTCTGGGCCGCTCTTCTGGCGAGGGTCATTGCGTGAGACGGAAAACCGAAATGCAGCAGACAGGAATCGGACAATAAAGCCAGTTGATCCGGTCGTTGCATCCATCGGGGTAATACATTAACACTGATCGGTTTTTCGTCCGAAGCGTGCAGCAGAGGCAGCACAAGGACATAGTCATACGTTGCCTTGAAAGTCGGCTCAGCAATGGCCAGTGCCTGTCCAGCCTTTGCCACCGCACCGGTCAGGGTTCTCAGCTTCAAGTCATAATACTGAGCAAGAAAATCTTTCTCCTGCTCCTGGAGCCCAGCTATGGTAATCGGAGCGGAGAACAGCTTCACCGATGTTTCATAGAGTCGCTTGGCCGGAGCAATGGACTGTAACCATTCTTTATTGTCGCCCGTGTTTTCCGTGAAGAGTTCATCTGCAAGCGGTTTTCCACACTTTATCGCTATGTTGCGTAACTGGGAGGCCATTTGGTTGGCGAGGAATTCCGCGGTGTCCAACTTGGATGTATAGGTTGTGAACCCCGCATCTGCCCGGTACTTCTGCTGGAGCCGCTGCAACATCGAGGCGCCGATCGACGCTGCTTTGACATCATCGGAAGCATTGAGGGCTTGTTGAAAGGCGGCAAAGCCAATGACCTCGGTGTTGTCGGTCGTACTGTTGGCCCGGGCGACAGACAACCAGACGCCGGCAGCACATATCAAGAACCTCACGAACACGCCTTTGTCTTCTAAAAAACAGCAATTCTTGTCGGTACTCATTTTTCAGGACTCCTTCATCTGTTCCGCACTTGACTGTCATGTTAATGCGTCGTGAAAGCTCCGGACCTTTTTGCTTTTCGCATGCATAGGTTATTCACAAGAACGGTAAGAGGCGTCAAAACGACAAGAAAACCCACGAGCGCCCATATACTTCGCGAAACCTGGCTGACCGTCGCGCCCGCAAACAGACACTGCCTCATGGCCTCGAGCGAGTGGGTCAACGGGAAACAAAAGGCAACCAGCCTCAGCCAGTATGGAAACACGCTTATGGGAAACATAATGCCCGCCAGCAGGCTGGTCGCCCGCGAAAAGACCCAATAGACAGGGTCTCCCCGCTTGACGAGGACCAGAATACTGCATGACATTATGCCTAACATCAGAAATATCGAGGCGGTCAGAATTAGACTGACAATGGCGCCGATCCAATTCGCACCTTGAAGCCTCATTCCAAATACCACCATAGCTATCAGGAAGTAGAATATGACCCGCATGGTCTCAAAGGCAAACTGCCACAGCGACGAACACATCAGCAACCAGGCATAGTTTATCGGAGGCGCACAGAGAGCCTCCAGGACGCCTTGATTCATGGTCTGCCTGACCTCGTTGGTTATACCTTCCATACCGCCGCGGAGGTAGCTGTTTATGGCCAGCCCCACCAGCGCAAAAGAGAAATAGTCGGTTCGATACTCTTCCAGGAGCGACGACTTGCCGGCATCGGCCAGCATCTTGCCGATGAAGTATATGACGGCGACGCTGAAGAAGATTTGCAGGAACTGAAACGCAAACTGAAGTCTGTAACTTACGGCGATTCTCATGTCCTTCATTATGAAGGCGGTTGCTTTGCCGAACTCCTGTATCCACCTGCCGGCAGGTGGAGGATTCGAGCCTGCGAACCTGGTTGTTGAGCCTGTCTGCTGCATTTTCCCATCCATCAACAACAATAGTATTGCCTTTTTGCCGAGCCTGAAAGCCCGCGACTTTTGCGATTCTTACCGGGGCTGTTCACGCTGTTGCGAGCCGCAGCATCCGCCGGAGACCTTCATTAGAAGTAGAATCTGCCCGGATGGACGTTCCTGGATTATTCAATGTTCATCCTTTCAGAGCAGGCCGGCCCGAAGGCTCGCCGTTTGCCGCCCGGGCTTGCCGGGTCGGACAACCCGCCCGCCTGACCCAACTTCCCGTTTTGAAAATCTTCTGCCGAGCCGTAAAACCACATCTTTCCCTCGTCGATCATAAGAACCTTATCACAAATTTGCGCCGTTTCTTCAAGCCGGTGAGTACTCCAGACACCTGCGCGCATATCTCCGTCGGAGATGTATTGGCGCACGAAGGCTTTGACAGCTTCAGCCGAGGATGGATCCAGACTGTTAGTGACCTCGTCAAGCAACAGAAGGGTTGGCTGATGCATCAGGCCCCTCATAAGTGCAAATTTCTTTCGCGTGCCGCTCGAATAGTCACGAAAGAGCTGGCTCGCCTTTTCCTCAAGTGCGAACCGCTTCAACAAGGCTGTGATTCTCCTGTTCGCCTCCGAACGGCTTAGCCCGTAAAGACGAGAGAAGAACTCCAGGTTTTGTTTACCGGTAAGACGCCAGAAAAAGCTACGCTCGTCGCTTGAGATGTAACCGATTCTGCTTCTGAGCTGGTAGTGCCTTCTGCCCAGTCTGTGGCCGCAAAGCACAACCGACCCGCTGTCGGGCTCGAGCAGGTCAGCGAGTATACGAAGCAGCGTGGTCTTTCCGGCGCCGTTCGGCCCCACGACTCCGAGCAGCTCGCCCGGTTTCATACTGAAGCTCACTTCTTTGAGCGCGATTATCTCCTGCTTGGCCCCGAAAGGAGCAAGAAGCTGTTTGCTAAGCGGTCTTTCCACCACAAAACGTTTTGTTACATCTTGCACTTCTAATACGTTCGTACTCATTCTTGCCTGACTCTCATCTGGTTTGCCCGAACGCCAAAACGCGGGCACTCCGGCAGCGAAGCGCCAAAAAAATAATCTGTACTTTCGTGATTCTCAATTCCTGCCCCTTTTCTGACCCAGGGCCCTTTGGACCCGCTTTGAGAAGCATCTCTTGTATCATTGACCTCAACATATTGCCCTTTGTGCCCACAGAAGCACAACATGTTGGGGACGAACCCATACCTGTGGCATCCCGAAGGGGCCTGCCGGCCCTTAATTCTGCGGTCTGATCCCAAGAGCGGGCTCTTCACGGGTCTCCCAAAAATTGCAATTTATTTTGTTAGCTCGGACGTTTTCCTGTTGCAATCAGAGTCATCTGTCTGTTATACTAACATAATCTTACTGTATCTATAGCGAAGCTGCTCCTCCGAATGTTGATAGAAAATTTGGGCTTTTTGGGTTGCTTCGGATGAGGAAAGGGAAAAAAACTCGTGTTTCCGGGAGGGAAGTCCGCAGGAATGTGGAGCGGGCTGCCGAAATATTCGGGCAGTACGCGGACGATATTCAGGCCATGATTCGTTTTCAGGTGGAGGACGAGTCCCAGATAGACGATATTTTTCAGAACTTGTTTCTGTCTCTTGTGAATAAGCCCATTCCTTCGAGCATCACTAATATCAAGGGATACCTGTACAGGGCGGTCACGCATGATGTTATCGACTCGTCCCGGCGGACAAGGAGCTACCAGAACCAAGCGTCGAGGCTGGCGGAGTACCGACAATATAAGGTAGTGGAAGAGACTCCGCATAGTACGGTGGTTGAGCTGGAGGAAGCCCAGAGGCTGTTCGATCTCGTTGAAGAGAACTTGCCCGTCTGTGAGGCACAGGCGGTTGTTTTGACCTGCGCAGATAATCTCGATGCCGGGCAAGCGGCCAAGCGCATGGGCGTCAACAGAAGGACCGTGAGCAGATACAAGTGTGTCGGGCTCAAGAAGATTCGTCGATGTCTTCTGGAAGAAGGATACCTGGAAGACTATGTCCAAGGATAAGCGGATGGTCCGTGCTGATTCGAGTATGAATTGTGTTCGCGGTCGGCTGTACTATTATGATTTCCTCGACGAGGAAAGCAGAGGTCATATTCCCGAAAGTGCCTTGAGGCACATCGTGCGCTGCCCGCAATGCCAGGCCCAGATTAATCGACTAAGAGGACTGCTTGGTGAGAAAGAGAGTGACGCTGTTGTCAGCCGACGCCGGAGAAACACCGCCGTTGCCTCTATTCTCAAGCTTCACTTTGGCTATGCGGGCAGTTGGGTGAAGTGCAGCTCTGTCAGACCATTCCTGCCGAGTCTTGCCGACCCGGCATTGGAAGTGAGGATACCGACGCCGATCACTGCGCATGTGGACGCCTGCAGGGCCTGCTCGGATGACGTGTCGAGGCTCAGGGACATGGGTCTGACGCATAAACAGCTTTGCCGCCTGGGCCAGCTTTTTGCGGACAAGAAAGGCGAGGATTGCGCGACCGGTTGTGCCGAAGCCTCGAAAGTCATCCCCGATGTGGTCGAGGGCCGCTTCAACACGGCCACTGCTGAAACTCTCAGGCATTTGTGCACGTGTCCGCAATGCCGCCAATCAGTGTATCAAAGTCGAGAGAAGCTGTTGGATGAGTTGTTGGTGGAAGGGGCCTACGGGCAAAAATCGGGCTGTGAGGGACTTCCGGCAGGTGAGCTGTTCGAGTATTGCGTGCCTTACGGGCTTGACCCTGCCGATGACGCACCTGGCGATTCTGCACTGGCCGCCGAGCATTTGTCCGGCTGCCCGAGGTGCCTGGGGCAGATCCAGCGGCTGCACGAGACCCTATGCGGTATCGCCGAGCGCCCCGATTCGAAAGTGGTCACCCGCTTTACTTTCGAAGATGGGGCCGGGAAGCAGGCCTCCGTGCAGGCCGGCGATCCACAGGCCGACTGGTCGGTCAATGTGGAGGTCTATAAGTCCGTACCCGCGGCTGAGCCCTCGATGGACGTGGCTGCCTTGGCGCGACAGGCAACTCCAGGGGCTGCAAGGATAAGCCTTGCAAGGATACTGCGGCCGGCGGCGCTCGCCGCGGTCGCAATGCTGCTTGTCTCCGTGTTGTTCTTGAACACCCCGGCCGCCAAAGCCGTCGATCTGAGCCAGGTTTACGCGGCCATCGCCAAGGTCAAGAGCGTCTGTATAACGAGCTTCTACGCCGGCAAGACCGAACCCTACCAAAAGGAGTGGCGCTCACAGACGATGAACATCAGGATGTTCAAGAACGACGAAAAGAACGAGATTGTGTTGTGGGACATCGCAAGCGGGCTACGAAAGGCAAGGACGCTTTCATCCTCAACCTTTGAAACGACCACCCCCTCGTCGGACGTCCTCAAGAGATTCAGCGACGGCTTGGCTAATTCCTTTGGTCTTATGCCTTTTGCCACTCCGGCTGATGTGCCCAAAGACGCCAAGTGGACCCGCGTGGACGATGTGAACGTCGCGGCCGTTGTCCCCGGCGCCGAGGTATATGATTTGACGTGGGTAGAGACCGACAATGGCGTCCAGTGGCCTCGCAAGAAACGATACTGGGTCGATCCAAGGACGGGCCTGCCGAGAAGAACAGACTATTACAGAAAGGATGCCTCAGCCACCGAGGGTGCTTTGACCATGACAGTTGAAGTTGAATACCCGGCGGACAGCGAGATTCAGACCCTTATCCATGCCTGGTTTGGCGCGGGGCCGCTGCCATAGCCGCGATTCTGTCTCTCTTTTTCCTTCCGCCTCGACCATAATCACCCTCAATTCTCTAAGATTTATCTTGCCTTGTGCTCTAATCTGAGAAAAATTCTTACCCGGGGAATATGCGTTGTTGAGCCAAAATCGGCGATTTTCGGCCGAGAGCGGAAAAAAATCGGAAAAATCGGAAAAATGTAATCAACACTTGGCGGCCCTGTTACGCCTTCATTTATAGAAAGGGTCCGAATGTGTGAGGACTCGCGAAGGCGCCCGGAACCAGGATGTCATCTAAATTCATCCTCCTCCAAAGGCGGGCAGGACCTCAAACCCCTGCCCGCTTTACTTTTTTTGCAATGCGCCCTGTCAGGGGAATTCTCCAATACTGAAGGACTCTTTGCTGCGCCCGGTACCCAGCGAACCGGCGCGTTCCTCGACACACGAAAGGTAAGTGAAACTGAAAGTAGCCGTCGTTCCCGGCCGAGCCCGCGATAGCAAGCCGGGAACAGCTAATTTGCTGGATTTCTCTGGCCCGCGCGGTTTGCCGCCCCTTCGGCCGCAATGACAACGCGCCTTGCCGAATACGAAGCTAAAGGATTGGTCAACTGCACGCCCAGATGGAGCCGCTCTCGGTGAAGCTGCCGGGCTCACAAAGCCCCGTCGAGGAACTTATTGCGCAGGGCGCCGACTCCTGGGTCGCCATACTACTCTCGGAGCAGGAGCCGGAGGCGGCCGACTCGCACCCTTTTCGCAGGAGTTGGTGTACCTCGGTGCCGCCACATGGGCTCGAGCCACAGCCGGACGTGCTTGAAACCTGAATTACGTCGGTGCACGACTCGCAGGCGCCGGTTATCTGGCCGAGCCGATTGTCTTCGATTCTCGCCAGACCACTCAGCGCGGCCGTCGGCTTGTTGAACACCACCAAAGCGGCGCCGTCCCAGATATTCTCGAAATGCGAAATATGATTGCGGTAATAAAATGTGTTTCTATCGAGGTCTATCAACCTGACGTACTTGTCGTCGATGCCTGCCAGGACCACATAATGATTGTCCTGCGGCAGGTGCAAAATGACCTGGCAGTCATCCAGCGTTCCAAGCCCCTTCAGATCCGTCTTCACCGCCGCGCAGTCGAGCCCCGCGCTGCGAACGAGCTGCTGCATCTCCAAAAGGGTGGTGGTTTTCCGCACGCCGTGGACCGACCGGGCGAGCTGCCTCCACGGCACGTGAATACCCAATTCACCGCACGCATACTTCAGCGCGACCGTCGCACAGTTCTGAGCGGCGGCAAGCTCCGGTGAATATAACAGCTCCAGCCTGTCCTGCAGCAGCTTGTTGACGTCCACGTTTCTTGCGGACGGCTCCTCCGGCGGCAGAAAACGAAATTGCAGCGGCGTATCCCCAAAGCGGTAGTCCTCGATAAACGCATCGTATTCGAAGTCAACGACAAAACTTTCGGCGGCGAGCTCGCCCTTGGTGACGGCGGTATAGCTCCAGTTGTCGCGGGTCAGAAGCCTCGGCGATTCACCGGAAGTATCGTATTTCTCTATGGTGATACTGCTCGGGCACCAGCAGTCCCCCACGCTCTGGTAATCTTCGTAGCTTTGAACGGTCAGCGAATCGCCCGAGACGCTTGCCGAGTACCACTTGACGGCGTAGGCTTTGGCCGGGTCGAGTACGAAGCTCTCTTCCGTCTCGTCCTTGATAAGTGTGAGGTGTATTTCCGGCCCGGCGTCGGATTCCACCTCGCTGGCCGAGGATTCGGCGTTGGTCAGCTCCTCAAGGCTGTACATGCCGTAGCCCCAGGGAATGACCCCTGCCGTCAGCGGGCCACGGACTCCGCTCCGCTCCTTCCAGATCGTCGCATTATTTCCCGGCCTGTAGTAACGAACGCACTTTTCTCCGTCCCAGGCAAACAGCCGCAGCTTATTCCAGCGAAGGTTGAACTCGGTGGTAAAAGAGTTGTCGGCCAGCTCCGCCGCCGGCGCCAGCGAATCCGTCCTTGACTCAACATCGATCAACCAGAAAAAACGGTCTCCGTCGTATCTGAGCACCACGTTCGAGACCATAGTGTGCTCGTTCGACAGCTTGTAGCGAACGTTAAAGGGGATGGCTTCGACCTTCATCTTTTGCAGCTCTTCGGTCTGCTGTGGTTTGCTCGGATTGTCCAGATAAGCCTGCGTTTCCCTGTTGATCGCCTCGGTAATTTCCTGTTCGTCGGTCGTCTTCGCGGCGCTGAATTCAATGTGAACGGCCTCAATTGTGCCCGACGGAATCCACGTCGCCCGCGGCTGGGCCGTCAAATTCTCGAAGAGCTCGATAATCTCCGCCTGCTCGAGGGGCCTGTCCGCCCAGGACTGTGAGCAAACTGCTAAAATGCTCGTCAGAACGATAGTTTTTACCATTGCCTTCTTCATTTTCTTCTTTCGCCTCCACATAAGGTTAATAATGTTTTCCCATCCAATACCAGGTATACAATCCTATAAGAAAAGTATCGGCATTATCTTGTTATTTTCTTTATGGCCCGGCTGAAAACGGCAGGCAGCCGGCCCGCCAAATTCAAAAAAAGAGCCTATCAGTTCATCCTCCGGCGAATCTCAAAACCCGCGGCACAGCTCTCTCAGCACCGAAATGCTCTTCGCATCCTCGCAAAGAGCGCCTCCCTGCTCCTCCGGCAAGAGCCTGCTGCGTTTGTCGCAGTTGTGATGATTCGGCGTTTTGGATTGCCAATCCCGATCTCCGGCAACCAAAAGCAATGAGTTTCCAATGAGCGCTGCCTCTGACCCGAGGACCAGGCCCGCCACGCCGGGTCCTCCTGTCATAGCAATAGCGAGTTCAACAGCGGAATTGTTGATTAAGAAAAAGACAAAAATTTTTTATTTTGTGCCCTTTTCGGCGGGATTTGAGCCGTAAGTCTCTTCTTTATAGGGGGTTAGCGATTTTGAAAAATCTGCGGAATTTTTTATTTCTGGCTCAAAAATATTTCTCGATATCAACAATTCTGCCTTCAATTTCGCTATCATTATGCAGGACACGAGCAATTGTTTTTGCCGGCTGCGGCATATTGGCGATTTTTTGGGTGATATGATGGATTCTTGGATACAAAAGCAGATATGCAGGATTGACGTCGGACTGGCAGGTCTGACCGAAGAGCAGTTGGAAGCGGCCCGGCGGGAGGCGGCCAAGCAGCGAATCTCTCTGCGCGAGAGCATATTCAGGCTTGGATTAGTAAGCGAGCGGGAGCTATTGACGGCGGTCGCCGCCAGGGCCGGCGCCGAGTTTATCAATATCTCCTCCGATGATATCGACAGCGACGCTGTGAGGGCCATTTCCGCCAATATAGCCTCTCATTATAACGTGGTCCCTCTGAAAATCGTTGACGGGACCCTTTGGCTGGCCACCTGCGATCCTTTCAACCAGAACATCAAGCACGAGATCGAACTGGTCCTGGACAACTCTCTGCACGTGGATTTTGTATTGGCCACGTCGGAGGAGATAAACAAGGCCATTCGAAAATCCTACGGTGTCGGGGCGGCCACTGTCGAGCAGATGGTCTCCAGTGAAGAAGTGGAGGATAGTGCCGTACACAAGAAAGACCTCATGGAGGAGAGCAAGGCGAGTGAAGCTTCTGTAATCAAGCTGGTCAACCAGCTGCTGGCCGACGGCATCGGTGAGAATGCCACCGATATCCACATTGAGCCTTACGAGAGCGACATCAAGGTCAGGTACCGCGTGGACGGGATGCTGCATGATGCGGGGATTCCGAATACGTTCAAATTCTTCCGAGAGGGCATTACGAGCCGAATAAAGATAATTTCGGGCCTCGACATAGCGGAAAAACGCCTGCCCCAAGACGGACGGGCCCAGGTGAACCTGTCAGGCCACAACTTCGACCTGAGGGTCTCCATCCTGCCCACCAGGTATGGCGAGGCGATAAACATCCGTATTTTGCCGCAAAGCACGCTAATATCAGACCTTCCGGCGCTGGGAATGGCCGAAAATGATGTCAGGAAGCTCACTAGGCTCATTTTCAAGCCCCATGGAATTATACTCGTGACCGGACCGACCGGCAGCGGCAAGACCACTACCCTCTACACGTGCATGAATCTGCTGCTCAAGCACACCGAAAACAAGATACTTACCATTGAGGACCCGGTGGAATACGATATGCCCGGCATCGTCCAGATGCAGGTCCACCCCGAAATCGGCTTTACCTTTGCCCGGGCCCTGCGCTCGATGTTGAGGCACGACCCCGACATCATGCTCGTCGGTGAGATACGTGACCTTGAAACCGCCGAAACCGCCATAAGGACCGCCCTGACCGGCCACCTCGTCTTCAGCACCCTGCACACCAACGACGCCGCCAGTGCCATAACCCGCCTTCTCGATATGGGAATTGAGCCCTATCTAATTGCCTCGTCCGTCGAGGCCATACTTGCGCAAAGGCTGGTGCGTGTCCTGTGCCCGAACTGCAAAAAGCCCCACAAGCCCGAGCCGGAGGTAGCGACTGCCGTCAAATCGATGGCCGGCCTCGATGAGCTGCCGACGACCTATAGGGGCCGCGGCTGCGCGAAGTGCCGATTCACAGGCTTTCACGGCCGGACCGCCATAACCGAGCTGCTCGTGCTTTCCGATAGAATCCGCGAGCTGACCATATCGCAAAGACATGCCAATGAAATCGACGCCCAGGCCCGCCGGGAAGGCATGACATCGCTGCTTCTGAGCGGCCTCGACAAGGCACACAACGGAATCACCACCTACGAAGAGGTCCTCCGCGCCACTAAAGGCACCGTCCTCTTGGAATAAGCCTGACTGAGAGGAGCTTATTTGGCCGGGCTGGCTCTGTACAGGAGTTGGCCCTGGCAGGGGGTTACGGCGGGACAAATTGGGTTTGCTTTGGGTTCGTTTTGGCTTTGGGTGCCGCTGACGGGCCAAAAATTGGGTTCGTTTTGGGTTCGTTTGGGTTCGTTTGGGTTTGCTTTTCGGTGCTGACGGAGGGCCTTCATTTCCGTAATCCTTTGTGGGGACTGGGTTTGCGGCGATTTTGGGTGTTTTGGGAATTGGGTTCGTTTTGCACGAAAAGGTGAATTTGTAGAGGATTCTCGACACTTGTCGAGTGCCTTGTAGGCCATAAACAACCCGATTTTCGATGCTTGAGGCTCGATTCTTGCGTGTATGGTGCTGTTTTGGGTCAAAACGTGCCGCCATTCAATCTGAAATGTC
>DATKZT010000075.1:0-38140 GCA_035527845.1 Sedimentisphaerales bacterium | reverse complement strand
TATGCAATTGTCATGTTGAGCGAAGCGAAACATCTGGCCGGCAAACGGGAAAAGAGCCCATCTGTGGGCTTGAGATTCTTCGCTGCGCTCAGAATGACAACGACTGTCTGGTTTACAGGGGTAATTCGGATAGGCTCTAAGAGCGGGACGACTACATAGCGTCGGTTATAAGCAAATGTTTTAATCGCAATAAGTATCCTGCGTTTTTTGAATAGTACGCGAGCAAAAGGCGGAAGAATAATCAGGGCAACACCTTCATATTGACAATCCAAGGCCAATTATTAAAATACGCAATATGATTAGCTCGCATTTTTGACAGGTTTTCCGGGAGGGGTGTCGAAGAATGGAAAACGGAAAAACTGAACAAAGCAAAAAAGTTCAGAAAGAAGCCGCAGAGAATCAGGGAAAGTATGAAAGAGCAGACTGAGAATCTGAGAAATGTAACAGCGAAACTTCAGACTGCAGAGCACGATTTGCAGGCAAGCGAGGAGAAATATCGCCAGCTCGTCGAGCGAGCCGATTGTATTATCATGCGTAGAAGTATTGATGGCGAAATTATCTTTTTCAATGAGTTTGCTCAGAAGTTCTTTGGATACAGCGAGCGGGAAATAATCGGCAAGAACATCGTAGGCACAATAGTACGTGAAACAGATAGCTACGGGCGGAATCTTGTAAAAATGACCAGGGACATTGGGCGACAGCCTGAGCTCTATGCCACTAACGAAAATGAGAGTATCTGCCGGAATGGCCGGCGGGTCTGGATTGCCTGGGCAAATAAGCCTATTTGTGATAAGGAGGGAAATATCACTGAAATTCTTTGTGTGGGTCATGATATTACCAAACGCAAAGGAATGGAGAATGAATTGCGTTTATTAGCTACAATCGTAAAAAACTCACCGGACCCCACGACGGTGCAGGATTTTGACGGCAATATCATTTCATGGAATCACGGTGCAGAGCATGTATATGGGTATAGCGAAGAAGAAACCCTTGGAATGAATGTCAGCAAGATTATCCCGGAGCATAAACGAGGTGAAATTGACGCACTTATTGAAAGCCTGAAAAAAGGAGACAATATCGGATTTCTTGACACGCAGCGCATTGCTAAAGATGGGCGTATGCTGGATATTTTACTTATTGTGATGATGATAAAAGATGAGGCTGGAAAGGCTTGTGCAATTGCAACGAGTGAAAGAGATATTACTGAGCACAGGCGGTTGGAAAGGGAGGTACTTTCAATAACAGAGAGAGAACGAAAGTCGATAGGTCGTGAGATGCACGACAGCATGGGGCAGGCGCTTACGGGCATTGCCGTCAAGAGCAAAGGATTGGCACTGAAGCTTGCGGACAAATCATCAGAAGATTCGAAAGAAGCATTGGCGATATCAAAGCTTGCCAATAAAGCGATAGTTCAGATGCGGGGACTTACGAGAATGCTTTATCCGGTTGATATTGAAGCCGGCGGATTAGCCTCGGCCTTAAACACTCTGGCAGCCAACACAGAAAAGGTACTGGGGGTGAAGTGCCGATTCAATTGCTCGATGCCTGTTTCGGTTGATAACCATGTTGAGTCAAGGCAACTTTTCCGCATAGCTGAAGAAGCTATTACAAACGCAATCAAACACGGCAAAGCAAAAACAATACATATAAATCTGGATTTGAAAGACGAGAGATGTATCCTGTCAGTTAAAAATGACGGCAGAGATTTCCCAAAGACGCCGCCCAGAAAAAGAAAGGGGCTGGGTTTGAAGATAATGGAATACCGGACGGGTATGATAGGAGGCTCCCTTGATATTCGCAAAGGTGACAAAGGCGGGACAATAGTAACTTGCGCATTTACGAGCAAAAAGCGTTAATCTTACAAAGCGAAGTATTATGGCAACTGGCAAAAAACATGCTAAAGAGAAGGAAAGAGAAACACATATCCTGCTGGTCGATGACCATCCAGTAGTACGAGATGGGCTTACCGCAATTATCAACCATCAACAGGATCTTAATGTATGCGGAGGCGCTGATGATGCCAACCAGGCCCTGAAGGCCATTGGTGAGTTGAAACCTGATGTTGTTGTTGTGGATATATCTCTGAAGAATTCAGATGGTATTGAACTTACCAAAAGCATTAAGGCAAAACATCCCAAATTACCTGTAGTTATACTCTCCGTTCATGATGAATTGCTGTATGCTGAACGAGCTCTTCGAGCAGGCGCCAGAGCTTATCTTATGAAGGAAGCGGTATCTGAAAATATTGTAAAAGCAATTCGTACAGTTTTAAAGGGTGAAATATACGTCAGCGACGCTATCTCAAAAAAATTCCTGCACAAAATCGCAGGTGATAAGAGAGAGACGGACAAAACATCGATGGAAGGCCTGAGCGACCGTGAATTTGAAATCTTTCGTTTGATTGGCGAAGGGCACAAGGCGTCGCAAATAGCCAAGAAGCTCCATTTAAGTGTGAAAACAGTTGAAACTTATCGCGGACGGCTCAAAGAAAAACTGAATCTCCACAGTGCTACCGAACTTTTGCAATATGCTATTAAATGGACAAAAACTGAGGATAAGAAATAGTTTCTTCTATCTACGACTATCTGTTTTCTGTTGTTGAGTTCCAAGCCTAACCAGAAATTGGTCGAGTAGGTCAGCCATTCGGCTTTCGGCCTCACAGGTCCCAGCGTGCGGCTTTCCCGCACCGGGTTCTTCCCAAGGTAGCCCAGAGCAGCAAACAGGCGCTACCGTGCATGAACGATTCGAGGCAGCGGCAGGCGGAAAAACTCCAGCAACTGACCATAACGCTGCCAGGTCAGCCTTTTTCAATGGGAAAGGCAGGCCGTTCTGCTATGGACACGTTTTCCTGACATATCTTGCAGGGGTATTTGCACTGAACGTGCCGGTGGACCACAAACGACGCAGGGACATAACCAACTGCATGATTACTTCCTGCTGGATGATTTGCTTTTGCCGGCCACAGCCAGGACAAATAAGGTTTTGTTCTAATGGATGGTGCTCTATCCTTTTGTGAGGCAAACCCGCCGGTAAAGGCTGACGGCCCTTCTGTGATTGCCATTGCGTCTCTTCGGGGCGCTTTCGGACCACTGCAGAAGGTGGTGTGGCCAATAAGCTTGGCGGTCCTCAGATGACTGCGATCTTTTGGATTGAGTTTCCATAATGCGCCTCCTGAAAAAACGCATTATGGTCATATTCTTCTATCAAGAAGAAGGTGTACATGGCCGAACGCTTAGAGGTTAACCATGACAAGTCCTCCCAAATCAGGACAAAATAACCACTGCTCACTGTTCTTTGAATGCTATCCGCTGCCGCTGGCTTGAGGACGGAAAAAGGCGTGGTTGTTTTCAACGGCGGCCGAAATCAGGGGTCATTGTTTTCGGCCTTATATTCGGGTACGAGCGCTCTAATCTTCTCAACAATCCTCGCATGGTCCTGGGTTTTGGCAACTTCAACCGCCTCGCTCATGCCGGTGCGAAGCCTGTCGCGGTCCATGGGGATATTGTTCCATACGACGATTTTGGGATGCCTTGTGGGCTGCATGTTCTCGCCGGCTATCGAGAGCTCTTCGAAGAGCTTTTCGCCGGGTCGCGGGCCGGTGAAGATCATTTCGATGTCTTCGCCTGGTCTGAAACCGCTGAGCGTAATGAGCTCACGAGCGAGATCGACGATTTTAACGGGTTCGCCCATATCCAGGACAAATATCTCGCCTCCATTGCCCATGGTTGCGGCCTGGAGAACGAGCTGCACAGCTTCGGGTATGACCATAAAGTATCGCTTCATCTCGGGATGCGTCACTGTCACGGGTCCACCCTCGGCGATCTGCTTTTTGAAGATGGGCACGACAGAGCCTTCGGAGCCGAGCACGTTGCCGAACCTGACGGTGACAAAGCGTGTCTTGCTCGTTCGGTCGAGGTCCTGGATATACATTTCGGCGATTCGTTTGGACGAGCCCATAATACTTGTTGGATTAACCGCCTTGTCGGTGCTAATCATGACGAAATTCGCGGTTCCGTACTTGTCGGCGGCATCGGCCACGATTCGTGTTCCGATGATATTGTTCCTTACGGCCTCTCCCGGGTTGAGCTCCATCAAGGGTACATGCTTGTGGGCGGCGGCGTGAATGACAACGTCCGGCCTGTGTTTTTCGAAGATTTCCTCCACGCGTGTCCTGTCAGTGATGTTGCATATCAGCGCCCTGGTGGACAGGTGTGGATAGCGTTTGCGCAATTCGCGCTCGATGTAAAACAGCGGATTTTCAGCCTGCTCAATGAGCAGAAGCAGCGTGGGCCCGAACGTACCCACCTGTCTGCACATTTCTGAACCGATGGAGCCGCCCGCACCGGTGACGAGTACAGTCTTGTTTTTGATAAAGGCTTCAATCAGGTCCAGGTCGAGCTGAACGACTTCTCGGCCCAGGAGATCATTTATGTCGACATCTCGAATCTGCGAGACGCGGAACCTTCCGGAGGCAATGTCGGTAACGGAAGGGACGGTGCGGAACCGAATCTTGGTGCCTTCGCAGACCTGGATTACGCGTCTGAGCTGGTGGTGACTTGCGGAGGGCATTGCGACCGCGATTTCGTCGATATTGCGGTCCCTGCAAATTTTGGGCAATTGTTCGACGGTGCCCAGTATGGGGATTCCGTGAATATTGGTTCGCTGTTTTGCGGGGTCGTCGTCGATAAAGCCTACTACGTCGTACCGGGCGACCGGCATGCGGTGTATTTCTCGCAGGAGGGCCTCGCCGGCATTTCCGGCGCCGACGATGAGAAATCTTTTTAGTCTCCCGCCTTCGACGGTCAAAAACTCCTCGTGATAGAGCCTCACTATCATGCGGAGTCCCGCCAGGAGCAGTACCGTGACGAAAAGGTCGGCCATAAACACGCCTTGTCCGACACGGGTTACGTTGCCCATTACCTGGCGTATTTTGCCTGGCGCAAGGACCAATGCGCTCCAGAGTAACACAATGACGAGGGTGCTGACGAGGGAAGCCCTTAGAATGCCCATGAGGTCTGATATTCCCACGTAGCGCCACCAGCCGCGATATTGCCCGAAAAGCCCAAAGACCACCACCTTGATGATGATGAAGAAGAACAGCACGAGTGGATACTGGCTTACAAGCCAGTCTCTCCTGAACTCCATATTATATGCGACGAGGAACGAAATCAGCAAAGAAGCAGCAAAGGCGAGCAGGTGGGCGAGTATGATGAGGGGCCTGCGATACCTCAGCAAGAGTGCCGGACGCGTGGAAAGCCTTGGTGAATTCTGAATCTTGTTTTTCAACCGTGTCTCCTTATCGGAATCAGGCATATTTTCCCAATAGCGTAACCGTTGGTTGGCCCCAATAATTGCTTTTGTATGATTATAACGACCCCTGCGGTTTGGTCAAGGGGCTATCATCAGCGGTCGGCAGAAGCGAGGGACACTATCAGGATATTCGCAGCTGAGCAAAACACAGCGTGCTTTTGCCCCCGCGGAGTCTTACGGTTATCAAGCTGGTGGTACGCTGAGTCGCACGGCTCAAAAAGCGTGACGCAGCGGGGGTTTTGTTGAAATGCCTTGGCGCCACGCCTGCGACGCGCCAGAGAAAGAAGAGCGTTTCACTCGTAATTATCCGGCGGCGCTTCGGACTCGCCGTGCGATAGGCGTGATTCGGCAGGAGTGGACGATTCTGTTTGTGTCTCTTCGGTGGTCTTGTAGATGTCCTCCAAAGGGGTATTGTCGACGGTTTTGCGCATTAGTGCATAAATTATGGTACTGGCGGAGAAATAGAAACTCATGATGAAAGCGACTATTAATCCGATGACCGCCAGCACAAAGAGCTTTATCAGGAGGGCGGCGAACCATTCCGTGCCGTTGGCCGGTGCCACGGTGCTCGTCTGAAGGAGGCCGAGAAAGGTGGGGCACGTCCAGATTCTTGTCAGCTTGCCGGTGCCGGCTGAGCCGCTAATGATGCCTACATCCAGCAATACATAAGCGGCAATGAGCAGCGTCCAGGCAAAGAATCGGACAAACAGATAGCAAATTGCGCCGTAGATCGCAGCCAGCGAAGTATAGAAACCCATGCGCCAGGGTTTTGCATATACGTAACTAAACGAACGGCTTACAGCATCGAAGCAATCAGAGCCGTCGTAAGCGGCGGCAGGGAACATCAGGCTGAATCCGGCAACGGCTCCTATCAGGACAATGGTGATAAGCGCTGCGGTGAGCAACACCAAAGGCATAAGGATACCAACCATTAGCTCCCCAAACCTTGGAATATTGCCTACCAGTCCCAAGAGAGCCACAAACGCACCGACGAAGGCAATTATGCCCAGCGGCACGAGAGGCGCGGCAAAAAAGCTCAGAAATCTTTTCATTGCGAAGGCGAGGGATTCGGTCATGCCTGGTTTCTCGCCCTGTGCAAGCTGCAGAGCGGCGATGCGGCAAATTGCTCCGCCGGCAACGGAGATGACGGCGAGTCCTATTACGAAGAACACGATGCAGTAGAGCAGGTGTTGCTGGAAGGCCCACGTAATAGCCCTCAAACAGTCACTGATGTTTTCCGCGACCCCTACAAGATTGAATGTGAACAGTGAATTGAGTGCATGGTGGAACCTTTCACGATTGAAGTTCCACAGAGTTACAAATACACCTGTGGCTTCACTGTTTTCCTTGTTCGTTTCCACAAAGTTCTGTATGTTGTGGGGGTTTTCGAAATAAACCTGCAGTTCTGTAGCCCCATCCGGTGCGGTAACTACGGTACGGCTGAGATCCATGACGCGGCCGGCAAGACATATAATCAGAATAGCCGCAAAAGCAATTATCATCTTGCTCGGCTGAATAGCCATACGGAAGGTTCGGAATATTCTCGGAAACAGAAGCGTTTGACTAAGACTATCAAGTGCGTCAGAGGTTTGTTTTTCGTTGTCCATTTTGTATCCTTTCCAAAGGGGCACGATTCTTAACGCATCTCGAAAGAACAGTTCCAGAAGCCACAGAATATAAACTATTATCCGCCGGTTTCAACACATTTTATCATATTTTTGGATGTCGGGTCCTACTGGTCTTCAATGAGTGTGTTTGAGGACGGATCCGGCGCTTTGGCGGGGTGAGGTGGATTTGATTTGGAGACTATCCTATATCGGCTGTCTAACCAAGCACCCAAGTCTATCAATTTGCAGCGCCGTGAGCAAAATGGGAAAAACCTCACTTGTTCAGGCTCTGTCGCCACGTATTGAACGAACTTGGCGCAAATTGGACACTTGGACTTCATGGGGGGAATTAGCCTGCCTTCTTAGCCAAACGCTTCAAACGGGTCGCCCAGAAGGGGTTCTGGAACTGAATGGGGGGCATGAGCGCTTCTGAGGGCTTTGACCAACCGGAATCACTGTGCCATTTTGGCCGTGGCAACGTTGCCGGCGAACGGAAGAAGGACTTTGGTCTCGGCCTTAATCCTCGGAATCCATTTCCTCTTGCGCCTCTGGTACCCATTGTTCTGCCTCGGCAGGACGGCCTTTCTCAAGCGTTCTTGCATATTGAACACAGTACCGCGCCCAGGGTTGAGCTTTTAATCTGGCCTTTGGTATCGGTTTTCCGGTGGCTTCACAAACGCCGTAGGTTCCCTGCTCGACGCGCTGCAGGGCATCGTCGATTTCTCGGAGCAGCTTTCTTTCGCTATCCATCAATCCGAGGGCGAATTCCTGCTCATAGTTGTCGGTGCCGAGGTCGGCCATGTGGATTGGCATACTTGAGAGGTCTCCGCTGGCGTCGAGCCTGGGCTTCTTGAGGGCCTCGTCTTCCATCTCGTTTACATCACCCACGATTTCCCTGCGTTTGAGCAACAGCATGTCTTTGAATTGCTGAAGCTCGGCGGGTGACAACCGATCTTTTTTTACGAGAGCCGCTCTCGGCCTGGCTTTGGATGTCTTCTTGCGTTTCTGAGCCACTTCCTGAATACCTTATCTTATGCTCAACGGTTCATGGTCAAATTGCTTAACCCTGTATTCTAACACATCGCCGGGAGCCTGTACAATACTTTTTTTATCCAAAACCGATAAACGGGACGCGGCAGTATAACCATCAGAGCCACATTATTCAACACGACGGTTCCCACTTTCGACCTTAACATATTTGCTGGCAAGAAGTTAGGACCGAAATAACCTTTTGGTCATTTCTCGGAGCTACCGTTGAGACTTGTGTTGATCAGGCGGACGTCTTTTGCGAATTCACCCAAAGGCAGGAAGAATTTTCGCTGTCCGACTTTGCCTGTAAAGGTTTTGACGCCAAAGACGTTTTCAATCCGTGAGGACGAAAAGACGTCCGCTGTTGTGCCGATCAGGTATGAATTATCAGGTCCGATAAGCAGGGCCTGGTCACAATACTGGGCCGCAAGGTTTATATCGTGTGTTACGGTTACGATTGTCTTGCCCTTTTCAAGCTGCATCCTCTTGAGCAAGTCGTATATAGCGACCTGATGCTTGTAGTCGAGGAAGCTTGTGGGCTCATCCAGCAGCAGAATTGGCGTGTCCTGCGCAAGGGCCCTTGCGATGAAGACTCGCTGTCGCTCTCCGCCGCTCAGCTCGCGGAGGGTGCGGGCGGCGAACCTCGCGGTGTTAGTCATTCGAAGGGCTTCGGCAACGATTGTTCTATCGTGTTCGGATTCGAAGGAGAGTATGTTCGAATACGGTGTTCTTGCCATGGCGACGACCTGGGCGACCGTAAAGTCGAATACGGGGACGAATTCCTGTCGGACCAGAGCGACCTTGCGTGCCAGGCTTTTGACCGAATAAGTATTGAGGTCGGCGGCATCGAGGGTTATCGAACCTGCGTTGGGTTTTATCAGGCCGCAGAGCAGGTTCAGCAGGGTCGTTTTGCCGGCGCCGTTTGGACCGGCAATGGCAAGAAAGGCTCCTCGCGGCACTGCAAAAGTCAGATTGCGGAGGATGGGCTCCCGGGCATAGGCGAAGCTCAGATTCTCAACTTCTATGATGTTCATTTGAGCAGAGTGACCTTCCTTGTGTATTTTGCCAGAAGTATCAAAAAGAAGGGTCCTCCGGCGATGGCGGTTATCACCCCTGCCGGGAGCTGGGCGGGGGCGACGATTACCCGGGCGATGGTATCGGCGATGACGAGGAACGCGGCGCCGACGAAGGCACTAAGGGGCAGCAACTGGCGGTGGTCGGGGCCAGCCACAAGCCTTACTGCGTGGGGGACGATAAGGCCTACGAAGCCGATAAGTCCGCTGAGGCTGACGGCGACGGCGGTTATGAAAGCGGCAAATCCGAAGCCAATCAATTTGGTCTGTACGGTGTTGACGCCGAGTGTGCGGGCCTGTTCTTCGCCGAAGGTCAGGGCGTTCAGCCCGCGGGATGCTGTGAACAGTGCGACTATTCCGCCCAGGATACAAGCGCCACTGACCCACAATACGGTGGGGTCCTTTTCGGTGATATTTCCCATAAGCCAGTGCACGGTGGTTCGTAACTGGTCGCTACGGGCGACGGATGTTAAAAACATAATCAGTGCCGAGAAGAAGGCGTTGACGACGACGCCTGCGAGGAGCAGGCTTGTAGCCTGGCCCCCTGCGGCGACGTGGCCAATGAACCAGACGAGCCAGACGGTGAACAGGGCTCCGATGAATGCAAAGGCAGAGATTGGCGAGCCCGCCCAGAATTGCCCGCTGATGCCTGATAGGACTGCGATAATGGCCCCGAGCCCTGCTCCGCTGGAGATTCCGAGGATGTAGGGGTCGGCAAGTGGATTTCGCAATATGGCCTGCAGGACGACGCCGGAGCACGCCAGGGCCGCGCCGACAATGGCAGCCAGGACCACTCGTCTGAAGCGTATGAGCAGGATTTCATAATCAATGTTCTGTCCCGGCGGCTGGTCGGTTCGGCTAAAGGCTTTTGCGATGGAGATTCTGTGTGTTCCCACCAGCGTGCAGGCCATCATTACGAGCAGCAGGAGGCCCAGGCAGATCAGGATTTTGACAATGAGCTTTTTGGGCGTCAGAAATTCCACGGTCAGGCGGTCAGACTTTCTTTCGAATGTTATCTTGTTCTACTCCGTACTTTGCTTGTTGGGATGCAGGCAGCGTCCGAGGGCCTGTATGCCCTGTGGGAGTCTTGGTCCCAATCTGAGAGTGGTGTCCGGGTCAATAACATAGATTCGTCCATTTTTCACTGCGGGCAGACCAGGCCATTTTCTCCAAAAGAGCCGTGCCGCTTGCTGCTGAGCATCAAGGTCCTTTGTTCCCATGGCGGATTGTACTATGACCTGGGGGTCGCAAGCAAGCAGCTCTTCCGCACCTATTTGCGGATATTGTTGAATGGTCGGTTTCATGGCGTTTTGTCCGCCTGCGAGTTCGAGCACTTCGCTGATGAAAGTGCCGGCGCCGGCGACACGCAAAGGCTCAGCCTGCACGGCCCATAACACTTTCACGTTGTTGGTTGAGCTGAACCGCGATTTCAGGCTTTCCATTTGACTTCTGGTACTGCTTATCAACTGGTGGGCGCGTGCCTCACAGCCGGCGGCAGCTCCGATTTCTTCAATCGCGGCGAAAAGGTCCTCGATTGTCTCAATCTTAAGAGTCAAAACGCGGTAGCCGAGACGATTCAGGGTATCTGCGACGGCTCTTTGCTGCTCGAAGTGGAGGGCAAGGACCAAATCGGGTGCGGCGGCTATGATTGCTTCGGTGTCCGGCTGCCAAAATGTGCCAATCTTCTTCTTCCTGGTCGCCTCGGCTGGATAGTCGCTGTCATTGGAGACTGCAACAACCTGTTCCGCCAATCCCAATTCGAAAAGGATCTCGGTGAGGTTCGGTGCAAGAGAGACAATCCTCGCCGGTTTCATCGCCGGGTCGGTCGGGCCGAGCCGCACGGGATATTGTTGTGCGTCCGCGTAAAGATAACTTATTACGGCTATGGCCGTTAGGGACAGCAAGGCAATTGCCAACAGAAGCCAGAGCCTGCTCATGGTCAGGTTCGCCTAAATTGTTTTTCCAGCTCTTTGATCGAGAGCTTTATGGTGGTGGGTCTTCCGTGCGGACAATGTCCGGCCGAGTCGAATATCTGCCTTTCAGCAAGCAGCTGCTCTATTTCCGCGTTGCTGAGTCTCTGGCCGGCTTTGACAGCAGCCCTGCAGGCAGCCATATTCAACAACTCATCCAGCAGCGCCTCGGCATCAGGAGCCGCCCCTCTTTCGCAGAGCAGATCGAGCATATCGCGAACGAAATCCAGCGGCGCGGCCTTGGACAGGAGCGTTGGAAAGGCTTGTATCGCCATCGTCCTCGGACCGAACGGTGCAAGCTCGATGCCCAACCTTTCGATGAGTTGTGAGTTCTCCTCTATCGCGGCCGCCTGAGCATCGGTCAGCTGGAAGCTCTCCGGAATCAAGAGTCTCTGGGATTCGAGTTTGCCGGCTGAGATACGTCGGCGGAGACTTTCGTACATTATTCGCTCGTGCAGGGCATGCTGGTCAATGATGACGCAGCCGTCGTCGGTTTGAGCGACTATGAAGGCATCGTGGATTTGCATGAACTTTTTCTGCACAGCGGTTGACTCATACTCGGCAGCCTGAGCGGCCGGCTGATAAGGTCGGCGGTCTCGGGCGGCGCTGCGTTCGAACTGATGTGGGGCCGGGCCGGGCCTGTGCTTTTTGAGGAATTCGGCCATAGCCTCTGTGATCTTCTCCTTTCGCGCCTGGGTGGACGAATCGGCTTTGGATTCGGCAGATGTGCCGGCCGGCAGAGGCAGTTTGCCCGGCGTTTCAAGATTCGTGGCCAAGAGTCTTTCCCGCAGGCAACCGAGGATTTGGGAATGGACGAGGTTGGCGTTGCAGAAACGCACTTCGATCTTTGTGGGATGCACATTCACATCCACATCTTCGCAAGGCATCCGAATGAACAGAAAGATGACAGGAAATCGGTCGGGCTCCAAAGTGCCGCGGTAGGCCTCCTTGACGGCATGGGAGATGAATTTGTCGCGGATGAATCGGCCGTTTACGAAGACATATTGAAAGTTCTTGTTGGTTCTCGCGATATCGGGCCGGCCCATCAGGGCAAAGATGTGCAAGCCCTTTTCCGAACTTTCCGTTTCTATCAGGTTTTCCGCAATTTCGCCGGATAATAGTTGTGCTATGCGCTGCCGCAGCCCCTGCCCTGCCGGCAGCCGATAAAGCTCTCTGGTGTTGTGTGTGAGCGTCAGGTCCAAATCGCTCTTTGCCAGCGCTACACGCGCAAAATGCTCCGAAATGTGTCCCATCTCGGTATTGGCGGTCTTGAGGAATTTTCGGCGGACGGGCAGCTTATAGAAAAGGTCGCGGACCTGGATCGTCGTGCCGCAATCGGCGCTGCATGGAGCGACGCCGCTTTTGTTACCGCAGTCCATCTCGATGCAGGTGCCGGCGGTCGAATCTCTTGTCCTGCTGACGGCCCTGACCTGGGCGACCGAAGCGATACTTGCCAGAGCCTCACCTCTGAACCCGAGCGTACTTATGTTGCGGAGGTCTGAGCTGGTCTTTATTTTGCTTGTGGCGTGGGGCTCAAAGGCATTTGCCAGGTCTTCGGCGTCCATCCCGCAGCCGTCGTCGGTGACGGAGATTAGCTTTCTGCCGCCATCTTCGGCAGCCACGGTTATCTTCATCGCGCCGGCATCAATACTGTTTTCCAGGAGCTCCTTGACCACGCTGGCGGGTCTTTCGATTACCTCGCCGGCGGCAATCATATTCACCATATTTTGGTCAAGGACGACTATTTGCCCCATCGTGTTTGCCCTGCTCCGCCGGGCACCCCCGGCCGATGGCTTGCTGTTCAGACGAGTCCAAATGGACAAGTATCCGCTGGTTATTGATTCTCACTTATTAAGCAGGCTTCTGCCCGTCATTTCCTCCGGCTGGGGCAGCTGCATCATTTCCAGCAAGGTAGGCGCTACGTCGGCCAGTCTTCCGTCTTGTCGCAGCGTCTTGCCTTTGTACCGCTCATCGAAGACAATAAGAGGGACGTCGCCGACGGTGTGCGCAGTATGCGGCTGGTTCTGACCAAAATCCCACATTTTCTCGAAGTTGCCGTGGTCGGCGGTGATGATGGCGCTGCCGCCCATGCTCTTGACCTTGTCCAGAATCCTGCCGACGCATCGATCCACGGTCTCTGCCGCCTTGATCGCCGCAGAGAGCACCCCCGTATGGCCCACCATATCCGGATTCGCAAAATTGACCACCATCACGTCGTACTTATTCGAATCCAGTCTTTGCAGAACGGTTTCGCAAACCTCGTAAGCGCTCATTTCGGGCTTGAGGTCGTAGGTCCGGACGCGCGGGGATGGAACAATCTGCCGGTCTTCGCCTGGGAATGGTTTTTCAGTGTAGTCGTTGAAGAAAAACGTGACGTGGGCATATTTTTCGGTCTCGGAGCAGCGGAACTGTTTGAGGCCCAGAGAGCCCCAGTAGGCGCCGAGGATATTTTTCATCTTCGGGGGCTTTGGAAATGCCACTGCTGCGGGTATGGTGGCGTCGTATTCGGTCATACATACATAGCATATATCAAGCTTGACGGGTCGCGTGAATTCCTTGAAGTCGGGTTGGACAAAGGCCCTGGTGATTTCTCGTGGCCGGTCGCCGCGGAAGTTGAAGAATATGACGCCGTCGCCGTGGCCGACCGTGCCTATGGGTTCATTATTGCCGTTGACGATGCAGGTGGGCTCGATGAACTCATCCGTAACGCTGCTTTCGTAGCTCTTTGCGACGGCTTCCGATGCGCTTGCGGCCTTGTTGCCTTTGCCCGCGGTAATGCATTCATAGGCCTTTTGCACACGGTCCCATCGGCTGTCACGATCCATGGCGTAGAATCTGCCCATTACGGACGCTATTTTCCCCGTGCCTATTTCCAGGGCCTTTTTCTCGATATCAGTAATGTATCCCGTGCCGCTGTTGGGCGGCGAATCCCGGCCGTCCATGAAGGCATGGATGCAGACGTTTTCAATGTTGTTTCTCTTTGCGAGCTCAAGCAGGCCGTACAGGTGGTCCAGCAGAGAGTGGACGCCGATATCACTGCACAGGCCCATAAGGTGGAGTTTGCCACTGCTATTCTTTACAAAGGTCACCAGATTCAGGAACTCGCGGTTCTCAAAAAAGGAACCGTCGCGAATGGCCGTGCTGATTCTTACGGACTCCTGGGGTACTATTCTGCCGGCGCCCATGTTTTGATGCCCCACTTCGCTGTTGCCCATAGTCCCGTCAGGCAGGCCGACGTCGAGGCCGCTGGTGTGAATGAGACAGTTGGGGTATTCGGCCATTAGTGCATCGTCCACCGGCGTGTGGGCACACTTGACGGCATTATATTTGTCCTCTGCCGGGTCGGGGTTGTAGCCCCAGCCGTCTCGAATGATGAGCACAAAGGGCTTGTTTTCGAGAATCACCTTTTCTTTCGCCATAAAAAACCTCTATTGTTGTCTATTATTGAGCCGTGCGTTTTCATGTCCGAAAATACCCGCAGACTCAGTCGCACAAACGATATGGTATGAGAATTTCCGAAATAAGTCAAAGCTTTAGTAGGATGTCTCCAAAGCCTCCCATCGGGGGTATTGCTAAAAGTTTTTGACAATGATGCCGATAACTGATAGAATCGGGGCTGGTTGTCAGCAAGCCAATGCACCTGGTTGGAGATTGGGGATAATGGTCCCGGCGTTGTCCCATGTGTGTAAGGCAGAGGCGTATGGCGAATAACAGACAGAGAGAAAGCAAATCGAAAGCGGCGTCGGCCGGGCGCCTGCTGTTCTACTCACTGACAGGCGTTGTCTTGTTCTTGACGGGGTGTGGTCCGAAACCGCAGGCGATGGATTTCTTCATTGACGCGGTGGTTCTCAAGGAGCTTGAGCAGAATGAAATGGCCATTGAAAAGCTCAACTCCGCGGTGGAGGCAGACAAGGGTTTCTGGCTGGCTTATTCCATGCTGGGGGAGATATACGAGGAAACAAGGGAATATGAAAAAAGTGCTGCTTCCTACGAGCGTGCTTCGGAGCTGAACCCGCGGTCGTTCAAGGACTATTTCAATCTGGGACGTGTTTACCAGCTGATGAAGAAGTTTGCGCGGGCAGTCAAGGCATACGTGAAGGCCTGCGAAATCAACCCCGGTCACTTTGAGGCTCATCTGAATGCGGCCAAGAGCTATTATGAGCTGAAGGACTACAATGGTGCGCTGTCCTATGGCCAGCGGGCCGAGCAAATCGATCCGAATGCAAGCGAGATTCAGAAGCTGCTTGGCGGCATTTATGATTTGCAGAGGGATTATGAGGCTGCGATTCGCTCGTACAAGCGGTCATTGGAGATAGACAGTAATGACACGGAGGTGATGAGTGCGCTGGCAATTGCATATTTGCAAACCGAGCGTTATGAGCCGGCGAAGGAGCTGTTGGCAGATGTGGTAAAAATTGAACCGGCCAACAGCGTGGCTTACCAGCATCTTGCGTATTGCCAGCTCCGCCTCAATGATCTTGACAGCGCCATAGACAGCTACGACCGGGCGATTGCCATAGACGGCAAGGACTGGCAGTCCATCCGGGGTCGGGGAGTTGCGTACGTGTTAAAATCAATTAGCAGCCAGGATGATACGTTGAAGGCCAAGGCGGTTGAGCAGTGGCGGCTGTCGCTGGCCATCAACCCCAACCAGCCCCGCAGCAACAAGCTGGTCGAACTTATAGAAAAGTACTCGAAATGAGAGAAGGTGGTTTTGGGGACAGCCTAAATGGGCTGAGATTTGTGTGGTCTTGACGGAGTTTGCAGTGTGGGCGAGCTGAAAAAAGATGAGCAGCAGGCCCGACCGATGTCAGGTCGGGCTTTTTTGTCCCGGGCAGGGAACGTAAGAGCGCCTGGCTGGAAGGAGCATATCGTTTTCTGGTCTATAGCCGTATCCGGGCTGGCGCTGGATTTGTGGAGCAAAAGCGCCGTGTTTAATTGGCTGGCGGGGCTGAATGACAACAGGTATTCACTCATAGATGGTTTTCTGCACCTGGAAATGGCATTGAACAGCGGCGCTGCTTTCGGCAAGTTTCAGGGTCAGTATCATCTTTTAATAGCAGTGTCAATGGTAGCTTTGGTGGTCATCTTTTGGGTATTTCTTTTCGGGGGGAGGAAGCCGCAACTGACGAACATCGCTCTGGCTCTTTTCGCCGCGGGCGTCTGCGGCAATCTCCACGACAGAGTATTCAACGACGGGCTGGTACGTGACTTCGTCGATGTTGTTTACTGGCCTGGCCGGCATTGGCCGGCGTTCAACGTCGCCGACACCATGCTTTGTGTCGCCGTAGGATTGCTGATTATCTCAAGCCTTTTTAGCCCAACGTCTTCTCAAACACATGGTCGGCAACGTAAAGGGGAGCATTTGACGCCACACCAAGGGCAATAGCGTCGGAAGGACGTGAATCAACTTCCACAATTCTGCCGTTCAAGCTCAGCGTTATCTTTGCGTAAAAAGTGTGGTGTCTCAGGTCGTTAATGACTATCTTCACTATTTTGGCGCCGAGACTTTCAATTACGCTGCCCAAAAGGTCATGTGTCATGGGGCGCGGCGGCTTAATGCCCTTCAATCGCCGGTCGATGGCGAAGACCTCAACGACGCCTATGACGATAGGGAAGCTGCGAGGCCCGTTGCGCTCTTTGAGGACAATTATCTGCTGGTCCGACGCTTCGTTGATGATTATGCGTGACAGCTCTACTTCGACATCCATCTTGGCACCGCCTGTTTCTGGCAAAGGCACAAAGGCACAAGCACGTTTTCAGGGAAAGCGGGTATCATTGCTGCAGTTCGGCAAGGCCCCGCTCCACGGTCAGCAGTTGTTCGGCCAACTGTGCCAGTTTTTCCCTGGCCTGAGCGACCACTTCCGGCCTGGCTCTTGTGACGAAGTTTTCGTTGTTTAGTTTGGCCTCTACGGCCTGTTTGGACCTTTCAATTTCCTGTTTTTGCTTCTCCAAACGCGAGCGCTCGGCTTTGGGGTCGATGACGTCGTGGACGTAAATCTGCATGTCCTCGACGATTGCCGTGGCCGCGTTCTTAGGTTTCTCAATATTCGTTCCGGCCATAAAGACCCTGATACCCGCCATTTGACAAATCAGGTGGGAGTTGTCGTTCAAGACGGTCGCAACCTGAACAGGCGCGCTTGCCGAGGTCGCTGGGGCTGCCGCAGCGGCAATATTATATTTGTTCTTGATATCCCTAACTGCGCGAATCGGACTCTGGACAAGCGAGACGTTGTCCTCGGCGTCTTTATCTATCAGGAAGGCTATATCCTGCGGCCATTGAGCGATGACAAGGGCCTCGGCGGGTTGGACCTGCACGAGGTCGTTGAGTTTTCTGACCGGGGCGACTTCGTTGAGTTTCTGGAAGATACCCTCGGTGATAAAAGGAACAAAGGGATGCAACAGGCGCAAAGTCTGGTCGAGCACAAAGGCCAGGACATTCTGGGCGATGGGCTTTTGGAGGTCGTCCTGCATTCTCGGTTTGGCCCATTCGAGGTACCAGTCGCAGAAGTCGTTCCAGAAGAATTTGTAAAGCTCGGTCAGCGGCTCGCTATACTTGAAGTCATCGAGCTGCTGTGTCACTGCAGCGATAGTCGCGGCAAGACGTGAGAGAATCCATCTGTCCGTGAGGGACATTTTGCCCTTGTCGAATTTGTCGGTCTGGAGCCCGTCGAGGTTCGTAAGCGCGAAGCGCGAGGCGTTCCAAAGCTTATTGCAGAAGTTGCGGCCGATATCGAACTTCGGGGACGTGTTTTCCACCCGGCCGTCCGGCAGGGTCATCTTCTGGACCGGCATGCGAACGTCCTGCGTCTGCGTGGTCATACTGGCTAAGGTGAATCGCATCGCATCGGCGCCGTGACTGTTGATGGCGACCAGCGGGTCGATGCCATTGCCGAGGCTCTTGGACATTTTGCGGCCCTCGCCGTCCTGTATCATTGCGTGAATGAACACATCGGTGAACGGGATGTCGCCGACGCAGTACTGGCCCATCATCACCATACGCGAGACCCACAGCGTAATAATTTCGCGGGCGGTGCAAAGCACATCGCCTGGATAAAAAGTCTTCAATTCCGGCGTATCATCGGGCCAGCCCATCGTGCTGAACGGCCACAACGCCGAACTAAACCACGTATCCAGAACATCCGGGTCTCGATCAAGGTCAAGTATCAAGCCAGATAATTTATAAGCAGTCTCTCTCGTCTCCGGAAAATCTGGTGGTTCACTTAGGGCACATTCTAATTCTTGCCCAGGTTTGACTTCTTTTAACTCCAGGCTGGCACTGAATAACTTTAACGATTGTAGCAATTGGTCAGCCTTGTTCGACAAGGTGCATATGTAGTAACTGTGGCCAGGTTCAATTCTCCTCAGTTTAAATTCATTTTCAAGATTAGCGCTTTTAGCAAAATCTCTAAAAATGGACTCAAATTGGGAGGCGATTCTTTTGTTATATTCATTAAGGCTTATTCCGTCTGAAGAGGACCAAGAGTAATCCAATTCAACCACCCATACTGGTATTCTGTGTCCCCACCAGAGTTGTCTGCTGATGGGCCAGTCGCGGAGGTTTTCGAGCCAGCTCTGATATGTTCTGGCGTAGCGTTCGGGAATGAACCGCAGTCGGCCGTCAAGCAGTGGCTTTAGCGCCAGACCGGCGAGCGAGTTGACCGGGACATCGGTACCGTCGATAAGCCCCTCGCCGAATTTGTCTTTCAAGTGCTCGATCGGCTTCTTCACCGCAATATACCATTGGTCGGAAAGATACGGCTCAATGGGAACATGGCTGCGGTAACTGTGCCCGACCTCGTGCGTGTATTCGCGGACGTCTTCCAATAGATTCTCCTGGCGGAACCACTCTACCACGGCCTCGCGGGCCTCGAAACGGTCCATCCCCAACAATGACTGAGCATCGGGGTCGGTTGCGTCCTCCCAGCCGTGTTTATCGCTGATTGTGCCGTCCGGCGCCATTACATTGACGATGGCCAAATTGTGGCGCTGCCCGATTTCCCAGTCGTCGGGGTCGTGGGCGGGCGTGACCTTCAGGAAACCCGTTGAGAATTTCGCCTTTTCATCTTCGCTACTGGCATCAGGAAGAACGACGTGCTCATCCGCAATTATGGGTATGATGCGGCCGACAATAGGAAGCTGGACCTTCCTGCCGACGAGCAATTTGGCACGGGGGTCATTCGGATTCATTGCCACGGCGGTATCGCCGAGCATTGTCTCGGGCCGGGTGGTGGCCACGGTGACGTGCTCGGTTGTTTTGCCTTCAATCTCAACCGGCTCGACCAGCGGATAACGCATATACCAGAAATGGCCTTGAACGGTCTCGTGCTCGACCTCGTCGTCGGCCAGCACCGTCTGGGTCGCGGGGTCCCAGTTGACGAGCCTCTTGCCGCGATAAATCAACCCGTCCCGGAACAGCTTGAAAAATGCCGCCCGAACGGCCTTGGCGCAGACCTCGTCCATGGTAAATCGCGTTCGCTCCCAGTCGCATGAGCAGCCCATCGCCTTTAGCTGGCTTATGATGCGGGCCTCGTACTCGTCCTTCCAGGCCTGGACGTGGGCGACGAATTCCTCGCGTTGGAAGTCGGTTCGCCGTTTGCCCTGCTCCGACAGCAGGCTTTTCTCCACGACGGTCTGGGTGGCGATGCCTGCGTGGTCGGTGCCCGGCATCCAGAGGGTGTTTCGGTTCTGCATACGCCGAAAGCGAATCAGAATGTCCTGGAGGGTGTTGTTGAGGGCATGGCCGAGGTGCAGCGGCGCTGTCACATTAGGCGGAGGGATGACTATAGTGTAGGGCCTTCGGCTCTTGCCGCCGGCACATGCTTCTGCATGAAAATACCGGTGGGAAAACCAAATTTCATTCGCCTGTTTTTCGGTTACATCAGGCTCGTAGACCTTCGAAAGATGCTGGCCCATAAATCTCTCGTCAATTACAGACAAAAAGCATCCCGGCACAAATACAATAGCCAGGGTATTATCTTAGTGTAATGAAGCGGGAATGTAAAGCGAACAATGGGGGCGCAGCGATGAGATTTCAAGCTGGTCTCCGGGGAGAATTGAGCCTCAGTTTTGTGCGCAGCTACAGCCGAAAATGGGCTTCGCGCTTAAGCCGGACCCTTAACTGCGCAGCGTTTGCAGGAACGATGGGTGTGAAGCAGCGCCCGTGTCAGACAAGCAGCTAATCGAGGTTCATTGTCATCAGGAACTCTGCATTGGTTCGGCACTTGGCCAGTCGGCTCTTGAGCAGCTCCACCGCCTCGATGGGATTGAGCTCACTGAGCACCCTTCGAAGCCGGTAGACAAGCTCAAGCTCTTTGGGGTCCAAGAGCAACTCTTCCCTCCGCGTGCCGCTTCTGCTGATATCGATGGCCGGCCAGGTTCGCCTGTCCACAAGGCGGCGGTCAAGGTGGAGCTCCATATTTCCCGTGGCCTTGAATTCCTCGAAGATCACCTCGTCCATTTTTGAGCCGGTGTCAATCAGCGCCGTTGCAAAAATTGTGAGCGACCCGCCGTGCTCGACGTTTCTCGCGGCCCCGAAGAACTTCTTGGGCATCTGCATGGCCCCGGCATCCACACCGCCGGTAAGAATCTTTCCGGAGTGCGGCATCTGGGTATTGTAGGCACGAGCAAGACGGGTTATCGAGTCCAACAGAATTACCACATCCTCGCCGTACTCGACCATTCTTTTGGCCTTTTCGATCACGACTTCCGCTACCTGACAGTGGCGTGCAGCAGCTTCATCGAAAGTGGAACTGATGACCTCGACGTCGGCGGCGGTCTTGCGTTCCATCTCCGTGACTTCTTCGGGGCGTTCGTCGATCAGCAGCACAATCAGTCTCACTTCCGGGTAATTCGTACTGATGGCGTTTGCGATTTTCTGGAGCAGAATGGTTTTGCCCGTTCGCGGAGGAGCAACAATCAGGCCTCGTTGGCCTTTGCCGACCGGTGTTACCAGGTCAATGATTCGCATGTTCAGCTCTTCCGGGTTCGTCTCCATTATGAATCGCTCCTCGGGATGCAACGGGGTCAGGTCACTGAATACGACTTTTTCCGCAAGATTGTCAGGGTTCTCAAAGTTGACAGCCTCTACGCGCAGCAAGGCAAAATACTTTTCGGAATCCTTCGGGGGCCTGATTTGGCCTGAGACGGTGTTGCCTGTGCGCAGGCCAAAACGCCTGATCTGAGACGGTGAGACGTAGATGTCATCCGGGCTGGACAGGTAGTTATAATCGGGATTCCGCAGAAACCCGTATCCGTCGGGCAGCACTTCCAAAACACCCTCTCCGTACATAAGTCCGTTCTGGCGTATTCTTTCTTTGAGAATCTTGAAGATGAGGTCCTGTTTTTTCAGCGCGCTGAACTCTTTGATGTTCTCTTTTCTCGCCACATCGTGCAGCTCGGCCACGTTAAGTTTCTGCAAGTCGGTCAAGTACAGGTCGCCCTTCTTGATGCGTTCGTACTTGGCATGGATTGATTCCTCTTCTGTTTTGGCATTTTCCTCCGTTTCCTGCCCTGTCTCGGCGGCTTGCGCGCGCTCGGTCGCAGTTACGGTCGTGCCTGCATCCTGCTGTTCGGATGTCCCGGCATCATTGGGCTCTGTATCATCCACGTCGGGGACGAACTGTTCCTGGGCAGCCATTTTTTTCTTACCGCTTCTACGTTTTTTAGCCTTGGTTTTTCCAGCGGTTTTTGCCATGTTCACTCCTTTACTAATTGCAGGAATCTTTCTGACTTCACAGAATAAACTTTAAATTGAACCTCAACAGGATTTGGGTCTTGAACGGCGGAAATAAAGTCTATTTCACAAAAAATGAGCAATACCAACTACAGGCAACCCGCACTAAACCCCATTTACTTACGACTCGCCATATAAGAAAAGATTTCAGCGACTTGCCTGGCCAATTCCGAAGGGTCAGAATTGTTATCGATAGTATTATCGGCGAGCCTGTGCTTTATGTCAAGCGGAATCTGAAAATTTTCTCTCATTTTCAACTGTGCTTCGGTAAAAATGCCCATTTTTTTGGCTCTAGCGGCCCTAAATTTGGTCTTGCAGTCGACAAAAATAATCCTGTCGCACCGTTTGTGCCAGCCGACTTCCACCAGAAGAGGCATGTCCAGCACTATGGCCTTTACGCGGGTCTGCCCGCGATAATGCTCCATCAGCCTTTCGGCTTCTGCCAAAACAAGGGGGTGGACTATATCGTTAAGTTTCGCCAGCTTGCCTGCATCGGCGAAGACAATATCGGCCAGTTTCCCGCGATCTATTCTTCCGGCGGCGTCCAAGAAAGTCTGTCCGAGGCAGCCTACTATTCTACTTCTTATATTTTCGTTGTCAAGCAGCTCGTGGGCGATTTTGTCGGCGTCAATTACCACACAGCCCAATTTGGCAAACTCTGCCGCGGCGGTGCTCTTGCCCGACGCCACGCCACCCAAGATACCCATTATAGGTTTGTAAGCGGGATTGTCCACACCAAAATATTTTAGCCCTTTGGGCCGGCCCTGTCAAGCCGAATCCGGAGGTATTCCAGCGCCCCCCCCCGGGGGCCCGCCATAGAAGGTCCGGGTTAAGCTCCAAACAGTTGTCTGGCGAATGGGCTGTACTAACCCGGACGCTTATCCAACGATGTTGGGCGGCAATCGAAGCGGCGGCGGATCATATTTAGCGCCGACAGCCTGACTTATGAAGATGGGACGCCTCTCAGCAGGGATGTGGGGGCGGGTGAAGGTAAAGCCGGTCGATGAGGATGCAGACTGCAGAATACTATCTCAAATTCTCAGCTTTTTGGTCCGGACAACCGGGCGCAGCTCAGTCAAGTTGATGAGATGCGCAAACACCTGTTATGGAAAATGCGCGGGGTGTCTGTTTAATGCGGCTGGGCAAAATTGAAGAAGCCATCTCTTTAGTTCGAGACGTTGCATTTCAGGGGTATATTTGCATGTCTTTCGATGCACCTGTGCTTTATCAGATAAACTTCGCTAGAGCGATGCTGCTTTCCGACCGTAAGGAAGGCGATTTTTCCATTTTGAACAAACTGGATGAAAAGGTGCATCCACAAATTGCAAAGCTCAAAGATGCGATTCGTCAGTCGGTTAAAAGGTTGAATTTTATTGAAAAATGCTGCTACCATATCGGCCTGTACCCGAACAAGCCGGTAACGATAGATTTTTCACCGGGTGAGTTATGATTCGCTGAATAAATCCTTCTAAGGTTAAATCTGATATTGGCAGGAGAAGTTTTCCAGCCGGCGAGGTTTACTTTTCCGGCGTCGACGTCGATAATCTGTTTCATTGCTTTTGTGCCGCCGGCAATGTTCTCAATTGCGTCCTCCATATCCTGACGAGAGAAGGCTTGCCCGCTGCAAAAGTCACTTGTCCATATCGACAGCAACCGGCGCCGCGCCCGGCAGCGAGATGCCCCGGCGCTGCAGAAGCGAGCCTTCGAGCCTGTAGAGAGCAACCAGGGCCTCCAGATAATTAGCGACAGCCTGCGTTTCGGCAATCTGGCTGCCAACGAAATCCCGCTGGGCCTGACCGACAAGCAGGGACGTAGACTTGCCCACGCGGAATTTTTCGGTCTCCGCGCGGAGTTTTTCCTCCTGGAAATTGCGGGTGGCAGCGGTCGCTGTAATCTGTTCGTGGGCGCTGGTCACCTCGATGTAAGCGGAGCGGACATCGACCTGCACAAGCTGGGAGAGATTTTCGAGGGCCTCTCGCATCTGCCGCCTGCCGGTCAGTGCGCGAGCGTAGCGGGCGCGGGCGCTTCGATTCAGGGGAGGATGCTCCAGCGACAGGCCCCAGGTGACATCGTAGCTGTTGCCCCCGATGTTATTGGCGGCCCTGCCAAAAGTATCCGCGTAACCTGTCTTGCCAAAGGCAATAAACATATCCATTTTGGGGAGGAGCCCGTTCCTGGTTCGCACGACCTCCAGGTCCCCTTGCTGTATGTGCAGCCTGGCCTGATTCAAGTCCGGGCGCATTGTGAGCGCCACCCGGACGTGCTGGTCAACATTGTCAAGGTTGACATCGGGCAGGGAAGTGTCGTATTCAAGGATTACGTCCCTGTTCCAATCGATACAGCGCGACGGGTTGAGCAGCCGGAGCAGGTCCAGGCGCTGCTTGGCGAGTGTGCTTCCGGCATTTATGAGGTTTTCCCGTCTGAGGGCAACCTCGGCCTGAGCAGCCGCCAGCTCGGTTTCGGCAAGGTCTCCTATCTTGATTCGCTCCTCGGTCTCGGCCATCTGCTTATCGGCGAGGTTGAGGGAGTTTGTATAGATTTCAATCTGCCTTTGGGCAAGGGCGTAATCCCAGAACTTTGACTCGACTTGCTCGAGAAGCATCTCTGTAAAACCTCGGAGCTCATAGTGTGATATGAGCGTATCGAGTCTGGCCTGATTAACACGCGCCAGATTGGCGCGGATGTCCAATCCCTGCAGAAGGGCCTGAGTAACAGTAAATCCGAGGCGATTGGCCGTGAATGTGTCACTGTACAATGATGAGTCGGTATAGGTGGTGCCGGCCTCCAGTCCAACAGATGTGCCGGTGGGGAATAACTTCGTCAGAGAAACCAGGCCGGTAACAGAATCCACCGTGGAGCTTTCGGTGCTGGAGCCGGCACGGGAGAGTCTGTCGGCGAGCGTCCTTCTGCTGGATACTTCAGCGCCGAGCATGGGGTCAAAAACCGAAAGCTCTTCCTGTTCGAACGTCCGGCTTATCTGAGGGTTCATTCTTTCGACAATAAGCGACTGGTTGTTCTCCATGGCCAGAATAATGGCCTCCTGGATGCCTATTTTCAGAGGCCCCTGGGGTGCGGCAACATCGTTTACGTCAGCGGGTTTTGGTAAAGCAGGCTTCTGACGGGTTTGCGGCAAATCGGCTTTAGTCTCTGGTGCGACGTAATCGGAGTATGGTTCGGGGTCGAGTGACATGCACGACGGCAGCAGGAAAGCAGTGACAATCAATATCGTGCCGCGAAGTATGCTGGGTGGTTTTTTAGATAGCATGACCACTCTCTCGATCCTTATTAATCTGCGTTATTTTCCGCATCAATTTTGCCGCCGGAAGTTGTTTCCGGCCGGAGGCGTTCAAAAACCGAATAGACCACGGGGACAAATACGAGCGTAATCAATGTCGAACTGAGCAGACCACCGATGACCGCTCTGGCCATAGGAGCCTGGGCCTCGCCGCCCTCGCCAAGGCCGAGAGCCAGCGGTATCAGGCCGATGATAGTGGTCAGGGCGGTCATAAGAATCGGCCGGAGGCGTCGTCGGCCGGCCTCTTCTATGGCCTCCCGAATCGGCATCCCCACCCTGCGGCGAAGCAGATTGGTGTGATCGACAAGGAGAATCGCATTATTGACGACGATTCCCTCCAGCATAATACATCCGATAAAGGACTGAACGTTGAAAGTGGTGCGTGTCAAGAACAGCATGAGGACAACTCCTATCGCCGCCAGGGGCACCGAAAACATAACGACAAAGGGGTCGCGCAGGGACTCGTACTGGCACGCCATGACCATATAAACCAGCACGAGCGCCAAGATACAGCTTAGCAAAAGCTCATGAAATGACTTCTGCTGCTCTTCATAATCGCCGCCGAAGGCAATGGTAAACTCCGGCGGTACCGGGATGGTTCGCAGCAACCGGCGCAGGTCTGAGAGAATGGAACCCATGTCCCTTCCGCTTATATCGGCCGAGACGCTGACAATACGTTCCTGGTCCTTTCGCTCAATCAGCACGGGGCCGCTTCGAGGGCTGACGGTTACAACGTTTCTGAGAACAACGGGCTGGCCGTCTGAATTGGTGATCGTCAGGTCGAGAATATCTCTGAGGTCCATTTTCTCGGCGTCCTTGAGCCTGACAAGAATCGCGTATTCGTCACCGGCCCGACGATAATAGCCGGCGATTGTTCCTGAAAGGATTGTCTGGAGGGCGTTTGCTATGTTTGAAACGGTCAGGTTCATATCGGCGGCCTTCTGCCGGTCTATAAGAACAAGCTCTTCGGGAGTTCCCGCTTCACGGCTGATTCGGGCGTCGGTAATCCCTTCTACCGATTCTACAAGATCCTTGACCTGCCCGGCCAGGATGTCGGCCATCTGCAAGTCGTGGCCCCTGACTTCGACCTCAATCTTGTCACCTTCCGAAGTCCCCATGCGGAGTATGAACAGGCCCTGCCCGGCACGGGTTCGTACAATCATTCCGGGTATTCCGCTCAGCCTGCGGCGCAGGTCTGCGGCAATCTGCTCACTCGACCTTGTTCGCTGGGACTGAGGCTTCAGTGAGATGCGGACCTCGCCCGTATGGCCGCCGGTCCCATGCCATCGCGAGCCACCCACGTATGTCACGGTGTTCTTGATTTCGGGCACGGATTCGTTGACGATTTGCTCAATAATCCTGAATTTCTCATCCAGCAGGTTCAGTCTGGTGCCCACCTGCATCTCGACGTCAACTCTGACCTCGCCCTCATCCGTGCTTGGCATCAGCTCGACCCCGACATAGGGAGCGAGCATCAGGCTTCCAGTCAGCAGCAGAACCGCCATAATCACGACGAAAGCACGGTTTCCCAAAGCGAAGTGCAGGAGTCTCTTGTAGCGGTTCTCCAAACCTTTGAAGAATTGCCCGCTGATTTCGAATACCCTGCCCCGAAAAGTGTGCCTGGACCTTTCATTGCTCGGCTCGGCGGGAAGGATACGCGCAGAGAGCATGGGAACAACTGTAAGGGCCACTGCAAGGGAGCACAAAAGCGAAAAACTGACCACAATCGAGAGCTGCTTAAACATGACGCCCGACATCCCCCTTACAAAAATCAGCGGCAAAAAGACCACCATAGTGGTCAGCGTGCTGGCAATAACGGCAGAGGTGACCTCCTCGGCGCCGTTGACGGCGGCATGTTCGAGCAAATCGCCTGATTCCCGCATGCGGAAGATGTTTTCGAGCACGACAATTGCATTATCAACGAGCATACCGATTCCGAGGGCCAGGCCGCCAAGTGTCATGATATTAAGGGTGAAGTTGCCGAAATACAGCAGGGCAAAAGTTGCGATGATCGAAACCGGGATGGCGGTGGCGATAACAATGGTGCTTCGCACGTTGCGCAGAAACAGAAGCAGCACGATTACAGCAAGCATTCCCCCGTAAACTGCGGAAGAGCCGACATTCGCGATCGAGCGCCGGATGTAATCGGAAGTGTCGATAATTGGTACTATTTTTATCTGTGGTATGTCGCGGTTGATGCGGTCGAGCTCGGCAAGTGCGCCGCGAGCAACATCAACGGTGTTTTTGCCGGACTGTTTGTTGACCGAAAGCCGCACTCCCGGCACGCCGTTGACCCGGACAATCCTTGTGATTTTCTGCCACGAGTCCTCCACGACGGCGATTTCCCTCAACTGAATGGGCATGCCGTGCCGGACCGCTATCACGGTATCCTGCAATTGCTTGAGGTCCGTGTATTCGCCCGGCGTCCTGACGGTAATTTCAAAATTGCCCTTTTCGATGGTGCCGGCGGGAATGTTTACGTTGCCCTCGCGGACACGCGAGATAATGGAGTCCAAAGGTATGGCCAGGGCATTTATCTTGGCCGGGTCGAGATTAACATGTATCTCCCGCTCGAGGCCCCCACGGATGTCGACGGCGGCCACGCCTGGGACGCGCTCGAGACGATATTTTACCTGGTCCTCAATAATCTGGCGGGTCTGGACGGGATCCAGGTTGCTGGAGGCGCCGAGGATTAATATGGGGAAGCTTGCGAGGTCGAATTTTCGAAGTGTGGGCCGGTCGGAATCCTCGGGCAGATGATCGATGATACGGTCCAGACGGTCACGGATATCGTTTGCGGCGGCATCGAGGTCTGTCCCCCACGCAAATGTCACTCGAACGGTGCCCTGGCCCTCCAGTGAGGTGGAGGTTACCTCTTCAACTCCGGGCACAGCGCTGACGGCCTCCTCGATTGGTCGGGTTATGAGCTCCTCGATTTCTTCCGGGCCGGCGTTTTCGTAGGTACAGGTAATGCTGAGAGTCGGGTATGAAATATCGGGCATCAGGTCGATCGGAAGCCGCAGCAGTGAGATGGTCCCCAACAGGAGCACCATCAATACCACCATGATCGTAAATATCGGGCGATGAACGGCAAGGCGTGAGATTCTCATCGGGAATCTCCTGAGTTGGCACTGACATGGGCCGCGCTGGAATCAATTGGCGTCCGCGGAGTGTTCGGCGGCTGAGGCTGCTGCTTGGGAAGCGTGATATCCGAGCCGTCCTCGAGAAGATGATTGCCAAGCGTGACCACCAGTCCTGAAATCTCCGGCTGTATGATTTCTACCAGCTCGCGGTCTATTATGCCAGTCGTCACCGGGACAAAACGGACCTTGAGTTTTTCCGGGTCGGCAATAAAAACCCCCTCTTTACCGTTTCTTCTGACCAGGGCGGGAAGCGGAATCAGCGTGGCATTTTGATGCCTGTCGAACTCAACCTGTGTTCTGACAAACATACCCGGCTTGAGCAGAAGGTCGGGATTGGGCACTTCAACTTCAACCCTTGCCTGTCGGCTGCTTTCCTTCAGCAGCGGTGCTATGCGGATAATGACGCCGGTAAAAGCCCTGTCGGGATAGGCATCAGTGGTGACGACGGCCTCCTGGCCCACCTTGACTTTGGGGTAGTCCCTTTCTATAATGTAGACGACGGCCGTGAGCGGATTGTTTTGTAAAATGGAGACAATGGACTGATTGACCTGCAGGAGAGCCCCTTCATCCACAAATCTCTCACCCACGATGCGGGTTTGATCACCTTCATCCCAGAAGGCCTGCACCTGGGTGTAGGAAAGTCGAACCTCGGCAGTTTTCAAGGCCGCTTCCTTCTGGGCCAGCTGAGCGAGCGAGACCTTGTGTCTTGTCTGCGAGGCGTTGAATGCGGCCTCGGATGTATCGAGCTCCGCAGCCGAAGCAATTTGTTTTTGGCGAAGGGCCTTTGCCCTTTCGTATTCACGCATGGCAATATCCAGGTCGGTGGCGCAGTTTTCGGCGTTCGCCTTGGCGACCTGCAATTCGGCGCGGGCCTGTTCAACGTCCTGGGCGTATTCTTCGTCGTCGAGCACTGCGATGAGCTGATTGCGGCCGACCGTATCACCGACGTCGACGAGGAGTTTTTTGAGCCAGCCCGCCACCTTTGGCGCCACGATGAACTGTGCCTTGGGCTCCAAAGAGCCTGTAAAAACCCCGATATCGCGGATGACGTCCTTGTGGATTGGTTTGATCTCAACGGCGACCGGGCCGGCGGAACGGCCCGGTTGTTTATTAGCGCCCGAGCCGATGGCGCGCTTGTATAACTGCCAGCCCGCCATTGCGACAACTGCAGCGACAAGCAACAGTAAGGAGAACTTTTTCATTCATTCTTCCCCGATAACCAGTTACGAACAATGCACCTTGATTCTTATCAAATATCATACCAAATCTTCTGACGCGGTTCAAATTGAATGTCTTCAACAGAAGTCAGGTAAATCTGCCTTCGAATTAGAGGACTTTTTTCTTCGGGTGCCGTGCTTTATGCCCTTTGACGGTCATTGGCCTCGTCAGCAGGCATGTCCAAGCCAGAATTCGGAAAAGACTCGGGACAAGAAGCCCCTGTGAGTGCCCGGCCTTAATGGGCTTAACATGATGCCAGGGGATATTCGAACGTCGGACCTTAAAGTTAGGGGCTGATTGCCGCCCAAAGCGAGAGCTTTTGTTTCAGCAATAACTCATGTAACCGAGGGAGTTGAAGATCCGCTCCGCCGCAGCATATATAGTGCGTTTTACGGTGTATGTCAACCGGCAGGGTACAAAGTGATGTACCGTTTATCGCTTTTGGCGCCAAAGTTGGTCAACGCACCTGCGGTATTGCTCTGATCCTGATATCCTTATACCATGCCTCCGTTGGCGGGCCGCTGTGTATCTGCAGGCCAATGACGCCTGCCTGTTCCAGAGACTCATCGGGCTCAGTGTAATCGACCGTTTTGTATCCGTTCATCCACAATTGCACCCGGGGCCCGACGCATCGAATAACGTATTCGTTCCAGTCATCGGGCTTGAGGACCTGACGGAGTTGTTTCGGATCGGGCCCGGCCAGGATTCGGTGACGTCTTCCCTCGTCGTACAGGCAGGCCCAGAAATGCTGTCCCATGTCTGCCTGGTATCCGATCATGTCGTTGTTGTTTGGAATGCGGCGGCTGCGAACCTGAATGCCGGCGTTCGCCGTGGCGGGGTCGCCGACGAGCTTTACCTTCAGCCTGAGCTCAAAATCCCGATAGACCTTTTCTGTGCAGAGGAATTCATTCTGTGGGAGGGCTTTTTGGAGACTGCCGCCTACGATTGCACCATCCTGTATCCGGAAGTGATCGAGATTGCCTTCCCATCCGTCGAAGGTCCTGCCGTCGAACAGCGATATGGTGCGTGCCTCGTGGGGGGTGCACCCGCCGAAGGAAAGCGCGGCAAGAACGCATATTGCAGCCGGCACGACAACATTGCTTGGAAGTCTGTTGTTCATTTTCGGCCCCTTTATCACGACAATAAGAATTCGATGTTTAGCACGCGGACTCGTGCACATGCAAGCACGGGCCGGGAGCATCATCTCGCATAATTAGCAAATCTATCCGAAAATTGCAAGTATTCTCGGCGGTGCTATGCATCTTGTGTGTTGTCTTTTTCTGCCTGATTTGATAGCATAGCCGTGCCGAATGGATACTGAACGGCGGCATCTGATTGTACGAAGCATGTTTGCAGGAGTAATAGAGGGGGCTGGAGCAGATTGACCGCGTGCGGGAAATTGAATCTGCGGTGGGGCCCACCGCGACGGAATAAGGAGATGAAAAATGGCGAAGAAAATAGCAATGATAGGTGCCGGCAGCATTGTCTTCTGCAAGACGCTGATGAGCGACATAATGGCGACGCCGGCGCTGGCGGACAGCGAGTTTGCGCTGATGAGCCTGACCGAGCCGAAGTTGCGCCGAATGGAGAGCTTCGGCAGACGTATGCTCAAGGAAAACAATCTGGCCGGTCGGGTGTGGGCGACTCTTGACCGTGTGGAGGCACTCAAGGATGCCGATTTTGTGGTAGTCATGATTCAGGTGGGCGGTCTCAATGCATTTGAGGTTGACTATAAGATCCCTCTTAAGTACGGGGTGGACCAGTGTGTCGGTGATACGCTCGGACCGGGCGGGGTGTTTCGGGGGCTTCGGACTATTCCGGTTCTGGTTGAGATTGCCCGTGATATGGAAAGGCTTGCGAAGAAGGATGCGGTTATGCTTCAGTATGCCAATCCGATGGCGACGAACTGCCTGGCGCTGGGCAGGTCCACGGGTGTTCAGTTCGTGGGCCTTTGTCACGGTGTCCAGACGACGCTTGACCTGATATCTCGTTACTGTGAGGTCCCGAAGGACGAGATAACATATCTGTGCGGCGGGACAAATCATATGGACTGGTTCCTCAGGCTCGAGCACAAGGGGCGGGACCTGTATCCGGTTTTGCGAAAGGTCTTCGAGAAGCCCGAGTACTACAAGAGCGAGAAGGTGCGGGCGGAGGTTTTTCGGCACTTCGGTTATTTCATGACGGAGACGACGGGGCATTTGAGCGAGTATGTGCCGTGGTTCCGCAAGAACAAGGAAGCGATGGCCCTGTACTGTGATGAGCCGGGGTTCGGCGGTGCGAGCGGGGCTTATTACAGCTGGTGCAAGACGGTGGGTGAAAAATATGCGGAACACGATCCGCTTGAGTTCGAATCTGCGGTGATCGAGGAGCGAAGTGTGGAGTACTGCTCATACATAATGGAGGGGATTGTAACGGGCAGGCCTTTCCGGTTCATGGGGAATGTGCGCAACGACGGCCTGATAACGAACCTGCCGGCCGGGTGCTGCGTTGAGGTGCCCACGTTTGCGGATGATACGGGGATACATCCGGTCGTGATTGGGGACTTGCCGCCGCAGTGTGCCGCAGCGTGTGCGAGCAACGTAAGTGTGCAGATACTTGCGGCCGAGGCGGCGCTAACCGGCAACCCGGAGGCGATTGTTCAGGCGGTTGCCATGGATCCGTTAACATCGGCAGTCTGTACGTTAAGACAGATCAGGGAAATGTGCAGCGAGATGCTTGAAGCACAGCGAAAGTGGCTCCCTCAGTTCGCAGGCAGTAAAATCGAGCCCAAGCCCGTTATTAATATTCCCAAAGACTGCATAGCAGTGGAGGTTCCGCTGGATCCGGCCATGGCAATCGGCAGACGTTTTATGACGCTGATTGAGCGCAAGCTCACTTAGGCGGGCGCGAATTTCAGGTCTCATACTCAGAGGTGTGGCTGCATGAAAGACTACATGAAAAGTAGGACGCACGAGAGCGGAAAGATTTCTCGGCGATGTTTTCTGGGGGGCGCTGTTGGGACAATGGGGGCGTTTACAATAGTGCCTCGTTATGTACTCGGCGGTGCAGGTCAGACTCCGCCCAGCGAGAAGCTGAATATTGCCTTTGTGGGCGCCGGCGGAAGAGCAAGAGATAACATTGACGCCCTCAAGAGCGAAAACACTGCCGCCCTGTGCGATGTTGATGACAAGCGAGCAGCGGAAACATATAGAGACTATCCGCAAGCCCGGAGATATCGCGATTTTCGCAGGATGTTGGAAAAAGAAAAGAACATCGATGCGGTTGTGGTTTCTACGCCCGACCATACACATGCTGTGGCTTCCATGATGGCAATCAAGCTCGGCAAGCACGTTTACTGTGAAAAGCCGCTCGCTCACTCGATTTACGAAGTAAGAAAACTGACCGAAGCGGCCAAGGCCGCAGGTGTGGCAACACAGATGGGGAACCAGCGTCATGCCCTTGAGGGCATCCGTCTGGTTTGCGAGTGGATATGGGCTGGTGCTATTGGCCCTGTGCGCGAGGTGCACACCTGGACCGATAGGCCCGGCGGCTGGTGGGCGCAGGGTGTGGACAGGCCCGAGGGAACACCACCGGTTCCCGATACGCTGGCCTGGGACCTTTGGCTGGGACCAGCACCAGAGCGGCCGTATCACCCGTGTTATTTGCCTGGCAAGTGGCGGGGCTGGTATGACTTCGGCACCGGTGCCCTGGGTGATATGGGCTGTCATATACTGGACTCGGCCTTCTGGGCCCTGAAGCTGGGCTCGCCCAGGAGCATCGAGGCTGCCGGCACACCAGTGAGTTCTGAGACATTCCCCGGAGCCTCCATGATAACATACGACTTCGACGCCCGCGGTGACATGCCGCCGGTGAGGCTGGTGTGGTACGACGGGGATTTAAAGCCCGCGAGGCCGGCAGAGCTCGAGCCGGGCCGCATGATGGGCAGCGTTGATGGCGGCCTTATCTTCGTGGGGGACACTGGAAAAATCCTCTGTGACGCCTACAGCGAAAGCCCGCGTCTTATACCTGAGTCCAGGATGAAAGAGTATGGTCTTCCACCCAGCACGATCCCCCGGTCGCCGGGTCACCACGCCGAGTGGGTCGCTGCCTGTAAAGGCGGGAAACCTGCCTGCAGCAACTTCGACTACTCAGGGCGCCTTACCGAGATGGTCCTTTTGGGAAATATCGCGATTCGCGACCAGCGAGAGATCCACTGGGATGCCGAGAGCATGAGAGTGACCAATATTCCTGACGCCAACAAATATGTCCGGCGTGAGTATCGTGAAGGTTGGATTCTGTAGAAGATATGGAACGACCGGCCCCGTGATTGTAAACGTCGTCATGAGCCGATAAGGCTTATGCGACAAGGCGGTGCGTTGCCACGGTTAATCGCGGGTTATCCCTTTTAGGGACAGAACCGTATACGATAAAAGGCCCGGTCGTGGAAAATAGTATGACGCTCCGTCATCACACGGTCGTCGACTGCTGAGTTCTGAGCTGGCCAGTTCAGACGAGCAGGGCATCACCAAGGCAAGGGACATCGGCAGAAAGCCTTGAAAGAGCGTGCAGCAAATCGAACGGAGGATGCACCAGCTTGTCGGGCGGAAAGAGCGTGACAATAGGGCTATGGGTAACTGAGACTCCTCTATCCACACGGTGTGCTCGGAGCCCTTCCCTTATTTGGAGGTCGGCGGCACGTGCTTTTTGGATCGGTCCTGCCAGCATATTCGGACCAGTGCGCGCGCGAAACTTGCTCCTGTGGCGCTCTTGCAGCACTCGCCTGATTCTCTGCCAGTTTCATAAATCGTTCTTACTGCTGATGTAACATCCATTACCATAATCACTTGGAAAACTCTGTGGTTGAATTATGAGAAATAATGTCGTTCGAGAGGAGTTTTTTGCGGGCGTGATAAGCTCACGTGAATTGACTTCGGCTGCCGTTGTAGTACCTTTCGATACTTCAGACGTTACAATACATATACGTAGGGTCAGACAGCCGAACTCTTGCAATGTTCCCCAAAATGCGGTAGACTCCGACGCTGACCAGGAAAAGGAAATAACCGAAGCATAAGAAGGCAACCTCTGGGTTGAAGCAAAGCGTAAATGTCGACTGAGCTGAAATGGCCAACATCATTTGCTTGGCCACGCTCTATTGCAGGAGATACGAAATATGAGAGCACCGATTTTTCTTACAGTGGCTCTGTTTGTGGCTGTTGCCGCGGCCGGAAATGCAGAAATGCCCACGAAGAAGGAGTTCGTTAATTCCATAGGAATGAAGTTTGTCCGCATCGGGCCGGGTGCTTTTGAGATGGGTCAGTCGGGGCTGCTGCCTTTTGAGATTCTGCCCTATACGGGAGGGCGAGGGGATCGGATGGATACGCTACGGCCCGGTGATTTCGATGAAAAGCCGGTGCATACGGTCGAGATCACGAAGCCCTTCTACATGGCTGTCTGTGAGGTGACCAATTTTCAGTACGAGCTGTTCGATTGTGCTCACAAACTGGTCCGAGGCAAACAAGACGGCCTTTCCAAGGATGACGACGAGGCGGTGATATTCGTCAACTGGTACGAGGCCAAGGCCTTCTGCGACTGGCTGAGTGAAAAGGAAGAACTTCCTTACCGGCTGCCGACGGAAGCCGAATGGGAGTACGCCTGCCGTGCAGGTACGACCACGAACTACTATCCGGGCGACATACTGCCTGCGGAGTATTACAAGGCATCAAGGGATGCAAATGGACGGACCGTGGTCAAGCTTAACGTCGGACGACGGCCGGCGAATGCCTGGGGCCTTTACGATATGCATGGTAACGTTGAGGAATGGTGTCAGGACTGGTACGGACCTTATAAGGCCGGCAAACAGAGTGATCCGGTTGGTTACATCGACGGTCGTATTCGCGTCACGAGGGGCGGAAGTCACAGCGCACAGGTTTATGACCTGCGTTCGGCCAACCGGCAGGGAACCGTTCCTGAAGATAAGCATTGGCTGATAGGTTTTCGTCTGGTACTGGGCGAGCTGCCAAAGACCAAGCCGCTTGCTGTTCCGCCGCCGCCGCTTCATCAGCAGAATGTAGTGGAGCGGAGTCTCGAAGAGGTATCCAAAGGCCCCGATGCCGACAAGCCTTATTTCAAGGGCCCCCGCAGGTATGTAAATATTCCGCGGCAAATGGAAGGTCCCGTGTTTGCCGAACACAATCACAGCCCGGATATAGTGGCCTGTCGCAACGGCGACCTGCTGGCGAGCTGGTATTCGTGTGTTTCGGAGCGTAATCGCGAGATGACCGTTGCGGCGGCTCGACTTCGTTATGGACAGGAGCAGTGGGACCCCGCGTCGCTGTTTTGGGACGGGCCCGACCGCAACGACGTTGCACCCGGCATGTGGATTGACGAGGATGGGACAATTTACTGGTCCACCGGTTTATCCGCAAGCGAAGGTTACGACCGCTCGGCGAAGGTCGAGATGACTTCAACCGATAGCGGCAGAACCTGGTCCAGGCCCAGAATCTGGAATGTTGAACGCAAGAGAGGAACGGTGCCGGGCCAGGTGGCCTTCAAACTCAAGGACGGTACGTGGGTCGGCGACGCCTTTACGCACCTGTTGTTTAGCCGGGATAACGGTTTGAGTTGGACTAATCCCGGCGGTGACATCCGAGGACACCACGTCTGTCCCGTGCAGTTGAATGACGGCAGGTTTTTGGCATTGACCAGAGGCGAGGAAGTCGATGGCATGATGGCCATGAGCATCTCACATGACCTCGGAAAAAGCTATACGTATAGTGCAAGCGAATTCCCTCCAATAGAAGGCGGCCAGCAGTCGGTACTGCTGCGCCTCAAAGAAGGCCCGCTCTTCTTTGCATCTTTCGCCGACTGGGGGATACCCATTACCGACGCCTCCGGGCAAGAGCGAATGGTTCGGGGGCTTTTCTCTGCGGTTTCGACGGATGAGGGCAAGACATGGCCGTACAAGAGACTTGTAACCGACGACGGCCCGGGACACCCCGTAGAAAGTACTAACGGCGGGCTCTTTACAATGAGCGCAGGAAACTCCGAATACCAGGGTTATTGCAACGGATGTCAGACCGCCGACAACCTCATACACATCATAAGCAGCCGCCAGCACTTCACATTCAACCTGAAGTGGGCGATGACCCCCGCTCCGGCGCCGCGTTATCCACTCATAAAAGTCAAACCCGTCAAAGAAACATTTACCGGTCCGAACTTCGACGCCGACGGCTGGGGTGAGTATCGAAACTATCAGGGCGGGTTCACCGGAAAAGGGACATACGAAATCGATTCAGGCGGGCGCTTGAACGGACTAAACCGCATCATTGGAAAAGGTTCTTTCGAGGCCGTTATGGCATTCGACAATCTGCGTTTCAATCCTCCCGGCGGCGCTACATACCCGGGAGTCCTGCTGCGACTGAGGGACACTCGAATACGGAATATGTTCTACTATATCGGCCCCGACCAGCTTCAGATTCTCACGCTCGACAAACAGCACGATTACGGCAACGGCACTTACGATCGTTCAACTGAAAGTATGGTCAAGCTCGATAAGGCCCCGAAATCTGCAAAGGTAAAACTCCTCTGGAGCGAACCAGAAAAGAAGCTGCGGGTCTTCTATGGTCTTGACGGGGCGGAACCTGATACAGAGATGCCCTATTCCGCTGTCAAAGAACGCCAAAAAGATGCTGCACCAGCACCTCCGACAGGAATCTTCTATGGAAGGCCGTTTAGTGAGACTACAGCAATCTACCTCATGGCCGAAAGCGGCGCCTGCGATATCGACTACTTCGAACTGCGACCACTCGAGCCGTGACGCCGTAAAGGCAAAAAAGTGCCGGCTATTAATTCTTAACACGCTGAGCAAAAAACAACGCCAATCAGTCAATGCAGCGGGCCATTGACACGGCCGATGATCTCAAACGTTAGGTGTCACTGAGATTGATTTGAGATTGATAAATGAGTGGACTATAGTTATTTTTAGCCCGTATTTCCCAGATGAAGTTGTTCACCCTGTTAGAGTTTTAGAATGTATTATGTTTATGTTTTACAGAGCGATGTTGATAATAACTTTTACACTGGTTCGACTCCGTCCCTTAAGAAGCGGTTTGCGAAACATTGCAATGGTCAAGTTAAGTCAACAAAGGCACGTAGGCCCTTGAGACTGATATACTACGAAGCTTGTTTGGAAAAAGATGATGCGATAAAACGAGAGAAATACCTGAAAACAGGGATGGGAAAAAGGTATTTGCGTAATCGCCTTATAGGTTATTTGGGAAAACTCTAACAGGGTGAAGAAAATGATATAATTTGTTTATTTCAGGGACCTTAAGTAAAATAGCCACAATTAGTCGAACAGCCAAAGGGAAAAGAACTCGGATATTCAGTTAGACCCGGAAAAATTAGGAAACAGCCAGATATTGCTTGCTTCGTTGTCCATTTTGTGTTATTATTGGACGATGCGAGTTGATTTGTGAGCCAATCTTAAGCTACGCCATCAAATGTAGTTCGACACATGTTGAATGGGATGAAAAATGGTGAAGGCCAACAGGTACAAACTTATGATACATAAGGTTCTACACCCTATCTATCTAATCATGGTTCTCTCAATTCTAGTTTGCTCGGGCGTTGCTGAGGCTTTTAGCCCGCATATTTCACAGGATTTTCAGATTTTTTGATAGACAAATGGCCTAACTGTCTGTAGTATAAGTAGTTATAACAACAATCATACTCAAACAGAAAGGCCATTTCTATGACAGACTGTAACACACAATCGATATT
>DATKZT010000074.1:0-25516 GCA_035527845.1 Sedimentisphaerales bacterium | reverse complement strand
AATATCGATTGTGTGTTACAGTCTGTCATAGAAATGGCCTTTCTGTTTGAGTATGATTGTTGTTATAACTACTTATACTACAGACAGTTAGGCCATTTGTCTATCAAAAAATCTGAAAATCCTGTGAAATATGCGGGTTAGGAGGTTACTGCAATGACAGTATTAAGAAAAACACTCTTATCGGCCTGTGTACTGGCTGTGTTTTTGGGCGCTGCACCTGCCGCTATGGGGGACTGGGACGAGGGCGACTCGTACAAGATGCACTATCCGCAACTGCCGAAAGAGGGCGGCTGGGATGTGGCATTCAACCAGGGCAGGCTCGCTGACGACTGGGGGTGCACAGAAACCGGCCCGGTTACCGACATCCACTTCTGGGTATCCTGGGAGAGTGATGATGTCTGGCCAATTGATGGATTCTCGGCCCGCATCTGGTCGAACAACCCCATGGGGCAATTCGGCTGGAGTGAGCCCAATGAGCTGCAATGGGAGCGCGATTTCGCCGCCGGTGAGTTTACTGTCCGCGATATGCAGCCCGACTTGCAGGGTTGGTTTGATCCCTACTCGGGCTACTACAACCCGCAGGACCATGTGAGCTGGCAGCAGATCAACATCGTGGACATCGCCGATCCGTTCGTTCAGGAAGAAGGCACAGTCTACTGGCTGGAGATCGACATGTGGGGTACGGGGCCTACATGCGGCTGGAAGCAGTCAGGGGAGCAGCAGTTCCGCGATGATGCTGTCGTGTGGGATTCTCCCTACTGGATGGAGTTGAGAGACCCGGAGACGGGTGACTCGCTGGACCTGGCGTTCGTTATCACCAGCGAGCCGGACCTGGATTTCGGGGATGCGCCGGACTATTGGCCTGTCGGCGGCGGTTATCCTACTTTGTCAGGAAACAACGGCGCCAACCACATCATCGGCGGCCCGTGGCTGGGCGATACAACCGACGTTCCCGACCCGGAGCCTGACGGCCAGCCGGATGCGGCTGCCCTCGGCGATGACATGGACACTGTTTATCCTCCGGCGAACGACGACGAGGACGGCGTCACCATTCCTGTGCTGGTTCAGGGTCAAACGGCCAATATCACCTTCGAAGTCAGCGGCGGCGGCGGACAGGTCAACATCTGGATTGACTGGAACGGTGATATGGACTGGTCCGATGCCGGCGAGAAAGTTGAGGACAACTGGTATGGCAACGGCATCTGGTCGGTAGCCGTTACGCCCCCATTGGGCTCGGTGATTGGCCAGACATTCTTGCGGGCGCGAATAAGCACCGATGGCAGTCTGCCTCCCGGTGGGGCGGCTACCGACGGCGAGGTCGAAGACCATGAGGTCTCGATCGAACAAGCGCCGGAAGAGCTTGATTTCGGCGATGCGCCGGACCCGAATTATCCGACGCTGCTGGCCAGCAACGGCGCCAGGCATATCATTACCCCCGGTCCGCACTTTTGCGCGGTCGCGGGCGGCGGCGTGCCTGACCCTGAGCCGGACGGTCAGCCCGATCCGCAGGCCCTCGGCGACGACAACGACGGCAACGACGATGAGGACGGCGTGACCTTCCCCACGCTGGTTCAGTGGGTGCCAGCTAACATCCTCGTCAATGTATGCGATAATGGCGCTGGAGGCGGCGGCATCGTTCAGATATGGATCGACTTCAACGGCAACGGCGGCTGGGAGACCGGCGAGCAGATTTTCAACGGCCCGCTGCCCGTCGGAGTCCACAACGTGCCGGTTACGGCGCCGATTGGTTCGGTTGTCGGCACCACCTTCGCCCGCTGCCGCATAAGTTCGCTCGGCGGCCTGCGACCCGACGGTCTGGCTAACGACGGCGAAGTCGAGGACTACACCGTCGATATCGAAGAGAATCCCACGATCAAGTGGGCGCAACTGCCCGATACGAGTCCCAACGGGATCGACATCAAGGTGACCGGGCAGTGGTTGGCCGATGATTTCGAGTGCACCAGCTACGGCCCAATTACGGATGTGCACCTGTGGTGCTCGTGGAAATACGACGATGTTGGCGAAATTACGAACCTGCATCTTAGCTTCCACAGTGACGACCCGGTTGGTCCCGGAGGCAGCGACCCGTGCAACGAGTACTCCAAGCCGAACGGTGAGCCGCTGTGGGAGAGAGATTTCCCGCCGAGCGAGTTCAGCATGACGGCGGTCAAGACCGTCGCCGACGGCGAGTGGTGGTGGGACCCTCAGCGGGGCGACCTGATTTTCCCCGGCGATTTCACGATATGGCGGATAGACGTCAATATTCCCGCTGATGAAGCATTCCTTCAGGACGGCGACCCCTGCAATCCGGTGATCTACTGGATGGACGTTCGGGCGGATGTGGAAGGGGAATTGACGGAGCTCGGATGGAAGACGCGACGGTTTCCGGAGCACTTTGCCGACGACGCAGTCTTTCACTGGGGCGAGCTGCCCTTCTTCTGGAGGGAGCTGCGTTATCCGGAAGATCATCCGTATTATCCGAACTCGATTGACATGGCGTTTGTGCTGACCGGCGAGGAGTGGGAGCGGCCGAAGGAGCCGGTGCCGCATCTGAAGTGGTCGCAGCCGCCGATCGAATGGGATCCGACGCTGACCGTGCCGCTCTATTGCGGCTGGGACCAGGAGTCCTGGACCGTCGCACCCGATACGTATTGGCTGGCGGTCGCCGACGACTTCCGTTGCCTGGGGACTATGCCTGTAGCGTCGGTGCACTGGTACGGTTCCTACATCGGCTGGCTGGAAGACGTGCCGCCCGATCCGCGGCCGAGTGCGTGGCGGATTGGGTTCTGGTCCAATATTCCGGCCAATCCGACGGGCGACCCTCCGTACAGCCATCCGGGCACGCTGCTGTGGCAGGTCGAGGCGCCGGCCAACCGCGTCGAGATACAGTGGATCGGCAAGGATCTGTTCCCCGACATGCCGCTCGAGACGTGCTTCCAGTATTATGTGAAGTTCGAGCCTGACGAATACTTCTGGCAGGGTAGGTACGTCACTGCCGATACGCCGGACGACGTATTCTGGATAAGCATCGCGGCGATATACCCGACCGGGACAGAGATCCTCTACCCGTGGGGCTGGAAGACCCGGCCGTGGTCCTGGATGGATGATGCGGTGACATTCGAGCACTGGGGACCGCTCGAACCGGGTGTTGTGCTCGACCCCTGGCTCATCACGCCGATTGAAAACCCGTACACGCTGGAGAGCATGGACGTGGCCTTCGAGCTGGATACCGACCCATGCTATATCAAGTGGGAACAGCCTTTTACTGGCATCCGGCACTGGCCGCACTACGAGGACGTGGTATCGATGATGATTGACCAGCCGGTCACGGAGTACAAGTGGCGGCAGGAGCCGGACCCGATGGGCTGGGACGTATGTGTCAGCGGGTGGCGCTTAGCCGACGACTGGCTCTGCAACCAGACCGGCCCCGTAAGTGACATCCATTTCTGGATATCCTCCGAACGTGACCAGCCATTTGAGATAATGCAGATTGACGTGGAGATCTACTCGGACAGCCCTGCCGTGCCGCCGGGCCACTCGGAGCCAAACATCCTGCTGTGGCGGCGGTCGTTCGTGCCCGGCGAGTTTGACGTGCTGCCTTATGGGCAAGGCGACCAGGGCTGGCTGGAGCCGGACGGTTTTTGGCAACGGCCGGACCACACGCAATTCTCGCTGATCAACATCAACTATATTCCGGACCCGCACTGGCAGAACGAAGGCACGATCTACTGGCTGAGCATCCGTATTGTGGCGATGGGGCATGTCGGCTGGAAGACAACTATGAACCACTGGAACGACGACGCGGTCTATCAGTATCCGGACGGCACCGGGTGGGGCGCGATGACCGACCCGCAGACCGGCCAGACCATCGACCTGGCCTTTGCCCTTACCACCCAGAAGGACGTTGACCTGCGGGCTCTGGTAGCCGACGATTGGCGGTGCGATAGTAATTCTCCGGTTACGGCGCTGGCGTGGTGGGGCTCTTATCTGGGCTACCAGTACGAGGCGTGTCAGGGCCTGCAGACGGTTCCGCCGGTCAAGCCCGATTACTTCCAACTGGCAATCTGGGATGATGTGCCGGCTGATGCGTGCGACCCCACCTCCTACAGCCATCCCAACAACATCATCTGGGAGTATAAGACGCGTAACTACGATGAGGTATTGGTCGGATATGACAAACACCCGCACGGAGACCCCAACGAGCCGGTCTTCCGCTATTCGGTGAAGCTGCCGAGAGAGAACTGGTTCTTCCAGCGCGATGTCAACGCCGTTTATTGGCTCAGCGTGCTGGCCGTCTGGGACGTGAATCGGCCCAACTACGACTGGGGCTGGACCAACCACAAACACGTGTACAACGACGACGCGGTCTCAGGCTATATGGAGCTGGATCCATCCGGCATGGTCAACTGGATATGGAATGAAGTCTTCGACCAGACCGGCGCCAGCGCCGACATGTCGTTTATCCTGTTTACCGACCCGGACTGCCTGAACAGAAATGCCCCTGAGTACGCAGATTGGGTACTTTTGGGCAGACCGAAGTGTTGGTGCTTCGCGAGGCAGTGCCGTGGTGACATAGACGGCAAGCAGACGGGTCCATTCTGGGTGGCCATACCCGACCTGGGTCTGTTCAAGCCGTGCTTTAACCAGGCTGTGCTGCCGCCGGGCTGTATATGTGCCGACCTTGATCACCTCAAGACCGGTCCATTCCGGGTGGCCATCCCCGACCTGGCGATTTTCAAGACGTACTTCAACCAGGTTGTTGTGCCGCCGTGTGATCAGCTTCCAATTTACACCGGTCCTTACAACTACTGGACATCACCGTAGGCAGCGTGTTGATTTTCGAACGGCAAAGGGGCTGTGAGGAAAAAACCTCACAGCCCCTTCTAATTTGCGCAACCAGGTGCGACTCTTTTGGCGCCGAGTGTCAGCACGTGTGCGAGCGGAGCCGGTGGACTTGCGTAAACTTTCTGTAAAAGGGCAAGCCTCCTTTTTTACAAACATTTTACTTTGTTCCCAGCCGATATTGTCAGATAATTGATTGCGGTAAAATGCCCGCTTCGATTCGAATCGTGGCCAAAAATCCGACAATGTGTCGAGTGGGTGAAAGATGTTTTCTTACCGGACAATAAGCTATCGTTAACTTTTCAGAAACAATATCCACAACCGTAAACAGAATTCATTCTTAAGTCAGGGAGAACATATTATGGACCGTCGACATCTTTCAATTATTGGTCTGGTGTGTGCTGCAGGTCTGACTCTCGTATCTGCGTCGGCCGCCGCTGCCGAAAAACAAAATCAGGAGAACTCGCTGCCGGCCAAGATCTACGTCCCCTATGAAAAGCTCAAGAGCGTATTCGAGAAGGAGCGACAGGGCGTGTTTCTGCCTTACGAGGAGTTTCAGAATCTCTGGCAGGCTGCGCAGGGCAAACCCGCGGACGTCTCTGCTGCGCCGTTCAAGTATCTAATCAGCACCGCACGTTTTGCCGGGACCGTCAAGGACGAGCTTGCCACCATGCAGCTGGAGCTGACCGTCGATATTCTGGCCAAAGGGTGGGTCGAGGTTCCTATCGGATTAGGCAAAGTAGGGGTATCGAAGGCGGGGTTCACCGAACCCAGGCAACCTGCGGTCAAGCCCCTTCTGCGCGTCGCCGATGGTCAGTACCTTCTCACCGTCAACGGAAAAGGACGGTATGTCCTGGCTCTGGAATTCGTGCGTCAGCTGGAGACGCAGCCCGGCTTGCATGTCTTGAGCTGCCGCGTGCCCTCAGCCGCCATCACTACGCTGGAGCTGCTCATACCGGAGGAGAACCTGAAAGTGGACGTCGAGCCAATGCTCGCCGCGACCACCTCTCAGGAAACAGCCGAGGGCGCCAAGGCAACGCGCCTGCAGGCCTTTCTCGGCTCAACCAACGAGGTCCGCCTGAGCTGGAAACCCGAGACCGAGGCGGCGCCGGGACTTGAAGCGGTGGTGGTCTGCGAGCAGTTCCAGCACATTAGTGTTGCCGAGGCCCTTATCACCTGCGAGGCCAGGCTGGATTATACCATTCGGCGGGGCGGGGTGGATTCGTTCACCTTACAGCTGCCGGGTCAGTTTCGCGTCACCGACATTTCCGGCGCGAACATTTCGCGGTGGGAGGTGGAAGACAAAGAGGTCCGGGCCGGGGAGCCGAGCGTGCAGTCAGCCAAGGTCCGGCTTCATTCAGCGGCCAAAGATACTTACTCGCTGACGATCAAAATGGAGCGCTTTCTTCAGGAGAAACAAGCGCAAGTTCCGCTTGTGCCGATTACGACCGAAGGTGTGCTTCGGCAAACGGGCCTGATTGGGGTCACCTGCTCGCCGCGCCGTCTGGTTCAGCTAAAGGATGTGCGCAACCTTGCTCGGGTGGACACGGGCCAGCTGCCACAGCCTGTCCAGGCTCAGGCCGGAGCATTGGCTTACCGCTTTATCAGTTCCGACTATGGCGGGACCATAGCAATTGAAACGGCTTCTCCCCGCATCACGGTCAACCAGCGCTGGAGGTTGGGGGTCGAGAGCGACCGGCTCATGCTTCAGGGGCAAATCGGCTACAAAGTGGAGCGGACGGGCATATTCGAGCTGAAGATGAGTTTCCCGGAACCCTGGAAGGTGGAATCGGTGGGGCCCGAGAATCTGGTGGACGATTATCAGCTTAAAGGAGCCGGCGGGGCACGCGAGCTTTATGTGCTGCTCAAGACGGAAAAGACCGGTGGTTTCGATATCGATATTCTCGCCCGCACCGAGAGGGACGACCCGGAGTCGGAAGTCGACTTCAACCTGCCTTTGGCCGATGCAAAGGATTTGCAGCTTTATCAGGGTGAGCTGATTTTGCTGCTTGCCGAGCACCTGCGCGCAGAGGTTGAAGAGCTCCAACAGCTTCAGGCTATTGCCCTGCAAAGCGCAAGGACCGAGCGGGCCATGGCGGGACTATCGGCGGCGATGGCGTTCGAGTTTCGCGCGATCGACCGGGCGAAGGGCGCCGGCGCCAAGTTCAAGATTGCCGTCAAGCCCCCTCAGATATCGGCCGTTGTCTATCGTCTGGTGGACATACGGCCGGGCTCCATAGAACAGGAGGCCGTGATAAACTACACGGTACGTTACGCGCCGGTTGACACATTCTATTTGAAAATGCCGGAAGAATTGGCACAGGCGGCCGAGATCAGCGGCAGGGACATCAAGGAAAAACCTCGCATCGAAGAGCTGCCGGCCGAGCAAAGGACCGATGCCGGCAGAAGTGGAGACCTCGGCCAATCATGGGCATACTACAAGATTGTTCTGCAGTCGAAGGTGATTGGCAGTTATGAGCTGAAGGTTCGCGTGCGGCAGGTTTTTCAGGCAGGCGAGGTCGGACAGGCAACGACGGTCAAGGTCGGCCCCATACTTGCTGCGGGCAAAATCTCCGACCAGAACGGCTACATAACGATAGCAAAGGCCGAGACGCTGGCCATCGGCGAGCCTGAGATTGATAATCTGGTGGCGGCGGATCCTACCAGCGCCGCCGACCTGCCGTACGAACCGCACCGTCGAATCGCTTCGCTCGCGTTCAAGTACAACGCACCTCCGTTCGCGCTTTCGCTGCCGGTGGTGACGCAGAAAGAGGCAACCGTTTTCACCACGATTGCCAGCGGTGCGGTCATTGAGCAGGTCCTGGCCCGTGACGGGATGCTGAACACCCACGCGACTTTTCTGCTGCAAACCAGCCGGGGAGACCGGTTGCCCATAACCCTGCCTGCCGATGCGGAACTTACCGCGGTACTGCTGAACGGCGAGGAAGCCCCGGTGGAAATAGGCGTTTCGGAGAATGAGCGGATCGTTCGGCTGCCGCCGTCGGCAGGGCAGATATCGAGATTCGTTCTGGAAATTTCGTACGGGCTCAAGGGGGCATCTGCGGCCAACCTCGTCGTCCCGGAACTGCCGGGCGAGGTGCCTGTCCAGCAGACACTTTGGCGTCTGTGGGTGCCAAAGGAATATTGTCTTTTAGGATACAGCAGGGCTTTTTCGAAGCTGGAGGGGGGCCAGTACCAACATCTGCTGGACGTGCTTCGCGCCAGACAACCGAGCCAGGTGACATTCAAGCTTCCTTCGCAGGGCAAGGCCCTGGATTTTGTGCGTCAGGGAGCGCCGGGAAAGCTATCCCTGCGGGTCGCCGGCAAGGAAGGCTTGAGCATCCTGATCTGGGCGGTGGTCATTGTCGCCGGAGCGATAATGCTAAAACTGAGCGGGCTTCACCGCGTCCTGGTGATATTGGCGGCAGGCCTGGCGGCAGGTGTGGTTCATTTGTACCTGCCGCTGCTGGTGGTGCAGACCGTAAGGGTCGGAGTGTTCGCGGCGGTGCTGGTGATCCTGGTGTGGGCGGCACAATGGGGATTTGTGAGAGTTCCGCAAATCCGCCTGGCGCTGCCTGCCAGACAGAAGAAGCAGCCCCCCGCCGGCAAGAAGCCGGGCGCCGACAAAACCAAGCGGGAACAGTCGAAAGAAGAAGAACAGGAGTAGCACAATGATAAGCCATATACCACGTCTGACTTTTTCGGGGTTTGAAACTGACAGATTGGCTCATCGCGGCGCTATAGCGCTGACGCTGATAGTCCTGGCTGTCTTCGCCGGCCTTGCCGCGGAGCCGACCTACGGCGCCAATCTGAATCTGCCTCAAGATGGAGGGGCCGCCGATGCTGACAACGGCTCGCCCAACATTCACGTTCCCTATCAGGATCTGGCCAGACTGATTGAACCGCAAGACAAGGCAATCCTGATGGACCGGGTTGAATTCGAACGGCTGCTGGCCGCAGCGCGGGCCGGGGCCGAAGGGGCCGAGACTCTCGAACTCGGACAGGTCAGCCGGGCGGAATATACAGGAACCATCTCGCGTGATCAGCTGGTTCTGACTGGTGCGCTCGAGGTCGAATGCATGGGCGAAGGGCCGGTGGCGGTTGCCATGGCTTTTGGCCAGGTGGGACTGACTATAGTTACGCTGGACAACAAGCCGGCCCCTTTGGGTTATGACAAGCAAGGCAGATTGACCCTGATTGTCACAGGCAGGGGCGAGCACCGGCTTGAAATTGCCGGCAGCACAAAGCTCAAGGAGCTTTCCACCGGCGGTATGCAGTTCAGCCTCTCGCTGCCGGCGGCCGTAGCGGGAAAGATGAAGCTGAGTGCGCAAGGCGATTTGGAAATGCACGCAACGGTCCCTTTGTCCCAACCGAAATATGATAAGGACACCGACAGCACCAGCGTTGAGCTGACGATCGGCGGACAGGACAGGCTGACGGTGGTGCTGCTCGGTAATGGCCGTCAGGAGGACGAGCGGGCGATTCTGTTAGGCGAATCGGCCTGTTCGGTAAACCTGAGCAGGTCCCACCAGTGGATGAGCTGTCTCTATACGGTGCAGATTCTGCGCCGGGGCGTACGCGAGCTGGAGTTCGGTCTGCCCGGCGAATGGACGGTGACGGAGGTAACCAGTGCGGGCCTTGTGCAATGGTCGGTCGGGCAGGCCAGGGAGCCGCTCGGGCAGCAGAGACTCACGGTGCGTTTGCGCTCGGCGAAAGTCGGTACCACGGCGCTGCATATCAAGGCGGCTGCTTCGCGCGCCGAGGGAGCGTGGCGGGCGCCCCGCGTGAGTCTCGCAGGGGCGGCCTTCGAGCGAGGGTACGTCATGGTAAACACCGACGAAGAGCTGCGGGTGCGATCCGAAGAGCTGGTTCAGGCGTGCCGGGAAGACGCCTCGGCGGCATCGGTGCCGGGCATCGTCAGCACCTCGGCGGGCCGGCTGTATTTCTACTGGGGCGACAAGTGGTCGGTCGCCCTGGAGCTGGCGGTGGCGGCTCTCAGAAGGAGCATCAAGGAGCACCAAAGCGTTACTGTTTCGGCCGAGCAGCTGACACTAACAGGCGACTTCGAGGTCACTGCAATCGACCGGGAGCTTTTTGACATCAGCTTTGTCCTGCCGGCGCAGGCCGAGCAGTGGAACCTCCGCACCGTACGGGTAAACAATAAGCGAAAGGGGTTCGAATACCAGATAAATGAAGAAGGCGGCAGGCGGCTGCTGAGAATCGAGCTGGCCCGGCCGGTCATGCCGGAGAAGGTGGCCAACGTAAGGATTGAGCTGCAGCACGTGCCGCCGGACTGGCAATGGCCGAGCGACGCCGCCGAACGAAGCATAAAGGCGCCGCTCATTGAGTCGCAGGCGGACAGCATCAGCGGCCACGTGTTGATTTCGGCCAAAGGCAACCTCGACGCCGAACCCGCAACCACGCCGGACGGTATGGAGGCTGTGCCGGTGGCGCGTATGAGCAGCCTGCAGATTCCGGGGGAGTTTCAACACGCCTACAGTTACAAGACGCCTGCCAAAGGCTGGGTCGAATTGAAGGTTTCACGACGCCGGCCGCGCGTGGAAGCGAACGCAGTCGGCCTGATTACTGTTCGACCCGACGGCCTCAAGGGAAACTGGCGGATAAACTATGCGATTAGCCGCGCTTCGGCCAAGACGCTTTATCTGCTTGCCGACAGGTCGCTGGAGGAGCAAATCAGCATTACCTCTTCGGGCCCGGATATAAGCTCCAAGCACATTGTTGCGGCAGGTGAGGAGACGGTGCCTTGTCCGGCGGAGTTAGCGAGGCGCTACAACCTTTGGCTGCTCACTCTGGACCACGACGGATTCGGCGAGGTTGCAATTGACGTGCATTATGAGCGTCCCTTGCCGTCGGACAAGTTTTCGGCGCCTCTGATTCGGCCGATTGGCCAGGGCCGGACGAATGAAGTATTGGCTGTTCAGGCCAGCGAGGAGCTGGCGCTGACGATACAGGCAGCGGGAGTCAAAGAGATGGATGCGATAGATCTTCCGCCGCTGCCGGGCCCGGCCAGCCGGATATTGGGGGCGTACAGGCTGGAAGCGACCGCTACCGCAGCGGGCTGCGATGCCGCCGTGATGCTGGATACGGCCGTTCACCAAAGTTACCCTGTTCCCTCGGCGCTGGCGGTTGCCGGAGAATTGACCACATACCTCGACCGGCAGGGCGGGCAGCGAACGCAGGCGGTCTTCCGCATTGCCAATGTCGGGCAGCAATTTCTGACTTTTCGCCTGCCGAAGGGGGCCGAGCTTTGGTCGCTGCGCGTCGGCAATCAACAGGCCAAGCCGCAGCACAACGCACAGGGCGATTATCAGGTCCCTCTGGGTAAGAGCCGCGAGCCTGTGGCGGTGAAGATTGTCTATGCCTACAGGCCGGGCGAGTCGAGTCTCGATGAGCTTGAGTTAGGCGGCGTGGAGATACCGGGCGTCGAGACGAACAGGATGCGGTGGAGCGTCATTCCGCCGCCGGGTTATCAGATAACCAGCCAGCAGACGAAGATGGAAAGCCGCGACCTGAGGCGCGCCAGGCCGGCCTGTCTGGATGTGTACGATTTTCTCAGACGGAACCTGCTCCGCGGCTCGCTGTGGTGGTTCACATCTCGCATTCAACTGATGCAAACGCTCAGCACAGCAGGAGAAACCGATGTATATCGTTTCGAAGGGGGGACCCCAGCGGCCGTGGAGGTTGCGGAAGAACCGGCTCCGCGTGGGGCTGTCGCCTACTCAGACGTCCAGCTTAGAATAAAGGGTCGGGACGAGCGCAGGCGCGCCGAAAGAGAACAGGCTGAAAGGCGCAAGAAGGCAGTTGCGTATGGGGGCGGAGTGTACTACTTTGATTCCACACACGCGCCAGTGGTCGATATGGATGGGGATGCGGTTAAAGGTGAACCCACGCCCCAGCCGCCACCGGCCAAGACAGTTACCGCAAGGACCGACGGTTTAGGCCTGGCTGCGGAAGGGCGGTTCACCTTGCCGGTGGAATTGGTTCCCACGCCCGGCGCCGGACCTGCGGCCCGTTTTTCCGGGCTGGGTGCGGCGAGACTTGTTGTGGGTCTGACGCGGCAATACCGCCGGTCCAGCTCGTGGCTGCTGGGTCTGCTGCTGATTGTAATGGTTGGCGTGGCGACCGCCTCGAAGGGCGCAAGAGACAAGGTGAAACTGCTGGTTCTTATTCTGTTGGCTGCATCGCTGTGGGCTATCTGGCGGCCGGCAGGAGCGGATTTTGCCAATGGGGCCTTCACTGGCGGCCTTCTGTTAGTGCCGCTGTATCTTTCAATCGCACTGATGAGATGGCTCTTGCCCAGATGCCGTCTTGGCGCTGCTGTTGGTGGCACTGCGGCAAAGGCGGTGGGGATCGTTGTGCTGATACTGGTTTTTGGCTTCATGACTCAGGCTGCTCAGGCTGCAAAAGCCGAGCAGTCAGCCGAATCTGTTTCCAGAAAGGGACCGCCTGAAGATGACAGGATTGCCCTGCCTCCGATGATTATTCCCTACGACGGAGACCCAACCACCGCCGAGAAGTCCGACAAGGTGCTGATTCCATACAGCCGGTATATCAAGCTCTGGAACCAGGCACATCCCGAAGACCCCATCGACGGTCTTAAACCGGGCGCCGATATATCGCTCGCAGGCGTGCGTTACAAGGGGACGGTGGACAACAAGCAACTGAAGCTCGTGCTTACGGCGCAAGTGAGGACCTACGGAAAAGAGTGGGTGGTGCTTGCGCTGCCTGCAAAGGGTCTGGCGGTAACGGAGGTGACCTTTGACGGAAGGCCCGCGCAATGGCAGGGGGCGCCTGCTTTGGTGGGCGAGGACAAGCAGGTCAAGGACCCGACAACGGGGATGGTTGTGATGCTGCCGGGGGAGGCTTCGGGCCTGCTGGAGCTGCACGCGGTTGGCACGCCATTCTATCAGGGCCGCCGGGCCGGTATAAGTTTCACGCTGCCGCCTCTGCCGGCGGCTGTTATGACGGTGACTCTGCCCGAGGAGGACCTCGAGCTCGAGGTAGAGGAAATCGACGGCACGCCGACCCGCCGGGCGGTGAACGGCGGCGTCGAGTGGACTGTGCCGCTCGGTATGAGACGAGAGCTAAAACTGAGCTGGGCGCCGAAGGAGAGCGGAGGCGCTGCCGACCGCACGCTCTCGGCGGCGTCGGAACATGATGTTTACGCCTTTCACTGGTCGCTCGTCGGCGTCACAAAAATCACATACAGCTTTTCCGCCGGTGAGCGCGACCGGTTCAGTGTGTCTGTGCCGAAGGGGGCGACACTGACGGCTCTGGAAGGCGCCAACATTCGTGACTTTCGACAGGCGGGGGAGCAGACAATCGACAGCGAGGTGTTCAAGACAGTCGAGGTGCGTCTTCACCGCCCGGCGAAGAAGCAGTATGAGCTGACCGCCCGGTGGTTGAGTGAGTTGCCGCCTTTGGAGCAGCCGTCGCCTTTGTCGCTGGTCAGGGCGGGTCAGGTGAGTCGTGAGAGCGGGACGGTGACACTGCATTCGGCCGGCGGAATGACGATGAAAGTGGTCGAGGTCAGCGGCGGTCGAAGAACGAATATGGAGTCGGCGGCAGCGGCGATAACGGCCGGTCAAACGCAGCCGGTAGCCAGATACTATTGGCCCTATCGCCCCTTCTCTTTGTCGCTGCAGATTTCGCGCCCGCCTGTCATCGCGAAAGTGAGTCTGGACCAGCTTGTCCGCGTAAGCAGCGATCAGGTTCAATTGCTCGTTGAGGCGAAGGTCAGGACGGACCTCGGCCGAGTATTCGGCGCCGACCTTATGCTGCCCGAGGGGTACGAGCTTCTCAGCGTTGTCGGGCCTCTTGTCGAGAATTTCCACGAGCGACAGACGCCGAAGGGACGGCTGCTGCACGTCAAGTTCAGCTCGGCAACGCAGCAAACCACGATGGCGCTCGTGCTGCTCAGCAGCAAGGTCGAGCTGGAGAGTTTCCGCGCGCCGACCATTTCTGCCGTGGATGCGCAGGGTGTGCCGCTGCCCGAGCAGCAGGGCCGAATCGCCGTTCAGGTGGCTGCGGCACTGGATGCGCAGACCGTATCGAGCGAGAACCTCAAGTCGGTTGAACCGCAGAGCCTGCGTGACTGGCTGGATCAGAATCAGGTTCGGGCCGTGCAGTTCGCGTACCGTTATGAGGCAGCGAATCCGTCGCTGCTGCTGAACATTCGCCCGCAGCCCACGCATATTCGGGTCGAAGTATTTGCCGGTCTTGTTGTCAAGGCAGCTTCCGCCGATTATACGTACCGGCTCCGCTATGACATCACGGGCACACCCATTGACCATCTTCGTTTTCAGATGCCGAGTGAGTATGCGCCGCTGGTGGCGGTGGATTCGCCGGCCAAGCGGAGCATCACTCAATTCGTCGCCGAAGAAGGCCAGACCGGCTGGGACGTTTCATTTATGAATGAGGTCGCCGGCACGGTTGACATAACGGTGAACTTCGGGCTGCCTGTTGACGAATCGACGAAGGTGCTGGAGGTTCCGCGTATCGACACTGAGGCGCCGGCGGGGTATCGCGCCATTGCCGCAATACAGAATATCAGCAGGCACGAAATATACCTGAAGGACAAAACGAAACTCGATAATCTTCCGGCAAGCGAGCAGCGGGAGCTGATACCGGAGCAGATGAGGGATTCGCTGCAGTACGTTCTTGATTCTTTCGAGAGCGGCTGGTCGCTGAGCCTGAATTTCAAGCCGGCCAAGGCGGCGGCGCGTATTCAGGCGGTGGTTGATTTGCTCGCGCTGACGACGGTGGTCGACCGCGACGGCCGATGCCGTTACGAGGCGAGGCTGGCCCTGCAGAATCGCAACGAGCAGTTCCTGAGAGTCAGCGTCCCGAGAGGGTTGCGTCTTTGGAGCGCGACGGTGGCCGAGCAGCCGGTCAAGCCGGTGACGGCGGCCGGTTTGCCGGACGGCGAGGTGCTGGTGCCGCTGGTGAAGACCTCGCCCGGCGGGCTGCCGTACGATGTGTACCTGTACTTCGCCGACGACGGGGCCGAGCGGCTGGTCGCGCCGCTGAACGGCATAACCAGGCTTGAGCCGCCGGCGATATCGATTGTCGGAATCCAGGTGATGCAGACGACCTGGTCGCTGCGGCTGCCCGGCGGATACCATTATGTCCGGCCCGGCGGCAATATGTCGCGCGTGGCAGGCACCGTCGAAATGCTCAGCCTCAACATCGAGGCGAAATTGAAACAGCTCGAAAGACTCGATAAGACCTACCGTGAGATAGCAGGCACAGCCGGACAGAGGGAGGAAATCACGCGCCAGAACTGGGACGCCTTCAACAGGAAGCTCGCAGGCGAAATAAAAGGGGCCCAGCAGTATCTAATAAGCAACCGCGACGAGGTGGCCGCCGAAGATTACGACCGGCTCAAATCAAAACTTGCCAGACAGGAAACCATTCAGGACACCGTCATTTGGGGAAATGGCGCCTTTGTCGAGCAGCAGCAGGAGCTGGGCAGCAATAACATGAACATCTACATTAACGATAATGCTTCGAACGCCGGCGCCCCCTCCGGAGGCGGACTCTATGTAGAAGCGCTTCAGGAAGAACCGGAATTCGTCAACAGAAACTTCAGGGGCAACGTGGCCCGCCTCCAGAACGATCTGGAGGTCTCCGAGCAGCAGCGAAAAGACCTCGAACAGACGATGCAGCAGGGCGGAAACGGGGACATGCTTGTCATCAACGGCACCCTGGCACGTGCAGGTGACAGTATAATCGTCGCCGGCGCCGGCGACAAGCAGGCACAGATGGGCAAAATCCTGGAGGAGCTTAACAGAGATAACGAAGCGCAGGTACGGATGCAGCAGGAGCAGCTTGCGAACCAGTTGTCGATAATTGAGGACAACCGCTATGTGCGGATGGTCCAGAGAAGCGGAGGCAAGGCGGGAGGGCCGCAGGCAGCGATGACCCCGCCGCCGGCGCCGCGGCCGGCGCCCGCGGGACCGGCCGGGCAGAGCGAGGGGACCCAAGTTGCAGTCCAGCTTGATGATTACGAAGCTTATAAAGCAAAGAAATGGTCGGGGACGGACAAAGATGGTGAAAAAGCGGATGAAACTGAACCGGCGACCAGAGGCGAATATGCGGGAGGGCTGATTACGAGTTATTCCCAGACGCAGGCAGGCGTTCCGGTTCTCGGCCGTGGTTTTCGGGGCCGTGAGCAGGCCGGGCTCGAGCGTGGCGACCCGGTGCAGCCTTACGTTGCCACAGGCACTTATTCACTGCCGGTGAGTTTACCCGAGGGCGAGGTTCGGCTGGATTTTGCCCGGCCGGGAGCTGACGCCAGGCTTACGATTTGGGCGGTGCCGACAAGAATGCTGCAGACGTTGTATGCGACCATAGCCGTCATCGGCGCGGCGCTGGTGCTGCTTGGGCTGATAAGAATATGGCCTCATTCGGTCACACCACGGAAGATGTCGGTCAAACGGATAGTAATCTATATTGTGCTGTTTGTGGTGCTGGCTGTCTTCTTGGGTCTGCTCGGAGTGATTATCAGCATCGCAGGCATTCTGATAACCGAGGCGGTCAGAAGCTCTTGGCGCCGACCGGCAGAGGCCGTCGCATAAGGCAGATAGAGCCGCGGGACTGGGCCGGCCGAGGCGATTCGTAAACAATCGTCGATATGCATTGTCCGTGCAAGAAATGCGCGGTTATCACGCCTTTACGCTTCACAGGCAAAAACGCTTGTCTCATGCAAGTCTCTCCGCTATAATCAATCGCTGCCAAAGAGGCCCTAAAGGCCGTTGAGCAGGGTGTTTTCGCTCAGCCGGAATCCCGAACAACGGGGGCTTCGGACCGTCCGACGAATTCAGCTTTTAAGCTTGATTGAGGAGCGTCACTATGAAAAAACTGTTATTGCTTGCAGGTATCTCCGCCCTTACCGGGTTATCCCAGACTTATGCCGATGGCAATACGCCGGGGTCATTCACCAACTCTGTCGGGATGAAGATGGTGCGCATCGAGAAGGGGGCATTCATGATGGGTATAGAAGGTACGCCGCTACCCGAGGGGCTGGCGCCGCGGCCGCGTTTTAAGAACGGAGATTACGACGAAACGCCCCGGCATAAGGTGACGATTACAACGCCGTTTTATATGTCGGAGACCGAGGTGACAATCGAGCAGTACAGGAAATTCAAGGCGGACTTTCCGGGTTTCAAGGCGACTCTTGACCACGACCCGTATGTTTCGTCAATAAGCTGGTACGACGCAGCGGCCTTTTGCAGGTGGCTCAGCGAAAAGGAGGACAAACCATACCGGCTGCCTACAGAGGCCGAATGGGAATACGCCTGCCGCGCGGGCGCCGAGACCCCGTTTTCCAGCGGGAACACGCGGCCGGAACATGAAACGGCCAATCGCTGGGGTCTAAAGAACATGCATACCGGCGCAAGGGAATGGTGCCTCGACTGGCACGGGCTTTATCCTGAGAGGCCGCAGACGGATCCGGTCGGTCCGAAGGCCGGGTGGGTGAAGGTCGTTCGCGGCGGAGGCCTGGATGTTCTGGACAAGCAGACGATGAGCTTTTACTTCGGCAGAGACATGGAGGCCTCTGCGCCGGGAGATTCCCCTTACTACGCGCGGTCGGCGAATCGGGCAGCGGCGCCTCCGTCCTTTGCGCCGCCGCCGGTCGAGTACCAGGCCAAACAGATGGAGTGCATCAATCCACCTTTGCCGCCGGGCCCGCAGTCGTCGTCGCCTTATCGCGCAAAGGGAATGGTAGGTGGCTGGCACAACATCGGCTTTCGTGTGGTTCAGGCGCCTACGCCGGCGACCAAGCCGATGGAATTTGAGCCGCCTTTGTTCCAGAGATGTGTAAAACAAAAGGCGGTCGCGGTTTCCAAAGGTCCCGATATGACGAAACCATATTACAGAACGCGGCGCATTCTCCTGGGACTGAGCAAAGAAGAGATGGTAAACGTCGGCTGGAAGATAGGTCTGCCGCCCGGCCTGGGAACGAACCATCACAACGGGGCCGTTGTGGCGATTCCGAACGGTGACCTGCTGGCTGTCTATTATAACGGCTTCGTCGAGAGCGACCCGGACCTTTCCATAACGGTGGTGCGCCTGCGCCGCGGCAGCAACCACTGGGACATACCGAGCGTCTGGCCGGACTTTCTCGACGGCAACGACGCCAGCCCGTTTATCTTCGTCGATAAAGGCGTCGTATGGCTGGGCTGGGGCGGCATACACCTTGCCGGCGGCTACCCCTTCCAGTGGACGACCTCCGAAGACAACGGCGCAACATGGAGCGCTGTACAGTTTCCCATCTTCGAGAGCAGGCCCGGCGGATACGGCAGGCGTCAACCAATAAATGCGGCCTTTAGAGGTCCGGACAATACGCTGTATGTCGCCTTCGACGGGTGGGGGTCGACTTCCGGACTTTGGGCCACGAGAAACAACGGCCGGACATGGTTCGATGCCGGCGGCAGGATTCTGGGGCTGCACGGAACATTCGTTTTGCTCGATGACAACAGTATCCTCTCTTATGGAACGCGAAACAGGACCATCGACGGCTTTTGCACGAAGAACGTATCGACAGACTGGGGCAGGACCTGGCGGGTCAGCCGCTCGCCTGTGCCGGGTCAGGGAGGCGGGCGCAATCCGATTATGCTCAAACTCACCGACGGACGTTTGTTATATGTCAGTGACTTCGGCAGTGCGAGAGACCCGAATGTCAAAGGCTTCACAACAGCCGGCGCCTATGCCTGCCTGAGCGACGACCAGGGCCAGACCTGGCGAATCAGAAGACTCGTCGGCGGCCGGACACTTGACGAGAATGGAAAGCCCGTCGAAGTAAAAACTTGCGGCTACGTCGGCGCAATCCAAAGCGAAAACGGCGTCATTCACCTGGTGACATCTCGTAATAATCCCGACCTTCATCTCGAGCTTAATGAAGCGTGGATTCTTGCTGACGATAGGGCGGTTGAACAGGCGGCAGCTCGTAATAATGTCGAGGTAATACCGGACACGACCAAGAACTATCGGGAAGAATACGCCGACGGCAAACCGAAGGCGAGCTACAAGGCGGGCATGGGTCGGGACGGCCGTTTCCTACTGGAAGGAAGTGAAATCTGGTACTATGAAAACGGCCAAAAGCAGTGGGAGGCCAAGTACCAGGGCGGCTCCAAAGTCGGCATTGAAACCTATTGGAACCCCGACGGCACCAGGAAATGGCAGAGGGACCACCGTGAAGACGGCAGCTCCATCTGGACGGTTTGGGGACCCGGCGAAAATGTCAGGGCAACATCCGTTTGGCGCGACAAGAAACTGGTGAGCCATAAACTCATCGACAAATAGCTTTGAGGCATATACGACGGAACTGTTTTTGCTTTAGCTAATTGCAAGGTAAGGGTGGCGAGCGTTATGAAAACAGGATTGCGAGGTTTGATTTGTGTGTTTTTGACCGCAGTTGCAGCGCAGATACTGTGGGCTCAGGCGCCTGCCGTGGCTGATGTCACGGTCGAGTTTGAAGCTGCCGACCGGACTGGTATGGAGGGGATTCTGCCGGTGGATATCGCGGTGGGTCTGTCTGCCAAGGCAGCGGACAGGGTGACGGTGGATTATAAGGTAACCGGCGGGACGGCAAAGAGCGGTGACGATTATGAGCCGGTGGGGGGGACGCTGGTTTTCGAGAGGGGCGAAAACACGAAAAACATTCGCCTGGTCATACTGGATGACCAAGCGAAGGAAGACAATGAGACGGTTGTGATTACGCTGACAAATCCAAAAGGCGCAGAACTCGGGGCGAAGCATCAGTACACCTACACGATTGTAGATGGCGGAGGACTCGAGCTCAAGGTGGATTTCGGTCTGCCCATCTGGAGCGGCGGGGACAGTGAGAGGGGCAGTGACAGTCCGGTTGCGGGGACCGTCAAAGAAGGCTGGACGCCGTGGGTCTCGCCCCGCTGGGCTGATATGTACGACCACGGCGGGGTACAGTTGGAAAACGTCGCCGGCACGGGGGTCAGTATGCTGCTAACCACGGTCCGTGGGGGACATATGACGCTGAAGGTCTGCGGGCTGATAAGCGGTTTGGCGGGCGCTTTGCCGCCGAAGGGCAGACCCCTGCACGAGGCCATCTGCAACAGCTGGCTTTACAATTGCGACTGGCCTGATAATCCATGGGGTGACATCATATTGGCCGTCTACAATCTGCCGGCCGGGGAATACGTTGTTAAGAGTTATCATAATCATTTCAACTGTGTAAGAATCCGCGGCACGGACGACCCGACCCTTATCGACTGCAGCGCGGCGGAGAATCCGCAGCCCGCACTGCCTTCGATTAAGGCCCTGTCGTTCGAGAAGCTACTGGAGCGATATGAGGGTACTGACACGTGGCATAATGCGAGGCGAGAGTTTGTGAACGCCCGGCCCGAATACTGGGACTATCACGGTCAGGCCGATTTTCCGCCCAGGGGGCCGCTCGGTCCGCACGGCAGCGGGGCGGTCCAGACGATTGAGGCGGCGCACAATATCCAGCCGCAGCAGGTGACACGTGATGAGGACCTTGTACCCTCGGTGATGACGTTCCGCACCGATGGCTCAGCGGTACATATTGTCTACGAGGCGGGCTGCTGCACGCATGACGGTGTCCGGCCTTCGCGGGACGGCGGCAGGGCGATTTTGAACGCCTTCGAAATCAGACTTGTTAAGAAAATCAAAACGCTCGGATCGGCGGATGCACACGTTGATGTTCACTCGGAATACCTCAAAGCGGTTGTGGATTATGCGGATACGCTGCTCGAACATGGAAGGGACAGCTATGGCGACGCAAAATCACCCGTCTTTGTGGCAGGGGGGCTGGACCTCAAAAAGTACGACTTCGTTCGACGAGAACTGAAGGGACAGGGCATTCGCGAAGGTGACAGGGCCTACGGTGCAAACCCACAGCATGACCTGAATCTTTATCAGGTGCTTTACGCCCTGACGGAGCTGACCGGGGACCAGAAGTACGCACAGGAAGCGGACAAGGCCCTGAAATGGTTTTTCGAGAACTGCCGCAGCCCGGCCACCGATCTTTTCGCGTGGGGCGAGCATCTTCACTGGGACGTCGCCGCCGAGCAGTGCAAGGGCCGGGACCTGCACGAGTTCTATCGGCCCTGGGTGCTTTGGGACCATTCGTTCGACATCGCACCGGGGGCCTGTGAAGCCTTTGCCAGAGGGCTGTGGGACCATCAGATTTACAATCATTGGGGCGACTTCAACCGCCACGCAAAATGGTCGGAACACGGCCCTGGGCGCAGGTGCAATATCTCGCGGCATGCCGGATTTTACATCGCGACATGGGGACATGCTTATGACCGAACGAAAGACCCCGTCTTCTTAAAGGCGATAGAGCGGGTTTTGATCTTCAAGGAGGCAAGCCGGCACCCGATTACTAATTTTCTGCCGAGCGACAGGAATGCGAATTCGGTCAATCAGTGGCTCAGCGATATCATAGGCGAAGAGGTCAAGCTCTCGCATGATCCGCGGATTGGCGGGCTGCATTCGCATGTTGCCGGAACGCTGTCCCTGGCGATAGACCTGCACGATGCTGCAAAGTATATTGACGGGGAACTAAAGCAGATGATGACGGACTTTGCGCATACCGAGGACGAGCACTTTTTGAAGTTCCATGAAGGACTCGGCGAGGATTCCGAGCATTTGTTCGTGGACTGTGGCGGCGTAAGCACGATGAAGCCATTTGCCGCCGGACGTTCTTTTTGTCCGATCTGGGACTTCGAGTACGGCAAGGCGACCGAGGCCCAGGTGGCGATGATATGCTGTGAACGCTTTCGCCAGCTGCCGCCCGGGGAAATCAGGGAGGGCTACCTGCGGCTGATTACCGCCTGCGCAAATCGCTATGTGAAGCACAACCCGCCGGCCGAGGCAATTCAGAAACCCGGCATTATAGGCGATGTCGTTATGCTGATGACCGCGGCTTACGAGCTGTCCGGTGACAGGAAATATCTGGAACGGGCCGATTATATCGCCCGCCTCGGGATGGACAACTTCTTGGATATCTCGCCGCTGCCTCGCGTCGCGGTCGGCTTCGAACATTACGAGGCCATCACACGCTCCGACACGATGATGATGGCCCTATTGAAACTCTGGCAGATGGAAAACAAACCGCAAACAAAACTAAGACTGGTTTATACCGACCGTTAGCCTGCGCATTTATGTACCCTTATATTAGGAGCCTGTCCTGATAACACATATGGAATTGTCATGTTGAGCGAGGCGAAACATCTGGCCGGCGAATGGGAAGAGAGCCCGCCTTTGGGCTTGAGATTCTTCGCTGCGCTCAGAATGACAACGACTCTCTGGTTTGCAGGACTAATTCGAACAGGCTCTAAGAGCCTTGCGGCATCCCAAAGAAAGGAGCAGTAGAAGCACCAATGAAAACCACAACTAAGAAGAACTGGACATACGTGGTTTGCGCCCTCGTCGTCGCGATAGTGTCAATACAATCGGGACGAGCTGCTGAAATGCCCGAGAACGGCAAATATACAAACTTTGTCGGCATGGAATTTGTGCGTGTCGAGCCGGGCGTGTTTCAAATGGGCGTAGGCAAAACGCCGCTGCCCGCGGAACTAGCCCCCGGCGGCAGCCTGCTGCCCGAGGGCGATTATGATGAGAAACCGAACCACACCGTGACAATCTCACGGCCTTTCCATATTGGGAAGTGCGAGGTCACGAACCTGCAATACGAGCTGTTTCGCCCCGACCACAGAAAATTGCGGCGCGGCGGCGATTCCGGTCGTGATGACGAGGCCGTCGTTAATGTCAACTGGTATGATGCGCAGGCGTTCTGCCGGTGGCTTTCGGATAAGGAGGGCCTGCCGTATCGCCTGCCCACCGAGGCCGAATGGGAGTACGCCTGCCGCGCGGGGACAACCACGCCTTTCAGCATGGGTGACGCGCTGCCGCAGGAATTCTCCAGGCAATCCCGCTCTGTTCAAGTCGGCCAGACGCCGCCCAATCCGTGGGGCCTCTATGACATACACGGCAACGTCGAAGAATGGTGCTATGACTGGTACGGCCCCTATGAGGCGGCGGATCAGACAGACCCGGTCGGACGTTTCGCCGGAGACTTCAAGGTTATACGCGGCGGTGACAGGGGCACCGACCCGTATTACCAGCGCTCGGCCAATCGCCTGGGGACGCTGCCGGAAGACAAGCACGGAATAATTGGCTTTCGCGTCTTTATCGGTGAGATGCCAGACACTAAACCTCTGCCGAAGGCGCCGCTTGCGCCTTACCAAATCGGTGTAAACCAGCAGGTTCCTGCGGATATTGACAACGGGCCGGACCCCCGCGAACCGTACATCCGGATACGTGAGTTCGTTAAGATGCCGCCCGGCAACACGGGACCCCTTTACGAAAAGCATAACCACTTCACGTCCGTCACGGAGTGCCCTAATGGCGACCTGATAGCCATCTGGCATACGTGCATCGGAGAATCGGGTCGGGAGCTGGCCGTTGCCGCCAGCAGATTGCGCTACGGCCGGCAGGAGTGGGAGCCGGCGTCGCCCTTCTGGGATGCCCCGGACCGAAACGACCACGGCCACGCGATGTGGTTCGACGGAAAAGAGAGAATCTACCATTTCCAGGGGGTTGCCGATACCGTTAGGAATGTTGCGCTGGTGATGCGCACATCGAGTGACAACGGCGTCGCCTGGTCGCAGCCCCGAATCATCGCAGGGCACGGGTCCAGTCGCATGCCCGTCGAATCGGTTTTCCGAACAAAGGAAGGTTTCTACGCGATCTCCTGCGACAAGGGTCCGAACATTCTGTGGATAAGTCGCGACCGCGGCATAAGCTGGAGCGAGTGCGGCGGCGCCATCAGGGGCAAACACGCCACCGCCGTGCAGCTTTCGGACGGCCGGCTGATGGCTTTGGGGCGAGAAGGGAACATCGACGGAAAAATGCCGATGAGCATCTCCGGTGACATGGGCAGGACGTGGGAATATTCGGCGAGCGAATTTCCGCCGGTCAGTTGGGGACAAAGGGCGGTCCTGCTTCGACTGAAAGAAGGCCCGCTTTTTTTCGCCTCGTTCTGTAATAAGATGATGATTACCAACGCCTCCGGCAGCCAACACGAGGTGTCGGGCCTGTTCGGCGCTGTTTCATTCGATGAGGGAAAAACGTGGCCTCAAAAGCGGCTGGTAACAAACGATGGCCCGGCCCATCAGGTCGGCAGCTTGAACGGCGAGCCCATTATAATGAGCCCGCACAATACCGAATCGGTCGGATACCTGGCCGTATGCCAGACGCCCGATGGCGTGATAAACCTGCTGACCAGTCGGCAGCACTGTGCGTTCAATCTCAAGTGGGTCATGACGCTGCCGCCCGCCGCGCCGACCAGACCGACTCCGTCGGATGCTAAAGCATTGCCTGGGAAAGAACGCCTGGAAAAGGTGTACATCCTTAGCGAATCTATGAAGCGAGCAGAATGGTTCGCCAGGAGTGAGAATTTTGCGAAACCGCCTTCGAGTGACAGGCCACTCAAGATTAGCAACGAGGGAGGAGGCTTCTATGAGAGGGGCGCCGACCCCGCCGGCTTTGCCGCGGTCGACGATAAGAAAGGCTTTACCGTCGAGCTCAAAACCAAAGTCATTAAGCGTAAGCCCGAAGCCAAGGCAGTTGACATCGAGCTTTACGACGGCGCGGGCAGTCGATATGCATTGGCCATAACCGATACCGGCGTCTATTGGTACGAGGGTTATATTCAGGGCTCGGCCTTTCTGCCTCTTGCCGAGTTCGTTCCGGTTGCCGAAGGCATGGACAACACCGACGACATGCACGTGTATAGGATGGCCGTCCGCCCCGACCGTGTCGCACAGATCTATCGCGACGGCAGACTCATCGGCGCACGGCAGCACGAGTACCGTACGCCGCGCGAAGCCTACATCCAATTGGGCGCCGGACCAGGCGCGGAGGTCCTCGTCGAATATTTCGCCTATGACCTGGGTGGACCGTACCAGCCGTAGCAGCGGTACCGAAACATGCCGGGCTGCCGAGGGCGCCAAGATATGGCAGTGGCACCCACCATTCTTCTACGTGTCTGTCGCTTCGAGAACAATCAGCCAATCGTGGGCCTCAGGCAGAGGCGTGGCGGGCTGCCAGCTGCCGTTCTCGTCGGCGGTCACGTTACCTAAATCGTATTGGGCACCGTCAATCGGCTGTCTCCAGTGAGTTGTCGCGGAGCTCTGTTTTCCTGCTGTTTCTTATTTCAATTATGAAAGAAGCGACGGAACAGACCAATACGCTCGGAACCCAACCCAGAACAACAATTGCGAACATACACTGTCCCTCCGGGAACAGCATTATTATGTGTTTACCGAATGGTGAAAGAGCCAAAGGCAATGCAATAATCCAGATAAGTCCCCAGAGAACAAGCAGGCCCCAACAGAGCAAAATGTTTTGCAATAGTCTGCCGCCTTTAGACATTCTTCTAATAGGAATTCCAAATACTCCAACAACGATGTGAATCAACTCAAGAATAAGAACAACATATTGCTGGCGTGACCCCCGAAAACTGTACCATTGCGGATTAGAGGGTATCCGATAAGATTGGTAGGTTTTTTTGAAAGGGATACCCAGATGAAACGCAGATTACACACGCCGGAACAGATCGTTAACAAGTTAAGGGATGCGGATG
>DATKZT010000073.1:0-92122 GCA_035527845.1 Sedimentisphaerales bacterium | reverse complement strand
GTGGGAAATCTCGATTGTGGACGAGAACCTCGGCGTACCGGACTACGCGGCCATACCTCGGCCGGACCTGGTGGGCATTACCGCTTTCACCTCGCAGGCGAACCGCGCCTATGAAGTGGCCGCTCACTTCCGCCGCCTCGGAGTGCCCGTGGTCATGGGCGGCATTCACGCAACCATGTGCCTGGACGAGGTCCTGGAGCGCGCGGACTCGGTCGTCACGAGGGAAGCCGAGGGTATCTGGCCGCAGCTCCTGGAGGACGTCCGGCATGGTTGTCTGAAGCGCGTGTATGACGGAGGGCTTGCCGAAATGAAAGATGTGCCCTTGGCCCGTCATGATTTGCTGGCTTCCGGATATGCCTTCGGAGCCATTCAGACCACACGCGGCTGTCCATTGAACTGTAGCTTTTGCAGTGTGACGGCGTTTAACGGAGCCCGCTACCGGCAACGTCCCATTCCGGATGTCGTGCGCGAATTCCAGTCGATTCGTGAGAAACGTGTTCTGGTGGTGGACGACAACCTTATCGGCACGCACCCTGAACACATCGCTCGTGCCAAGGACATGTTCCGTGCTATGGCACAAGCAAACCTGCGAAAGGAATGGGTTTCCCAGGCCACCATTAACTTCGCCGATGACGAAGAACTTCTGATTTTAGCCGCAAAGGCCGGATGCAGAGGCGTCTTCATCGGCTTTGAGTCTCCCTCGCCGGAAGGGCTTCGGGAGGTCGGCAAGAAATTCAACCTTCTCAAAGGCCGGGACTTCCGCGACTCCGTACGGCGCATACAAAGGCACAACATTCTGGTAGTGGGTTCGTTTATCATCGGTCTGGACATAGACGAACGGGGTGTCGGCAAACATATCGCCGAGGTGGCCCGTCAGTACGGTATGGACAATCTCAACGTGCTGTTTTTGACTCCCTTGCCCGGCACGCGCCTGTGGGACAAGATGAAATCCGAGGACCGCATCGCTCTCGATACGTTCCCGGAAGACTGGAAATACTACACACTAACTTTCCCGGTAGCTCGGTATAAGCATTTGTCTCTGGACGGCATCATCGAAGAAATGATCTCGTGCGACCGGGACTTCTATTCCATGCCGCGCATTCTGCGCAGGGCCTTGGGCAACTTATGGTATCGCCGCCAGCCGCTGATCAGCCTGGTGGGCAATCTCTCATACAGGAGAAATATCAGGCTAAACGGTGAGGCATACGCAAACTTCAAGAGTTACTCGGGCAACAGGCACAATTGATTTTCGTGGGATTTTATTGAAAAAGGGAAGATATATGAAAAGAAAAGTGGGCTTGTGGATTGATCATAGGAAGGCTGTCATCGTGTTTCTCGCCGGCGAAGAGGAAGAAATGAAACTGGTAAGATCGAATGCTGAAAAACAGATACGACGTGCTGCCGATTCACATTCGGGTGGTCCATTTGAATCACAGGCAGTTCCATCGGATGACCGCCAGCAACGAGCGTTTACGGGACATCTCAACACTTACTACAATGAGATAATTTCGTGTATTCGTGATGCGGAATCTATTCTGATATTTGGTCCTGGTGAGGCAAAAGGTGAACTCAAAAAACATCTCGAGCGAGATGGGCTCGGTGGACGTATAGTTGGCGTTGAAACAGTTGACAAAATGACTGATCCTCAGATTGCGGCAAAAGCTCGACAGCACTTTCTAAGTCTAAAGTAGGCTTCATCAATATGACAGTTATGAAACAATATAACTCATTTTGTTGAAAGCACTTATCCTTATGTCAGTGCCATTCGGGTACGGTTCATTTTCTGATTCGCTCTACTAAACACTTCGTCATCCCGGCCGAGGCGGAGCCGAGTGGAGGAGCCTGTCCCATTCAACCTCGTTCAGGGCAAGCTCGTGAATATAGTTGAAGGGACAGCGTCCGTGGCCTTTTGAGATAGATAGAAGAACGGCGAGTATCGGAGATTTTTCTGGAATATGCTTGGTATATAATATGCAATATGATACAATATACATATAACATACATATTTTGTATATCGTATGTCGTATGTAGTATGTTTGCCCTGAGTGGAATCGAAGGAATGTAAGGAAGATTGTGAATGAAGGATGGAGAATGTCGAATTTTGTCATGTGCCTTATGCCTTGTGTACTTATACTCTTGTTCTCCTATGTGCCTCTGCTCCTTTGTTCCTTCCAAGGCGAGGATGGCATGGCGATTTGAAAAAACAAAGCCAATTTGCCGGGAGTCGAAATGATGCTAAAGTAGTAATAGCAATGGTTTATGAGAATTTAGGCGGCTGGCGGCTCCAAAAAAACAAAGCCAATCAAAGCCAATCAAAGCCAATTTTGAAACGTTGTGGGGGGCGATTCGGCTGGGGGGCTTGTTTTTAGCCGCTTGAGGCGAAAAGGGCTTATGAAGGATATTATGGATTTTTTTCGAAAAACTGACGGTTATGATATTGACCTTAGGCGGAAAATAGCGTAAACTACCGAGCTTATGTTTTCTTGGCACCGAAAAGATCGGCAGTAAACGGCCTTTTCGATGCTTGAAATCGGATATATTCTATTAAGGGAAATAGTTAAATGCCTAAACAGAAGACCCATAAGGGATTGAGCAAAAGAGTCAAGGTTACCGCTAAAGGCAAGATAAAGCACCATCGCTCCGGCGACGGGCATCTGATGAGCGGTAAAAACGCAAAACGCCGAAGGCGTGTCAGCAGCATGGATATTGTTACCAACAAAATGGCTAAAACGGCCAGGATTAAACTCTGCAAATAGATACCCTGGGGAAATATTCAATAGACAATAATCAATAATCAATAATCAATTGAATTGGCCTGCTTCTCGGCTCTCATTCAGCTGCCGCCAGCGGGCCTTAAGAATCGATAAATTTCAAAGGAAAGCTGAAAATGCCAAGAGTAAGAAAAGGCGCCGCAAGACGCCAAGCAAAAAAACGAGTCCTCAGAGCAGTAAAAGGCCATAGCGGTTCCGCCGGCCGGCTATATCGGCTGGCCAAAGAAGCAGGTGTCCGGGCGGCTGTTAACGCTCGAATCGGCAGAAAACGCAAAAAACGCGATTTCCGGGGCCTGTGGATTACCCGGCTGAGCGCAGCATGTCGGCAGCGGGGCGTCAGATACAGCGAGTTCATCGACGGCTGTAAAAAGGCGAAGATTGCCCTGAATCGGAAAATGATGAGCGAAATTGCCATTGACGACCCGAAGGCCTTCGACGCTATTGTCGAAGCTGCCGGTACCGCGGCAAAATAGTAAGTCGTAAATCGTAAACTATGTTTTGGGACACGACTTGCGACATACGATATACAACATACGACATACGAGAAAATGCTTGAGCAATTTGAAAAAACCGGCGAAGAAGCTCTTGCTGAGCTGCAAAAGGTCGCCGACCTTGCCGCTCTGGAAGAATTCCGCATAAAGTATCTGGGCCGCAAAGGACAGGTTACCCAGATGCTCAGCCAGATAGGGAAATTTCCGCCCGAAGAGAAGCCTAAAGCCGGTCAGCTTGCGAATAAGGTAAAGAAAGATGTAACTAAAGCCTTCGAAGAGTTGAAAGCCGCTCTTCAGTCGCAGCAGGGCAAGCCAAAAGAGCTTATAGATGTTACTCTACCGGGCATCCCCGTCGGGATCGGCAAGACGCACGTCATTACGCAGACCTTAAGTGAGTTGCTGGATATATTCGGTAGAATGGGCTTCGGCGTCGCTTACGGCCCCGAGGTCGAGGACGATTGGCACAATTTCATCGCACTGAACATCGGCCCCGAGCATCCGGCGAGGGATCCTTCGGATAATTTCTATGTTTCCGATGACACCCTGCTGCGGAGCCAGACATCGACGATCCAGATTCGTGTAATGGAGCGCACGAAGCCGCCCATTCGGGTAGTCGCGCCGGGGCGGGTTTATCGTCCGGACACCGTCGATGCAACGCACATGTATATGTTCCATCAGCTCGAAGCACTCGTCGTTGACGAGGGTGTCAGCATGGTCGATATGAAGACCACTATCGAGCAGTTTATCCATACCTTTTTCGGCCCGGATACGAAATGGCGATTCCGGCCGAGTTTCTTTCCGTTCACCGAACCCAGCGCCGAAGTAGATTTGCTGCTGGTGGATAAGACCGGCAGCGAAAGCTGGGTGGAGATGGGTGGCTGCGGCATGGTCGATCCGAACGTGTTCGACGCCGTCGGAATCGACAGCGAAAAATACACCGGGTGGGCATTCGGCTTCGGAATAGAACGCCTTGCCATGAGAAAGTACGGCATAACGGATATTCGGCTGCTTTTTGAAAACGATTTACGATTCCTAAAGCAGTTTTGACCTTATGGAGATACCGGTCAAACTTAGTTTTGGAAAGGGCCTGTCGTGACTCTAAAAGGGGTTGTGCTGGCAGGCGGCACGGGCTCACGCCTGATGCCTCTGACCAAAGTCACGAACAAACATCTGCTGCCTATCGGGCAAAAGCCCATGATTTATTACCCAATAGAAAAACTGACGTCCGCAGACATCGACCAGATACTGATTGTCACCGGCACCGAACACATGGGGGACGTCGTCAGCCTGCTCGGTTCCGGCAAAAACTTCCGTTGTCATTTCACCTACAAGGTGCAGGATGAGGCCGGTGGAATCGCACAGGCTTTGGCTTTGGCAGAAAACTTCGCCGCCGAACAGCCCATCGCCGTTATCCTTGGCGACAATATCTTCCAAGCCGGTCTCAGACCATACGCTGCGAACTTCATCTCTCAGAAGAATGGCGCGAGAGTGCTGCTCAAACAGGTCCCCGACCCCGAGCGCTTTGGCGTGGCGCAAACAGCCGGCGGCAGGATCACAGCTATCGAAGAAAAACCGCAAACGCCAAAATCCGATTATGCAATAACCGGTATCTATTTCTACGACACGTCGGTCTTTGATATTATCAGAACGCTCAGGCCCTCGGCACGCGGCGAGCTGGAAGTCAGCGATGTCAACAACGCGTATATCCGCAAGGGCAACCTGGAATACGACGTTCTCGACGGCTGGTGGACCGATGCCGGAACCTTCGAGTCGCTTAGCAGGGCCAACGAGCTGGTGATAAAGGAGCCGCCACAATGAGCAAGCAAACAGCCACAATGAAGACGGTTTTTGCCGATGAAGGATTGATCGTCCGAGGGTCAGGAGGCCTTATTGACGGAGTAGGAGTCCGCCGGGCCAAAGTTCTGCCCGACGAGCGAGGCCGGCTCGGAGAGATAATGAGAGCCGACGACCCCTGGTTCGAGAAATTCGGACAGGTGTATTTCACCACCACCTATCCCGGCGTTGTCAAGGCCTGGCACCACCACAAAAAACAGACCGACCATTTCCATGTTATAAAGGGAACTGTCAAAGTCGCTCTCCATGATCGTCGTGAGGGTTCACCGACCTTCGGTATTGTCAACGAACTGTATCTCGGCGAGCACTGCCCCGGCCTCGTCCGCATACCGCCCGGCGTGCAGCACGGCTGGATGTGTGTCAGCCGGAGCGAGGCCTACATTGTAAATGTCGTCTCCGAGGTTTATAACTGTGCGGAGCCGGATGAATTCCGCACCGACCCACACGACAACGACATCCCGTATGACTGGGCGCGAAAAGATGGATGACGAGAGGGTCGCTATCCTGGGCGGCAGGGGGATGCTCGGCTCCGATTTGGCCTGTGGCTGTCAGCCAAACTTCAATACTGCCGTCTTCGACCTGCCTGATTTGGACATTACCGACCCAAAACAGCTTGAGCAGGTTGTTGAACAGGCTTCGATTGTCGTCAACTGCGCCGCTTACACCAATGTTGACGGGGCCGAGGCCCAACCTGAACTGGCCTACAGGGTCAACGCCGAAGCAGTGGGGCGGCTGGGGCGCATCGCAAAACAGGCGGACGTATGGGTGCTTCACGTCAGCACCGATTTCGTCTTTGACGGTAAGGGCGAAGCGCCGTATGTCGAAACCGACCGGCCAAACCCTGTCAATACATACGGCAGGAGCAAGCTCGCCGGCGAAAAGCTTCTGCTTGAAACCGGCTGCCGCTGTTGTATAATCCGTCTCGAATGGACGTATGGCTTGCATGGAAATAACTTTGTCGCCAAATTGATTAAGCGCGCCGGAGACCACAAAGTGCTGAAGGTCGTTGATGACCAGATAGGTTCGCCCACCGCTACAACAGAAGCGGCAAAGACGATCTGCAAATTGTTGCCTGCAAAGCCGGAAGGCATATTTCATTTTGCAAGCGAAGGCTATGTCAGCCGGTTCGAAATGGCACAATTCGTTTTTGACAAACTCTCGATGGATGTTGAACTGCGGCCCTGCAAGAGCCGCGATCATAGGAGTCCCGCGGCAAGGCCCCTGAACAGCCGGTTCGACTGCACCAAAATAAAGGCCCTGCTCGATGGGCCCATCGCGCCCTGGCAGGCGCCCCTGGAGGCGTTCCTGAGGCGATTATGAGAAGATTTCTCGTTACAGGCGGAGCAGGCTTCATCGGAAGCAATTTTGTGCGGATGGTGCTTTCCGAACATCCTGACTGCTTCGTCGCCAACCTCGACAAGCTTACATACGCCGGAAATCTCGAGAACCTGGCCGGTTTCGAAAAACATCCAAACCACAAATTCTTCAAAGGCGATATCTGCGACGGTGAACTGATTGAAAAGATTATCGACGAGTGCCGAATCGATGCAATTGTCAATTTCGCCGCGGAAAGTCACGTCGACCGCTCCATTACCGAGCCTAAGGTGTTTATCGAAACCAATGTCACCGGCACGTTGACTTTGCTGGAGGCCGCACGTGACAAGAAATTGCAGCGGTTCGTTCAGATTTCCACTGACGAAGTCTACGGCGAGCTCGGCCCGGAAGGCAAGTTCACCGAGCAGACGCCTCTCGCTCCGAATTCCCCGTATTCCGCCAGCAAGGGCGCCGCCGACCATCTTGTCAAGGCCTTTGGTCACACCTGGGGTCTCAAGTATAACATAACCAGGTGTTCCAACAACTACGGACCGTATCAGTTCCCGGAAAAACTGATTCCCCTGATGATTAACAACGCCTTGAACGACAGGCAACTGCCCGTTTATGGTGACGGCCTGCACGTCCGCGACTGGCTCTACGTATATGACCATTGCACGGCGCTATGGAAGGTCCTGACACAAGCGACGCCGGGCGAAGTCTATAACATAGGCGGATGCAATGAGAAGAAAAACATCGAAGTCGTCGAGCTTATTCTCGACAGACTCCAGAAGCCCAGGTCCCTCATCAGGCACGTCACCGACAGACCGGGCCACGACCGACGTTACGCCATTGACGCCGCCAGGATAATGAAACAGCTTGGTTGGCGTCCGTCTGTAACCTTCGAGGAGGGAATTAACAAGACGATAGACTGGTATCTCCAGAATAAAAAGTGGCTCGACAGCGTTGTTTCCGGTGACTATCAGAAGTACTATGAGCAGATGTACGCGAATCGCTGAAGATACGACCGGCCACGACAAACCTTATCACATCGGCCTCATTTGTCCAGGCTGTCATCGACCGCCAGAGTTTTTGCAAGGTCTGAATTGAACAGTCGATGAAGCCTGCGTTCGGCCTTTTTCTGTGCATGCCGATGACCAAGACGTCGCTCCGCAGGTCGTAGTCCAGCCGTCGCGTGTGCCAGGTGCACCATGTAGTTCATCATCTCCAGACTATCAATCACAACCGCGTGGTAGCCGTGTTCTTTCAGTTGGTAATACATCTTCTCACCGGCTGTATAACCGGCCCAGCCGTCTTTCGGGTCGAAACGCAACCCCAGCCTGCGTATCGGCTCAGACCGATACATTGAACAATAATCACGCGGACACAGCTCCCGCTTGAGTTGCTGCGCGCTCGGGTCTCGCATAAACGTTCGCCGCAGCCACAGCTTGGCCCTTTTGGTGTCCGTAAGTTTCTTTGTGAGCTCATATAGGGGGTGCCGCCATTCGAGCTTCCAGGCCCCTGCGGCAGCGCACTTCGGGTCGCCGTCGAATGGCGACAACAACCGCTCGAGCCAGCCCGGGTGCTTCACGATAGTGTCGCTGTGCATAATCACAAAGTATTCGCCCCGACTGCTCTCGAAGCCAATGTCCAAGGCGCTGATAAACGCCTGGACCCAATAGTCCGGCGTCTCTTTCGCGCGTTCGATCAATCTTATCCAGGAAAGGCCTCGCAAATAGTCCAGCGATTCATCCTGCGAACCATTGTCCACAACAATGACCTCGATTGGAACTGTTTGCGTGTATTTCCGGATCGCGCGAAGGCACAATGTGATTAATTCCTTGACCTGCCAGTGAGGTATACAAATACTCACCAGCGGATTGTCTTTTTCGGCCATGTGACCCTGTTCTCCGACATATAGCTCTATTCAATTCCTACGACCGCTATGGCGTTTCACCGCCCCCGCGCTCGCAACGTCTTATCGACTTTGAGACCCGTTGCCACCACTGCCCGCTTTCATGCACTGCCGGCCCCGACGGCAAAGGTCTGTCTCTTCGGATAACCTGTCGCCGGCAGCTTAATACAGTGCCGACAGACAGTCAAGCGTTTTTGTGCTTGAACTTGCGTATCTACGTGCTACAATACCCGCTATCGCAGTTTATTGCAGTATTGCAGAGATGTTGTGCGCGAGCCGTTTGGCAGGGGCTCGTGTGTGTGGCTGGTTGTCGGCTCTAAATATTGGGGTCGCGCGGCCTTCCATAATGTTAAGAGGTGCGTCTCCGCGTTGTCGATGCTTTGGGCGAAGTACAGGAGCAGATAATGAAGCGGGTTATGGTGACAGGCGGTGCAGGGTTTCTTGGCTCGCATCTTTGCGAAAGACTCCTGAACATGGGCCATGATGTGCTTTGTGTGGACAACTACTTCACCGGCAGGAAGAGCAATATACTCCATCTTCTTGATAATCCTCGTTTTGAGGCCATGCGACATGACGTTACCTTTCCCCTTTATGTCGAGGTGGATGAGATATACAACCTGGCATGCCCGGCCTCGCCCGTCCATTACCAGTTCGACCCTGTGCAGACAACCAAGACCAGCGTGCACGGCGCCATCAATATGTTGGGCCTGGCCAAAAGGGTAAAGGCCAGGATATTCCAGGCCTCCACCAGCGAGGTTTACGGCGATCCCAAAGTCCATCCCCAATCCGAGAGTTACTGGGGACACGTCAATTGCATCGGCGCACGTTCGTGCTATGACGAGGGCAAACGCTGTGCAGAAACGCTCTTCTTCGACTATTATCGTCAGCACAAGCTGAGGATAAAAGTGGCTCGAATCTTCAATACTTACGGACCCAGAATGCACCCCTCTGACGGACGTGTCGTGTCCAATTTCATAATCCAGGCCCTTAGAAATGAGCCCCTCACCATATACGGAACCGGAAAGCAGACTCGTTCCTTCTGCTACGTGGATGATATGATAGAAGCCATGATTCGGTTCATGGATTCGGCGGATGATTTTACCGGCCCGGTAAATCTCGGCAACCCGGTCGAGATAAGTATTTCGGAGCTGGCTGAGACGATCATTACCCTGGCGGGCTCAAGTTCAAAACTCGACTATAAGCCTTTACCTTCCGATGATCCCACGCAGCGCTGGCCGGATATTACTCTGGCGAAGACTCGGCTCGGCTGGGAGCCGGCGGTGCCTCTCGAACAGGGCTTGAGCAACACCATAGAATACTTCAGGCAAATTTTGGGCAAAGAAGCCCCATCGCCCACGATGACTGAGTCGATACGTGCACAGAACCCGGTGGCACCGGCAGGCCTTGTCAAGGGACGCGATCAGCAGTAAGCGTGGGGGGCGATACTGATATGCCTTTGCGATAGTATCAGGCTATGGAGCACAGAAAAATTACCATCGCCCGGACGCCCAAGTCATGAATACTGTGCAGCTCGGCCGTTCAAGGGTGTTCCAGATGATGACGCTCTTGACGAATCTTTCGACGTCGCTATACTGTGGGGGTTGGCCTAAATTGACTAAGCTTTGAAACTCCGCCCGCCGCCTCAGGTGGATGGCCGGAAGCCCGTTTGGGAGCACTGCTTTGGAAAACCGCAAGATTAATATCGCCTTGATGTGGGCTAAATATGCTCACGGGATCACCTCGGTGAACGACCTCGTTCTGGGGCTGGACAGGCAGCGTTTCAACATAATATTTATCTATCTCAGCGGATATGGTGTCGAAAGAAACCTTATCAAAGAGGCTGGATACGAAGTCTTCTATCTGTCAAACGTAGAATTGCTCAATGCCTTTCGTTTTTCAATTCTCTTTAAGCTGGTCAAAATTCTCAAAGCGCATGACGTTGACATAATTCATTGCCACGCTCACAAGCCTACGGTCTATGGCGCAATCGCGGCGGCACTCGCTCGAACGCCCGTCGTCATGGCACATGTGCACGGAATGGGAAGAAGCGCCAATCTCAGAAGAAAACTGACGAACTTCCTTTTGTTCAGGAGAATTGACAGGATTGTCCCGGTTGCCGAAGGTGTCAGGAAAGATATCTTGAGAAGCAACTGGCTTCTTTCGGAACAGAAGCTGTCGGTTCTCGAAAATTCTGTCGATTACCGACGCTTCGCCGAGGTATCAACCACAAAAGCTGCGGCAAAAGCCGGCCTATCTGTGGTGCCCGCGAATGCGTTCGTCTTTGCTACTATAGGCCGGCTTGGCCCATATAAAGGCCACGCTTTTCTTATCAGCGCGTTCGTGAAAGTGAAAGAGCGCCTTCCGAGCGCACATTTACTCGTGGTGGGACAAGGTCCCTTGAAAGAACAACTCCAACAACAAGTTGCGCAAGTCGGGCTCTATGACTCAGTGTACTTCTTGGGCCAAAGGGACGACATCCCCCGGATATTAAGGGCCATAGACGCTTTGGTCTTGCCGTCCATTGCTTCTGAAGGCATGCCGAGGGTGATTCTCGAAGCGATGGCTGCCCGAGTTCCATGCGTCGCCACCGATGTCGGAGGAGTTCCGGAGGTCATTAACAGCGACCGGATCGGCTGGCTTGTTCCGTCAAAGGAACCTCATGCTCTTGCCGCCGCAATGATGGCGGTCGCGAGTATGCCCAAGGCAGAAGTTGAAGAGATTATTGAGGCGGCACAGGACAGGGTCCGGAGACTTTATTCGCACGAGGTAGTTAGACAGAAGCTCTTGAATATGTACGAGAGTGACTTTGAGGCCCGCCGAAAGAGAACGTGAGGCGCATGAACCTGCTGGTAATAAGCAACAATCCGGACCGCGGGAGTTTCAGGCAGCGAATCGCAATACATCTCGATAACATGCGTGCAAAAGGTATCTTTTGTCACGTTGCCAAGCTGCCTCCTGGCACGCTGGCCAGGCGAAACCTTCTCAAACAATCGGCTTATTTCGACTGCGTCTTTATTCACAAGAAACGGCTGAGTCTGTTCGATGCCATCCGGCTGCGTCGTTATGGGAGAAAGATCATTTACGATTTTGATGACGCCGTGATGTATCGTGACAGTCATCCTGAGAGGCCCAGTCGCAAACGACAGCGGTCCTTTCGAAGAACGGTTAGACTGGCCGACCTCGTAATAGCCGGTAATGACTATCTCTCGCGCCATGCGCGAGAATTTACTCGCAGCGTCAACATTCTGCCGACGGGCCTCGATACCGGTGCTTACGAGGTGCAGGCGCAGCCGCCCGGTGATGGAAAGATCCGCCTCGTCTGGATCGGCAGCAAAAGCACTCTGCCATATCTGTCAGCGATAAGACCTGTAATCGAGGAAATAGCCGTTAAATTTGATAAGGTTGTCCTGCGAATAATATGTGACGACTTCTTCGACCTGGCGAATGCGAAGGTGGAGAAGCGTCCGTGGTCCGAGCAGTCGCAGGTGCAGGATTTGCTCACGAGTGATATCGGTCTTGCGCCATTGCCCGACGATCGATTCACAAGGGGCAAATGCGGCTTCAAGCTGCTTCAGTATGCTGCGGCCGGGCTGCCCGCGGTCACTTCCCCTGTCGGCGTCAACGCCGAATACGTAACAGAGGGTGTTACCGGCTTTCACGCGACAAATAGTTCGGAATGGGTCAGCAACATAGGCAGGTTGATCGAGAGCGCCGAGTTGAGAAGGAAAATGGGCCGACAGGCGCGACTGTGGGTGAAATCTTTCGACGTCGAGGTAATTGGAAAACGCCTTATTGACATGATTCAGGAGTCCGTTAAGAGCGATGATTGCCACGATAAAGATCGACCTTGACGCTTTATTGAATAGCGGCGAAAAGGTAATTTCGAGCTGGGATGTGGCCGGAAGAAGAAGCCGGGCAGAATCGGCATCGACAAGGTGGACCTGCCCGGCGTCGATATTGTTGCAGATATGGAGAACGGCCTTGAGTTTCTGCCCGACAACTCGGTGGACGAGATACATTGCAGAAGTGTGCTCGAGGACATAAATGAATTTGAACGCCTGGTGCGGGATATCGTAAGGGTGCTGAAAGAAAATGGACGGGCCCATGTCTTTGTTCCTCATTTTTCCAATCCGTATTACTACTCTGACTACACGCACAAGAGATTTTTCGGCCTGTATACTTTCTACTATTTTGTGGCTGAAGAGAAGCAGCTAAGGAGAAAAGTCCCGAATTTCTACACGGACATAAGATTAAACGTCATCTCCCAAAGACTCGTCTTCAGGTCTCCGTTCTGGCTTTCACGGCAGATAAAGAAACCTCTCGGCTTCTTATTCAACTGCCATCGGTCGGTGCAGGAGCTTTATGAACAGTACCTGTGTTATGTTTTCCCCTGTCATGGAATAGAAGTAGTCCTGTCCCCCGATAAGTCACGGCCGCATATCTCTTAGCGGCGAGACGTTTCTTTCACCGGGGAAAGCCGCCGGTTGACTGTGACGATAATGCGTTCAGCCCCTCGGCCGGACACATCTGAACAGATACGTCTGTTCCGCCCACAGAGACTTGAGTGTCCCAATCAATTGCGCCGGGTTCACGCGATTGTATGATTCATCTTTCTACCCAGTCGCCCCCTCGTTTTTTCAACCACTTTTTGCGCCCATTTGACATACCGAATTTGGGCGCAGCGCAATGGGAACCCGTCCATTCAGGTTATTAAGCTCGATATCCACGCCGCGGAACTGAAGGCGCTTCGTGGTGCCGTGCGGGTCCTGCGCAATTCAACGCTCCTGGTGTACACGGAAATATGGTTTAACCCCGCGTACGGCGGCGGTGCCCTTTACAGTGAGATCGACCTGTTTTGCGAGAACATGGATTCGTACTTTATGACATATTCAAACCTAAGTACGATCCCCGGGGGCTGATTATGTGGGGCAACGCTCTCTTTCTGAACACTCAGCTATTCAGCATTTGATGTTGACTGCCTTGCACCTTGCGCTAAAGTGACTTCCCAAAACGGACGCCGCACCTCGGTGTTGCCTCGCTCAAATGCTGTGCAGACCAGTTTACTTGTCAAACCAGTCTTTTCTGAGAAGGCGACGTCTCGTTCTCTCGGCAACTTTTCGCGCCGGACGGGAAAACCTTGTCGACAAGCGTGCTCAAAAACCGGTGAAGCCGCCTTTCGGAGGTTCTGCCCGTTCTTCTTCGCTCTCGCCAATATTCGTTAGTATCGTCAACGCCGAATTCTCTCAGCATTTACCTTGTCTCCAGCGACGCTCCAGATTGAATGATCCCTTCAGGCAGCTCGCGGATGCCCACGCGGGCCCCCTATGATTTGAACACGAGCTTTTCCAATAATGAGAGGTCCTTTCTCTTCTTGAGTCTGAAGCGCCACCCCAGTTTGTGCACTTCCATTGCGTCAAGATCCGTCAGGACGGGACCGTTGTCTGTGACCAGGATATTTGTATGTTTCAAATCCCCGTGTGTGATGCGATGTTTACTCAACTGTTCGAGCAGCTCCTGCAACTGTTCGGCCAGGTCAGCACGCTCCTTGCAGCCTCTTGAATCTTCTCTCAGAAAATCGTACAGACGCTGTCCTTTCACATATTTGGTTATGAAATAAGATTCCCACAGCAGCCCCCCTTTGCGCCGCTCAATGTACGCCAGCGGCTTCGGCGTGGCTATGTTCAGCACCCCGAGCCGGTGTGCATTCAGCCAGCAGCGACGGGCACGCGACTTCTTTATTGTATGACGCAGCGAATGAATCAGCCCCCGGTGATTGTATCGTTTGACAACGATGTCCTTGCCGTTACAGGTCACCCGCGACACGTAGGAGCTTCCGTCACTCTTGAGGACCTCACCCGCATCCATCAGCGCGTCTATTTGCCTAATCAAATCCATCGACTCGGCTGCCTGATAGAAAACTCTGTCGAATACCGCAATTCTGCCCCCCTCGCGGATTCGAAGGTAATTCTTGTTTGTTCTAAGATATACCTTCGCACCTCTGTCACGCTTGTTTCTGCAATGCAGGCGCCGACTCGTCTTTTTCAGAATCTTTCCGGTCAGCCGTTCTGCTTCCCTTCGGCTTATTGCGTTTTCACCCTTGTACTCTCGGAAAAACCTCATACGGTCGGTATTGGTAATGTCCTGCTCAATCATGTTTGCCTGCACGAGGTTCTTCAATCGAAGGCGGCCCGGGAGCTTCCGGAACTTCCTCGTTCGCTCATTGTCGAGGAAGAAAAACTCCCAGCCGTTCTTCTCCCGCCTTGCCAGCACATTCGCCAAACGCAGGTCACCATGAAAGATACCCGCCGCATGCATCCGGCCTATGGTTCGGCCAAAGGCCCGTATCAAATCCCGTTTGAGCTCTAATTGTTCACCGGACAACTCTCCGAAACCATCCGAGAGCCATTGATGAATTCCCTTGGCCGTTTCAATTTCCGAGGTGACCAGAAAGCTTGTAGTCGTCATAAAGCCAAATATACGCTCGCCTGCCGCAACGACGGGACTGGTCTTAAAGCCATTCTCTTCCAGCATCAGGCACCCTCTCAAAGCGCGTTTGGCTTTGCTGGCGCGTACCAGTTGCTTGACAAAATCCCAGAGAGACCTCGACAGATATCGCTTAAAATACAGACCCCTGGTGCCGCCTTCGAATCCGACCGTAAGTCTATAAACTCGTGTAAACTCGGATGACAAAACTGTCGTCAGACCGCAGTATCGGCGAATCGCTCTTTCACCTCCCAACAGAGCGCGCTCAAAAGCATTATTGCGGAAGCTCGTGTGGATACATAACTTCACGTTATTATCTCGTATGGTCTCGAAACAAGCGACATCCATATCAGTGTCCCACGATGGCAATACCCAGCCGGTCGGCAAGCTCTATCGTCTCGGCCTTGTCGATGATTATTGTTCGCTCCGCCTCCAAAACCAGGCATTTCGCCGCGTTCTCCGCCAGACTTCGGATGGTGTCCGGACCCACACACGGCATATCAAATCGCTCGTCCTGATTTGGCTTGGCCGTCTTGATCAGCGTCCAGCCGCCCGATTTACAGTATTGCCCCGCACGCTCGATCATCTTCGCAGTGCCCTCTATCGCCTCGACGGCGATTACCTCTCTCTCCTTGACCGCTATCGCCTGACCGATATCCAGCTCTCCCAGCTTCTTGACTATTTGCCACCCGAATTCAATGTCGCCCTTGACCGATGCGCTCGGCTGATGCTTCGTCAGCACACCGGCCGCTGCCAGATGCTCTTTGCAGTACATCGTAGAACTCTCCAACACTATACCGCCGCTGGCCAGCTCGTCAGCCAAGGCGCCAAGGACCATGTCATTTTGCTTAGGTTTTCTGCGCAGCCGCCAGTACCATATCCTTACTGCCCGCCAGTCCGGCAGGTAACGTAAAATGCGCCAGGGTGTAAAAATCCTGCCTTTCGCTACCCGCCCGACCATTACTGCTCGATTTACTCCATGCCTCCTGAGCCTCCGTATCCAGCTGCCGGGTCGAGCAATCGCTGCCTCGTAATAAATGTCAACCTTGCTCGCCAGAGATGCCTCCACATTGTCTGCCAAACCCACGCACACCACTTTTAATCCCGCCCGCTTCGCTCCGGCCGCTACCAGAAACGGAAGTCTCCCTTCGCCGGCTATCAAACCAACCACTCTCTCACTCTTCATAGTGATATTTGCCACACTCGCAGCGATGCTCACCCCTTGTCTTGATCAGCCGACTTGCCGAGACCGGATTCCATAGATATGACGATTCGTTCGACTTGGCTTTGAAGGTTGCGAAGGTTCTGGCGCATCTCAGGAAGGTATTGGATCATGCTGTACGCTCGCTTGCCTTGGTTCGCCTCAATAGCCGGCGCTCCTAACACCACCATCCCGTCCGGAACATTGTTGATTACCCCGGCCTGCGCCGCAATCGTCACGTTATTTCCGATGTTTACGTGCCCGACAACCCCCACCTGGCCCCCAACCACGCAGTGATGACCCAGAGTCGTCGAGCCGGCAATACCTACCTGAGCAACCAGCAAACAGTGCGCGCCTATTTTCGTGCCGTGACCAATCGCCACCAGATCGCCTAATTTGCTGCCTTGCCCTATCACCGTGTCGCCCAACGTACCTCGCTCGATTCCGCAGCACGCCCCTATTTCCACATCATCTTCTATCACTACTATCCCCGTCTGAGGTATCTTGTGGTGAACACCTTTATGGCTGGCGTACCCAAACCCGTCTTCCCCGATCGTCGAATTCGCATTGATAATCACTCGGTTGCCTATTTGGATGCCGTCGTAAACAGTCACATTCGCATAGAATATGCAGTCGTTGCCCACCTGAGCACCTTGGCCGATGTGAACACCAGGATAAAAAATACACCCGTCCCCCACTTGTGCATCGTCGGCTATCGTTACAAAATCGTGGATATGGCAGTCTACGCCGACCTTTGCGCTATCGGAGATTGACGCCCGTCCACTGATACCAACCTTCTTGTGCTTACGGTGCCCATGCAACAGCACCATAATCTGCATAAATGCGTAGTACGGGTCCTCCGCTACCAGAAGCGGAACCGCCACATTCAGCGTCTCTCGCCCTACTATCACGGCGCTGGCTCTGGTCGCATGCAGTTGCTTTTCATACCTGGTGTTCGCCAGGAAACTAATGTCACCTTCCTCTGCCCGCCCCAGAGTCGAGGCAGACCGTATTATGACGTTCGGATCCCCACAGACCCGACCACCCACGTATTCGGCCAGTTCACCTAAGGTCTTGTCCTGCATCAAAAATCGTCCTTATTCTTAATGTCCGACGTCTACCGTTCCTTCCGGAGACCGTTCAAAGTAATCCCCGCCGCCCTATTATAGCACAACAACACATCCGGTCAACTGTATGCACCCGATGAGCCCGCCAAGCCGGGCTGACGACATCACGAGCGGACCTCCAGCACCGTTTATAACTGCCCGAAAAAATGCCCACCGAGCCTTTCGCCACCGTCATCATGTTAAACACTCCAGAATCTCCTGTTGCAGCCTCACCGAGGGCTTCGTTGAAAAACCTGACTTAGAGCTTCTGAATACTCGTACCGCCGGACCGATAGGTTTGTACACTTCAGGATCGGTAGGACCGAAAACTGCAAAAGTCTTCACTCCCAGGCCCGCCGCCAAATGCGTGATCCCGCTGTCATTGCCGATGAAGCTGTCCGTACACTGCAGCAGTTCCACAACTTCCGTCAGCGATAGATTCGCCAGACACCTCCCCGATGCTGCCAGGCCCGCCATCGCCCCTTGACCGAATCGCTCCGACTCTGCCGGCCCAAGCAGAAATATCACCCTCTTGCCTTGCCGACCCAGCTCGTCTGCCAGAGCCAGAAAATTGTCCAGGTGCCAGCACTTTTCCAGGCCCCCGCTGCCAGGCTGGATTACTACTATCTGCTCCGAAAAATCTATCCCTGATTCCGCAAGCAGTTCTCGCCCTCTTCTTGTATCCCCTTCGGTTGCTCTTAGAAGTATATCGTCCGCACTCATTCGCCGCGCCTCCAAAGACATCCCGCTTTCTGCGGCAAATTGCTCAATGTAAAATTCGGCTATGTGCCTCGAAGACTTCTGAGGCGGATGCATTGACAAAGCTACAACCGCCGTGCTGCGACTGCAATTGGCTGTGAAAATAAGGTTCTGTTCAAAGTCGCTGTTCGGCTCGCCCAAAAAAGTGACAATCCACGCATAATCCGCAAATGCGTTTATCAACGGGTCCCCGTCCGGAAGGTCAAACGTCCTTGCTTCTGTAAACAGGCGATGCAGGTCCACCGAATCAATCGACCGGATGCCGTCCGCACAGCTCCTGCCGGGAAAAATGCCGATATACTCCGTGTGTCCAAGAATGTCCACTCCGCCCAGAGCGAGGCACTCTTTCATGAATCTAACCAATGGCAGCGTCAGTATGCAGTCCCCGACCGAGCCGGGCTGGAGAATCAGACCCCGCTCCATCTTCCTCGCCGCCTCAAGCCCTTCTTCAATCAGCAGCTTCAAAATGTCGTCGCCGCTTTGCATTATCGACCCTCGTACCCTGCCCTGGTCCGTTGCCCCTCGGTTTTCAATCGGCTGTCTCCTCTATCCATCCGCCCCCGATCACTCTGCTGCCGTTCTTGTCCTCAACGTAAAAAACCGCAAGCTGCCCGGGTGTTATCGCCAGCTTCGGCTCGTCAAACTCGATTACAACGGCCCCCGCCTCCGGCGTGACCGCCGCCCAGGAACCCTCGTCGTTATACCGTATTTTTACCTTCGCGCGAAAGCTCCCCACAAATCCATCCGTCAGCCAGTTCACGCCGCGCGCCAAAAGCTTTCTGTGCATAACCTCCTCTTTCGGCCCCAGCGTGACCGTATTCGTCGCCGCCTCGATTCCAACTACATAGTAAGGTCGGCCCATCGCCATACCCAGGCCTCGCCTCTGCCCCACTGTGAACCTGTGAACACCGAGGTGTTCACCCAGAACCTTCCCGCCACTGTCTACTATTCGGCCGCGACGCGCCAGTTCAGGGCATCGTTTTTCCAGCACCGCCACATAATCATTATCCGGTATGAAGCATATCTCCTGTGATTCGCTCCGGTGCTCCGTGCCAAGCCCGAACCTCGCCGCCAGCTCGCGCACCTGCTTCTTGGAATGATTGCCGATCGGCAGGACCATGTGCGCCAGCATCTGTTTGTCTATCATCGACATGGCGTAAGATTGGTCCTTGGATGAATCAGTGCCGCTGTACAAACCAAAGCTTTCGCTGTCGTTGATTACCCGTGCATAATGACCTGTCGACAGATGATCCAAGCCCCGGCGACGCGCAAACTCCCATAACTTGCCAAACTTTATGTGACTGTTGCAGACCACGCACGGATTAGGAGTCCGACCTTTCGCATATTCACTACACAAATACTCGATAATTTGCTCAAACTCCTGACGAAGGTCGAGCACGTCAAGTCTTATCCCCAGTCGCCTGGCCGCATCTTCGGCCTGAGACTGCGCACGCTCGTAATGCGCATTGGTAATCATGAACACGCCGGTACATGCAAAACCGGCCTCCAGCAACAATGCCGCTGCGGTCGAGCTGTCCACACCCCCGCTCACCGCAACCAAAACCTTCCTTCCGTTGGTCCCCACTTCAGGTTCCTGCAAAACACTCTCACACGCTCCGGCGCGTCGCCCGGTCAATCCTGAGGATATATTATTATTCGGTCGTGAATCACCGTTACTAAATCATCTTTGCCGTCGCCCGTCACGTCGGCGATTTCAAGCTCCCGCGGCTCCACTTCATACCTGCTCCGGCTCTCTCTTTGACGATAGGTCTTCTCCTCGAATATCTTGAAACGCATCGCCGGTACAGGCTTCCTCTTTGAGTCGAGCGCGAGTATTTCTATATGGTGACGCTCGCATTCGACCATGGTAATATCCGCCCGCTCATCGCCGTTGATGTCTCCCGCCGCGAGATTGCCGTAAGCCCCGTCCTTTATCTGCGTCTCATAGCTGAACTGCTGCTCGAGGTGCTCGGCGGCCTTGTCATGCCCCGGCGGCGTTATCAGAGCGAACTTCTCGCTGTCGAACAATAAAACACTCTTGGTGCCGTTACCCGTCAGCGGCTCGAACAGCATCTTAAGATGTGTCGCCGCGTTCCACCGGCCGACGTCCAGCTCTTTTGCAAACCGGTACGTCTTGTCGCCGCCCGCCTCCAGTATCTGAAGCTGTCCCTTTTGACCGTCCAGCAGAAGAATAGCCGGTCTCTTATTCGCCCCCTCACCGTAAAGCCCGAACGCCCCAACCGCCGAAACCTCGTTCTCGGTACTCTTGGCATTGTACTGGTCTATAATCCGCCATTTCTTGCCCTCGCCGAAAACCAGGCTCCGCGCAAAGTTGCTCTGTGCCAGCAGCAGTTCCGCACCCGCCGCTCCATCCATGTCCGCCGCTGCTATGGAGCTCGAACTCGCATCCTTTATCAGGCTCGCTTGTGCCCCAGGCCCCTCGACAACCGCGAATTCACCCTTGCGAACCTGACGTGCCACTATCGGAGCTTCGTACTTGACGAATATGAGCACGTCCTGCAAGCCGTCCTGGTCAACATCGACCACTCTCAGACCGTCCGGATTCGCACTTAGCTTCGTAAGCTCCAGCGCTCTGCCCGTTGTGATCCAGCTACGCACCTGTCCTTGCCGTCCCTCCGACTCACCGCTCGTATGCGAGACAACCCTCAAATGTCTCGTATCGTTCGTGTCCCTTGAAACGTAAACGCATTCCGCATCACCGTTGCCATCGATGTCCGCAAGTTCCATTGCCAGCGGCTCGCCCGTCAGCTCTATCGGCTGCGGAAAGGAAAACCTCTCGTCCTTGAACTCGCTCAGCCCAATCACCTTTTCCTTAACGCTCAAGACGCCCAGCTCGCTCCTGCCGTCGCCGTCGATGTCCCAGGCCGACAAGCTCGCAATCTCCGCAAGAGCCGGAAACCGCATCGGCTCGGACAATCCAAGCCCCCTGGCTTGCTTGTAAAGTATGATCTCCGCTCCCCCAGGCTCGCTTATCGCCACGTCAACCAGCCCGTCGCCGTCAAAATCGCTCGCCGCCAGGTCACGCTTCGTGCTCTCTTTCTCACCGGTCAGCGGATAAAACAGGACCGGCCAATCCGTATCGTCTTCCTTTCCCTCCGCAAGCTTATAACATATCAGCCGCCTGCTCACGGCATCCACCGTCAACATCTCATCGCCTGGAAGACCGTCTATGTCCTGCAACCGCAATGCATAAGGCTTTTCGATAAACAGCCTTACCTCCGGGCCAAGCTGCCCCTGGCTGAGTCCGAACCGCACATTTATCGGCTTCTCGTTGTCGTTTGTTATGACAATCAGGTCCTTGATGTTGTCCCCGTTTATATCGCCGGCCATCACACCCAGCACAGCCGCCGTCGTCGAGTATTTCACTGGCTCGGCCAGCGAGCCGTCCGCCTTTTGCACAACCACATATACCCCGTCCTGTGCCGCCAGCGCCAAATCGTCGCGCCCGTCACGGTTGAGGTCGGCGCACACAAGACCGTTCGGGCTCGTAAGACCGTCGTCGATGTCAATCTTCTTTCGAGGCCGCCACTTCAAAGACTCCGATTTCTTCATTTGCCCATCGCCGGCCTTTTGAAGCATCACGTAGAGACCCTTTGGCTCGCCATAGAAAGCCAGGTCCGTCATTCCGTCCGAATTCAGGTCCCCGCTCACCAGGCTGTGAATCCTTTGGGAAACGGCCGCCGCCTGCCTCTCAAAACGGGTAGGGACGCTGATTTGGTTTATATCTTCGTCTTCATCGGCAACCGCTACCGGCCTCTCCGCCGGCCCCACCTTCTCTTTCTGAATCAGCAGCTCGATCTTCGCCTTGCTGTTATTGACAATGGCGATGTCTTTTCGGCCGTCACCCGTGAAATCCGCCGCCAAAAGGCCGCTTATACCCCAGTCGAGCTTGATTATCTCCATCTCTCCGAACCCGTAGTACGCACTCAGATCGTTCGGCTCCCTATTTGGCTCCGCCTGCACCGACCCCTCTTCGGGGCCGACAATGGCAATTTCTTTACACGAGGGCGTCCCGCTGCCGAAAATCGCGCTCACAAGAACAACTGCGATTACTGTCTTACTCAGTCGCAAAACGAAATCCTCCACCGGAAAATCTGCAAAATCTAATGGCTTATCCATACAACCAATATAGCCTATTACCGCGCAAATTCAATCATTTTGTGCCCGGCGAGGCTTCAGCGGGTGAGATTCATGTTTATACCTGGATTTTTTGCACGCGTCCTTGCGTCCGTCCCTTGCCCAATCGCCTTTACTGCCCCCGTTGTCATTCCCGCGAAACCTGTCCCGAGCATAGCCGAGGGAGCGGGAATCCAGACCCCTCGTAAGGCTTCCAAGACCGGAGAAAACCAATAACCTGCTTCCTGCCTCCAAATATGAAGTGCACCCACCTTCAGGGGCGCGCCTATGCGGGGCTATCGCAGCAAAACACCTGGTATGCCTGAAATGACGGTTACGTCATCCTGCCGAGAGAATTGATGAAAAAAAAGGGCCCGTTTGTACAAACGAGCCCATGCTGCCTTTCTGGGCCTTACACCGGGCCGCTCGGCCCTAAAATCCGTAAACCGGCCTTAACTGCTCCTCGCTCGGCAATTCGTTGTAACGCTCTCCTTTCGGACCAATGTAAACGCAGCCCTCCTTTTTCAGCTCCACCGGTATGATTGACCCGTTGCTGTTGGTCACCTCAACCACGACTTTCTCTTCTCCTTCTTCCCGGCACTTCTGGCTCTGCTCCTGCTCCTGTCGGGCCAGTTGATCTGTTTGATTGAGCAGCTCGCCCGTCCCCAGAATCCCCGCGCCTATCAGAGCTCCTGCCAGCGCCTCGCCCGACTGATACCCGATTATGCCGCCCACCCCGCCGCCAATAAGCGCCGAGGTGTAAATGCAGCTCAGCATAAGGCCCTGGCAGCCGCCGCAAAGGCCAACCATAACCAAAACCAGCAGAGTAAGTACAATGCTCTTTTTGCTTGCTCTTTTCATTCTTCTTTCTCCTATTAGAGACTTACCGTACCTTGTTTTGTCCCGCGCACTGTCATTCATTGTATATAGACGCGCCTTTTCCGCAATACGTTACAACTTTTTTTTGAATTTTTTTCCAAAAAATATCACTTCCGGCCCTTTTTGCCGCTCCGATTTTACACATTATTTACAAAAACTCGCAACTTCCGCCTGTTATAATTACCCACTGGAGTACCGAAATTGCAGCAACGGTGAAGGAGAAGCAAAATGACAGAAACGTGGAAGAAAATAGTCTCGCTCCTGATGCTGGCGTTAATCTTGGACCTGGTTGTGCAGTGCACTTGTTCTGCACAGCCACGGCCCGGACCAAACGACGCTGATTCCAAGACCGGCAAGTTGCAGGTCCGCGACGAAGATCCAGGTTTTAGCATCTCCGGCAGGGTATTAACGGGCCCCGCCGGCCAGGGCGCGGCACAGGTCACCGTGACCCTCTGGCATAGTTGCGATGGCAAGACTCGCAGCGCAGTCAGCGACAGAGACGGAAATTATTGCTTTGAAGGCGTCAAGCCAAGTCCTTGTGAATATGTCCTTCACGTCCCGAATGAGACTGGCGTTTGGACTGAGCCGGTGACAATTTCCATTAAGCATGGTGACATACAGAATATGAATCTCTACTTAAGATTAGACCAGAGTATCTCGGGGGTGGTGCGGGATGAGAAGACCTCGGAGCCCCTGGCTGATTTTCTTATATCCCCATACGGGAGTGGAACTCAGATTCAGACGGATTCTCAAGGCAGATACCTGTTGTACCTAAGGCCGCGGGAGGTGGTCGTTACGTGCAAAGGGACAAACGGATACTGTTTGTTGGACGAGGATGGTACAGAGGCAGAGAGCGTTGAGAAGAACATTCTGGTTGGGCCTGCAGAGCAAGTGGATGGGGTAGATTTCAAGGCCCGGTGGGCGCCAGTTTTCTGGGGTCAGGTGGTGTATCCTGACGGTCGGCCGGCCAATGGTGTGACATTTGACGCATGGGTGAACGGGGACAATCGTGGGACGGTTGGTTACGTGCCGCCGGGGTTGGTCGTCCGTTCCGCGGGAAATTTGGGTTGGGGTACAAAGTTTGTCATCAAGACGGATGAAAACGGCGAGTTCGCAGGCGGCTGCCGAGTGAACGGCAGAATGTGCCGCGTGGCCAGGGAACCGACGTTAAGAGAAATTGTGGCACAGGTGTCCGGCGCCAAAGGTATGAACAAACTCGAGCGTTTGTCGGAGCTTATGAAAATTGAAGGGGGAGAGCTTACGGAACTTGAGGGTGTGGTTTGGCTGCCTGAACGTGGTATAGGCATGGGATTTCGCGAGAAACCGGACAGAAGCAGGCATAAGTTTAAGCCTTTGAAGATTGTTCTTGGCCGGTGCGGTAACGTGACGGTTCGTGTGGTTGATCCGAATGGAAAACCGCTGCCGGATGCGTGGGTGAGTACCCGGGCCCGGCACAATGGCTACTACCCGAGTTGGGATAGCAGGGGCGAGCACATCGCAGACGGATGCTACGTGATGCACAAGGTTATACCCGGGGTGCGTTATCACGTCAACGTTGTTACGCCGGCCGCTCTGACGCAGACCGAGGAATTTGTTCTCGAACCGGGCCAAGAGCGGGACGTCAATACGGTGACCACGGAATGGGCGAAGGAGGATTCGCTGCCCAACCTTCTGAAACAGCTCAGCAGCGGCACCGGGGTACAGGGACCTTATGAGCGGCAGCTTGCGGCTTATCTTTTGGGCCGGTTGGGGGCAGAGGCGAAATCGGCGGCACCGAGCCTGATAGACCAGCTTAAGATTGATTCGATTGCAGATGTTCGCTGTAGCATAGTGGAAGCTCTTGGTCGTATCGGTGACGCGTCGGCCCTGCCCTCGCTTGAAGCCGCTCTCAACGACGAGTCCGTTGGCGTTCGGCAGGCTGCCTCGAAAGCTATCGAAGACATTCAGGGACGCCAAAAAGATACGCAGCAAAACACAGTGCCAGAGCCCAATGTCGCCAAGTCCGCCCAGACAAAAGAAAAAGTCCCGGTCCATCCCTGGCGCAGAGAGCTTATCGACAACATGAGCGCCGAAGATATAGAGCAGACGATAAGGAATTTCGCCAACTTTGATGACTGTCACCTTGCTGAAACGAGCATCGGCGGCTGGGATTCGTCTGAGGCGTGCGCCGAGTTCCAGAGCCGTGTGGTCGTTCGTCTGATGCGTGTGAGAAGGCTGTTCGCATACGGACGGCAACATCCTGAGCGTGTAATCCGACCGTTGCGAGATGCGCTGCGCGGTTCGTTACTTGCCTGGCCTGCCGCGTTTGAGAAGCGCAATCAGGATTATGCCAAGGGCATTCACACGTACGCAAAGCCGGACCTTTATGACCAAGGCAGAAAGACCTGTCTGGCCGCTACCTACATTCTGGCAGAATTGCAGGACCATAATGCGCTGCCCCTGCTTGCCTGCCAGTACCGCATACATCATCCATGGCCCCCGCCTGTCTTTCGTGCGCCCGTTCCGCCTGCCATAACCTTTTACGCCATGCATCGATTGGCAGCCACGCATCCGCGCGAGAACCTCTCGCCCGAAGCCGTCAAAGCGCTCGATGAATATCTTGTTATGGCCGATTGTATCGCCCCTCCCGAGGAATTTACAGCCACAGTCTGGAACGCCGGTTACAGTGAATCAGACCCCCGGTTCTCAACTGCCGCCGAAAAGAGACAATCGCTCCGGGGACAGACGGCCGTGACCCTGCCTCGCTATCCCAATCAATTCAAGGATGGCTCGGATATGCAGACAAGCAATGGCAAAAAATCAAAGAAAATGGATGCCCTCTTTGGCAGACTGGATGCTTTCGTCGCACTTGCCTATCCGGACGCAAATCTCCCTGGGCCGCCTTCGGTCAAAATGGTCGAGTAGCTTATCGAGGCAAACCTTCCTCTCCAGCCGAATACCTATCGGGTCAAACACGAGTTTATGTGCAACAAGGCAATCGAGCAGTTTATCGAGGGCCTCGGTGAACAGTGGTCCGCAAGCTGTGTGCTTAGCGGTGTAAGTGGCGATTGGAACCGCATTGTATCGCTGGGGCATACCTGCCGCACAACCCGCGTTTTGTTCGGGTCATATAGGAGGGCTGGCGGAACCCTGATAGGGTCGGCGCCCTCGTTGCAACCGACCTGAAAGAGAGGATTGCGGGGGCAGTAAGCCGGAGTGGATTTTACACGGATTTTACATTAAAGGCCGAGTATTGCGGGTATAATCAGGGAGGCCTTTACGAACGTCATCTCTTAAGGAGTTTAAAATGAACGGTTCCAAAAACACTTTTTTGGCTATACTTATTCTTGTGCTGCTTGCCAGTCTTGCTCATACAGTAGAATCAAGCAAACAACCCGATGTGCGGGTTGAGGGGGAAAAAGCCCCAGCCCCCTCTGAGCCGGATATGACCGTAAGCCCAACATATGAATTAGCATGGCTCATAGAAGGATATGAAAAGGGCTTGAATCCCACTGATCAACAGAAGGCCGGTATTATACAAATGAGGACGGAATGGTTAAATCTTAAGAAAAACGGCCATACGCGGTGGGGTTCGCAGAATTGGATGAAGGAACCAAGCTACTACAAGAGCCTGAACACATTCGAATTGGCGGAGGAATGTTTCTCACGATCCCTCTTTTCAAATGAAATGTCTATATATAATGAGCCCATGGTTGGATTCGAGAGTTTAAAGGTTTTCCACAATGGATTCGCAGAATTATTCGAGCGAGAAGATATGTGGAAGGGGGTTCTTCATGCCTATGGATCGTTGTCCTCAAAGCTGGACCTCCAAGCCGACTTAATACAAATTGTCAGCACATGCCATAATCTTGACGAGCTGCGTAAGCTATACGGTCTCTCCCCGTTGCGAGAGCAGGTAAAAGGCAAAGAAAAGATTTTCCTGGCGGCGCATTTACGTGTTCTCAAACAATTCAAGTGGTACCTGGAAAATTATGACCCTGTAAGATTAGGAACCGGAGGTTCTCCTGGCTTTTTCCGAGAACCCGACAGTGTTGCGCAGGTTGCATTAATGCTTGCAAAACAGGTGGACCCCCAAAGGTATGCTAAAATCATACCTGCAATTATAAGTATACGGTGGAGTAAAGAACAGAAAGCACAAGACCTGAAAGACTTTCTTGACCTTGTTATTCCAAGTCTTGAAGGATTTCTTACTAAGCAGGACGCAAAACGGTTAGATGAGATTCTTTTTGAAGCGACTGCTCACGAAAAGAAGAAAGATGCTAAGAGTACCCCAGCGGCCTCTGAGCCAAATATGCCCGTAAGCCCAACAGATGAATTGGCAGGGCTGATAGAAAGATATGAAAAAGGCTTGCGTCCCACTGATCAGGATGAAGACCATTTTATACAAAAAAGGGGGGAGTGGTCATATCTTAAGGAAGACGGCCACACGCGGTGGGGTTCGCAGAGTTGGATGAAGGAACCAGGTTACTACAAGAGCCTGAACACATTTGAATTGGCGGAGGAATGTTTCTCAGGAACCGTCTTTGCCAAAGAAATGTCTATGCATGTTGAGCCTAGAGATGGGTTTGAGAGCCTAAGAATGTTCCACAATGGATTTGCCGAGTTCTTCGAACGAGAAGACATGTGGAAGGGTGTTCTCTACCTTCTCGAACATCTGTCCTCTAAACTCACACTTGAGGCCGACCTTACGCAGATTGTGACGCTCTCAGGACATCTCGACGAGCTGCGCAAGTTGTACATTCTTTCGCCGCTCAAGCAGCAGGTCAGGGGCCGCGAGGGTATCTTTTTGGCTGCCAATCTGAGGGTTCTAAAGAAGTTCAAGTGGTATCTTGATAACTACGACCCAGAGAAACTGGGCACCGGCGGGTCCCGCGGCTTCTTCCGGGAGCCTTGCAGCGTTGCGCAAGTAGCGTTGATGCTGGCAAAGCAGGTGGACCCGAAAAGATACGCGGAGATTGAACCGGTGGTGACAAGCGTACGATGGCCGGAACAGCAGAGGGTAGAGGACTTGAAAGGCTTCATCAGCCTTGTTATTGCGAGCCTCGAAGGATTTGTAACTGAAAAGGACATAGGACAACTGGACGAAGTGCTTCCACAAGGCCGTTCTCCGACAATCGATGGACGCACCGCGCAGGACCTTGTTGCCAAGGGCTTTCCCAGGATGTCAAATCCCCGTAAGGCCTGCTACACTCAAACAGCCCCACAGAGTACCGCAGAAGTTGTTGCAGACCTTGGCAACGTCCCGGTTATGGAGTTGTGTTACCTTATGCGGGGTGGTGGAAACATCTCCATGCCAAATGAAATCCTTCACTATTGTGACAAGATCATGCCGAACATTAAGGTCATAAGATTGATCGAGGAAGGACGCAAAAACCCTGCTATAGTGTCAAGCTTGTTAAAAGATGCCGTCAGACAATGCCTGACAGACTATGACAAAGACCTTCAGGGCTGGAATGAATCAAGAGCACGAGGTGAGAATGCTTCGGGGACAGGGGACAATGACGAGTATTATAACACAAATCGAAAGTATGAATGCCCCCAAATGGAATTTCGACGGATTAACCACGTAGCCAACATGTCTCTGTATATTCTTGCCAACATCGGACAATTAGATGCCGACCTGCTCGCGGAATGGATTCGAAAAGAAAAGCCGCAGCTCTATCCCTGCCCGGATATGGACCTGTGGCTGGTGGATGCCTATTTCAGACAGGCTTCGCAGCCGTCGTCGGACGCTGCCAGGAAGCATGCGGCTTTAACCAAAGGATTAAACATTGCCGGGGAGAAAACTATTCAGTCTAAATGGAATGCAAGCTGGGATATTCATGACCACATGTTCAGCCGAGCAAAGGTCAACCCCAGCGATATCGAGACTATTGAAACTCTCAGCATTCCAACGGAACTTCCGGCAAGCCTCGACGAAAAAAAGAAGGAGCAGATCGTGCAGAATTTCCTCCTCTTCGCAGAAAGCTCTAAAGCGGCCGATTAGATGTGCGTACTCGACAGCGCATTGATCACACTTTGCGCTTGATGGCCTGCTCCAGCTCCTTGTCTATTTCCACCCCCAGTTCCTGCGCAAGCTGCAGGTGTCTCCACGCCATATCGTACCTCTTGAGCCGGTAGAAAGCATACGCCAGCCCGTTGTGCGCATCGCCCATCTTCGGATCAATCCTCAGCGCCTCCTCATACACTCCCGTTGCCTGCTTGAACGCGCCCTTGTTGATATACGCCGTCCCCAGGTTATAAAGAATCGTCGCGTCACCCGGCTTTACCTCAACCGCCTTCTTGTACTGCTCGATGGCCGCATCGTATTTCTCTTTCGCCACATAAGCACTGCCCAGATTCACCAGCGCAGCCAACATGTCCGGCTCAATCACCAGAGCCTTCTTGAATGCACGTATCGCCTCGTCAACCTGTCCGGCCTTATGCAGGCACATTGCAATCCCGTAATGGGCCAGCGCCAAGTCCGGCTTCATCTTAAGCGCCATGTCATACTCGGCCAGCGCCTGTTTGCAGTTGCCCATCTGGCTGTAAACGTCGCCGCGCCAGCTATACAGGCTGCTGTCTCGCGGGTCCCGCGCTATCGCCTGGTTCAACTGCGCCAGCGCCTGTGCAAACATGCCGTTCTTGCAGTAGGCCGTCGCAAGGTTCTTGTGCGTATCCGGGATGTTGGCGTCCAGCTTCATCGACAGATTGTATTCACCAATCGCATCCGTCACCCATCCCTTCTCCATATACGCATTGCCCAGGTTCAGATGACTCTTCGCATCGTCGGGATTGATGTCCAGCGCGTTGCGATATTCCGTTATCGCATCGTCCACACGACCTAAATTGAGATAAATGTTGCCCAGATTCATCCGCGATTCGGCCAGCAGCGGATTTATCTGGACCGCCTGCTCCAGCGCCCGCCTCGCAGCGTCCGTGTCTCCAACTTCGCTGTAAGCATTCCCCAGGTTGTTGAAAAAGCAGCCCAGGGTCTCAATCTTATTGAGGTTCCGCATGTAAATGCTGTTCTCACCCAGCGCCGGAACCTTGAACTTGCTCATGTAGTGCTCGTCCGTAGCGGTTCCACCGTTGCTCGTGGTTTCGATATTAACCCGCACCGCGCCGTCGTCGTACCGCACAAAAAAGTGCCCCGGCGCCACCACGCCATACATCGGAAGACCAAGCCGCTCCGCCAGAGCCAGATACAGTATCGAAAGACTCAGACAGTATCCCCGCGTCTTATCCATCACGTGGTGCAGAAACAAATCATTCGGATCCGTTACCTCCGCCACCGACTTAAAACCCTGCTTGACAAACAGGTAGTCGTTGATCACCTGAATCGCCCGATAGTCGGCTCCGATCTTCCTGGCCCGCAGACTCTCACGAATCTCGTATGCCATATTGTCCAGCCGGTCCAGGTACCGGTAGCCGTTTACCATGTCGCTCCAGTATTCGGATATAATCAGCGCCGCCGTCGCCACATCAACCTGGTCTTCCTGAAGCCGCAGAACCTGCTCGATGGACTTCGCGTGCAAGCCCATCTTGTCGGCGTTTGCCAAAGGCGCCTCCCGCCCAAAGCACCGCCCGCACACGACAACCAAAAGCCATATTGTCAGCAAGACCGCCTTCTTCATATTACCTGTGCTGATTATAACACAAACCTCGCCGCTTTTCTATCTAATTTTCCAAGGCAGCGTGCTACGGGTGCGATTCACGTTTGTAGGTGGATTCTTTGCCCGTATCATTGCCCCCGTTTCTTCCCGAATTGTCTCCCCCCGTTGTCATTCCCGCGAAAGCGGGAATCCAGCCCCCATCGAAAGACATGCACGACCATACAAGCCCGATAGCCTGCCTTCCTACCTACAAATATGAAGTGCACCCTCTGCTACTCCACAGGTGCCGCAACCTCCACCGGCACTGTTTCCGCCCTCCGCTCGAACAAATCAATCCGCATCCATCGCCTGCTCCTGAACCGCCAGCGGTTCGCCGCCGCCCCGAAAGCAATCTTTGCCGTGCCTGCCATCCAGGGCCCCATCGCTCCAAGCTCCGGGAACAGCTTCACCATCAAATAGCCTCCCACGCCGAGAAACAGCGACGCCCCCACCATCTCTACGAGTGCTATCCATACCGTGTCACCGGCGCCCCGCAGGGCATCCCCGTAAATAATCAGAACCGCGTCGAAAATCTGGAACACCGCACCGCACATCAACAGGCCCATCCCGATGCGGACCACCTCCTCATCGTACGGCGCCCAGAATCTCATTATAGGCCGGCGAAAAACAAAACAACACAAACCGATAAATCCCATATACACCAGCGCCACCTTCAGGCACAGAGCTGTTTGCTTAATCGCCGCCTCTTTCCTGTCCCGGCCTATCGACTTGCCCACCACCGCGGTCAGCGCCGTGCCTATGCCGATTATCGGCATAAAAGAGACCCTGATACACGACCAGACCGCTCCGGTTGCCGCCAGAGACTCTTTGCCGAATCGGCCCACCAGCCCGAACAGAATCAGACTCCAGAATGATATGTTGATCATCAGCCCGAAACCCGCAGGAAAACCCACCCGCACAATGTCTATCATCTTCCGAAGGTCAATCCGCAAACTCCGACGTGACTTGAATGTCCGGTTGATGTCCCCCGTCAGGAACATAAACATGCTTATCAAGACGCTGACGCCCACCCCCATGAATGTCCCCCAACCTGCTCCTGCAATGCCCATCGCCGGAAAGCCTAACCTGCCGAATATCAGCACGTAATTGGCCGCGACATTCACCACCTGACCTGTCACCATCGCGTACATCGAAATAATCGGCCGCTGAATACCCATGAAGAACTGGCTGCTCGACCAGCTCAACACCAAAAGGAACTGCGTGTAAAGCATTATCCGAAGATAAGTTATCTCCAGGCCGATAATCTCCACCGGCTGCCCGATAACCCTGAATATCCACGGCGCGGTTGGCCAGAGAATCCCCAGACAGACCACAGAGTACACAAATCCCATGAAAATTACCTGCCAGCAGTAGTTTGAACAGGCTGGTTTGTCCGCTCGGCCTAAGCTTTGGCTCACGAATGTGTTGACAATTCTTATTACCCCGAGCCCGAAGCTGCCCGGAATAAAGCTCAGCAGACCCGCCGGCAGTATCGCCGCTAACTCGTTTGTGCCAAGCGCCGCCACCATACGCATGTCAACGAACTGCATGATGGTGAACGATATATGTACCACCACCATGGGACCCGCCAACTTCAGCATGTGTCCAAGAGAGGTCTCATCCGACAAGGCATCCATTAACTGGTTTTCCGGCGCTCTTATCGAATTGGTATCTTCCTCACTCGGTAGGGCAGGATCATAGCTCATCGCCCGCCCTCGTTGCCGCTCAAATCCAACCTTCTCAGCAACATCTCGCCGGATATGCCCGACACTTCAATCTGCTTGACAGGATTTGTCTGTCCTGAGATTATGCTTACTGCATTCTTCTTCACACCAAGTCTTATCGACAAAAACTCCACCAGGCATCTATTCGCCTTGCCCTTCTCCGCCGGCGCCGAAATCCTCACCTTCAGCATCCCGTCCAGAAGTCCCGAAATCGCTGTTCGGCTGCTGCCCGGGACAATCTTCGCGCCAAAAACCACTCCTCCCGCTGATTCTCGCATTTTCAAGTCAGCCATAAGCCCGAAATCGCAGCCGGCCCCCTTTGCCCGTATTGCACTTCTGTTTTCTACTGCTCTCTGAGGTTCGTACCAATCGCCATCTGAACGTACTTCTCGATTTGCTCGGCCAGCTCATTGAGCGACGCAAGCTGAAAATCCTCGTAATGCCCCCGAACAAACTCGCCGTTCAGCGCCTTCTTGAATATCTTCACCCGGATCACCACCGGCTCGCTCTCCGACTTGCTGAAATCGCTGTCTTTGTGCTCCGTCAATTCGACACGCCAATCCTCGCTTATGAATACAAGACACCGACCGGTAAAAACCGCCGTCGGAAAATAATCTCGTAACAGCTTCAATGTTTCCATTTCATCCTGCCCGGTTTTGCCGGCACACCTGTTCCTGCTCAGTATAACCATATATTACTGAAAAATCGGCAAAATGCACTTACTTATTCCCCACTCCCGCACAAAAAGCGATTCTTTCAGGCCAGCACGCATATTCGCCCCGCGCGGTCCCCCACAGCCCGGCTCACGGCAGCGAACCTGTGACCCGTTCCAGCCTCTCCGACCGCCCAATCTCCTCGCCGTCGGCGTAAATCCGAAGTCCTGTGCCTTTGCCGTATCTTGTACCGTTCTTATCCCACAGAATCGTGATAATCCTGCCGTGGTAAAGCACGTTATCGAGGCAGAACCACTTCCATGCGCCATCCGGCACCAGCGGATTGACATCCACAATGTCATCCGGGCGAGGACGAAGCCCAATCAGTCCCGAAACAATCAAATCACAATAGCCCGAATGATTATAATCCTTCCCGCGCCTGGACGTATTCACATCGCTTGAATCAAGCTTTCGCAACCGCGCAATCCATTGTCCCGTGTAGGGGTCCAGGTCCTCGTCTATCCACGGCACGACCCTGCCGTCATCATGCATCAATCGATGGCTTCGTGTGTAAGTCTCCAGCATCTCGAAATAATCCGCCTTAGTCACGAACTCCTGCTTATAGTTATTGAGCACATTGGCCAGCGCGACCAGCACCTGCGTCGTTGAAAAAGGCCAGCTCGGTCCATTCCACTGACAGTCGTCGCCCCGATAAGAAATCACAAATCCCGGATGCCGCTGCTCGGCAGTCGTCGGACCGAACGGCGCCCGGAACCCTTGTGGGTCCATTAACTGCTTCCACGCCTGCTCGTAGCCGGCGTCAGGAAGATTGAAATACCACGGCACAAACCCAATCGCCTCCCGCGCATCACACAGGTTTCCGTCGTCCAAAAGAACCTTGAAGAACTTCGCCTCACGGTCCCAAAGCCTGTCCTGAACCAGTCTCTTCAACGTTGCCGCCTTTTCGGCGTATTTCCTGGCTACATCGTCCCTGCCGGCTAATTCTGCAATCTTTGCGATAGCCTTTGCGTCTGCGTACATGTAACTGTTAATAGTCGGCCGCGTGTTCTTGCGTCTCCGCGACCCGCATACCGATTCCTCCATCCCATCGAAAACATCGTACTGCCAGAACATGCCGTTCTCAGCCGGACGCTCATGCTCCCACCCTTCGTAATTTGCGATAAGCCCGTCCAGCAGACCCGTGAGAAGCTCCTTGTCGGGCTGAACAAGATAGCGCGCATAGTACGCATCCGCCGCCCAGAAGCTGTACCGCCGGGGCTGGGTGCCTTTGTTGCGAAGCCAGAAACCCTCATAGTCATCCATGTACTTCGGGTCGTGCAGCCATCGGCCTTCGTAAATATGATGCCCCGCCGCGCAGCTTATCGTGTTGTGTTTGCCGCTCCAGCTGACCTTCGGCCGAAACTCATCTATTACATAGCCATCCTCCGTCTCCCTGATATGCTTGCGATAAGTCCACCACCGAAAATAGTAAATCTCCTCAATGTCCCTGTCCGGACACTCCAGCAATGGAATATTCGCCTTCATAAACTTCCACGCCTGCTCATTCGGAATCGAAGGTGGGAAATACTCCACATCATTTTGGTTGAAGTTATCAACGTAACGCTTGAAGGAATCTGCTTTCAAGATATAACCATCCGCCGTCGCGTTCGAGGCCGAGCACAGATGCGCACAAAACAAAATAGTTATCCAGAACGGCTTCTTTACCATTGTTTTCCTTCCTTTGGCCTCAAGAGACCACTCTGCTTTTCATCCTCACATTCCTCGCTGACTCAGGAAGACGAGGCTGCTTCAAGTGAGCCCAGCAATTCTCTGATACTTGCTATATTCTTGCGAATGCAGTACTTCTTCATGCCTTCAATAATCCTTGCTGCACAGGCTGGCTCAACGAAGTTCGCCGTCCCGATTGCCACCGCCGACGCACCCGCGATAATGAACTCAATCGCATCCGAAGCCGTCCTGATTCCCCCCACGCCCAAAATCGGTATGTCTCGTTCTCTCGCAACCTCGTTATATACCTTATTAACGAGGTAGACCGCTATTGGTTTTATCGCCGGCCCGGATAGTCCGCCCGTCCTGTTCGCCAGAATAGGCCTGCGGCTCTCAATATCGATCACCATCGCAGTAAACGTATTTATCATGCTAAGCGCATCCGCCCCCCCCTCGACCGCCGCCCGCGCGATAACGCTGATATCCGTAACGCAGGGCGACAGCTTCACCATCAGCACCTTTTCGCCCGCCGCTTTCTTCACCGCCGAAGTTATTTCTGTCACCGTCTCCGGCTGGGTGCCGAAACTTATCCCGCCTTTCCTGACGTTCGGACAACTGATATTCAGCTCGAATCCTGCTATCGCCTTTTCGCCCGCCAGCCGCTCCACGACGGCCGCATAATCCTCAATAGTCTCGCCCGCAACATTCACAAAAACCGCCGTATTGGTAAGGCTTGATTCGATAACAGGCAGCTTCTCTCTGATGAACTCTTCCAGACCCACGTTCGCTAAGCCAATCGCGTTGAGCATTCCGCTGTCGGTCTCGACTATCCGCGGCGTCGGATTGCCTTTCCTCGGTCGCACCGTGATGCTCTTGGTAATGAACCCGCCCAGCACACCGACATCCATATAATCAGCCAACTCATCCGCATATCCGCAAGTCCCCGACGCCGTAAACACCGGATTCGCCAGCTTCAACCCCGCAAACTCTACCGAAATATCAGTCTTCTCTTCCATCTGTTCCATTCTTTAGCTCAATAGCTTCTTCATAGATTTGGCAAGCCGTTTTATCCCTATTTCTATTGTTTGTTCGTCCACGCAGGAGAAATTGAGCCTTAGGGTGCTGGTCGTTTCCTCGTTTACGTAAAATGGGTTGCCCGGCACAAAAGCAACTTTGTCTTTTAACGCCAGCTCAAAAAGCTCCATTGATGAAGCTCCTTCCGGCAGAGTTGCCCATAGAAACATACCTCCTTCCGGGCAAGTATGCGAGACATCAGAAGGAAAGTGACTTTCAATACTCCTGATCATTGCCGAACACTGGCTATTATAGACATTGACTATTCTTCCAATGTGTTCATCCAAATCATTATCAGCGAGATATTGATAAATTACCCGTTGAACAAAATAGTTAGTATGTAAATCCGAAGCTTGTTTAGCTGTGATCAGCCTTTCCATAATATGCTCCGGAGCCGCGATCCAGCCCGTCCTGAACCCCGGGGCTATAGTCTTGGAAAATGAGCCAAGTAAAATCGTGTTCTCCGGCAATATCTGCTTGAACGATTCTTTTCTCACTCCTTTGAATCTTAGCTCTACGTATGGGTCATCTTCGACCAGCATGGTAGCTGTATTTCTCAAAACGTCGGCAACAGCATGCCTGTTCTTTTCTGAATACGAGATACCGGTCGGGTTTTGGAAATTGGGGACCGTGTATAATAACTTGGGGGATTTGGTTGAAATCACTTTCCTGAGACAACCGACGTCCATGCCCTCTTCCGTTACAGGGACAGGATTGAAAACGGATTTGTAAACAGAAAACGCTTGAATAGCTCCAAGGTAGCCTGGTTCTTCAATGATAACATCGTCTCCTTCATTCAAGAAAGTCTTGCCCAGCAGATCCAGCCCCTGTTGTGACCCGCTGGTAATTAGGATGCTTTCCACTGGGACGGAAAGCCCCGCCTTTTGGCGGTACCTTTCGGAAATGTACTCTCTAAGTCCCGGGTAACCTTCTGAGTTACTGTATTGAAGAACTTCTTTCCCTGCTGAGTCAAATACTTTGTTTGCAGCCGCCCGGAGTTCATTAACCGGAAACAGATCTCGGTTCGGAAGCCCTCCGGCAAACGAAATGACCGAAGTATCCACGGCTACTTTGAGAATTTCACGAATGAACGACCTCGGCACGTCTGAGATACGATCTGAGAAAATATTGTTCATAGATCACCTCGTGGCTTGCGCCCCACCCACTTGCATCTCCTTCGAAGTCATCGCGACGAGCCTCCAGCCCCGGTCGCAGCCGAAGGCCAAGCCAGGCAGCCTCTGACCGTTTCGCTCAGGATTCGCTGACAATATACTCAGCAGCAATGCTATCATTGTTGTTCTTGACCCACTTATGTAGAAGTTGACGATGCTTATCCAGCGCATCTTTGAACTCGCCACGTTCGGCGAGGTTCTTCATTTCACCCGGGTCGCTCTTCAAATCCATAAGCTGTTCACGGTCTCTGCCCGAGTCGTAAACACAGTATTTGAACCGGCCCGTCTGGAGCATCCTGCCGTTTTGACTCTCCGAGACAACGTAATCGCGCCAGGCTGCGGCTTCTTTCCCTTCAGCCAGCGGCCGAAGGCTCAAACCGCGCAGTCCCTTCGGAACCTTAATACCAGCGTAATCGCACAGAGTTGGCAGCAGGTCGAGACCGTTCGAAACGAGGTGCTCATTGTCAACCACACCGCCCGGAATCACTCCCCTGTAGCTCGTTATGAATGGAACACGCACGGATTCCTCGTAAAGCACAGATTTATGCTCCATTTTGTGCGCAGCGTCCATATCGCCGTGGTCGCTGGTAAAGACTATCAGCGTTTTATCTTCCAACTCCGCCTCGCGCAGGGCGTCAAGCACTATGTCAATTTCCTTGTCGACCATTTCGGTCAGCCGGCAGTACGCCCAGCGATGCAGACGCCACTGATTCTCAGTCCACTTCTGGCGGATGTATGCCCGGAAAGGCCTCGCATTCACGTACTTGTCTGTTATGCACTCCGGCTCAGCTTCCGGCACTGCGTGATTCGTCGGCAGGGCAGGGCAGTTCTCCGCCACAAAAGCGTCGATGTCCCCGCTCGCCCGCGCACTCTCCAGTACGGCCTCGCACGTCCTCGAATCTATATTGCCTACCGCGGCCTTGCCGTTGGCTCGCCTGAAATCATTGATGGCCATGTAGCAGATATCGTGTGGATTAATGAACGAGGCGAACAGCAGGAACGGTCTTGCATGCTTGCCCTTGATAAACTTCGCACAGGCGTCCGCCAGCCCCTGGCGGGAGTCGCCGGTTAGATTTCGATATCCGAGCTTGTCCACATCGTTCATCCTGGCGGGCAGGTGCACCTTGCCGCCATAGACAGTTTCGTAGCCCGCCTGGCGGAAAAGACTGCCAAGCGATTGCTGCACCATAGCATCGGTTACGGCAGCCCGCTCGGAGTCGCCGTTCTGCCCCATTCCTATTGCGCTGGGCATGAGGCCCGTTTGCAGGCTGAACCGGTTGGGCACGCAGACAGGGTTGCAGGCGTAAGCTCTTTCGAACCGGATGCCCGAAGCCGCAAGCTGGTCCATCGCAGGCGTTTTAAGCCATTTGTTTGTTGTGCAGCTCATCATCCCGGCATGCTGTTGGTCGGTCATGATGAAAAGGATATTGGGCCTGCTTTCTCCCCTTGGACTTGCTTCGGTGGATGTCTGCCCTGTCAGCATAACTTCGGCCGCAGCGGCTGCCGCCTTTACTATGAACTCCCGTCTTTTCATCCTTTTCTCTAAAGCCTTCATCCGGTTCTCGATACGCCAATAAACCTGCTTTTCTTCTGACTGTTCACGCACCGCCCATCACAAGCCGAAGACTACTTCCTTGCCGTCGAAAACCGGGCCATCCTTGCAGCACAGTTTATACACCGTCTCACCCGACCCGTTCGCCTTGCATTCCACGGCGCAGCTCATGCACACGCCAATTCCGCACGCCATCAGCCGCTCCATACTCACCTGACAATCGATTCGGCGTTCGACACCAATCTCGGCTAACCTTGCCAGCATCGCCTCTGGTCCGCAGCCATAAATAATCGTCTCCTCACCCTGCAGGCTTTCCTGCTTCAGCCACTCCGCCAGACAATCCGTCACCAGCCCGGCGTACCCCGCCGACCCGTCGTCTGTCGCCACCTGCGACTCTATGCCGTGCTGTGCGAACTCCGCCAGCGAGAACCCCAACTGCTGCGAAATCTCATCCAGTCTCCGCTCGTATGGCAGTTCCTTTGCCGTCTTTGCCCCCGCAAAAGCAATCACTTTGACATTGGGATGGTTGGCCGTGAGAAACTTCGCCAGATGCAGCAGCGGCCCGGCGCCCATTCCGCCGGCCGCCAGCAGGGCGGTCCGCTTTCCTTCCGGAACCCGGAAACCTCTGCCCAAAGGCCCAATTACGCTGACCACATCACCCGCGGCCAGTGTCGTCATTCGCAGACTTCCCGGCCCCACCACGCAATAAAGAATCTCGCCGAACGCAGTCTTACCCTCGACAGTGACATCCGCAAAACTAAAAGGCCTCCGAAGGAGTATTTTTCGCTGCGCCTTATCCGCCAGGTTCTCCGGTATATATTTCGCCGCCGGCAACGCCGCCCCCGACAAATCCAGTTCCACAAACTGCCCCGGCACGCAGGAGCCTATCGCCTCCGCCCCGGCACCCAAAAACTCAAGCCGCAGCCGGTAGAAGCACTCACCAATCCGCCTGTTGGCTCGTACCGTCGCCGAGAAAACTCCCTTTTTTACAGATGAACCGTTCATCATTCGCTCTCTGGGCTGCTACCTACACGCCCGTCACGTCATTGCCATTAGAGTAAACCATCGTAAACTTTCACGCCATCCACCACCTTGCACACGTGAACCGCGTACTCATCCTTATACTCGCGATGCTTATTCGGATAGGCCGAATCCACCGCCTGCTTCAATGCCTCCACACTATCGGCCGTGACAAGCGCTCCTGAGGCCCCCTTGTCACCGCCGCCCAACATCCGCTCACCCAATACACCCGGCACCGTCCGCGCAATATCGCACATCGTCTCCAATTCCGGCCCCGAAATCTTGTAATCATCCCGCAGCCCAATACCGTCCTCACGGAATATCCGGCCCACCGTCTCGATGTCCCCAGCCTTCCACGCATCCAGCATCTCGTAAAAACGCTTCTGCGCGCCGAAAATATATTTCAGCCGATCGCATAAATCCGGGTGCTTCTCTCCGAACTGCGCCATAATCTTCCCGTAAAGGTCCTCGTCCTTAATATCAGCCAGGCAGTTGATGTCATACCCCGCTTCCTGCAATATGGACGCCAGCCTCTCGCACTCCGCTCGCCGGATTCTATACGTCGATTTCTCCAGGCCGGGCCGAACCGTACCCGTATCAAGAACGACAATGCGAAAGTCGGTCGCTCCTTTGCCCAACGGCACATACTCTATGCTTCTGTTCTTCGGGTCGTAATATGTCCCCATATTCTCACGCGCAAACAGTATCATGATCTGGTCGAGCTGTCCGCAAGGCGAACCGATGTAGTCGTTCTCCACCGCCTGCGCCATATCGACGATTTTGAATTTATCCTCAATCTCGATTCCGTTGACGTCAAGAAGCGATAAGATAAGGTTGAGCGTCAGGGAAGCCGACCGTGACATCCCACCCCCTGGAATGTCACCGTAAATGACGGCGTCAATACCCTGGCTCAGAGCGATGGCTTCCCGCTGCAAAATATATTCAACGCCGTAAGGGAACCTCGCCCACGTGTCCGCTATAGCCGCCGATTTCGGTTGGGGAACGTCACCAAGGTTGAATTCAATAACACCGTCACGGGGAAAATTCCCGCTGAACAGCCTCATTTTGTTTGCACCGTTGGCCCTGTACGCCAGCCAGATAAACCGGTCCGTCCCCACGCCGAACAGCTCCGTCCCATTATAATCGCCGTGCTCCACACCGAAGCAAAACCGCGACGATGTCCGCCGGATTCTGCCGCCCTTAATGTTTATGCCCGCATCCTCGGACAACCGCAGAATCTTCTCAAGCGCCGCTCTGTCCTGCGCCGTAAGTTCCATTCAGCCTCCAAAGACTACCTGAAGATAACATACAGGGCCAGCGTTACTACTATTACCAAACCGCCTAACCAGATAACCGCTGGAGTCGGCCGCATATCGAATTCCTCTCTGACCGGCATAACCCTGGGCTCCTTCAGCGGCTTTAAGATAGTGATAATCGACATTGCAAGAATCAGCACGCCAAAGGTAATTGCCATTTGATTGAGAAACGCCAGCTCGTTGAGTTTGCCTATGAACGCGTTTTCTCTCAGGCTGTCCAAAGCCGGCTTAATCGGCTTAATAAACTCAAAGAACTTCAAATTCATGATGCCGTACACCGGGATGTTAAGGGCCATCGCCGAGATACCGGCCGCAGATGGTGCTCGCTTAAAAATCAGACCGAACGCAAAAGCTGCAAGAATCCCCGGCGTGATGAACCCCTGCGTTTCCTGTATATAGTTGAATATCCCCTTGAATTTCTCGCTCCCCAAATTCGGCGCTATCAGACATCCGACAACAACGAACAACAACGTCATGACTCGCCCCATCCACACCAGCGACTTTTGCGACGCCTTGTTGTTAATAAGACGTTTATATAGGTCCATCGTAAAGATTGTCGAGGCCGAGTTCAGCATCGATGCCAGCGAGCTTATCACCGCGCCGCTGATTGCCGCGAATATAAAGCCTCGCAGACCGGGATTAATAAGATTCTTGATCAGCAGCGGATAAGCAGCATCATTTTTTGCAATGACTTGGTCCTGGTAGAGCTGCAGGGCCATAATGCCTGGAAATACCATGATAAACGGTATAAGCAGCTTAAGGGCCGCAGCAAAAATAATACCGAGTTGGCCCTGTCTGAGTGTCTTAGCCGCAAGAGTCCTTTGCGTAATAAACTGGTTCAGCCCCCAGTAGTAAAAGTTCGGAATCCAGATACCTATTATCAGCGCCGTCCACGGGATTATGGGATGATCTTTAGGAAGGAACATGTGGAGCTTGCCGGCGTTCTTTTCGCTGAACAATTGTATCCCGTTTGAAACGGTAGTGATTATGCCGGCCCCCGCCTCGGCCGACGGATGCAGCTTGCCTATCGCGACAAAGCCCAGCACCATCGTTATCGCGCCACCGATAATCAGCGCCGAGCCCTGAAAAAGGTCCGCCCACGCCACTGCCTTGAGGCCGCCCCAAATCGTATATACAGCGGCAATCGAGCCAACGAGCAGTATCCCATATTTCAAATGCGCGGGGTTCTGCGTATCTCCGAATATCGTCTGCAGTGTAAGACCACCGGAATACACGACGGCTGCGATCGCTACAACCACATACATTATCATTACATAGAACGCCATAATCGACCTGGCCGCGGAGTTGTAACGATACTCAAGGTATTCGGGAATCGTAAAGATGCCGCTCCGCAGGAACTTAGGCAGGAACAACAGTGCAACAAAGACCAGCGTAATCGCCGCTATCCATTCGTAACTCGCAATGGCAAGTCCCATTCCCGCTCCCTGACCCGACATCCCAACGAAGTGCTCAGTCGAGATGTTGGCCGCTATCAGTGAAAAGCCAATCAACGGCCACGTTAGTCCCCGACCTGCCAGGAAGTAGTCCTCGCCGGTCTCTTCCTTCCTGCTTTTGTACATACTGACGCCCACAACGACACCGAAAAACGCCAGAAATACGCTAATGTCAAACCAGTGCAGCTTAAATGCCCCCGCAGCCCCCAGAACACTCGCGACATCCATAACGTTTACCTTCCTTTCTTCACCTTTTGCTTAAACTGCGCCCTGACGGCTTTGCTCAGTTTTGCCGAATTGCCCGCCATTATAGCCGCTCTGCTCACAGCCGCAACGATTTTGTATTGATCCCACGTCCGGCTCGTACCCGCCAAAACTAGGCCGCAACTTGCCCCGGAAAAGTTATCGTTTGACAAAACAATCTTCTTGTGACAAATTGTCCTTCTGTTGTCGAATATGACCCACCTCTGAAAAGGAGCAGAGTGTATGACAAAACATGACCACTTTTACCGCCAATCTTTGAAGCCGGCTGTTCTCCCTGTGGTATCGCTTGCACTGCTCTTGCTGACTTGCAGTTCGATGAGTGCCGCCGAAAGAATTGACCTCTCCGCCATAAAGTCGCCCATCATATTCAGAGGCGGCGCCACCATCGCCTACCGTGATCCGGCCGCCATATACCACGATGGCGTCTTTCGCCTCTTCTACACCTATATCATTACCAAAGAGGATGGCAAACACTATTGGACTGTCGCATTCAGCAAGAGCACCGACCTCATCAACTGGACCGAGCCGAACATCATTACCCCCGTCGACCAGAACCTCAACTTCGCCAGCTCCGGCAACATCATCCGCTTCGGCGACGAATGGATTCTGTGTCTCCAAACCTATCCCACACCGAAAGGCGAAAAGTACGGCAACCAGAACTGCCGCCTCTGGATCATGCGAAGCAGCGATTTGGAAAACTGGGGACCCGCTGAAATGCTCATGGTAAAAGGACCCGACATCCTGCCTGAAAAAATGGGCCGCCTCATTGATGCCTGCCTCATCGAGGACAAGGACCAACCCGGCAAATGGTGGTGCCTTTTCGACGACGCCGCCGTAAATATGTCCTGGTCATACGACCTCAAAAACTGGACCTACGTTCAGCGAATCACCGGCGGCGAAAACGTCTGCGTCCTTGTCGACGGCGGCGAATACCTGATGTTTCATTCACCACGCAACGGCCTCGGCATGAAACGCTCCAGGGATATGATCAACTGGCACGACTACGGCCAGCTTATCACCCTCGGCCAAAAACACTGGCCCTGGGCGCAGGGACGCCTCAGCGCCGGCTTCGTCCTCGATATGCGCAACGAACCCGCCGTCGGAAAATATATAATGTTCTTCCACGGCTCCGGCCCCGAAGATGAATCAGTCAAGTTCAGCACCGACGTCTCCCTCGGAATCGCATGGAGCGATGACCTCATCGACTGGACCTGGCCCGGCAAAGACACCGGGGCAAGTGACATTGCTCCATTGAATACTCCGTTTGATATGCCGCTTGATATGCCGCAGCTAAAGCCGCCCATCTTCCCCGACCGAACCTTCAATATTGGCGACTACGGCGCCGTCGCCGATGGAAGCACGATGAACACAAAGGCTTTCGCCGACGCCATCGCCGCATGCACTACGGCAGCGGGGGGCAAAGTGATTGTCCCGCCCGGAACCTGGCTCACGGGCCCAATCCACCTCAAAAGCAACGTCAATCTCCACCTCGAAAAGGGCGCCGAAATTCGTTTCAGCACGAACTTCGACGATTACCTGCCCGTTGTCCTCACCCGCTATGAAGGCATCGAATGTTATAACTATTCGCCGCCCATCTACGCCAACGACTGTACCAACATTGCAATCACCGGCTCCGGAAAACTCGACGGCCAGGGTCGTGCCTGGTGGACCAACAGAGGAACTCAAGAGAAGTCCGCCCAAAAACTCCACGAAATGACCCGGGGCGTGCCCGTAAAGGACCGAGTCTTTGGAAGCACAAAAGCATTCCTGCGCCCTTCCTTCATCCAGTTCATAAACTGCCGAAGCGTACTGCTCGAAGGTGTCACCGTCGGCAGCGGACCAATGTGGACCATCCACCCCGTTTACTGCGAAAACGTCATCGTCCGCAAAGTCACCCTCCACACAAAAGGCCCCAACAACGACGGCGTCAACCCCGACTCCTGCAAGAACGTCCTCGTCGAATACTGCAACTTCGACACCAGTGATGACGCCGTAGCCATCAAATCGGGCCGGGATGAGGACGGATGGCGCGTCGCCCGACCCTGCGAAAACGTCATTGTCAGGCACTGCCGATTCGGCCTCGGCGAAGACTGCGACGGAGTTGTCTCCATCGGAAGTGAAATGTCCGGTGGCGTCAAAAATGTCCTCATCCGAAACTGTCACTTCAGCCAAACCGTTCGCGGCATCCGCATCAAATCAATGAGAGGCCGCGGAGGAACCGTCGAGAACATCTGGATTCAGGACATTACCACCGACCGGATCGGCGGCGAACCCATCCTGCTCAATACCTTCTACGGCTCCAGCTCCGTCCAGCCCTTCTCCGATAGACCACCGCGCTTCCGCAATATCTACGTTAGGAACCTTGACTGTCACCGAAGCCGAAATGCACTTATCATAAAAGGCCTGCCCGAACAGCCCATCGAAAATGTCACCGTGGAGAATCTTTCCGTCGCCGCCGAAAATGGCCTGACCTGCTCAGATGCAAACGGCATTACGTTGACTAACGTGATAATTGAACCGGACAAGAGCCCCGTCATGCTCTTCAAAGACACCCGCAATGTCACTATAGAAAAATCAACCTGCCCATCGGACACGGATGTATTTCTGAAACTCGAAGGCAAGAAAATCGCCGGCATCCATCTGCTTGAAAACGACCTCTCAAACGCCCGGCGTGATGTGGTCCTCGGCCCGGATGTCCCCACCGGTGTGGTGGTGACAAAAACCCCGCCCAAACCCCGGGCGATTGATTTCTCCGCCATCCCTTCCCCCATAGTCCTCAAAGGCGATGACGACCGCGCATTCCGCGACCCGGCCGTGCTCTATCACGACGGTATCTTTCATCTCTACTGCACATATTGGCTCAAGGACCCCGACGACGGCAAACGATATTCCTACACCGCCGAAAGCAAGAGCACAGACCTCATAAAATGGACCGAACCCAAAATCCTCACCCCGAAAGACCTCAGCCTCAATTTCTCCAGCCCCGGCAACGTCATCCGCTTCGGTTACGAGTGGATCATGTGCTACCAAACCTATCCCACACCAAACGGCGAAAAGTACGGCAACAAAAACTGCCGCGTCTGGATCACCAGAAGCCCGGACCTCGAAGTGTGGAGCGAGCCGGAAATGCTCATGGTAAAAGGCCCGAACGTACCCGTAGAGAAGATGGGTCGGCTCATCGACGCCTACCTGATCGAGGATAAGGACCAGCCCGGAAAATGGTGGTGCTTCTTCGACGACAACGCCGCGAATATGTCCTTCTCATACGACCTCAAGACATGGACATACTTCAATCGAATACCCGCAGGCGAAAACCCCTGCGTCATAATCGACGGCGACGAATACCTCATGTTCCACTCACCCAAAAACGGCATCGGAATGAAACGCTCCAATGATTTGAAAACCTGGCGCGACGTCGGCGGCCCAACATCAAAAGATGCAACCGGCCTGATAACCCTCGGACAGAAAGACTGGCCCTGGGCGGCCCAGAGACTGACCGCCGGATTCGTCCTCGACCTCACCGGCGAACCCCGTGTCGGCAAATACCTAATGTTCTTCCACGCAGAGCCGCCCGGCGGCTTCAAGAAACTCGCCTCCATCGCCCTCGCCTGGTCCGACGACCTGACACACTGGGAATGGCCCGCCGCTGACGCCGAATCCCCATGACCTCTCATACACCACCTGACCTCGGCTGCATTTGACCGCCCCCCCAAAAAAATGGGGCCCATACCCAAGTATGGGCCCCGATTCAGTTGCAGACTCAAAACCAAACCACCAGCTTAACAAGCCTCTTATGGCGCCGGCTGCGGAGGCCAAAGCTGCTCAACGCCCCAGGACTCCAGAAGCTTTGCAAAGTCCTTGAAGTTGATTATCTCAGCAGCAGGATCATCGATGTACAGATTTGCCTCGGAGACCAGATCTACTACGCCGTCGCCGCCCGATGCCAGCCACGCTATCTCGGCGCGGCTTACCGCGCGATCGTAAACACGAACATCGTCAATCTTGCCCTCGAATCTGCCGCTCGTGTCACTCGCGGGATATCGGCCGCCGATGCCCAGCCCGTCATTGGCGTCGGCAAACAACTCGATGGCGCCGCGGGCGTTGGAGTCCTCAACCACGCCGTTAACGTAAATGAGCTGCTCGTTCTGGTCGTATGTGCCGGCTACGTGAATCCACTCGTTATCACCAATCGCATCTATGCCGCTGTTGACCTTCAGCACGCTGCCCGGATTATTGGCGTCACGCATGATAAAGACCGCACCGTCGCTATCATCGGCTTCGAGGCCGAAGGTCTCATGGTCGTTGCGACCTTTGATTACAACGCGCTCGTTGCTGCCGACCTCACCGTCGAGGTATATCCACGCCATCACGCTCACGTAATGCTTTGGCCTGAGCTTCGGCGTGACGCCATTGTCGTCGACAACGACCCATCCGCCGGAAAGGTCGATGGCCTGGCCGTCTTTCCCGGCGACCCACTCGTAGGCGCCTTCGGCCGTCCCGTGATAAGCGTTCGGCCACGAATCATTCGCGTTGCCGTCAAGCTGCCACCGAGCAACACGATTTGCGTCCGACGGCTCCGTAACAGGACTCACATCAACGTCGCCGTCAAGCCACTGCGCACCCATCACACGGACATCACCCATACCGATAACGCAGTCATCGTCAAGGTCGCCGACGGGCCCAAACTCAGGCTTGCAGATGGGCATGCTCAGGAGAAGGTCGTCGAAGAACACGATGCCTTTGCCGGCGGCCACGGGGCTGCGCCTGTTGCCGAATCCGATGTACACGTTTCGGATGCTCGAGAACTCCACATCATCCGGAACCGCCGCAAAGTTGCCGTCGCTGAAATACACGAACGGAATGTCCCATCGCTGCCACTCTTCAACCTGAATGTCGCTCAGAGCTTCGCCTTCGTTGTCCCCGTAGCGTATCTCAGCGTATGTGCCGAACGTATCATCAACGGCAACATACATCTGCTCGTCCTCGGTGGCGTCGTTGCCCGCCTGCCCGTAGAAGAACACCGTCAGGAGGCGAACGTCAACGGAGGTCCAGTCCTGAAAACCGCCGCTCTCCTCGAGAGGCAGCCAGGCCTCCGCATAGTTCAAATCAGCCCAAATATCATCCGTGTCGTAGGTGTACGACATCGCCTGCACGCCGCGATAGACAGGTTTGCGGGGCGCCTGTGCAAGCTCCAGCCACGCACCGGTGGTCTGCCCCATTTCCTGAGAATACTGGTCATACCAGCCCCCCTCATACTGGATTTGCTTCTGGTCGAGGTCGTACTGCTCGAAATCGTCGAGGGTGACATACTCGGCAACCGTGAAGCTCCAGACCCTGCCCTTGTATGTGTTGGGCTCGTTCACCTCATCAATGCGCCAGTAGTAAGTCTGGCCCAGCTCCATTGCACCCGGATCGTATTCCTCGTCGCCGAGATTCTTCGTCGCCGCCCTATCCACCGTCGTCGCACTGTTGACGTCATCCCAGCTTGTGCCGAAGTACACATCGTGCGTGTCGGTATAATCGCCGGGCTGCCACGTCAGATTTGCATCCCAGCGAACGTCGCTGGAACCGTCGAGAGGGTTCGGGTCCCACGCCAGCTCAAGCTCGCCGCCTCTAAAGAGCGCGGCTACCTCGGCGTCGCTCAGGGCCCTGTCGTACATTCGGAAGTCGTCCATCTTCGCAACCAGGTCGTTGCCGTGATATGATACGCCGCCGATCCTGAACCTCGAATACTGTTGGCTCACGGTCGGGTCAACGGTGTCGTTCGAGTCGACTCTCTCACCATCGAAATAGAGCCTGATGTTGCCTGCGTCCTCGTCTTTTACGAATGCCCAGAGGTGCCAGCCGTCAAGCCTGCCGGGGTCAAGTCCGATGCGCCTCATATCCCATTGTATCACGTCATTGGTGTCGTTGCCGGCGCGCCACTCTATGTTGTAGCCGTCAACGAGCGGAACGGCGGCCCTGATCTGGTAAGGCGTGTTCGAGGACGAGCCGATTCCGAATACCCAGTTATCGTAGAGAGGCCTGTCGGAATTCTTTAGCCAAACGGCAATCGTTACCTGCGAAGTGATAGTCGCAGTGGAGGCAACGGGCGCCTCGATTCGCGTGTCATCCTCGAATATGAGCGACCCGCCGAATCGGCCGTCTTCCGGGTCCCAGTTGTCATCGCCTTCAAGATTGCCATGGTTCTCATAGCCGGAAGAATCTGCGGCCTGGTCACCGTCGGTCTCGTCCAGCTTGTACCACAACATAAGATTCGGGTCTTCGATCTTAGGCCTGACGGTGAATCTCCAGACCAGTCCTTTCCACGTATTGGAGTCGCCGATCTCATCGACCCGCCAGTAGTAGCCTGTGCCGAGTTGAAGCTCGAGATTTCCGACTTCAGGCCAGTGGTTAACATCAGTATTGCCCAGATATAGAACGTTAGCGTCGGTGCCGAGGTACACATCGTGCGAATTCGCGTAAAGCCCCGCAGTCCAGCTAAGAACCACGTTCGGGTCCACCCGTGTCTGACCGCTGTACGGATTCGGGTCGTTGGCCCACTCAAGGCCCGGATAGAACAGGAAGGTCCCCGGTCCAAGAGCGATATCGAGTATCGCCAGCTCGTCAATCTGACCGTCCACGAAGTCGTCGGAAGTCCCGTTTGCACGCCTCATAAAGCCGATTGCAACAGGGGCGTTATTGTCGGCGGGATTCGCCTGCGTTGCGTCCTCGGCGTTGTCAAGCACGCCGTTGATATATATCTTCTTCTGGTCGGACGACGCCAACAGGTCAAAAACAGCCGCAACGTGCGTCCACTCGCCCAAGGCCAACTGCTCGTCGCCATCAAGGGGATCTTCTCTGTGGCGAAACTCAAAATGGTCGCCGTCGAGCCCCGCCTGCCACGCGTTGTACTTCTTCATCAACGCAGTATTGTCATAAGAAATTGAGTCAGGCTTTATCCACATCTCGATCGTGTATGCTACGCCGTCAAGGCGCAGAATGTCCGTGTTGTTCACATTGGGGTCCAACCTGTAGAAACCAGCCTCCGGTGTGAAACTCGCGCTCGTGCCGCTCATATTGTAGAACGGATTGGCAGGACCGTACTTGACCGTGCCGCAGGGATCGTCGCCCAGGTACTTGGTGAAAGTCACCGTTGCGGTCTCATCCGTGATTGTCCCCGGAAGGTTCTGGCCTTCGGTGCCGTCGAAATCGAAGTATACGATGACGCCTCCCTTGCCGGTCTTGAAGCTCCACACCTCGCCCGGGTAGGTGTTGCCGCCGTCAACCTCTGCGATCCGCCAATAATAAGTCGTGGATTGAGCAAGACCGCCCGGATCATAATTCGGGTCGGTGCGGTTGCCCTTCGACGTGCCGCCGGCGCCGTTGAGAACATCGCTGTAAACTGTGCCTAAGTACACATTGTGTGAATCCGCAACACACGCCGGCGTCCAGCTAAGAACCACATTGGGATTGACGCCCTTGACGCCATTGGGCGGCGAAGGCTCGCTGGCATTGCCGTCCTCAATCGTAAACGTCCACACTCCGCCTTCCCATATATCGTCGGGCTCACCCGCCTCGTTGACCTCATCGATCCGCCAATAGTAGGTAGCGCCGATGTCCACCGAAAGACTGCCGACCTCCGGATAGCTGTTACTGTCCTGACGTCCTTTGTATATGCCGGCCGTTGATGTGCCGGCGTTCTTCACGTCGTCGTAATTCGTACCGAAGTAAACGTCGTGCCCGTTCAAATCTCCCGCATCCGGACCCGGCTTCCAGCTCAGCACCAAACTATCAGGACACACATTTCGCGCACCATTCGATGGTTTGGCTCTTGTCGCCACGCCTTGGCCCCCGCCGAAAATCAGAAACTGACTCGGGGCCAGCGCCTCATCCGATATCCGCACCTCATCAATCTTGCCATAAAACATCTGGTTCGTGTTCGTTGGGGTGTTGGGATCCGTCATACAAGCGCGATCCTGACAGCCGATACCCAACGCCTTGCAGGAGTCGCCGATCGGACCGGTGAAGGGCACTTCCGATGACCCTGTCAGATCCTCTGACTTCACACCGTTGACGTAGAACTTTACTACGCTGCCATCCCAGACCAGAGCGACATGGTACCATTCGTCAATTTCATACAAGAGGTCATTGCACACTGCCCCGCTATCAGTGATATCATCATTCGGACCTGCCAATCTAACGGCAAAGTGACCTGTCGGTCTTGCATCAATGTAATAGATGCCTCCGTCGCCCGTGCTGTTGTTCTTCCTGATAATAACGCCCTGGCGCAGCAGATGTGGCTGGCAGAATGCCTCTATGGTCACCTGACTGAGCGTGCTCAGGTCCACCGGGGAATCCACGCCGCCGTCAAGCACCGCCAGACCGTACCCCCTGTTATTATTGTTCGGGTCATTCTGGAAATCAGCGCTCGTTCCCCCGCTATTGAACCACGGGTTCGCCTCGCCGTAGAAAAGCCCCGTTGCCGTACCCACACCGCTCTCGTTAACGAATGCGTACGCTATCTCGCCCGAGACTATATCGATGTCGTAGGCAATCGGGTCCTCCTCGCTTCCCTCGAACTGCCAGTGGAATAAAGTATCGGCTCGGCCCAAACCAGCCATACCCACCAGCAAAACAAAACACACTAACAAAACGAATTTCCTGCTCATAATATTACTCCTTAAAACTAATACTTGAACATCACAGCTTCCTCAGCCGTACCAAAATACTTGTATCATTCGCTACGGGCACTAAACACCTTCACTACAACAATCTCATGCCCGCTTCGAACACATCCTGCAATCTTGCGCCGCAAAAAGCGTGCACCTCCCTCCTCTTGCCCGCCGAGCAACTACACAGCTTCACCATTCAAAAATCGGCAGACCAATATTATATAGCACATTAAAAACCTGCCGTCAAGACAAATACTATCAAAATATTGCATAGAGCTGCTTTTTTTCGGACCAAGTCCCCGACCGCCCGAGCAAAAGCCCCACCCGCCGCCGACAAATACAAATGGGGCCCTTTTTATCGTACGTCTTTGGCCTGAAAGCAGTGCTGATATGTCAGTGTTGAGGCCGAAATTGCCCGTTTTTGCGGGCAATTAACATCTCTAAGCGAAGAGTTGGTCATGAAATCATCGCTGTTAACACTAATAACTGGCTAAACACGTACCTTTTGTCGTGCCTGCACCTGTCAGTGTCATTCTTTACTCTGCCGCCCAAAAACAACGGGGCCCGTACTTGTGCTGTGCAGGCCCCGAATCTCCAGCCAAATTCAACAGCCGATACAATGAACCGCTTACGGCTCCGGCGGCCAAAGCTGCTCAACCCCCCAGGACTCCATTAGCTTCGCGAAGTCCTTGAAGTTGATGACCTCAGCAGCAGGATCGTCGATGAACAGATTTACCTCCGACGTCAGCTCCACCACGCCTTCGCCCTCAGAAGCCAGCCACCCCACCTCGGCACGGGTCAAAGCGCGGTTGTAAACGCGAACATCGTCAACGGTGCCTATGAACGCACGGTCGTCGGCGTCGGAACGATTGCCTATGGCAAGGTCGTTGGTATCCTGCAGGAGAGTTATCACGCCGATGGTCTCGGAGTTCGAGACCTGGCCGTTTACGTAGCATTTCACACTGTTGCCGTCATACGTGCCGGCTACGTGGGCCCATTCGCCACGCGCTATGTTATCTCCGTCCGCGCTGTGAAGTCCGTGATTTACGTCACGGACGAAGAAGCTGCAAGCGCTGCCGCCGAGCTGCATTGCGAAATTCTCGCTGTCACCGGCGTCTATTCCTTTGATCACAATGCGGGCGATCTGACTCATTTCCTCGCTGTAATTAATCCACGCGGTCGCCGAGATCTGAAGGGCCGGCCTGAGTTTTGCCCCGTCGGCCACCAGAACCTTGCCGCCGCTGAGTTCTATGGCGCCGGAGCCGATGTGCCCGCTAACCCACGCATAAGCGCCTTGGGCAGTCCCGTTAATCGGGTTGGCGCTCGAATCATTCGCGTTGCCGTCAAGCGCCCAGTGGCCAACGAGGTTGGCGGTACCCGGCTCTTCTATCGGGGTCACGTCAATGTCACCTCTAAGCCATTGCTCGCCCATCACGCCAATATCGCCGATACCAATGATGCAGTCATCGTCAAAATCGCCGACAGGACCATACTCGGGCTTGCAGATGGGCATGCTCACACGAATGTCGTCGAAGTAAACCACACCTTTGCCCGCAGCCACCGGGAATCGCTTGTTGCCGAATCCAATGTACACGTTTCGGATGATCGAGAAGTCCACATCATCGGCAACCGCTGCAAAGTTGCCGTCGCTAAAATACGCAAACGGAATGTCCCAGCTCTGCCACTCTTCAATCAGCAGGTCGCCCAGAGCTTCGCCTTCGTTGTCCCCGTAGCGCATCTCTGCGTATGTGCCCCAGGTATCATCGACGGCTGCGTACATCTGCTCGTCCTCGGTCGCGTCGTTGTCGGCCTGCCCGTAGAAGAACAATGTCAGCAGCCGAACATCGACCGACGTCCAGTCCTGAAAGCCGCCGATCTCTTCCAGAGGCAGCCATGCCTCCGCATAGTAGTAATCAGCCCACACATCATCCGTGTCGTAGGTGTATGACATCGCCTGGTCGTCGCCATGCACCGGCTTGGGGGGCTTTGCAAGCTCCAGCCACGCACCCGTCTGTTGGCCGTATTCCTGAGAATACTGGTCATACCACGTGTACTGTATGCTCTTCTGGTCGAGGTCGTACTGCTCGAAATCGTCGAGGACAATGAAATCAGCCACCGTAAATCTCCACACCGGACCTTTCCATGTGTTCGGGCCGTTGACCTCATCGACCCGCCAGTAGTAGGTCGTGCTGAATTCCAGCCAGCCGGGGTCGTACTCTTCATTACCAACGCCTAATGTCGCGCACGGGTCGGTCATGTCGTTGACGTCATCCCAGTCCGCGCCGAAGAACACCTTATGCTGGACTGCGTAATCCCCCGGTCTCCACGTCAGATTCACGTCCGGCGCTACTTCCACGGCCCCGTCCTGCGGCTGCGGCAGCCACGCGCTCCACAGATCGTCGCCTCTAAGCACCTCGAGCACCTCGGACTCCGACAGCGCGCGGTTATAGATTCGGAAATCGTCCACCGTGGCGGAACCGCCGCCGCTTCCCTGGTTCCCGCATATAAGGATGTTGTTGGGATACATGCTCGCCAGGTTGGAAATAGTACTTCCGGTCGCGGATGCCCCCAATACGCCGTCAAAATAGATCTGCACCGTTTGATTAGGCTCGTCCTTGATGAACACCCAGTGGTGCCAGCCGTCCAACTGTTCAATCTTAATGCCGTCCAAATTCCAGCTCAGTCTGTCATTAGGCTCCATTCCCGCACGCCAGAGTATATACCCGGGCCAATCATCGTCTCTTCCCTGGTTCGAAGGCACCAGGACCCGCATCCGCCAGAACACGATGCTGCTGCTGGCGTCCAAAACGACGTTATTCCAACCGGGATCGCTGTTGGTGGGGATGTCCTTCAGCCACATCGAAATGGTTATTGCAGAGGTGATGGTCTTGGGCACGTCCGCCGGAAGACTGCAGCTGCCCCCGAAGATGCGACAGCCGCCGAACCGCCCGTCAGTGGGGGCCCAGGCGTTCGGGTCGCCGCTAATGGTCCCCGTGAACTCGTTGCCGGATGAGTCGAAGGCGATACTGCTTGGTGGAAGCTCATCGAATTGGTACCGCACAAGCAGACTGGGGTCGGTGATCTCGGCCTTCGTCTTGAAGTGCCAGACCTTGCCGTGCCACCTCTGCCCGCCGCCGCTGCTGACCTCATCGACGCGCCAGTAATAATGAGTGGCGAATGCAAGCGGGCCCGGCGGGGTGTACGACCCGGGCGCCGTCCCGGCCGTGTAACTGACGTTCGGATGGCTCGACGTTGTGGCGCTGTTAACATCGGCAGCACTGGTTCCAAAAAACACGTCGTGCGTGGCCGCAGAGCAGCCCACCGTCCAGCTGAAGCTGTTTATGTCCAAAGGAATCTTTGTCGCATCGTCGGCCGGATACGGGTCGTAAGCATTTCCATCATTCGTGGTAAAACTCCACACCTCGCCTTTCCACAAATTGACGTCACTGATAGCATCGATTCGCCAGTAGTATGTCATGCCCAACTGCAGGTCCTCAGGTGTATAGCACGTCTCTTCCCCTGTAAGCCTCTCTTTGTATATCCCTGACGTCGATGTGGTGGCATCATTCACGTCTGCCCACGCGGTGCCAATGTACACGTCATGAAATTCCACGGTCGAATCCGACGTCCAGCACAGCGACGAACCGGGACAAAAGTTTATGGCCTCATTTTCCGGGTCCGGCTCTCTTGCATACCATTTGCCCGTGCTCAGAATGAACGCATTAACCATCACCTTGCCGCCCGGACCGGGCATGAAGGCGACATTGCAGTCGCACACGTCCGTCTTCGTGAATACCGCAGTCACAAGGACAAGATTGGCATCCACCTGCTCCCTCTGGATGGGAAAGTCCTCAGGTGTGACCACCTGGTTGACGTCCGGGCCTCTAATCCAAATCTTGGCCATGTTAATATCAGGAACGTTATAATAACCCAGGGCGGGGTCAGTATTATTATAATAGGGGTCGTTAACGTCCCAGCCGCAGTTGTGATAGCTCTCCAGATAATACGTCCCCGGCCCCAGACCATGGATTACCAGGACCACACTGCGCTTAGGAGTCTCACCTGAGCCGTCGAATGTCGACATCCCCGAATTAGCTATCGGCTCGCCCAGTGGGTGCCCTGTCGCATACCCCCCATCGGTAACCTGCTGCATCCCGTATGCCGCAAAACGCTTTCCCCCCTCGCTTATGATACCGGTGTAAGTGTTGCCGCTGTCAACCTGGAAATTAATCCCCGTGCCGTTAACCCCACCCGGCAGCTCACCCACATCGGGGTACGTGGCACACCACGTCCTGTCGTGCCGCCAGCAGTCCTTGAAACTTGGATCGGCCCATGGAAACCACCCGTCTTTGGCCGTCAAATCGAACCTCGCTACGAAGCACGGATCGCTCGGCACCATCACTGGATAAGCGAAATCAACCTTCAAGTACAAGGCCGATGCGCTGTTGACCATGCCGGCCCCCAAAACGACAAACATCAAAATAACACACTTTCTACACATGACGTTCCTCCTTTCAAACGGAATCTAAATGGCCCTTATCAGAGCCGCACACCGAAACATATTTATATATTTGACTTACCAGGCGCCTCAGCCTTTGCCAATACCCTTGGCCATACAAAGCAGCTGAACTCGATACATGAGGATTTGCACGCCTCTGCCAGGAAGTTGGCCGGCGGGAGGTATAAGAAATGCCGGGAATGACCGTTTCAAGGATGCAAAACCGCTCCTCGCAACTCTCTGCCCAGCTCATCACACATTCTCCCCGAAAATGGTACACTGTTTCTGCCCGAAACAATTTCCGTGCCGAACATGCACCGCTGCTTAAGTTTACCAAAGTACTTTCCCCTCCGTCAAGAATAATCTTTTCTTTTTTGTGTTCTTGACTCCGCCTTGGCGTGAAAGCTCCAAAATGAACGGGGCCTGTACCGACTCTTCGATACAGGCCCCGAATTTTCAAGTAAATTCAACAGCCGACACAATGAACCGCTTACGGCTCGGGCGGCCAAAGCTGCTCAACGCCCCAGGACTCGAGAAGCTTCGCAAAGTCCTTGAAGTTGATTACCTCATCGTCCTCGCCGCTGTAGAGATTGGCTTCAGACTCGAGCAGACACATTCCGTCGCTGCCACATGCCAGCCACGCTATCTCGGCGCGGGTGACGGCCCGGTCATAGACGCGGACGTCGTCAATCTTGCCGTCAAAATCGCCGCCGTCGCCATATCGGCCGCCGATACCGAGCCCGTCGTTGACATCGGCAATAAGCTCGATGGCGCCGCGGGCGTTGGAGTCCTCAACCGCGCCGTTGACATAGACGAGCTGGTCGTGGTTGTCATAGGTGCCGGCGATATGAATCCACTCGTTACCCGCAACCACATTACTGCCGCTGCTAACGGACAACACGTCGCCGGGATTATTGGCGTCACGCATGATGAAGACCGCACCATCGTCGTCGTCGGCTTCGAGGCCGAAGGTCTCATTGTCGTTCCGACCTTTAATTACGATGCGCTCGTCCCCGCCGATCTGACCGTTAAGGTAGACCCAGGCCATTACGCTGACGTAATGCTTCGGTCGCAGCTTTGGCGTGTTGCCCTCGTCCTCGACAACCACCCAGCCGCCGGAGAGGTCAATAGCTTGGCCGACTTTTCCGGTCGTCCACCCATAGCCGCCCTTGGCGGTGCCGTGATAGGCGCTGGCCGAGGAATCAGTGGCATCACCGTCAAGCTCCCAGTGCGCCACAAGATTCGCATCAGAGGCCTCCTCGACCGGATTCGCATTGACGTCGCCGCGGAGCCACTGGTCACCCATTGCGCCGATGTCGGCGACGCCGACGAAGCAGTCGCCGCTCAAATCACCGATGGGCCCGTACTCGGGCCTGCAGATCGGCATGCTCAAACGAAGGTCATCGAAGTAAACCAAGCCTTTGCCCGCACATACGGGGCTGCGCTTGTTACCGAACCCGATGTACACGTTTGCAATGCTCGAGAAGTTCACATCATCCGCAACCGCAGCAAAGCTGCTGTCGCCAAAATACACGAATGGAATGTCCCAGCTCTGCCACTCTTCGACCTGAATATCGCCCAGCGATTCGCCTTCGTTGTCCCCGTAGCGCATCTCAGCGTATGTGCCCAAGGTATCATCGATACCTACGTACATCTGCTCGGTCTGGTTGGCGTCGTTGCCGGCCTGCCCATAGAAGAACAAAGTCAGCAGCCGAACATCAACCGACGTCCAGTCCTGAAAACCGCCGATCTCTTCCAGAGGCAGCCATGCCTCCGCATAGCACAAATCAGCCCACGGATCATCTGTGTCGTAGGTGTACGACATCGCCTGATCGCCGCGATACACCGGTTTCGGAGCCCTGGCCAGCTCCAGCCAGGCGCCGGTGGTCTCCCCCCACTCCTGAGAATACTGGTCGTACCACGTGTACTGGATTTGCTTCTGGTCGAGGTCATACTGCTCGAAATCGTCAAGGGCTATGAACTCCGCGACCTTGAACCGCCACACAGGACCTTTCCACGTGTTCGGTCCGTTCACCTCGTCGATACGCCAGTAGTAAGCCTCGCCCATCTCGAAGGGCGCCGGCGGGTCGTAGCTGTTCGGCTCCTGGTTCTGTTGGAACTCCGCGTCCAATGTCACCGCATCGTTCACATCCTCCCACGAGGTACCTATGTACACATCGTGAGAAATCGCATAATTGCCCGGATTCCATATCAGATTCGCATCCGGAGCAACATCAGGCTTCCCGTTGTACGGCCGAGGAGCCCACGCCAGCCTAAGATCGCCGCGAATGAACTCCAGAATCTCATCCGAAGACAGGGCCCGGTCATAGACTCTAAAGTCATCCAGCTTGCCGTCATAGTCAGAGGTCGAGCTATTTTTCGCCCCGATCTTGAATATCTTATCCTTCACATTGGCCAACGTGCCGGTTTCACAGTCCTTTGATTTTCGCGGGAAACCGTCGAAATAAATATACATCTTGCCTTCATTCTCGTTCTTGACAAAAGCAAAGTGATGCCAGTCGCCTCTCCAGGCTTCAGGTGTGGCATCGGGCCACAGCAGCAAATCGTTGGTGTCGTTGCCTGCCTGCCAATACACATCCAGATCCGGCCGATCCGTCGGAACGATCCCCGTCAACTTATAATCGCCGTCGCCGGTATCAAAGATTATCATATCATCGTCTTCGTCCTGTCCGGTATAGCCGTTTACCCACACGCTAACTGTTATCTCATTGCTGACCGAATCAAGCGTGTCGGTCGGAACCAGGACGTGCTGATGGGCATCGAAGTCGAGACACCCGTCGATTTGGCCGTTATTTGGCTCCCACTGCCCATCAATATCGTACCCGCTCCCATGATGCTCGTAACCTGAAGAGTCAGAAACGATAGTGCCCTCACTTTCATCGAGCTTGTACCACAGAATAAGGTTGGGATCGACAATCTCACTCAAGCTTCTGAAGCTCCACACCTTGCCTTTGTATCTCGTGCCGCCATCAACCTCATCAACCCGCCAGTAGTACCACGTGTAGTAATCAAGAGCGCCGGGGTCGAAGTTGTTGACGCCGCGGTTCTCGTACACGACATTCGGATGGCTGCTGCTCGTGGCGTCCCGCACATCATTGTAATCGGTTCCGAAATACACGTCGTGCGAATCTGCGCCGCAGCCGCCCGTCCAGTAGAGGTCCGCATCTATGGGTACCGCCGTCTTCTTGTCCGCAGGGTAAGGATCCGAAGCATTACCGTCGTTTGTCGTGAACTCCCAGATGTCGCCCACCCAGGGACTGCCATCACATGCATCATCGACCTCATCGACCCGCCAATAGTATTTCGTCCCCAGCGCAAGCCCGGAAGGGGTCCACTGCGTGCTCCCGTAGTGGTCCAGATATGGCTCGGCGCTTTCGTTCACGTCGCTCAGGCTCGTACCGAAGTACACGTTGTGATCGACTGCATACTGCCCTGCCTCCCAGCTAAGCTCCACCCCCGGACACACCTCCCTGGCGTAATCTTCCGGACTCGGGTCTGAGGCCTTTACCTTAACGTAGTCGGCTCTAACTGTCGTCTTGTCTGAAACGCCATCGTATGTGACAATCACACCACGGGTCCCGTCGAATGCGGTAATGTAGCCGGCCGTAACATCGGCGTCCATATCTGCTTTTACATCACCGTCTATTATGAACATGCCCTCATTGATGTCCATAGCATATGCACCGCCGCCATGATCGAATGAGCCGCACTCCAGCGTACCCACATCGAGGTTGATAAACACCTGGCCGGAACCCGCAGAGGCCTCCGGCGCCCTGAATCGCCCGATCACGGTCATTGTGCCGCCGTTGAGATTCAACGTCCACGGGTCGCCGCCTCCACCCGAGAAATTGAAATTGCCACACTGAATAGTTGCACCGCCGCTCATATTGAGTACGCCGCCGCCGTCGTCCTCCCAGCCCAGCCTTCCCCCAACCGTGAAGGAGCCGCCGCTCATATTCATTTCAAACCATGAGCCGCCGTCGTTCGCAAACTTGGTTGAAGCGACAGTAATAGTGGGGTTGCCGCTTATATTAAGTATGCCGGTTGCGTCTTTCGGGGAAAGGAAGGCGCCCCCAATATTGACCACCGGGTTGCCCGTTATATTGACCGTGGATGTTCCGCCGGCCTCCTGCCAATCCCAAGCCCCAACGATGTGGAACGTCCCGCTTATTACATCCATGACCTGACCGTTGTAGGGCCCGTCTATAGAAGCAGCATCTGCGTCGCAGTCCACTATCGGCCCACGACTCTGAGGCCCCTGCGTAATATATGTCCGCCTTATTACTACATTGTCGCTTGAACCAGGCACAGCCGTATTGGGGTCCCAGTTGAACTGGTTGCACCACGAATTGCCGTCGCCCTCATTGGTCCAACGGTACTCGTCCCCTGAAGCGCCGCCGGCCAGACCGAATACAACAGCCGCCACACCCAAACATAACATTTTTCTCCACATGACATTTCTCCTTTCGAACCAAATCTACACGGCCCTTATCAGGGCCCAATACCGAAACATATTCTTATATTGGACTTAACAGGCGCCTGAGCCTTTGCCAATACCCTTGGCCGTACAAAATACATCAGGATTTCAACGCCGCTGGCAGAAAATTGGGGGGGGTATGGCAAATATTAGAAGTGACGCTACGCGGGATGCAAACGTGCTCTTTACAAGCCTCTGCCCAACTCATCACACTTCTCCCCGAAAATGGTACACTCTCTGCCCGAATCGTGTTCGGCGCACAACGCATACTGCCATTTAAGTTTACCAAAGCACGTTCCCCTTCGTCAAGAGGAATCTTTTCGTTTTTTTTTGTTCTTGACTCTGGCCTTGGCTGGATGCTTTACACCGTCTCCGTCAAAGTGCGTCTGCTCATTCCACGCCCGTCTCAATGCTGCACCCGTCCAGAAGAGCGAAATCCGCAAAATTGACCGTCGAGTCACGGTCAACGTCTGAGCCCTCGCACCAGTCAGGCGGCCCGCACCCAGTCTCGAGCCAGTGAAGCGACAGGCCCGCGACATAACGCAGAACGTTGTTGCTCAACCTGATGACGCTCACCCCGTAAAAGCGGTCGCCGCTGCTGAACAGCCCCATAACCGTTACCGTTCCCGCAAAAGGTTCGCCCATGCACAAAGCGCTGTGGTCGAAACCTGCTTCAACCGCGACAAACCCCTCATCATTGATGAAGACGTTAATGTAATCCGACTCGACCTCCACTGGTCCGGTTATCTTCGCCGGACTGTTCGCGTCGATGTCCTCAACTGCATAACCTTCCGGAAACACGAAGTGTGCCTTCACCCGCCTGCCTTGACTTTCGGGATTCAATACCCGTGGTGTGAATATCATCCACACCTCCACCGGCGGCACGAAAAACTCATAAGCGCCCATATCAACCACCGAGTTGCCGTCCTTGTCGCCGTCCACTATCCGAGCATGGCCGCCAAGGTCCACCGGTATCAGCTCGACGGTGTTCCCGTCGCCATCGAGGTCATCGGCGTCCAGGGGAATACCTGCGTTCTCGGCCCTGTCAATGCACCCAGAACCCGACTGCAAACGATAGTCGCCGCCGACCCATAGCCCGCTAATGTCCCAGTATCCGGGCCCGGCAAAACACGGGTCCTCGTCTATGTTCCCGTCGCCCCAATCCATTATGCTCTCCACGACATTCACATCCTGCTGACCACCCTGCACGTCGCTGTAGCTTATCGATAAAACGCTGTTGTACCACAATGTGATCTGCGGCCCTTCCCCCGCCGTATTGCCCCACACTATGCTGTTGGTCACCGTAACATCCGTGTCAAACCGATTATACATCCCGCCGCCTCTCCACTCGGCCCAATTCCCGCTGATAACGCAGTTGATTACCGTCGCCTCCGCCCCTGAATTACCAAAGCCCCCGCCGCCGTAACTGGCCTCATTACCCAAAAACGCACAGTTTACTAACGTCGCCTCGCTATAATACCGGTTTTCCATCCCACCGCTGAAACTTGCGTGGTTGCCGATGATTGAACAGTTCGTCATCGCAAGATCACCGAACATAAAATTCAGCACCCCGCCCCCCCTCGAGTCGGCCGAGTTGCCTGTGATTTTGCACCTGCTTACCCGCAGGCGCCCCCCGATATTGATCAGCCCGCCCCCGTCCCAGTCAGTATCCGCCCTTGCATTGCCGCCGGTAATTGTGAATCCCTCCAGCACGGCCATGCCCGTGAAGCTGCTGTAGGCGACAACGTGGTAGCTGTTCTCGCCGTTATTGGAAAAGCCCGGACCGTCGTCTTCGTTCAGATCGCCACTCAGAACCGTTTCGTGCGCGTCAATGTCCCGTCCGTTCGGGTCCTCTTGCCCCAAACCCGCATACCCGCCCCTGACCGCAACGCCGCTCTTCAACCAGAACGCAGCTTCGCACTCCCCGCTGCCGTCCGGATTGGCAGAATCCTCGTCAGGCCTGTAAATCCCCTCCGCCACCCTGACTTCATCTCCCTTCGATGCAACCGCCAGCGCGTCCTGCAGTCGAACGAACGCATCCGCCCAGCTCCACCCCGTGCCCGCACCGTTGGCGTCCGCATCAACATAGATGCTCCGCGCGCCCGCCGCGCCCGCCGCCCACAGCAGCAACATTGACGTTACCAGGTGGAACCTCAACTTGGCTTTCCAGTCCACTGGCTCACCCTCTTCCAGTCTCCGTTGACATCAAAGAATGACCCTTCTGTCCGCAGATGACCTTACACGGAATATACCCTATCTACGCCTTGCAATACTCACATCATTCTACCTGAAAGCAGGAGATATGTCAAGATAGGACGGTTGGTGCAGACAGTGACCGGTGCGATTCACGTTTGTGGGTGGATTCCTTGCCGAACGGTCTCTGCTGCCTCTTTGTCATTCCCGGGAAAGCGCCGAATCCATTGTTTCATACCCCGTGGACGACAATTTAGAGCTTTCCCATGCCTCAAAAGAACATCCTTCCGCATGGCAAGGTTTCTCCTAACCCAAAGGGAGTTTGTCCGATTGACACTGAACCAGCACGTCCTCCGCTCTTCTCACCGGGTAGGAGGGCACCCCATGCTTGTCAGCCAGGGCGTTATCTGATTTTTTTACTTGTATTCACAAACCTAAGCCCTTTTCTTAAAAGGCGTTATGCCCTGCTCCACAGAAAAATCGCCGAAATGGGTTGACTGTGTGAAACATTTGTTTTAAACTAACGTATGAAACTGTCGTTTATGAGTTTGAATATGGTTTGCCCTGATAATAACACTGAAAACGCGGATGCCGCCAAAGGCGTTCAGGAACGATTGCTCGACGCTGCCGAAGCTATCTTCGCCGAGAGGGGCTTTGATGGTACGAGCATCCGCGAGCTTGCTGCAGCCGCCAGATGCAATATTGCCGCCGTGAACTACCACTTTGGCGGCAAGGAAAACCTCTACCTTGAGTTGTGGCGACGGTATCTGATCAGTATGCGCGAAACACGCCTGGCGGCTATACAAATGGCCATGGAACGTGCTCCAGCCGAAGGCGCCCTCGAAAACCTGCTGCGAGCCTTTGCAAACGCCTTTGTTGAGCCCCTCATCGACCACAGCAGGGCGCAGCGCTTTATGAAGCTCATGGCTCGCGAGATGCTCGACCAGCACTTGCCTGCCGACATGTTTGTTGCGGAGGTAATTGTGCCGACGCTGAATGCCATGCGCCAGGCCTTTGCCGGAATCTGCCCCGACTTGCACCCGTCCAGAGTTCGCCTCGTAGTCTATTCTATCGTCGCGCAACTGATGCACGCTGCTCACATGAAGGGGATGTTTGACCATACCAATAGCCCGGAATTTCCAAAGTTCGACCTCACTGAGGCCATCGAACACGTAGTCAGGTTCTCTGCCGCCGGCATTCGTGATTATGCCAAGGGGGATAATGAATGAACGCAGCGACCGCACTAACATGGTGTTGTCTGCTGGCAGCCGGCCTGCTGCTCCCCGGCTGCATGGTAGGACCCGACTATGTTAGGCCTGAAACCGCCGCCCAAGCCGACTCCGTCTACTTCAACGCCGGCAAGAACAACCAGGACCCCAATGTCTTGCCAACCATCGACAACTGGTGGGAAACCTTCGCCGACGAAACCACCACTGCGCTCGTGCGAAAGGCCCTCGAAAACAACCTGGACCTCCAGGCGGCCGCCGCAAGGCTCATCCAGGCTCATGCCGCTCTGAGTGAAACCGCCGGCTTACTCTGGCCCGATATCTCCTACGAATTGAATCGCGACAGAAGCAAACGCTCCTTCAACTTCGGAGGACTCGGCGGGGGCGGAAGATTCAGCGTCATGACTACCACTTGGGCCCAGCAGATCTCGGTCAGCTACGTCCTCGACTTCTTCGGTCGCCTCCGACGCCTCAAACGCGCCGCCTGGGCCGAAATGCTCGCCGCCGAGGCAAATCAGGACGCACTCACAAACTCCATTATTGCAGCCGTGATAACTGCCAGAGTCCAAATCGCTGCCCTGCAGCGACGCCTCGACATAGAGCGAGCAAATTCCGAGAGCCGCCGAAAGACACTCGACATAGTCGAGCGAAGATACGCTCAGGGCCTTGTCGGTCCTGTCGACGTCCGCCTCGCACGCGAAAACCTCGCCGCCGCCCAGTCCGTTATACCAACCATTGAGCTGTCTCTTGCGACCGCCCGACACGCACTCGATGTGATTCTGGCCCGCAGGCCCGGTTCCTCGGACCACTTACCCCAGACCCTGCCCGATTTGCCGAACCTCAAACCGATTACCATTGGTCTTCCCGTCTCTCTGCTCGACCGAAGACCTGATATCCGTGCCGCCGAAATGGCGCTAAAGGCCGCCAATGAGAGAATCGGCGTCAGCGTCGCACAGTTCTTCCCCGACCTCACACTCACCGCAGGTTGGGGACGCAGCGCCGATACCTGGGAGGATTTATGGATAGATGAGACCGAAGTCTATTCCGCGCTGATGCGCCTCGGCCAGCCCATTTTCAAGGGCGGCCAACTGCGCGCCAGGCACAAAGCCGCAAAGGCTCGATACTCCGAGGCCGCCGCAATCTATTCCGCTACCGTCTTGAACGCCCTGAAGGAGGTCGAGGATGCACTCGTGGCAGAGGACCTCTTTCAGAGGCAGCTTCGCTACGTTGAAATCCGTCTGAGCGAAGCCCTCGCCGCCGAGCAGCTTTCGCGCGAGCGCTACCTGCGAGGCGTTGAAAAGGTCCTCACAGTCCTCGAATCAGAACGAAGAAGAAGAATTGCCGAAAACGAGCTCATCCTCCTCAAACAGCTCATGTGGACAAACCGCGTCAACCTACATCTGGCGCTGGGCGGAGACTGGTGTTCGCAACTGCAAAACGACCAATAGGGGGGTCCCTGAATTATGGCTGTCGACAATAAGAAAACAAACGCTTCCGCTCACACCCGCTGGCCTTCCGGGAAGCGCCTGCCTGCGCTCATGCGCTTCCTGATCCCTCTGGCAATCATTGGGGCCGGAATTCTTGTCATGTTCATTTTGGTAAAGTCCCGAAGGCCGCCAGAACGCGTCGAAAAGAAGAACCTCGCCCCCTTGGTCGAAGTCCGGAAAATAAGCGTCAGCGACATCCCGATGATTGTCCGCGGACTCGGTACCGTCACACCAAAGGTGCAGGTAGAGATCGTACCCCAGGTCGCCGGAAATGTCGTCTATGTCAACCAACAGTTCAAACCCGGAGGCTTCATGCCTGCTGGCCAGACCATACTCCGGATCGACCCCAGAGATTACGAGCTTGCCCTCCGCCAGGCGCAGGCCCTCGTCGCAGACGCCCTCGTAAAGCTCGACCTCGAAAAGGCCGAGGCACAGGTCGCACGAAAGGAGTGGCAGCAGCTCAATCCCAATACCGAACCCACCTCACCACTCGTCCTGCGCGAGCCTTATGTCCGCCAGGCCCAGGCAACACTCGACTCCGCTCAGGCCCAGCTCGCAAAGGCCCAGTTGAATCTTGAGAGAACACAGCTATCACTTCCCATCGATGTCGTAGTCACAAGTGAGAAGGTGGACCTCGGTCAGTTCGTCGGCGTCGGTCAATCAGTTGGCGTCGCTTACGGCACGGAACTCGTCGAGATACAGGTGCCGCTCGAAGACGATGAGCTGGCGTGGTTCCATATTCCCGGCAATCCCTTCGGCATCAATGGCGAAAAACCCTCCGACAAGAACGACCCTGTACTGGTAAACGCCGACTTCGCTGGCGCACGCCACACCTGGACCGGCTATGTCAAACGTACCGTCGGTCAGGTCGATAAAACCTCCAGACTCATCTCCGTCGTCATCGAGGTGCCGGAGCCTTTCGAAAATACTGACTCCAGACCGCCCCTCATGCCCGGCATGTTTGTCGAGGTCGTGATTACGGGAAGGGTTTTGAAGAACGCCTTCGCCGTACCACGCACCGCCCTGCACGGCAACGACGAAGTCTGGGTTGTCGAAAATGACCGCCTTCGCATCAGGTCGCTCGACATCGTCCGCACCGACAAGGATATGGCGTACGCCGTCGCAGGCCTCGATGATGGGGCCCAGATTGCCGTCAGTGCCCTCGACATCGTCACCGACGGCATGACCGTTCGTACCCAGTCCAAAAACCAAACGCCTGCCGATAACCGCGATACAAATGGTGGCCGCACAAGGCCCCAGGGGACAGACTAAATGCAAAACCCGGATCATAAAAAAGGCCCGCTCGCATGGTTTGCCGCCAATCACGTCGCCGCAAACCTGCTTATGTTTATTATCATAGCCGCCGGACTGCTCACCATCTTCACTATGAAGGTCGAATTCTTCCCCGAATTTACCCTCGATATCATAACAGTCAGTGTACCATACCTCGGCGCCTCGCCCGCCGATGTCGAAGATGGCGTCGTGCTCCGCGTGGAAGAGGCCGTCGCCGCCGTCGACGGAATTAAGCGCCTTAACGCCACCGCCGCCGAAGGCTTCGGCACCGTCGTCGTCGAAGTCGACGAATACGCCGACACAAAAGAGGTCCTCGATGACGTCAAGGCCGAGGTCGACAGAATCATTACCTTCCCCGAAGAAACGGAAAAACCCATAATTGCCGAAGTCACTACACGCTACGAGGTCGTAACCATAGTTATCTACGGTGATGTCCCCGAGAGGACCCTCAAGCAGCTCGCAGACCGCCTCCGTGATGAGCTTACCGCCATGGATAATATCAGTCAGGTGGACGTCGCCGGTGTAAGACCTTATGAGATTTCGATAGAGGTCTCCGAAGACAACCTGCGCCGCTACGGCCTGACCTTCGACCAGGTCGCCGCCGCCGTCAGAAATTCATCACTCGATATCCCCGCAGGCTCCGTGAAAACCTCCGGCGGAGAGGTCCTCGTCCGTACGGAAGGACAAATGTACTACGGACCCGAATTCGAAAAGATTATCGTCATCACTAAAAACGACGGCACAAACGTCCGCCTCGGTGACATAGCACAGGTAAAAGACGATTTCGAAGACACCGACCTGTATTCCAGATTTGACGGAAAGCCCGCCGCCCTCGTCAAGGTCTACAGGGTCGGCGAACAGGGTGCGCTCGACGTCGCCGACACCGTCAGCCGGTACGTAGTACAAAAGAAGCCGTTCATGCCCCATGGCGTTTCCATCGACACCTGGCAGGATACCTCCGTCATGCTGCGGGCCAGAATGGACCTGCTCAAAAGAAACGCCTGCCTCGGCCTTGCACTCGTCTTCATCTGTCTTACAGTTTTTCTGAACATCAGGCTCGCATTCTGGACCACCATGGGAATACCCATCTCCTTCCTTGGCGCCTTCTGGCTCCTGCCTAGATTCGACGTCTCACTCAATATGATTTCACTTTTCGCATTCATTATGTCACTTGGTCTCGTCGTCGACGACGCCATAGTTATCGGCGAAAACATCTTTTCCTTGCGCCGACAGGGCCTGAGCAGACTCGACGCATCCATCAAGGGTGCCAGAGAAATGGTTGCCCCAGTTACACTCGCCGTGCTCACCACCGTCTTCGCATTCCTGCCTCTGGCCTTCCTTACTGGAATCATGGGCAAGATAATGCGCGTCATTCCCGTCGTCGTCATCAGCGTCCTGATGGTCAGCCTCGTCGAGGCCCTGCTGATATTGCCCGCACACCTCGCCGGCAAAGGCAACTTCTGGAAACTGGCGCCATTCAGACTCGTCGATAAGATCCAGGGCTGGACCGAAAGAAGACTCGAAGGATTCATAAGCAACAGGTTCACCAACTGGGTGACCCGTTCCGTAAAATACCGCTATGTCACCGTAGCCATAGCCCTGGCCATCTTTCTCGTTACCATTGGCTGGATAACAGGCGGCTACATTAAAATCGTCTTTTTCGACCCGGTCGAAGCCGACAACATGGTCGCAACCTTGGTCATGCCCCTCGGCACGCCCGTCGACCGAACACAACAGGTCGTCCGCAGGATAGAGCAGACCGCCGAGCAGATAAGACGTGAGGTTGATGCCGAACGTCCGGGCCAGCCTTCTATTATTAAACACATGGCAACCACTATAGGCGACCAGCCCGTCGCTCGAGGCGGCGGACCCGTTCGAGGCATCGGCGGCGTGACCGATTCACATCTCGCCGAGGTCAACATCGAGCTCCTGGGCGCCGAAGAAAGACAGCCTATATCGAGCACCAATCTCAAAAACAGATGGAGAGACCTCGTCGGAGAAATACCGGGAGTCTCCTCACTCACGTTCTTCTCTGAGATTATGAGCACCGGTGAGCCCATAAATGTGGAACTCTCTCATCAGGACTTCGACTTCCTGCTCAATGCCATTGAAGAGCTGAAGTCCCTCCTCCGTGAATATTCCGGAGTCAGTGACATCGCCGACAGCTTCGAGGAGGGTAAGGCGGAGCTTAAACTCGACCTCAAAGACTCGGCACGTACTCTCGGCCTCACTCTTGCCGACCTCGCCAGACAGGTCCGACAGGGCTTCTATGGTGAAGAAGCACAGCGAATTCAAAGAGGACGCGACGACGTCAGAGTCATGGTCAGATACCCGGAAAACCAGCGAAAAAGCCTCGCAGACGTCGAGAATATGAGAATTCGTTTGCCGGATGGCACCGAAGTGCCGTTCAAACAAGTCGCCCAGGTCAGCTATGGACGAGGCTACGCAACTATCAGCCGCGCCGAACGAAGAAGGGTCGTTAATGTCACCGCCGACGTCGATGAGACAGTCGCCAACGCCCGTGAGATTAACGCGGACCTCGCCGACCGAATCCTGCCTCGCCTAATGCAGGAATACCCGGGCCTCCAATACCGGTTCGCTGGAGAAGAGAGAGAGAGAGACGAATCCTTCGGCAGCCTACTCGTCACATTCCCCCTCGCCTTACTCGCCATATATGCCTTGCTCGCCGTCCAGTTCAGAAGCTACCTCCAGCCCCTCATTGTCATGTCCGCCATCCCATTCGGAATCGTCGGCGCCGTCATCGGCCACATCCTGATGGGATTTGTCTTTATGACAACATTCAATCTAAGCCTCCTCTCAATGCTCGGAATCACCGCACTCGCCGGCGTCGTCGTCAACGATTCGCTCATCCTCATCGACCTGATTAACCGTGAGAGAGAAGAAGGAGTTGCCCTGGCGCAGATTGTCCGGGATTGTGCCGCACGCAGATTTCGCCCGATCATGCTCACCACACTCACCACCTTTTTCGGCCTGGCGCCTATGATGCTCGAAAGAAGCCTCCAGGCGAGATTTCTCATACCCATGGCTATCAGCCTCGCCTTCGGCGTCATGTTCGCAACTCTTATTACACTGTTCCTCGTGCCTTCACTGTACATGATTCTCGAGGACCTCAAGAGTCGCCTGCTTCCGACCGCCTCGCAGGAGCAGACGCTCACAGAAACCCAACCAGGACTTCAAACCTAAAACTAATCCGCAGTATCAAACATTGCATTGCCTGCAAATCGCAAGACCTGTTTTTAAGTCCTTCTAAAACCTGCACTTAGAGATTGGGACAAAATTTAATCGCACGAGGGAAAAAAACTCTGGCCAACGTGCCCTCGAAAAGGATAATATAGTATAAGATGCGTTTATGCAATGGTAGGGGGAAAGAGTATGAAAACGATTGCTGACTACAAACCGAATGTTGAGGTGGTTTCCGACGCCGAGACGCTTGCCCGCCGAACTATCGATTTGTTTGTTTCTGACGCTAAAAAAGCCTTGGCATCTAACGATAGATTCTGTATGGCCATCTCCGGCGGAAATACCCCACGACGCTTCTTCGAGCTGCTCGGAGACCTGCCACAGGTCAAAACGCTCCCTTGGCAAAACATCCAACTTTTCTGGGTCGACGAGCGATATGTCCCACCTGATTCAAAATGGAGCAACTACAAGCTCGCTGCCGACAGTTTTCTACCCAAGGTGCCTATACCCGAAGACAACATACACCGAATTCCAACCGAGCACACCGATTCCAATGCCGCCGCACGCAGCTACGAGCAGACCATTCGTGATGTCTTCAACCTGCAGCAAAACCAGCTTCCGCAATTCGACCTCATTCTGCTCGGTATGGGTCCCGACGGACATACCGGTTCTCTCTTCCCTAATTCCTACGCATCCTTCGACAAGGACGATTTGGCCTGCGTCGTCTACGTCCTCGATCAGAAGCTCAACCGCATAACCCTCACCCACCCCGTTCTGTGCGCCGCCTCACATCTGGTAGTGCTCGTCTCCGGAGAAGAAAAAGCAAACATTCTCAAGGAGGTCCTTACAAGTCCCCAGGACGAGGTCCGCTACCCCATCCATATTCTCTGGCCCATCCTCGACAAAGTCACTTGGCTCGTCGACAGCCACGCCGCAAAGCTCCTTTCGCTGCCCTGATCAGATTCCTTTTCTTTGCGGCCATTGCCGCCTCTCCAGGCGGTCTTGCACCAGTTCCTCGCTTCTCAAATCTGTCTCCGAGCCGCATGGCCGAAAAGCGCCCGATTCCTGACTTGCCCCAAAAAAGTCACTTCTGTACTCCGGTCTCACAGTCGAGGTTCTGAAAAGGACAAAGAATACAACAGACCCCAACCTCCAGGACCCGAACATCATTGTCAACAGGTTGAGAAACAATGCCATTTATGTAGAGCAGATGTATGCAGGGATCACCGATGCTATTGACCCCGATCCGAACCGCCCCAATAATCCTGACGTGGTCGCAAATAGTGTCATCGACGCCGATGGCGCCGATCAGGCTGTGTACTTCCACAACTCCGAGACAAGCACCTCCATGCTTGGAGCCTTTACCATCACCGCCGCCGACCACGCCATCTACTGTAATGGCACATCGCCTGTTATTGAAAACTGCGTCATCACGGAGAATGAACACACCCGCGAAGACGGCGCTGGAATGTACAGCTACAATGCCTCCCCAACCGTCAATGCCTGTGTCTTCTATTCCAATTGGGCTGACTATGGCGGCGGGATGGCTATCCATGACTGTTGGACGCGAGTCATAAACTGCGTGTTCTGCCAGAACGAGCTGGACTGCGACGGCGGTGGTCTGTACATTGAAAACGAAGATGTCTTGCACGAGATTATCAATTGTACTTTCTTCGGCAATCACACCGGCATCAAAGGCAGCGACCGTATTCTCGATGGTACGGTTGATATAAGCGCATACGAGTACGACGACGGCTGTTAAAACCCGGCAAGAGCGTCAATAACCGCTTCAGGGGGCGGCTGCTCTTTCGGGCGGCCGTCCCTCTCTAATCCCTGTCCCCTTAGCCACCACAGCGCCTGCCGCCCTGTGACCTTACTCCCTGCTGCACATCTACCTCACTTGCCCTTTTCCTCACTGGCTGGGTGACCCAGAAGCAGCAGCGGCGCAGCTATCGCTACAGACGAATACGTCCCGATGATAATGCCGAATCCAATCGCAAGGTTGAAGCCCCGAAGACCCGACCCGCCGAAAATGTACATTATCAAAACCACGATGAACGTCGTAAACGAGGTCATAAGGGTCCTCGCCATCGTCTGGTTGATGCTTCCCGTAATTATCTCCGCATTCACCCGCCCCTTGCGCCGGTTCTCGCGAATCCGGTCGAAAACCACGATAGTATCGTTCAGCGAGTAACCTATCAGTGTCAGGAATGCGGCTATCATCGCCAAATCAATCTTGAAATCCCCGACCAGAAGCCACTCGCCGATGGATGTCCCCGCAATATACGTGCACGCCGTCACGGCGCCAAGCGTGATGGAAACGTCATGAACCAGTGCCACAATTGCAGCCAGCCCGTACCGAACGTCGCCGAACCGTACCCAGATATACGCGACAATCGCAAAAAGCGACAGCACGATCGCAATCAGCGCCCGCGTCTTTGCCTCCGCACCAACCGATGGATCTATCTGTGTCACACGAGGAAGCGACGTCTCCAGTTCGGTCGCCGCCAGAATCTTGCTCTTTTCGTTTTCAACAAACACCGCCCGACCCTCAGCACCTTCCTCGCCTACCCCTACCTTCGGGTCAACGCTCACATAGGCAAAGGACTTCACAGGCTTGTTCGGATCGACTTCCCTCATATCCGCCCCCAGAATCCGGCTTTGGTATGACCAGTTGAGGTTTCGTGTATCCGGCTTGAAGTGCAATGACGTAAACCGGCTCTCAATCTCGTCCGCCGTCACCGGCCTTGAAATTTCAACCGTAAATACCATCCCCCCCAGATAATCTGCCAGCATCGGATTGGTTTCGATCATCGCCTCCGTTATTTCTTTCTCCAAAGTGATCTTCGGCTCAAGATTCTGCTGAATTGCCAGCTTCCCTTGGAACGCCTCCAATATCGCGTTATTCACAATTTCGTCAACGCTCGGCTCCGACGCCGATGCCGTCGGAAATGCCGCCGTCAGCACATTCTTTACCAGGGCCCGGTTCACCCGGCTTGTGGCTATTTCAAACGCCCCCCCACCGAGAGCCCGTACCTCAAGATGGCTCAATGTCCCATACTCAGACTCCGCATTTCTGATCGCCGACCTTATGCTCTCGACCGTATGCTGCCCGGGTTCTGAAAAACTGACTGTGCTCGTGGTTCTGTTTGTCGCTGTCGTATTTATCTCAAATTGTTTACCTGACTCGCCGACACTGTATACCGTCGCCGACGCCAGGGTGGGGGCGCCAAGACTTGCCCCCATTTGCCGAATCGTACTCTCGACTTCCTCCCGCGTCATAGGTTCCAAGAGATTGATCTGTGCGCTTGTTCCGCCTGTGAATTCAATATCGTATTTGTTGTTCTTGGTGTCGTCCCTTGTAAAAAATACCGTAAGCCCCCCACAAATCAACACCGCTGAGAAACTCAGAAAAACAGGCCGCAAACCCATCCAGTTGACCTTCGGCTCCTGAATCAAACGCAGCATGAACAGGTGGTCCTTGATAATTCGACGCGACAGCAGTATGTCGAAAATCGTACGCGTCACGAACAACGCCGTGAACATGCTCGAAATGATGCCTAACATAAGAACAATCGCGAAACCTTTAATCTCCTCCGATGCCACCCAGAACAGGATTGCCGCCGTGATAAACGTCGTCAGGTTCGAATCTAAAATGGTCCGAAACGCACGCTGATACCCGTTCCGTATCGCTATCCGCAGTGATGCCCCGCGCTGTTGTTCCTCACGGATTCGCTCGAAAATCAGAACGTTCGCGTCAACGCTCATCCCGATTGTCAATATAATGCCCGCGATCCCCGGAAGCGTGAACGTCGCACGCACCAATGCCATTATCGCCAGCACGAACAGCAGGTTCATCAAAAGCGCCGTGTCCGCAATCGAGCCCGCCAGCATGTAGTAAATCCCCATACACGCCACCACCGCAACCAGACCGATTATGCCCGCGCGGATGCCTTTGTCCCGGTTGTCGGCGCCTATCGAAGGACCGATCGTCTTCACAGAGATCGGCTGCTCTATCAGACGCGCAGGCAGCGAGCCGGCGTTCAGCTTGTTCACCATGTCGCCAACCTCCGTCTCGCTAAAGCTGCCTTCGATTATGCCGTCCGTACGTATCGCAGACCGGATGTTCGGCGCCGATATCGCTATCCCGTCCAGCATTATACACAAAGGCCGGTCAATGTTCTTTGAGGTCAACGCCCAGAAAAACTTCCCGCCCCTTTCATTCAGCGCAAAACCTATCGCTCGCCTGCCCTCCCGGTCCTGCGTCGCTCGCGCACCTTCCAGCTTCCAGGACTTTTCGATGTCCATGCTGTGAAGCAGAACCTCTTCAGGCTTGTTGCTCGCCAGTACATACGACTTGTCCCCAAACTGGCCCGTTACCGAGCCCGGCACCGCCCATTCCTCCGCCTTCTCTACTTCGCACCAGATGTATTTGCTGTCCGACGCGTACTTCGGTCCCTTCTCCTTCAGAGTCTCCACGTACCTTGACATCGCCTCCGCGTCCACCGCAGGGTGACCCATCGTCGGCAGTATGCGAAACTCCAGTATCCCGGCGCCTTTCAGCATCCGCTGAAGGTCTCTCGGATCGTCCAGCCGGCCCCGATACGGACGGTACTCGTCGAACGCCGACACTACCGCCTCGATCTGCTCCGCCCGATCCGAAAACTCCCGCTTTAAGCGATCAATGTCCTCACGTCGCTGCGCCGATTTCACAGGCTTCTCCAGAACCGCCACAAGCTGCTCCTCCGTCAGGCCCATCTTGTCCAGCTCTTGTCGTGCCTGCTCGTATGCCACACGCTTGCCCGTCTCAGGCTCCGTAAGCGCACGCGTAACTTCGTCCCATTCCGCATAACTCTTCACGTACCCCCGTAACAGCTCAACATGCTCCTCAGAGCCCGCAAACTGCTTCAGCGCTTCCGTCAATCGCTCCTCGTCCAGCTTCGCCCACCCCGCTCGCTTCGCTTTTACCTCCTCCATATTCAGTCCTGCCGATGATATCGCGCGCGCCGACGTCTCCAGCTCCGACACAAGCCTGTCCCTTTTCTCGCCAAACTCCTTCCATTCGTCGTATGACTTCGCAAGGTTGTCCAGTATCGCCTGTCGCTCCGATGAGCCCCTCGCAAAATCATTGAAATCCGCCGCCCGCTCCTCACCCCCCTTCGCCAATGAACGCAGAATGACTGCCGCGCTGATGTTCTCTTCCAAAAGCGACCGCTTCAACTTCTCGTAATCCTCACGCTTCTCGCTCGCTTCCGCGCTTGCCAGCGGCATCTGTATCTCAAAGCGCGTGTTCCCTTGCGGCCGCCATATCAGGTTCTGAATGTTTGCAGGGTCTATCCGCCTGCGAAGAACCGTTATCATCCGACCGGAAAGGTCCTTCTTCTCCGATGCATTCAGACCTTCTGCATCTATCTCATAAATCAAACTCGTGCCGCCTGCCAGATCAATACCGGGCTTCAACGTCTTCTTGGGAGGCCAGACCGTAAATGCCGCCGCCAGCAACAGAACAACGACCACTACTATTCTCGCCGTCAGATTCTTTATCATAACTGCTTCCTTCGTAGCAACTTTTTCACCAGCTCTATCGGGCTCATTTTCCGATTATGCTATTTCGTCTCTTCCGACATGTTCTTGCCGATCGCCGAAGAAACCACCTTTATTTTTGTGTTGTTTGACTCGTCCACCTTCAGAGTCACCTCGTCGCCCTTGATGTCAACAACCGTACCTACTATCCCGCCAATGGTCCGCACCCGGTCGTTCTTTTTCAGGGATTGAACCATCTGCCGGTGTTCCTGCTGCTTCTTCCGAGGCCCGCGGAACATGATGAAGTAGAACACCACCATCATCAGCACTATTAACATCACGCTCCCGTAGTCGCCAAAAGGTCCTCCTCGCGACGTCTCGCTTCCGGCGCCATTGGGCTCCGGCGCCTTCGTCTTCGTTCCCGTCTCTTGCGAACTCAGCGGCTCTGACACTAACTCCGACGACCCCTCGCCGCTCGTTTGAGCCAATATCCATATGTTCTTCATTCTGTTTCCCTTTCACCTTTTACAGTATTAGCCTTTATAGACTAACCGCTGTCCTGCAAAATTGCAATTATCATTATAACCGGCAACCCCACACAGCCGCCCTCTTCGCCGCCTCCACACAGCACCGGAAATCGGAGGCCACGTGCCCCCTTTTCACGCTTCTGCTTTCTCTTGCCTGTTCAATCCTCCTCTGTCTGACCATCGTACACGCACCTCAATCGCCTCACCTCCTCGACCGACCAGTCGCAAAACTCGTCTCTCTCTATCGTTTCGCGTATCTTCGACATCAGCCGCTGATAAAACCGCAGATTGTGAATGGACGCCAAAATCGGACCAAGCATCTCACCCACATTGAAGAAATGACGAAGCGCCCCGCGACCAAAATGCCCGCAGCAATAACAGTCACAATCCGCTTCAATCGGCTCGCGACTCTCTATGTGGGCATTGTTCCGAAGCCGAACCGGACCGCTCCACGTAAAGGCGTACCCGTTTCGACCGTTACGAGTCGGAAGCACGCAGTCAAAAAGGTCCACACCCGCACCCACCGCCGCGATAATGTCCGCCGGAGTGCCAACGCCCATCAGATAACGAGGCTTCGATTCCGGCAAAATGCCCGCCGTATGAACCACTGTATGCATCATCCTTTCATGTCCTTCGCCCACACCCAGCCCACCAATAGCATAACCGTCAAAACCCTCTTTGACAAGCTCCGACGCACAGTGACTTCGCACTTGCAGCTCCGTACCGCCCTGAACGATCCCGAACAACAACTGACTCCTGTTTGTATGTGCTTGCTTGGCACGCCTCGCCCACCTAATCGTTCGCTCCACCGCCTGCAACAGTTCCGAATCCCTGCACCCAAATGCCGTGCATTGGTCCAGGCACATTATGATGTCCCCGCCGAGCCTGTTCTGCATCTTCGTTGCCAGCTCCGCATCGATATATATTCTCGACCCGTCAATGTGGCTCGAAAATTCAACCCCTTCGTCGCTCACGTTGCTCAGAGCGCTTAGAGAAAACACTTGATATCCGCCGCTGTCCGTCAGTATCGGCTTGCCCCACCCCATCAAGTGATGAAGACCGCCAAGACTCTCCACACACTCGATACCCGGACGCAACAGCAAATGGTACGTATTCGCAAGTACTATATCCGCTCCTGTGCCTTCAACTTGCGCCGGCGTCAGCCCCTTTACACAACCCGCTGTACCTACCGGCATGAACGCCGGTGTCGCCGCCTCCCCGTGCGACGTCCTCAAAACTCCTGCACGACCCGGACTCCCTGAATCCCGATGTAAAATTTCAAAAATACTCATCTCAGTAAATCCGCTTGATTCTCGAACCACCGTAATAGTAGGAAAGTATTTCACGCATCGTCCTGCCTGATCGCGCCATCCCTTGTGCCCCGCACTGGCACATCCCAACTCCGTGCCCGTATCCTCTGCCCGATGCGAATGCCCACTTGTCCCCTCTGTCCACTATCTTGAATGCCGTGCTCCGTATCCGCCTGCCCGTCGGGTCTATCGTCAGCCGAAGGTCCTCCGCACGCAATATCTCCTGCCGCCCATTCCCTCCCACCAGCTTCACCGACCTTAACCGGCTGAATCCCTCATAATCACTTTCCTCTCCCGGAACCATATCTCGTACTTCACCCAGAACCGCAAGCCTCGGATACCTTTCGAACAGCTTCCGTGTCACTTCCTCCTTGTTGTACTCCACCGTCGCCCAATAGAAAATCCCGGGCTTCGCCACATACGTGCAGTAAGGGCATACGCGACCCGTAAGTGCCTCACACGATTTCCCGAATACCCCTTTGCTGTCTTCAGTATGACCACCGCACGTCGAGCTGTAGTAGCTCGGAAAAATCTCCTCCTCCCCGCTCGCCCCCTCGCATACCAATACTTGACCCCATGTCTTGCTCACAGCCCTCCAAACCTGTGCTGATTCGCTGCCGACGCCGCCGTAAACTTGGTTCGCCTGCGTCCTTTGAACGTCCCACCCGCGACCGCCGCCGAAACGCTTCTTGATGTACACACAATACGTCCGCGCCGCAATCGCCTGTGCCTCCAGCGCCGCAGGTTCCCAGTAGCTCGGCATCTCCGCTCCAACCACCCCCGCCAAATAAGGCTCCACCGGAACCACGTTTATCATCGAAAACGAATGCCCGTCCGAATTCAACTTGAGCTTCAGCTTCCCGCGATAATCCCGCCCGTCAACACTGAAAATGTGTGGCTCATCCGGTATCAACAGCACTTCACCGCTCGAAAACTCCTCACCGCCCACCGAAATTCCACCACCGCCAATTTCCGCCTTCGTCGGAAGCGCCGATACATCCAGTCGCACCGCCGTCCCGCTGCCCCCTGCCTCCTCCAGCCTCAATCCCGAAACACTACCCACACTGCACTCTGCGACCTCACCAGACAAAAGAACCCTTATCCACAAATCCTTCCCAGCCTCCATCTGCGGCGTCGACGCCGTCAGCCGCCTTCCTTTACACCCGCCCCCCAGCGCAGCAAAAAGAAAAAGAAATACCACTAACCAATTCTGTCTTGGAAAAATCATTGACCGCCGTCGTCTTAGCTCTTCGTCGAAATACTATCCTTTACTCCAGCGTACGCAGCTCCAATCCGTAGCCCTCAAGGGCTTTCTTGATCTCGTTTAAGCTCGTTACGCCAAAGTTCTTGCATCCGAGCAGCTCCGCTTCCGTCTTCTTCGTCAGCTCCCCGAGCGTCCGAATGCTCAGCTTCTGAAGACACTTGCGCGCACGCACCGATAAGTTCAGCTCCTCTACAGGCTGGTTCAAAATCTCCTGAGCCTCATCCACTCCATCATCCCCCTCCTCACCCTCACCCTCAACAGACTCTTTCTCCTCCAACGCCATACCAAGACGAAGCCCTTTCGATTCCAATACAACCTTGATTTCGCGAAGAGAAGTCTCGCCAAAGTTCTTGTAGGAAAGAAGCTCGGCCTCCGTGATGTTCATAAGGTCCCCTAACGTCCCGATGTTCATCTTCTTAAAACAGTTCCGGCTCCGAACCGACAGCTCAAAATCAGAAATAGGCGTGTCCAGAATCTGGCTCCGAAGGTCTTTCTTCTTCTCCTTCTCTTCGTCGTAGAACATCGTTTTCGCGCTTTCGATGTCCTTCTTGAATAGAATCGCACGCGAATGATTCGGATGGTGCTCCAGCACTTTATCAACGCACTCCGACGCCTTGATGTATTCGCCCTTGTCTTCGTAAAGCACCGCCAGGTTCAGCAGGGCGTTTACGTATACCGAGGAGCCCGACGTAATTTGCTCGTAGTACTCCATCGCCGACTCCTCATCGCCCGACAGGTCGCACCGATACGCCAGGTGAAATAATGCCCCCTGATGCGAGCCCGATAGCTTCAATGCCCTCCGGTAATTCTCCATAGCCTCTTCGTAAAGCCCCTCTGACTCCTCAAGCCGACCAAGCTGGTAGTGATATTCCGCACTCACATTTTCGAAATTCCGGCACCCGTCAAGCCGCTTCCGCGCCGACTTGGAGTCCCCGGCCTCACGGTACGTCGCCGCCTTCTCAAGGTTCACGCTCAGCGCATCCGCCCCATGCTCCAGACTCTTATCAAGGCTTTCGATTGCCTTCTCGAACTCCTTTATCCGACGAAGCGCATAGCCCAGATACAGATATTTCTCTTTGCAGTCCTTTGCCTTTGCCAGCCTGGCCGCCGCCTCCGCATCTCTGCCCACAATGAACAGCCCGATACCCTGCGCCAGAGCCGCCTTCGTACCCCCCTGCGACAGGTTCCCTTCCAGACGCTCGCTGAATGCAATTAGGTTCCTTTCGCTCGAATGCACCGCCTCAGACAGCTTCTTGATTTCACCCAGCGAAGGCAGCTCATCCGAAAACAGGTCTATGCCCTTCTCTGTTGTTGACTCCATACCAGATAACTCCTCTAACTAATCCTGTGCCTGTCCTGACTCTCAATCCTGCCAAACACCCCTTACCAAAAAGCGGTATTATATCCCGCCCCCCAGACTTTGCAAGAGATTTTTGCACCTGCCCTGAATCCGCCCTCCTTGACCCGTCATCCCCGGCAAAACCAGGCATCTGCTTGCCATGCCCTGGCCCCCCGATGACATTCATCTTCGCGCCAAGGCCCCATAAGAAAGGGCCGGGCCTCAAAACAAACCACCTGCTTGCCGTTGAAGACAAACCGGCATATACGAAAGCGGAGCACCCCATACTTTTGGGATGCTCCGCCGACCATGCTCCAACATTCATTTCACCCAACAGCACAAAAACCGCCGGCAGGGGGGCTCTCACCAACCGCCCAGCTTGCCGTTGTTGCCGTAAGGGCCCATGTCCCTCACCACGTCTCCCTCATCGCGGTCAAAGTTCCAGTACCCGACCAGCCCCGCCTCATTGCCTCTCAACCGTCCGCTGTTCTCATAGATCTGCCGGATTTCATCATCGGATAAACCCCGGTCAAAGACGGCAACCTCGTCGATGAAGCCTTCAAAATAGCACCTCGGCTCGTACATGTACCGACCAATCCTAATAGGATTCGTGTTCTCGGTATTTAACACTCTGTCTAGCATAATTGATCCGCAAATTTCCTCAAGCATCGCGCCATCCTGATAAACCCTAACCTCAGCCAAATTGACATCCTCCAGATTAGGGACTACAAACGCATAATGGTGCCAGTTACCATCTGCAACTTCACTTGAATAAGTCACCGCTCCGTCAGCAATGTCAAGAGTAACTCCTTCGCAATCACCCCAGCCAGACAGACCCGCTCTGAACTGTGATCCCTTGTTCGCCCCAAGCCCACCGTAAGACAAAATGACTTGACCCGATGCGGAGGAGGTTGCCGCCCACGCACACACCGTCCTTGGAGAATTGCCCAACGGACCTGCACTTTCAAGGGCGATGTAATCGTTCACACCATCAAAATAGTAGGCGTGGCCTGATACCCCCCCGACAAGCTCAGGCCTGACCTCGCTGTCGGCCAAAACCTCATCGGTGTTTTCCTCTATTTCTCTTGTCAACTGCACGGACAACTTGGGAGCTGTCCCACTGGTTTGCCTCTCACTCGGTGCTTGCACAGACGGCGCCGCCGCCGCCGCCGGCCTAGGTTCCGTTTGCCGCTGGCCTCGCGATACACCCACTGCCGGACTGGATGCGCGCGCGGCCGATTCATTATTCCTTCTGATCTTCTCGACAACAAGCGTGAATGGATTGCCCGGATCATCCTTGCCGTACTCGGCCTGAACCTTCTCCAGCGCCCCGAGGGCCTCCGCCCCATTGTCCATCTGCGCCAGAAGGTTCGCCGCCAAAACCTTACTCTCGAACTCGCCCTCGGCAAGCATACCGGCCAGACCCTTTACGTCCCCCGCAGCGTACATCTGACGCACCTGCTTCAACTCAATATCAACCGGCGAATCCGAACCTTCCACAACTTCATCGGACGAGGCAGGCTGGGCCACAGGCACTGCTGCGCGTTGCTCACCCAAACCAAACAGCACCTTCATCCCAATCAACGCTGCCGCAATTATCACCGCCGCCGCGGCTATTCTCATAATTCTGCTTCTCATGATTGCTCTCCACAGACTCTTGCTCGGAGGGGCCGCTCCCCTCGCTTGCGATTTCACAAGCACATCTTCCGCCGCCGCAAGAACCCGGCTGTCCACCGTCGCGCCAGGCTCAATCCTTATCTGTCTCGCCAACCGTTCTATCTCACTCATCGATCTCATGCTTGTTCTCCTTCTTCACAAGCCCTCGCAGCTTCTCGAGGGCATAGCGGTATCTGCTTTGTGCCGTCTTGATCGACACGTCTTGGAGCTTGGCTATCTGTCGGAATCTCATCTCACCTTGAACATGCAGCACGAATGCCTCGCGCTGCTCGTAAGGCAGTTCCGCCAGCGCTTCAAAAATCCGAGCCGTAGCTTCTTTGTCAGCCGCCGCCGCCGCAGGGTCGCCAAACCTTATCGAACAGCCCATTATCTCTGACGGACAGTCCAATTGCACGGGGCGCCGCCGCAGATGGTCCCGGGCCCGATTCGCAACACAGCTTATCAGGTAGCCCTTTAGGCTCCGCCGGATCTTGGAGCCGCCTCCCTCCGCCAACCTTGCAAAGACATCCTGAACGCAGTCCTCGCACGTCTGTCCGTCATGGAGCAGCGACCCCACCACGGTGAACAGCTCCATCCGGTACTTCTCGTATATCCGGCGTAAAGCCTCCTTGTCCCCGCACCGCAGTCTCTTCAGCAGCCTTTGGTCTTCTGATAGCAGCATTGTTCGAAAACGCCGACCACCCACGATTGAACGTCCAACCGCTAATAGACGATTTAATTGACTCTTTTGCTCTAAAGAAAAACAGTTTTTTCCACAATATTCAACCCTGCCGCCCGAAGACCCTCCATCAATCCCCCTCCAAAGCGCACAAAAAAGGCCGCGACATGCCCGCCCCGGCCTCAAAACCATCAAGTCATTACCACAATATGCTCAGTCACCCGGGATCAGCCCCTCGCCTCTTATCTTTATCACTTACAAAATGCTCCTCCTTATCCCTACCGCTTCTTTTCGAACCACGCAATCTCGCTGACGCTGCGTCCCACCGCCAGCACGTCCAGCCTGCCGTCGTCATCCATATCCGCCGCGTATGCCGAAAACGCCTCGCCAAAGTCTTTGTTCATCACGTGCTTGACCCACTCAGTGGCCTTGCCGTTGCGGTTCTCCCACCAGCTTATCGAATTGATCCTTCGTGAAGACCCCACGATATCCAGGTCCCCGTCGTTATCCATGTCCGCCGCATCCACTACCTGCTCTGCGGTGTAGCTCGAGTCTATCACATGCTTGACCCACTCCGTCCCCGCTCCATTGGTGTTCTCCCACCACGTTAGACCGTCGTGACGCCGAATCGAACCAACCAGGTCCAGATCACCATCCCTGTCAAGGTCTGACGGAAACACCGATTCCACTTCTCCGTCGCTGCCCGCCACGTAGTGCCGCGCCCATTCCTCGCCTTTGCGCCTCGGGTTCTCCCACCAGTTGATCCCGCTTTCTCTGCCCGCCGAAGCCACAATATCCACGTCCCCGTCCCGGTCCATATCCCCTAATCGCAGACAATGCGTCCTGCAGTAATCCTTCTCCGTATTGCTGTCCACCACATGCTTCACCCAGTCTGTGGCCCGACCGCTGCTGTTTTCCCACCAGTATATACCGCCGCCCAGATGCGTGGCCCCCACCACATCCGTGTCCCGGTCGCCGTCGATGTCCGCACTGAAAACAAGAAGAGCGTCATCGCAATCCGTATCTATCGTCTGTTTTGACCAGGTAGTTCCCCTGCCGCTCATGTTTTCCCACCACACCAGAGCGCCTGCTTCTACATCTGAGCCCACAATGTCCACGTCCCTGTCGCCGTCCACATCAGATGGATACACAACTTCGGCTCGCCCGAAATTGACGTCAACAACATGCTTGACCCAGGTCGTGCCCTTCCTGTCTGTGTTCTCCCACCAGTACAGCGCCCCGCGATCCTCCTCCTCCGGTTCGGACAAGCCGGTTGATTCACTGTCAGCTTCCACTGAAAGCGCTAGAGAGCTTTCCGTCCTTCGCATTCTGCGCGGTCTGACACGAAATGGTCTGCCCTGACTGTGTCCCTCATCTGCCGCAGACCCCACCACATCAAGGTCGCCGTCGCCATCCACATCCGCCGGATAAACCATGTAGCCCTCGAAATCCCTTGCCACCACGTGTTTGCCCGCTGCTGCCTCTTCCACTGCCGTCAGTTCATCTTCTTTGCTGATTATGTCTGGTGCGGCCGGCGTGTCCGGCTCCGGGCGGCCCCTGACTAACGAATCTACTTCCGTGCCGATCCGTCCCGTGGCGACAAGTACTTCACCCGTCTCTCCGGTTTGCTCGCCCGTGCCGCTATCCTTTGGACCTTTCTCAATACCTGACCCGGACGGCCTCTCCACGGCTTTCTCCGCGGTCCCGTTATCTACATCCGGCAATGGCTCACCTCCTGCCCCCTGTCTTTGCGCCAGGAAGTTTGAAGCCGCCATCCTCGTCGCCGGCTCACCGCTTGCCAACAGCGCCACCAAACCCTGAACATCACCGTCCAAATACATCTGCTCGATTTTTTTCAATTCCACATCAACCTCTTCAGCCGGAGTTGTCTCTGCCCCCATGTTCAAATCCGCCTCGTTCGCCCGCGCTCTGTCTGTCGCCCGTTCACGTTCCGCCTTTACCAGCGTCTCTCTTGTGACCTCGCTTGCCTGCTCATCCGGCCCCGAAAACACCTTAATACCGACTGCTACGACTGCGATAATCACCGCCGCCGCCGCTAATTGTACAATTCGACTTTTCATGACTGTTGCTCCTTTACTGAGCGGACCTCCCGACACAACGCCGTTTCCACCGGCCCGCGAGGTTAACATTTCCACATCCTGCCGGTGATTCTCCTGCCATTTCTCAAAGTCCGGCCTCGACTTCTCCTCGCCCAAAGCTTGCCCAAGAACCTTATCCAGCCACTTATTATTCTCACCGTTCTTCATGATCGCCTCCAGTTAAGCCGTCACGCTTCAATTGTTTGGCTATCTTTCGTTTCGCTCGCACCAGCCGGCCGTGAACCGCCGCCGCCGAAATCCCCAACACCGCCGCTATCTGGTTATACGCCATATTGTCGTAGTAACGCAGCACTATCACTTCTCTATCTCCGGCCCGTAGCTTCCACACCGCTCGCCTGACCACGTCGCCGTGTTCATTCCTGCTCTGTTCATTTGCCGAAGGCTTTTGAATCGCCTTTTCTGCTAACCTGCTTTCGCGCCTCTGCATCTGCCTTGCAACGTTTCTGCAGATGCTACCTAACCAGACCGCGAACTTCTCTGAGCTCCTTAAAGTGGGCAGCTCCCGGCACGCTATCGCAAATGACTCCTGTGCCGCGTCCTCCGCCTGATTCCTGTCCCTCAGCACCGAGTACGCCAGCGCCACCATCGCCCTGTAGTACCGCTCGTACAGGGCCCCCAAGCTGTCCAAATGGCCACCTTGGGCAGCCTCGACCAGGCGTGTTTCAGTTTTCTCTGCCACCTTGCTGCCTGCCCATTAGAAGTAGTCCGCTGATATCAGCCTTCATAATATAGTGTAACCGCCCCCACAAAATGTGCGCAAAAAATCCTTCTTTACCAATTTTTTACAGCCACCGTCCAACGTTTGTGCTCCTATGTTCTTCTATGCTCGTCCCGAAGAGCCGCCCACCGGTCAAATCTCATGGCCTCCTTTATATTGCCACTTTCTTAAACGCCAAAATACGAAATCTGACCAAATAAGCCGAATAATCTCAAAAAATTTAATTGACAAGCACTTTCTTTTAAGGTATTCTATGGTTTTCTCTACGAGGGCCGGTCATTTGGCCGGGACACTCGCCCCGGCCGGTGGTTAAGGAAAAGAGAGATGAACGCTTGGCCATCCCGGCAAACAGCATCCCCCAGGGCACAGGAGTCCCAAAGCATCCAAACTGCCCTGCGGCGAACTTGTTGAGTGTTTTGGTGATGAATGTCCGAGATTCAATCCGCCCTAATATGTAGAAACTTCAGAATAATGGGCTTTCTTGGGAGGTGGAAGGAATGAAAACTCTAAGAATTCTTTCGTCGGCAGTGGTTCTTTTGTTGGTCGCCGGTCTTGCCGGGTTTGCACGCGCAGCCGACCCGTTCTTGGTCAGGGACATAAATCCGGGCGACGCCAACTCTTTCCCCACAGACCTTATTGACGTAAACGGGACGCTGTTCTTTACCGCCCACGACGGAACGCACGGAAGAGAGTTGTGGCGAAGCGACCGGACCAGGGTCGGGACCGTGATGGTAAAGGATATCTGGGCGGGGTCAACCGGCTCGTCGCCCGGCTATCTGACGCATGTAAACGGTACGCTGTTCTTTGCAGCCGATGACGGAACGCACGGAAAAGAGTTATGGAAAAGTGACGGGACCCAGGCCGGCACCGTAATGGTAAAGGATATCTACTCCGGCCCGGGCGAGTTGTGGGCTTGTGGGCTTAGGGATTCAAACGGCACGCTGTTCTTCGTGGCCGACGATGGAACCCATGGACCCGAGTTATGGAAAAGTGACGGGACTGAAACCGGCACCATGATGGTAAAGGATATCTGGCCGGGTCCGCAACCGTTTGTGCATACTGAGTCGCTTACTGATGTAAACGGCACCCTGTTCTTTGTCAGCGTTGGGGGATTATGGAAAAGCTCCGGGACCGAGGAAACAACGGTGATTGTCAGCCAGAACCCAGACGTCTGGGGGCATGAGAACCTTAGGAATGCAATGGGGACACTGTTCTTCGTAGCAGAAGATTCAGACCACGCGCGCGAGTTATGGAAAAGTGACGGCACCGACGCCGGCACCGTCATGGTGAAGGACATCAACCCAGGCGGGGGCGGGGCGGGCGGGTTCGAATGGGGTCAGTACCCCGACACTATCACCGCTGTAGGCAGCACGCTGTTCTTTCAAGATGGGGGATACACGGAGACGCTGTGGAAGAGCGACGGAACCGAGGCCGGCACGGTGAGGGTCAAGGATTGCTTGATGCCTCAGGGTCTTTCAGACGTAAACGGCACCCTTTTCTTTGGGGCCTTCGACCCCTGCGGGCCGGCCCACAGGTTGTGGAAAAGTGACGGAACCGAGGAAGGAACGGTGATGGTAAGCCCAATCGGGACGGGCCCCGGCCCCGTCACTGATGCAAACGGCACGCCGTTCTTTGCAGACTATACGGTCGACACCGGACAGGAGTTATGGCAAACCGACGGGACCCCCGAAGGAACCCTGATGGTAAAGGACATCAATCCCGGCACAGCCGGCTCGATGCCCCGCTATCTGACCAATCTAAAAGGCAGCCTGTTATTCTCTGCCGACGACGGAACCTACGGAACCGAACTGTGGTTATACGACGACTGGTTCTGCACCGAAGCCATCGCTGGCGATGCAAACAATGATTGCAAGATTGACTTTAAGGACTTTGCTATTATGGCTTACAACTGGCTCGACTGCAACCGCCAGCCCGACTATCTGTGCGGCCTGTAGCCCAGCCCTCCTGCTGCAAAGCTCCTTTGGGCAGCCTCAAATGAGGGTGCTTGTGATTTGACATCCATCCTGCTGCCTGCCCATTCGAAGTAATCCGCTGATATCACCTTTCATAATACAGTGTAACTGCCCCCCCCGACATGTGCGCAAAAAATCCCTTTTACAAACTTTTTACAAACATCCTCCTTCCTCGCCACCGTAGGATAAGCTTCGGCACACACGACCTTGCCCCCTCAACGCTCATAGTCCTTTCGACTAATCAAAAAGACTACTATGGATTCTCCGGATTCATCCGATGGTTAATAGTCTGTCACACCGTGCCACATCCGCCGTGTTTTATTGAAGCGACAGGCCCTAATGAACGGTGTCTGGCGAAGACCTTGAATCCCCCGCACAAGCCCGGATGAAAGACAACTTACCGCCCGTGCCGCATCTTCTGCAGCTTCCGCCTGCCCAGTCCGCAAAGCAGCAGAGGCAGACCCATGAGTGCACCGAAAAGGTCGCGACCGCTCACCAGTCCGATTCGCCTCGCCTTCCTGACGATGTGCAGCATCTGCGGCAGGTCGTAGAACTCCGACCGGATACGGTTGCGGATTTCCTTCAGCTCCTTCCGCCCGTAACGCTCCGAATACACCGGACCGCCGATACGGTCGAAGTGATACCCCGGCGTCTGCTCCACCAACTCCTGCAGAGGCGAAAACTTCTCCACACGAAGCTTCTGGAACGTAATCGAATCCAGCGCAATCTCCTTCGCGAACTTCGCAATGTAAAGCATCTCCTCCTCCGTCTCGCCGACGTTACCGTAGATAAAGTACCCGTGAAGATAAAAATCGTACTGCGTCAGAACCGCAAACGCCTCACGAATCTGCTGCTGAGTGATGCCCTTCTGAAGCTGCTCCAGAATTCGGTCGTGTGGAGACTCCACCCCGATCAGAAACAATCTGAAACCCGCCTCCTGTGCCTTGTCCAGAATCCTCCGATGCCTCGCAATGTCAACCCGCGCCTGCACAACGAACGTCTTCTTAATGCCGTTCTCGATGATCAAATCGCAAAGCCGTTCGCTCCGCTTCGGATTCGTGAAGAAATTGTCGTCACTTACCAGAACAACGTCCGCCTTTATCGTCTTCAGTTCCTCGATAACCGATTCGATCGGACGCTCCGTATAGCTCCTCTTCTGACCCAGCGGATTCAGACTGAATGTGCAGAACTTGCATTTGAACGGGCAGCCGCGCGTCGTCAGTATCGTGTCGAACGTATGCCTGCTCAGGTGAACGCCGTTTTGAACGATGCCGTAATCCTGCCTCCTCAAAGACCGGTCCGGAAATGCAATTCGCTCAAGGTCCGGAAGCGGATGTATCTCGTTATGCACCAACGTTCCGTTATTGCGGTACGAAAGACCGCGGATGTTGCCGTACGCCTCGCCGGTCACTATCTGCTTGATTATCTCTTCACCCTCTCCGCGCACGATCATGTCCACGTTCGGACAACGCTCGAACACATCCTCGACCTCCAGCGTGGCCTTGTAGCCCCCGACGACCGTGGGCACCTCCGCCGGAAGCTGCGAGACGAAATTGGAAACGTTCTTGAATTGAGACGACCACGGAATACTCACACATATAAGGTCCACCCCGTCCCTGATGAATCTGCCCAATACCTTCGGGTCGCGGTAAGTCTTCTCATGCCGAAGGTCCATCAGCGTCACCTTGCCCACCAGACCCTTCATGCTCGCCGCGATGTACTCAAGGCCCGTAGGCGGAAATATCCCCATCGCCGCCGTCGAACTCCCGAAATAAGGGTACAGCGCAAGAACGTGCTTGTAAAGAAATCCACCATTTGAATCGCTTGCTGACATTATCAACCTTTCGACGGCCTATTCTATAAAACTAATCGCCCGACGTCTGCTGCCTTGTTCTTTTCCTCCATCTGTTAACCTATAACCGACCGCAATGCAACCTTTTTTTTTAGCCCGCGGGCGCCGGGTGCGATTCACGTTTGTAGGTGGATTCTTTGCCCGTATCATTGCCCCCGTTTCTTCCCGATTCGTTTCCCCCCGTTGTCATTCCCGCGAAAGCGGGAATCCAGCCCCCTCGTAAGGCCTGCACGATCATAGAAGCCTAATAGCCTGCCTTCCTACCTACAAATATGAAGTGCACCCGCGGGCGCCTCACATCCTTTTCATACCCCAACCTCTTTTCTGCGTCCGAAAATCGGCCCTCGCAGCGGTTCCCGGCCCTGCCCCCGCCACCTCGCGGTACGGCAGCGGTCGATAAGATTTGAATTCCTTGAACCTTGCCGCCCTTCTCTGAGCGCCGAAGTATTTCTTGTTCATCTTGTCCAGCTCCTTGCGGTACTTCCACGCAAAGACCCCCTTTTACCGATTTCTTACAACCACCACGCGACGCCACTACCCGCCGCCTGCCGAAAATCAATAGTACATCGCAAATAGCAAATCTCGAGTAGGCAAATCGCCGATGCAAAAAACAGGCCTTTCCCCGATTCACAACCCCGCAAGTTCTGCTATCCTTGCTTCGTAACGCTTGTGTTCTGTTGAAGGGCCGTCAGACCGTCATTCCGAGCGCGAGTCGAGGAATCTGCTCAAACAGAGATTTCTCCGCTAAGGGCCATTACCGGCCCTTTCGCCGAAATGACAGAATATACTATTTATTGGCGCAAAACGGGGCTTTGCCGCCGAGTAAGCCCTCGAAAATCTTATTTGACGGTGCAGGACGAGTTCTCGTATGAACCCTCGCGAGTTTATTCCAGGATTTATTAGCCGGCGGCCTTGCCCGCTCGCTTGGCCAACACTTGTGTTGGTTTTTTCTTGTATTTCGCTTACCTGCCATCAGGCCCACGCAAGAAATCCCTACCGCAAGGCATTCTTTCAGGCTTATCCGCAGGCAAAGAACTCCGTGCTGGACGACGTGCCCAGCCACGCCGGCCATTGCGGCGTCTGCCACTATGACTTCAGCGGCGGCGGTACAAGAAATCTCTACGGCTTGGCCGTCGAGGCGACACCCAATCGTGACCAGGCCGACATCCTCAGCCTCGATGGTCTGGATTCGGACGGCGACGGCTTCAGTAACGGTACGGAAATAACGGATAAGACAACCTTCGACAATACGCCCACTTTTCCGGGATTGAAACCGTCGAATGTCGGCAACGTTTCGAACGTCGATCTGGTGGACATACAGTACCATCTTGTACCCAGCACGGGCAGCGACACAACGCCGCCAAGCGTCACCGTCATTGTGCCGAACGGCGGCGAGACGTACGTCGCCAACACGGGGACTACGGTTCAGTGGATTGCCGGCGACGCGGGCGGCATCGCGGGAATCGACCTTTTCCTTTCGCTGGACAACGGCGCGACCTTCAAGCCGGTGGCGCTGGGACTGCCTAATACGGGCAGCTACAACTGGTTCCCTGCGAACAGGCCGAGTACTGTTGCGATATTCAAGGTCGTTGCGATAGATAACTCGTTCAACAGCGGGGAGGATGACAGTGACGGCGTATTTACGATTCAGTCGCCTCCGGGCGGGCTGGCGCCGACCACCCTGCGCGATTTCGACCAGCCCGGCAGTCAGCCCTTCGAAGCCGGCATCCTGAATCCCCCACAGGCCTGCGCCGTCTGCCACGGCAATTATGATGCGACCGTCGAGCCTTATCGAAATTGGCGCGGCAGCATGATGGCACAAGCGTCGTTAGACCCCTTGTTCAAGGCTAACATGGTGATTGCCAATCAGGACGCTCCCGACTCCGGGGACCTGTGTCTGCGATGTCACCTTCCGCGAGGCTGGCTCCAGGGCCGCTCCGTCCCCACCGACGGCAGCCGAATGCTCGATACCGATAAGAGCGGCGTCGCCTGCGATTTTTGTCACCGTCTTGTGGACCCGATCTTCGATCCTTTCTTGAATCCTCTCGAAGACGACGCAATTCTGGCCGCCCTTAGTTTTCCGGCGACGGAATTCGGAAACGGGATGGCTACCATAGACCCCACCGGCGCCCGACGCGGGCCCTTCGTTGACGCCACCAGCGGACATCCCGTCCTCGTCTCGCCTTTTCATCGCGAGGCCGCATTGTGTGGAACCTGTCATAATGTAAGCAATCCCGCCTTCGAAAAGGACGCCGATGCCAATTATGTCCCCAATGCCTTCGATGAAACCGCAACGGACTTCTCGGCCCACACGCTTCTTCCGGTGGAGCGGACGTACAGCGAGTGGTTTTACAGTGCTTATAACAGCCTCGAAGGCGTATATGCGCCGCAGTTCGGCGGCAACAAGGACTACGTGGCGACGTGCCAGGACTGTCACCTGCGAGATGTCACGGGGCAGGGCTGCAACTTCGGCACGCCTCCGGTTCGTGACAACCTGCCGCTTCACGATATGACGGGCGGAAGCACCTGGATTGGTCCTTTGATTGCCGCTATGTATCCCAACGATGTTGACCCGGCAGCCGTTGCGGCGGGTGCGGACCGCGCCAGGTACATGCTGCAGAATGCGGCGGATTTGGAGGCGGCGGTCGACGGCGGGATGTTGAAGGTGACTGTCACGAATAACACCGGCCACAAGCTGCCCACCGGCTATCCCGAAGGACGGCGAATGTGGATCAACGTAAAGTTTTATGACGCCGGCATGAACCTCGTTTCAGAATCCGGCGCTTATGACGCCAACACCGGCGTGCTCAGCCACGACCCCGAGGTCAAGATATACGAGGTCAAGCCGGGTCTTGATTCGATAACGGCGCCGCTGGCCGGTGAGCCGAACGGTCCGTCTTTCCACTTCGTGCTCAATAACAACGTGTATAAGGACAACCGTATTCCGCCGAGGGGATTTACCAATGCGGCGTTTGCGGATTTCGGCGGCGCACCGGTCGCGCATTCATACGAGGACGGACAATACTGGGACCAGACCTACTACAGCATTCCGGAGGGAGCGGTTTCCGCCGAGGTCACGCTGTATTATCAGAGCACGAGCAAGGAATTCATCGAGTTTCTGCGGGATAAGAACACGACGAACAGCGAGGGGCAGGCAGTTTATGACCTTTGGAATGGGAACGGCAAGTGTCCGCCGGAGGTGATGGGGACCGCGACCGTGGATTCGCTGCTGGCGGCTGATTTTGACGGCTCCGGCGGTGTGGACTTCGTGGATTTCAGCATTTTCAGCATGTACTGGGGGCACGACTGTGTCGAGCAACCGTGCGGGCCGGCGAATCTTGACGGCATAAACGGCGTTGACCACCACGACCTGGACATCTTTGTTGACAAGTGGCTCTGGGGAAAGTAACCTTTTCTTCAATGTATTGGTGTCGCACCCCCCAAGGCCGCCGCCCCAAAACCACAAGAAAGCGTGTGCGACTAATTTTTCTGGCGCATTTTCTGCGGGTGTGTTACTCTTTGTTTTATAAGGAATTATGAAACAAGGAGAACGTTATGAATGACAAGATTAGTGTAGATGAACTGAAAGATGCGTTAGGTGTTGACATTGAG